>NZ_CP128846.1:6024000-6684500 GCF_030388665.1 Streptomyces flavofungini | reverse complement strand
CGCCGTATCTGAAGTCCCTCGGGGGCCCGCTCCCCCAGGCCCGCTTCTGCCCGACGGGCGGCATCACTGCGGCGTCCGCCCCGGCCTACCTGGCGTTGCGGAACGTGGGCTGCGTGGGCGGCAGTTGGATGCTCCCGGCGGACGCGGTGGCGGCGAAGGACTGGACACGGGTGGAGTCCCTGGCCCGCGAGGCGGCGGCCCTGCGCTGAGGCCGCGTACGAGCGCGCGGCGGCGGACCGGGCACGGCTCGGACGCATACAACAGCGGACGGGGCGCGGCTCCGGAGCGGACGGGGGCGGCCCGGAGCGGACGGGGTCGGCCCGGCCGCGCGAGCGCGCGCAGCCGTCCCGCCCCACCGCCTGCCTCAGCGCAGATGCCCCGTGTCGTTCAGCAGCCGCAGGCTCGCGTTGCCGTCGCCGTAGTACGCCACCGCCGACAGCGAGGCCGCCGACAGTTCCATCCGGAACAGGGACTCGGGCGGCGCGCCGAGGGCGAGCCGGACGAGGGTCTTGATGGGCGTGACGTGCGTGACGAGCAGCACGGTGCGGCCCGCGTACGCGGCGAGGAGGCGCTCGCGGGCGGCCTCGACGCGGGTCGTGACCTCGGCGAACGACTCGCCGCCCGGCGGCGCGACGTCCGGCGATGCCAGCCACGCGGTCAGCTCGTCGGGCTGCCGCTCGCGCACCTCCGCGAAGGTCAGCCCCTCCCAGTCCCCGAAGTCCGTCTCGCGCAGGCCTTCTTCGAGGTGCACGTCGAGGCCGAGCCGGGCGGCGACGGTACGGGCGGTCTCCTGGCAGCGCAGGAGCGGTGAGGAGACGACGGCCTGGACGGTGCCGCGCGCGGCGAGCGCGGCGGCGACGCGGACGGCCTGCTCCCGGCCGACGTCGGAGAGGGAGGGGTTGCTCCCGCCGCTGCCGGAGAAGCGCTTCTGGGGCGTCAGCGGGGTCTCGCCGTGCCGCAGCAGGACGAAGGTGGCGGGGGCGCCCAGGTCGGCGGGCGCGGCCCAGCCGACGGGCGGAACCGCCGTACCGGGTGCGTCCGCCGCGACGGCGCCCCCACCCGTCGTACTCCCGAGTGCGGCACCGTCACCGCCACCGGCGGCCACGGACCGGGCGGCCCGCACGTCGGCCACCTCGGCCGCCCCGGCCGTCTCGGTCACGTCCGCACCGCCGCCCCGGGCCACCGTGGCCGAGGCACCGAGCGCACTCGCCGTGAACCCGGCCTCGCCGCCGCCCCCGGCCCCCGTACCGCGCCCGGCGGAGGCTCCCGCCAGCGCGGCCCGCGCCTTCGCCGCGCCCGCGGCCGCGTCCCCGGGCGGCCCGGCGGGCGCGGTGGCGCCGGCCGTGCGCGCGGGCCGGTCGAGCTCGGCCGTCGACGCCGACGGCGACCACTGCTCGCCGCGCTTGCCCGCGTCCATGGCCTCGTTGGCGAGCCGGTCGGCGTGCTTGTTCTTCTCGCGCGGGATCCACTCGTACGTCACCCGGTCCCCGGGGAGCACCCGCGCGGCCTCGGCGGCGAGGGGCTTCATGTCGGGGTGCTTGATCTTCCAGCGGCCCGACATCTGCTCGACGACAAGCTTGGAGTCCATGCGCACGTGCACGCTCGCCTCCGGGTCGAGCGCGTGGGCCGCCTTGAGGCCGGCGACCAGGCCCTTGTACTCGGCGACGTTGTTCGTCGCGACGCCGATGTACTCCGCGGCCTCGGCCAGGGTCTCCCCGGACTCCGCGTCGATGACGACCGCGCCGTAGCCCGCGGGTCCCGGGTTGCCCCGGGAGCCGCCGTCGGCCTCGACGATGAACTCCCGCACCGCGCCCGCCCCTTACAGGCCGGACTCGGCGGTGCGCACCAGGATGCGGCTGCAGTTCTCGCAGCGCACGACCTTGTCGGGCGACGCCGCCTTGATGTCGTTCACCTCGGTGATGTCGAGCTCCAGGCGGCAGCCCTCGCAACGCCGCTGGTGGAGCTTGGCGGCGCCGATGCCGCCCTGCTTCGCGCGCACCTTGTCGTAGAGGGCGAGCAGGTCGGCGGGGACGGACCCGGCGACGACCTCGCGCTCCTTGGTGACGTTCGCGGCCTCGCGGTCGAACTCGCCGGTGGCGGCGTCCCGGCGGCCCGTCGCGTCGTCGATCTTCGACTGGATCGAGCCGACGCGCTCGGTCAGCTCGCTCACGCGCTCCTGCGCGGACTCACGGCGCTCCATGACCTCCAGGACGACGTCCTCCAGGTCACCCTGGCGCTTGGCGAGGGAGGCGATCTCCTTCTGGAGGTTCTCCAGGTCCTTCGGGGAGCTGATCGCACCGGAGTCCAGGCGCTTCTGGTCGCGGGCGGCGCGCTGGCGCACCTGGTCCACGTCCTGCTCGGCCTTGGTCTGCTCGCGGGCGCAGTCGCTCTCCTCCGTCGTCGCGGCGACGAGCAGGTCGCGCAGTTGCGTGAGGTCCTTCGTCAGGGACTCGATCTCGGCGTGCTCGGGCAGCGAGGCGCGCTTGTGCGCGAGCTGCGCGAGGCGTACGTCCAGGTCCTGGAGGTCGAGAAGGCGGATCTGGTCGGCGGGCGCGGCGTTCAGTTGGGGGCTCCAAGGGGATCGGGGTCGGAAGGCGCGCGCGTAGCGCTCGCTGCGAGGGTGGTGGTGGACGACGCCGCGTGGGCGGTCCAGGGGTCGGTGACGGTCTTCGACACGTGGACGCGCAGTCCCCAGCCGTGCCGGTCGGAGATCTCGTCGAGCTGCGCCGCGGCCAGCTCGCACCACGGCCACTCGGTGGCCCAGTGCGCGGCGTCGAGCAGCGCGAGCGGCGCCTGTGCGCGGGCCTCCGACACCGGGTGGTGGCGCAGGTCGGCGGTGAGGAAGGCGTCCACGCCCGCGGCCCGCACGGCGTCGAAGAGGCTGTCGCCGGAGCCGCCGCTGACAGCGACCCTGCGGACGGTCTGCCCGGGGTCCCCCGCGACTCGGACGCCCTGCGCGGTGGCGGGCAGGCGGGCGGCGGCCAGCTCGGCGAACTCGGCGAGCGGCAGCGGGTGTTCGAGCTCGCAGACCCGGCCGAGGCCGCGGCGTCCGGCGGCGTCCGACGGGTCCGGCACGAGCGGCCCCACGACGCGCAGGCCGAGGGCGCCCGCGAGGGCGTCGCTCACCCCCGGGTCGGCGGAGTCGGCGTTCGTGTGGGCGACGTGCAGGGCGACGTCGTGCTTGATCAGGTCGTGCACGACGCGGCCCTTGAACGTCGAGGCCGCGACCGTCGTCGTACCCCGCAGGTACAGCGGGTGGTGCGTGACCAGCAGGTCCGCGCCGAGGCGTACCGCCTCGTCGGCGATCTCCCGGACGGGGTCGACGGCGAACAGGACCCGCGAGACCTCGGCCTCGGGATCACCGCACACGGTGCCGACGGCGTCCCACTGCTCGGCCCGCTCCGCGGGCCACAGGGCGTCGAGAGCGGCGATGACTTCAGACAGACGGGGCACGGGGAAAGGCTACCTTCCCGCCGCGCCCCGCAGGCCATGGGTCACGTACAGCTGAAGTGCCGTGACAAGGGGCTACGTACGTTTCGTCGGGCTACTTGACGAGGTGGCCGCGGAGGTCGTCGAGGACCTTGTCCGCCGCCGTCACACCGAGGCCCAGGTACCAGGTCTCGTCAGGGACGTCCTTGGCCCGGCCGTTCCCGACCGCGTCGAGCTTCTTCCACAGCGGGTTCTTCTCGGCGCCGGAGCGGCCGGTCTTCTTGGCGTCGCCGTAGACGCCGGTGAAGATCCAGTCGGCGTCGGCCTCGTCGATCTTCTCCGGGCTGATCTCCACGGCGAGGTCGTTGACCTGCTGGTTCTTGGGCCGCGGCAGGCCGGCGTCCTGGAGGATGGTGCCGACGAACGACGCCTTGGCGTAGAGCCGGATGCGGTCGGGCATGTAGCGCAGCATCGTGACGGTGGGCTTGTCGGCGCCGAGGTCCTTGTCCAGGGCCTTGGCCTTCTTCTCGTACGCGCCCAGCTTGGCCTCGGCGGCGGCGGTCCTGTCGAGCGCGGCGGCGTTGAGGAGGTAGTTCTCCTTCCAGGTGAAGCCGGGGCGCACGGAGAAGACGGTCGGGGCGATCTTGGCGAGCTGCGGGTAGAGCTTGGCGGCGCGCAGCTCGCTGCCGAGGATCAGGTCGGGCTTGAGGTTCGCGATCGCCTCCAGGTTGAGCGCGTTGATCGTGCCGACGTTCTTCGGGCTGCCCGCGTCCTTCTTCAGGTACGAGGGGATGCCGTCGTCGCCCTCGGTGGGGGCGTAGCCGACGGGCTTCACACCGAGGGACACGACGTTGTCCAGCTCGCCGACGTCCAGGACCACGACCCGCTTCGGCGCCCGCTTCAGCTCCGTCTTGCCCAGCGCGTGCTCGATGGTGCGCGGGAACTGGCCCGGCTTGGCGCCCGTGCCCATCTTCGCCGTCTTCTCGGCCGCCTTGGCGAAGTCGTCGCCGCCCTGCGCGACGGCCTTGCTGCCGGAGCCACGGTCGGACTTGCCGGAGCCGTCGTCGCCCGACCCGCAGGCGGACAGGGCGAGCGCACCGACGACGGCGAGCGCGACGGCGGCAGCTCCTCTGTGGGGGCGGTGAGGCAGGTGGCGTGGGGACATCGGTGCTCCAGGGGCTGTACGGGGGGTGCCGTCCGTCCCCGGGAGGGGCGAGCGGCACCGGGCTCCGGCTCGGATCCGGGCGTGGGTCCGCACACGGATCCCGTCCGGGAGAACTTAGGTTCGCCTAACCATAAGCGCCGTTTTCCAGCCAGCACAGTCGCCCCCTCCCTCTCAGGCGAATCGTCACTTCGCCACACGTACGCGTGAAGCCGGGGGGCTCGTCTGCCACGCCAGAGCGTGCGAAAACTAGCGTCGCGGACGGAGGTGACCCCAGATGACAGCCCCTGTGGCCGAGCCCTCACCCATGCCGTCCGCCCTGCCGGGGAGCGGGGGCGCGGCCGGAATCCGACCAGAGCGCACGGCCGGGGCGGAGGCGGCGTCCGCTCCGGTGGCGGGTCCGGGTCCGGCTCCGACACCGGGCCCTGCCCCGGGCCCCGCATCGACGTCGGGTCCGGGTCCGGCGTCGATTCCGGGTCCGGGTCCGGCGTCGATTCCGGGCCCGGCGTCAGGTCCGGCTCCCGCGTCAGGTCCGGCTCCGACGCCGGTCCCGGGCTCGGCGCCCGCGTGGGCCCCGGCTTCGGGCCCGGCTTGCGTGACGGGGCTGACCTCGGTCCAGGTGCCTGTCCGAACACAGGCCCCCGGCCCCGTCGTCCAGCCCCCCGGCCCCGGCCCCGCCCCCGCCCCCGGATCAGCACCGGTACCGGCAGAGCCCGCCCCTGGCTCCGAGGCGTCGGCGCCGTCGCGGAGCGAGGGTGCCGGGCGGGCGAAGCGCGGCCCGGCACCCTCCGGTGCGGCAAGCGCCCCCGCTCCCCCTGCCGCCCCGGGCCCACCAGCCACCCCCGGCCGGACCCCCGCGCCCGCACCCGCCCTCAGCCCCCCACCCCCCGCCATCACCGCCGACGGCGCCTACGCGGCCCGGCTCGCACATCGCGGCGGGTGCTGGTTCCCGGAGCGGTGGACGCTGGACACCGCCGAGCCGTACGCGGTGCCGCTGCCCTCGCACCAGCCCGAGGAACCCGGTACGCGGGTGCTGCCGATGGCCGACGGGCGGGTGCTCGTCCACCGGCGCGCGGCCGGGCGGCACCTCTTCTCCCTGCTGTACCCCACCGGGCCGAGCACCGGCGAGGTCGCGCTCGGCGGCGTGGAGTGCGAGGGCGCCGACCTGACGCTGCTGCCGCCCGCCCCGCGCGGCGCCTACGCCTACGCCCTCGCCGTCGGGGCCCGCTCCACCGCCGTGTGGATGGTCGCCGGCGGCTCCTTCGGGCCCGAGCACCTCGCCGAGATCCCCGGCCGCTGCACCGGCGGCGTCTGGCTCGACCGCACCAACCGCATGCTGGCCCTCGACCGCGAACTGGACGGCCCCACCAAGACGGTGGCCGTCGATCTGGAACGGGGCGGCGAGGTCACCCCCCTGCTCCAGATCGCCGCCGACAGCGACGACCGGCTGCTCCTCGCCGACGCCGACAGCGGGCTGCTCCTCATCCGCTCCGACGCGCCCGGCGAGACCCGCCTCGGCTGGGGCGTCCTCGGCAGCACCCGGCCCGTGCGCTTCCCCGAATGCCTGCGGATGCCCGGCCGGGCGGTGACGCCGTTCGCGATCCAGCCCGGGCAGGTGCTCATGCCGGAGAGCTGCACGGTGGCCCTCCGGGTGGACGACGGGTCCGGCGACTCCTCGCCCCGGCTGTGCGGTTGGCGCCCCTCCGAGCGGCGGGTCCACCAACTCACCGCGCCCGAGGGGTGGTTGTCCGGCTCCGGACGGTGCACCCGTGACGGGGTCCTTGAGTTGCCCTACGTCACGGGGACCGTCCCCTGCGGCATGGCCCGGGTCCAGGTGCCCTCGCCGGTGCCCGCCCCGCAGCCGGACAGTGAGGCGTCCGAGCAGGTCACGGGGGTGGTCGGGGGTGTGCGGGCGGCTCGGCCCGTGCCGTTGCAGCAGGCGCCTCTCGGCGGGCGGGGGGTGGGCGGTTAGACTCGCCCGGCTGTACGAACGATCTTTGCTACGGGGTGAGTTTGATGAAGACCGAGAAGGTGGCTGCCGAGCCGCGGCAGGAGGGCGTTGTGGATCCTCGGGAGGGGGTCTCGCTCTCCGGGAGCGCGGAGGTCGGCGGGGCCGGGCGGCATCGGGGGCCGGTGGCCGAGCACGATGAGGAGACCGCGCCTCGGGGGCGGCATCGCCGGGAGGCGGGCAGGGGCTGAGGCGGGGCCTCGCCGGGGGCTCCCCGGTCCCGCCCCTTCCCGGCTGCGTCAATGTGCGGCTCCGCCGCGTGGGGGCTCCGCCCCAGACCCCCCTCCTCAATCGCCGGACGGGCTGGCTGGTTCTGGCCCGTCCGGCGATTGAGGACGAGGCGCGAAGCGCCGATCAGCGGGGGTCCGGGGGCGGCAGCCCCCGGTTTCGGGAAGGGGCGGGATCGGGGAAAGCCCCGCAGGGCCCCACCTCACCCCCGCCGCAACCCCAGCACCTCCGCCGCCCCGAACGTCTCCCCCTCCGGCCGGGAGGCGAAGTACGGCGAGAGCGCCTCGTCCAGCTCGGCGAAGCCGAACACCCCGCCGGCGGAGTCGAACTGCGCCGCGACCCGCGGCCGTTCGACGACGGCGACCATCCCGCCGTGGACGACGAGCACCTGCCCGTTGACCCGCCGCGCAGCGGGCGAAGCCAGATACCCCACCAGCGGAGCGACATGCTCCGGCGCCAACGGATCCAGCTCCCCCTCCCCGGGCTCGGCGAACCCGGCGAAGACGTCTGAGGTCATCCGGGTCCGCGCCCGCGGACAGATGGCGTTGGTGGTGACGCCGTACTTGGCGAGAGCAAGGGCCGTGGAGGTCGTGAGCCCCACGATCCCGCCCTTGGCCGCCGCGTAGTTGGGCTGCCCGGCGGACCCGGCGAGGAACGCCTCGGACGAGGTGTTGACGATGCGCCCGTACACGGGCCCACCGGCCTCCTTGGAGCGCTCGCGCCAGTGGGCGGAGGCGAACCGGATGGTGTTGAAGTGACCCTTGAGGTGGACGCGGATCACCGAGTCCCACTCGTCCTCCGACATGGAGAAGATCATCCGGTCCCGCAGGATGCCCGCGTTGTTGACCAGGATGTCGAGTTTGCCGTACGTGTCGACGGCCGACTCGACGAGGGCGCGTGCCTGTTGCAGGTCGGCGACGTCCCCGGTGTGGGCCACGGCCTTCCCGCCGGACTCCCGGATCTGTGCCGCGACCTCCTCGGCGGGCGCGGCCGACGCCTCGCCGGAGCCGTCGCGGCCCGGCTGCCCGAAGTCGTTGACGACGACGCTCGCGCCGAGCCGGGCGAGTTCCAGCGCCTCGGCCCGGCCGAGCCCGCGGCCCGCCCCGGTGACGACGGCGGCGAGACCTTCAAGTGGCAGTGACATACGGGTACGTGCTCCTCTCACCTGACTTCACGGACCGCTCCCGCCGACGCACGCCTCAGATCTCGATGCACGTCCGCAGCGCCGTCCCCGACCGCATCTGCTCCAGCGCCTCGTTGATCTCGGCCAGGCGCACCCGGTGCGTGATCATCCCCTCCAGGTCGACGCGCCCCGCGCGCCACAGGGCGATGGCCCGCTCGTACGACCGGAGCACGTCCCCGCCGCCGTACAGCGAGGGCAGGATCCGCTTCTCGTCGAAGAACAGCTCGAACATGTTGAACTGCACCTGGTCGTCCATGGCGCCCGCGCCGACGACGCAGAGGGTGCCGCCGCGCCGGGTCATCTCGTACGCGGTGCGGGTCGTCGCGGACTTGCCGACGACCTCGAAGACGTAGTCGAAGCCCTCGCCCGCGGTCACGCGCTGGCGGGCGTCGGACAGTTCGTCGGGGGCGACGGCCTGGGTCGCGCCGAAGCGGAGCGCGGCCTCGCGCCGGGACGCGACCGGGTCGACGGCGATGATCTCCGCGGCGCCCTTGAGCCGCGCGCCCTGGATCGCGGAGACGCCGACGCCGCCGCAGCCGATGACGGCGACGGACGAACCGGCCGCCACGTCGGCGGTGTTGATGGCGGCGCCGAGCCCCGTCGTGACGCCGCAGCCGATGAGCGCGGCGATGTCGAAGGGCACGTCGTCCGGTATGGGCACGGCGCAGGACGCGTCGACGACGATCTCCTCGGCGAAGGTGCCCGTGCCCGCGAAGCCGAAGACGTCCGAGCGGTCCCCGGAACGGCGGAAGTTGGGGGTTCCGGCGTTCATGAAACCGGCCAGGCACAGCTGGGTCTGGCCGCGGCGGCACGCCGGGCACTGCCCGCACGCCGGGAGCCAGCACACCAGGACCCGGTCGCCCGGTTTGACGTTGCCGACGCCGTCGCCGACCTCCAGGACCTCGCCCGCGCCCTCGTGGCCGGGGACGAACGGCGCGGGCTGCGGCAGCACGCCGTTCATGGCGGACACGTCGGAGTGGCACAGGCCGGTGGCCCGCACCCGGATCCTGGCCCTGCCCGGGCCGAAGCCCACCGCCTCGACGTCGTCGAGCACATCGAGCTTGTCCTGGCCTGTCTCGTGCAGTACGGCTGCGCGCATGGCTGTGCGGCTCCTCTCATCCCGGCGGCGCGTGACCGCCGGTACGTGACGTCAGTTCGGCTCCACCCGTCAGCGGTCCGGCTCCGCCCGTCAGTTCAGCTCCACGACCGTGTCCGTGAGGACCGGCGCGTCCTGCCGTTCGACGACCGTGACGGCGACCCGCACCCGGCTCTCCGACTCCCACATGCCGATGCGCAGCGTCTCGCCGGGCAGGACGACCCCGGCGAAGCGCGTGCGATAGGCCCGTACCCGGCTCACGTCGCCGCCGAGGACGGTGTCGACGACGGCCTTGAGCGTCATGCCGTACGTGCACAGGCCGTGCAGGATCGGCCGGTCGAAACCGGCGAGCTTCGCGAACTCGGGGTCGGCGTGCAGCGGGTTCCAGTCGCCGGACAGGCGGTAGAGCAGGGCCTGGTCGGGGCGGACCGGGCGTTCGACGACGTGGTCGAAGGGGCCCTCCGGCGCCTCGGGGCTGCCGGACGGGCCGCGCTCGCCGCCGAACCCGCCCTCGCCGCGCACGAAGATCTGCGCGTCGCTGGTCCACAGCGGGCCCTCGTCGTCCGCGGCCTCGGAGCGCAGCACGAGGACGGCCGCCTTGCCCTTGTCGTAGACGGCGGCGACCTTGGAGCTCGTGGTGGCCCGGCCCTTGACGGGGATCGGGCGGTGCAGTTCGACGCTCTGGCCGCCGTGCAGCACGGCGGCGAGGTCCACGTCGATGCCGGGTGCGGCGAGGCCGCCCATCATGCCCATGCCCGCGCCCGCCACGGTGGCGAAGCTGGGCAGGACGTGCAGCCGGGACTCCAGGGTGTAGCGGAGCTCGTCGGGGTCGGTCGCGGGGTCGGCGAGGTCCGGGTTGGCGCCCGCGCCGAGGCCCAGGTGGTAGAGCTGGATGTCCTTGTGGTCCCAGGTGATCTCGGCGCTGCGGGGCTTCGCGGCCAGGGCCTGCGCGGCATCGATGGGCATGGGGTGACGGCTCCTCGCGGGCTGCGGGTGACGGTCCTGCGGCGCGTGCGGTGTGCGGGCGGTGGTGCCGTGTGCTCCGGGGAAGACCTCGGTGCGTCCGTCCGCACCGTCGGCCGCACCGAGGTCGTCTGCGGCGGCCAAGGCGTCCCGGTCGCCGGTCCGCCGATCTGCTGGTCCACCGGTCCGCCGGTCGTTCTAGAACGCGTTCTAGGCCGATGGCCCCATGTATAGCCCAGCGCCCCACGGTTGGGAAGAGTGCTGACGTCACGTCAGATAAGGCGGGGCGGGCCCGCCCGGGGCCGCCGGCGGTGACATTTGTCCCGGCGGACTCGGTACGGACCTCACTGCCGCGGCGGCACCCCCGCTCCGTACTGTCGAGGGCACGGGGACCGCGGGGGACGCGGGCCCGCCCGATCGGGGAGCGAGACATGTCCTGGAAGCACAGGGTGACCTGCCGACTGCACGGCCTGCGGGGGCAGCGGGACTCCTGGCGGGAGCAGAAGGCCGACTGGCGGGAGCGGAAGCGGGCGGGTGATCAGGACGCCCTCGTGCAGTCGGGACCGCCCAACGGCTTCGCGCTCCTCCCGTGGCTCCTGATGGGCCTCGGCGCCTTCTCGCACCTCCTCCAGGGCAAGACCCCGAACCCGTGGATCGGCGGCATCGGCCTGTTCGTCTTCAACTCCCTCTACATCGGCGTGGCCTTCCGCGCCTTCGACAAGCGGGCCCGGGAGTCGCGCACGACGCTGGCCATGCTGGTCGTGATGGGCGCGCTCACCGTGGGCCTCGCCGCCGGGTACGGCGGCAACTGGCTGATGTACTTCCCGCTGTTCGGCCTGGCCGTGGGCGCCGTCCTGCGGGGCCGCGGCCTCGGTCCCGTGGCCCTCTCGCTGAGCGCGCTCGCGGGCGCCGTCGCCGGGTTCCGGGAGGGCTGGGACGGCATCAACATCGCGTACGGCACGTTCCTGTCCACGATGGTCACGGCCGCGATCCTGTCCCTGTCGGAGGCGGTGCGCGACCTGCGCGCCGCCCGTGAGGAGCTGGCGCGGCGGGCCGTGGCCGAGGAGCGGCTGCGCTTCTCCCGCGACCTGCACGACCTGCTCGGCCACACGCTCTCGCTGATCGTCGTGAAGTCGGAGGCCGCGCGCCGCCTCGCCCCGCGGAGCATGGACGCCGCCCTGGCGCAGATCACCGACATCGAGTCCGTGGGCCGCCAGGCGCTCACCGAGATCCGCGAGGCCGTCACCGGCTACCGGGACGCGGCGCTGGCCGCCGAGCTGGACCGGGCCCGCGAACTGCTCGACGCGGCCGGCGTCGAGGCGGTCGTACGGCAGTCGGGGCCGCCGCTCGGCCCCCGGGCGGAGGCGCTGCTCGGCTGGGTGGTGCGGGAGGCCGCCACCAACGTCGTACGGCACGCGCGGGCCCGCCGGTGCGAGATCGAGGTCGCCGCGACCTCCGAACAGACCCGGCTGACGATCACGGACGACGGCCGCGGCGTAGGCTCGACCACGCCCGGCAGCGGGCTGAAGGGCCTGGCCGAACGCCTCACGGCGGTGGGCGGCGCACTGGAGTCGGGGCCCGAGCCGCGCGGTGGCTTCCGGGTCACGGCGGTGCTGCCGGTCACCGAGGACCACGATGCCACCGCCGCCGGCCACGTCACCGACGCGGCGCCCGCGCGTGCGGGCGCCCACGAGGAGCGCGTTCGATGATCAGAGTCCTGCTCGCCGAGGACCAGGGCATGATGCGCGGCGCACTGGCCCTGCTGCTCGGGATGGAGGAGGACATCGAGGTCGTCGCGCAGGTCGCGGCGGGCGACGACATCGTGCACACCGCGCTCACCGCACGTCCCGACGTGGCCCTGCTCGACATCGAGCTGCCGGGGCGCAGCGGGCTCGACGCGGCGGCTGACCTGCGCACGGAGGTCCCCGACTGCCGGGTCCTGATCCTCACCACCTTCGGCAGGCCCGGCTATCTGCGCCGCGCCATGGACGCGGGCGCCGCGGGGTTCCTCGTGAAGGACGGGCCCGTGGAGGAGTTGGCCGAGGCGATTCGCGCCGTGCTGCGCGGGGAGACCGTGGTCGACCCGGTGCTCGCCGCGGCCGCGCTCGGGGCCGGGCCCAATCCGCTGACGGCCCGGGAGGCCGAGGTGCTCAACGCCTCCGTCGACGGTGCGACGGTCGCGGACATCGCGGCGGCGCTGCGTCTGTCGGAGTCGACGGTGCGGAACTATCTCTCCGCGGCGATCGGCAAGACGGGGAGCCGCAATCGGATGGAGGCGGTTCGCGTCGCTCGGCGTGAGGGGTGGCTGTAGGCGCTTCCTCGCCGTGGGGCGGGGTTGCCCCGGGGGCTGCAGCCCCCGGGACCCCCGCTGTCGGCGCT
The DNA here is from genome assembly GCF_030388665.1 of Streptomyces flavofungini. Classification (NCBI taxonomy): domain Bacteria; kingdom Bacillati; phylum Actinomycetota; class Actinomycetes; order Kitasatosporales; family Streptomycetaceae; genus Streptomyces; species Streptomyces flavofungini. The sequence continues at coordinate 6,672,052 of NZ_CP128846.1, read as the reverse complement.
CCGCGCCTCGTCCTCAATCGCCGGACGGGCTCGATCTGTCCGGCTTCGGCATCGCCACCAGCACGAGCACCACCGCCGCCGTCAGGAACACCGCTCCCCACAGGAACGCCTGGGCGTAGCCCTCGGCCAGGGCGTGGGTGCCGGGGCGGTCGCCGGTGCGGGACGCGGCGATGGTGGAGAGGACCGCGAGGCCGAGGGAGCCGCCCATGGTGCGGGAGGTGTTGATGAGTCCGGCGACGAGGCCCGCGTCGCCGGGGTCGGCGCCGCTCGTGGCGAGGGAGGCGAGGGGCGTGCCCGCGAGTCCGGCGCCGAGCATCATCAGGATGCCGGGGAGCATGATCGAGGTGACGTACGCCCCGTCGGCGTCGAGGGCCCGCCACTGCCAGAGGAAGCCCACGGCGGCGACGAGGACACCGATGACCGTGACGCTGCGGGCGCCGAGGACGCGCATCAGGCGGGGGGCGACCTTGGAGCCGACGACGACGCTGACCGAGCTGGGGATCAGGGCGAGCCCGGCCTCCAGCGGCGTGTAGCCGAGGACGTTCTGGGCGTAGAGGGTCATGAAGAACCACATGGCGAACATGCCCATGCCGCAGACGAACATCGTGGCGTTGGCGGCCGACACGGACCGCACCCGGAACAGCGCGAGCGGCATCAGGGGCGCCTTGGCGCGGGCCTCGACGGCGAGGAAGGCGCCGATCAGGGCGAGCCCGAGGGCCAGCGGCACCACGGTGGCGGCGGCGGTCCAGCCCTCCACCTCGGTCTGCACGATGCCGTACGCGAGGGTGGCGATGCCGCCGGTCACGAGCACGGCCCCGGGCAGGTCGAGGCGGCGCGCGCCGCTCGCGCGGCTCTCGCTGATCCAGCGCAGCGCGGCGGCGAGGACGAGGACGCCGACGGGCACGTTGACGAGCAGCGTCCAGCGCCAGGACAGGCCGTCGGTGAGCAGGCCGCCGACGAGTCCGCCCGCGGCGCCGCCGCCCGCCCCGACCGCGGACCAGGTGGCGATGGCCCGCACCCGGGCGGGCCCCTCCGGCACGGCGGAGGTGAGGATCGTCAGCGTCGAGGGGGCGAGCACGGCGGCGCCGAGGCCCTGCACGGCCCGCGCGAGCAGCAGTTGCCAGCCCTCCTGGGCGAGCCCGCCCGCGAGCGAGGCCAGCGTGAAGAGCCCGAGGCCCACCAGGAACATCCGCTTGCGCCCGAAGAGGTCACCGGCCCGCCCGCCGAGCAGCATGAACCCGGCGAACGCGATGGAGTACGCGTTCACGACCCACTGCAACCCCGTGGCGCTCAGGCCGAGATCGGTCCGCATCGACGGCAGCGCCACGTTCACGACGGACACGTCGAGGACGACGAGGAACTGTCCGGCGCACGCGGCGGCCACGACGAGCCAGGTGGGCGGAGTGGGGCGACCCGATATGCGGGAGGTCGGGGTGTCGGCGGGGGTCTGGAGCATGGCCCTCATGCTGACAGCTGGGCGTGTGGCCCGTACATCGGAAATAGGGGGCAGGGGGTCTGGGTCGGGAGTCCTAGGTCCTTGCGCGGGGCGGCGAACGCGGGGCGGCCGCCGCGGTCGCGGCCACCACCGCGTGAGCAGTCTCACCCCGGGCGCTACAGCCGCGGTCGCGTGAGGAGCGTCACCATCGCCGCCCCGCCGAGGCCGACGTTGTGCGCGAGTGCCGTCCGCGCCCCGGGGACCTGGCGCGGTCCCGCCTCGCCCCGCAGCTGCCAGCTGAGTTCGGTGGCCTGGGCCAGGCCGGTCGCGCCCAGGGGGTGGCCCTTGGAGATGAGGCCGCCGGAGGGGTTCACCACCCAGCGGCCGCCGTACGTCGTCGCGCCGGACTCCACGAGCTTGCCGGATTCGCCCTCCTCGCAGAGGCCGAGGGCCTCGTAGGTGAGGAGTTCGTTGACGGAGAAGCAGTCGTGCAGCTCGATGACGTCGAGGTCGTCGGGGCCGAGCCCCGAGGCGTCGTACACCTTGCGGGCGGCCGCGCGGGCCATCGGGGTGCCGACGACGTCGAGGCAGCTGCCGGAGGCGAAGGACTCCGCGGTGTCGGTCGTCATGGCCTGGGCCGTGATCTCGACGGCGCGGTCCCCGAGCCCGTGCCGGTCCACGAACGCCTCGGACGCCACGACCACGGCGGCGGCGCCGTCCGACGTCGGGGAGCACTGGAGCTTGGTGAGCGGGGCGTGCACGGTCCGCGCGGCGAGGATCTCCTCGGTCGTGTACGCGTCCTGGAACTGGGCGTTGGGGTTGTTGACGGAGTGCCGGTGGTTCTTCGCGGCGACCGCCGCGAGCTGCGCGGGCGTGGTGCCGTACCGCTCCATGTGCTCGCGTGCCGCGTTGCCGAAGAGCTGGGCCGTGGGCGGCGAGGCCTCGAAGCCGTGCCGGGCCGCCATGACGCCGTAGTGCCGGGCCACCGGGGATGTCGCGAAGTCGCCGTCGCTGCCGCCGCCGAGCGAGCCGCGCTTCATCTTCTCGAAGCCGAGCGCGAGGACGCACTCGCTCTGCCCGCCCGCCACGAACTGCCGGGCCATCATGAGGGCCGTGGAGCCCGTGGCGCAGTTGTTGTTGACGTTGTAGACCGGCACTCCGGTCAGGCCCAGCTCGTATGCCGCCCGCTGGCCCGCCGTCGACGCCTGGAAGCAGTATCCGGCGACGACCTGCTCCACTTGCTCGTAGGTGATCCGGGCGTCGGCGAGCGCGGCGGTGCCCGCCTCCTTCGCCATGTCCCAGTACTGCCAGTCGCGGGTCTCGGGCTTCTCGAACTTCGTCATGCCGACGCCGACGATGTAGCTCTGCACCGCTGGGGCTCCTTCCGAGAGCGGGCGGCAAGACTAGAACACGTTTCAGTTCACCGGAAGGGCGACGGCCCTCCTCGCGTACAGAACCGGTCAATGACGGGTCAAGACTTCCCTTGGTTCGACATCCGTCGGAATAGTCGCCCAGGGATACAGGTTCATCCTGCATATACCTGCGGGTGCCCCACCCACCGCCACTCTTCCTGCCGGAGGCCGCACGCCCATGTCCCACGCGACGACCCACCCCCGCGGTGACCGCGCCACGCGCGGAACCGGCGGTGTCGTCCCCGTCCTCGCCTTCGCGGGCATCGTCGTCGCCGTCATGCAGACGCTGCTCGTCCCCGTCATCAAGGACCTGCCGACGCTGCTCGGCACCGAGCCCTCCAACGCCACCTGGGTCATGACCTCGACCCTGCTCGCGGGCGCCGTCTCCACGCCGATCATGGGCCGCCTCGGCGACCTCTTCGGCAAGCGCCGGATGCTGCTCACCAGCCTCGCCGTGATGGTCGTCGGCTCCCTGGTCTGCGCGTTCACCGACGACCTGCTCGTGATGATCGTCGGCCGGGCCCTGCAGGGCTTCGCGATGGGCGCGATACCGCTCGGCATCGGCCTGATGCGCGACGAGCTGCCGCGCGAGAAGCTCGGCTCCGCGATGGCCCTGATGAGTTCGTCCATCGGCGTCGGCGGCGGCCTCGCCCTGCCCGCCGCCGCCCTCGTCGCCCAGCACACCGACTGGCACGCGCTGTTCTTCGGGGCCGCGGGCCTCGGCGTCCTCGCGATGCTGCTCATCTTCTTCCTGGTGCCGGAGAGCCCGCTGCGCGCCGAGGGCACCTTCGACGTGGCCGGCGCCCTCGGCCTGTCCGCCGGACTCGTGCTCTTCCTGCTGCCCATCACCAAGGGCAGCGACTGGGGCTGGAGTTCGGGCCTGACCCTCGGGCTCTTCGGGGCCTCGGCCGCCGTCCTGCTCCTGTGGGGCGTGATGGAACTGCGCCTGCAGGCACCGCTGGTGGACCTGCGCACCACCGCCCGCCGCGAGGTGCTGCTCACCAACCTCGCCTCGATCATGGTCGGCGTCGCCTTCTACGCCATCTCGCTCGTCCTGCCCCAGCTCCTCCAACTGCCCACGTCCACCGGGTACGGCCTCGGCCAGTCCATGGTCGTCGCGGGCCTGTGCGTGGCACCGCTCGGCCTGACGATGATGTTCACCGCTCCGGTGTACGCGCGCCTCTCGGCGAAGTACGGCCCGAAGGTCACCCTCATCCTCGGCCTGCTGATCATCGCGGTCGGCTACGGAGCGGGCCTCGGCCTGATGAGCGCCGCCTGGCAGACCATCGTCATCTCGGTGATCGTGGGCGCGGGCATCGGCCTCGCCTACTCCTCGCTTCCCGCCCTCATCATCGGCGCCGTCGACCCGTCCGAGACGGGCGCGGCCAACGGCCTCAACACCCTGATGCGGTCCATCGGCACGTCCGTGTCGAGCGCCGTCATCGGCATGGTGCTCGCCAACACCGCGACCCACGCGGGGCCGGTCGACATACCCACCATGGAGGGCTTCCGCACCTCCTTCCTCATCGCCACCGGCGCCGTCGCCATCGGGCTGCTGCTCGCCCTGTTCCTGCCGGGACGGGGGCGCGCGCCCGCCCAGGAGAAGCCGCAGCTGCGGGCCAGCAGCGAGGAGGACGCGGGCATCGAACGGGCCGCGCGGGCCGTGCGGGCCCTCGGCGGCTTCCAGGGCCGGGTCCTCGCCGCCTCCGGGGCGCCGGTCGCACGGGCCAAGGTCACGCTGATCGACCACCGGGGCAGGCAGGCGGGCGCCGCGCTGACGGACGGCGAGGGGCGCTACGCCCTGGAGGTCCCGGCCGACGGCCCCTACGTCCTCGCCGCGACGGCCGCGGGACACGCCCCGCACGCCGCGTCCGCCGCGCACCCCGGCGGGGAGCGGCCGGTGGAGGTCGACCTGGCCCTGCCGGGCGAGAGCGAGGTCCTGGCCTGAGGGGGAGGCCCCGGCCGGGGCCGACCCGGCCACCCCACGGACCACCGCGCCCCCGTCACCCCCATGACGGGGGTGTGGTGCACGATGGGGCGCCCCCATGTCCGTGAGCGGGCGCCCAGGGCGTCCGTACACGCGGGCCCGTTCACCACGCGCACCCCGCGGGCCTCCACGCGCCCGCCCCGAGGAGGAACCCTTGGCCGCCGAGCCCGGTCCCGACGTTCTCGACGCCTTCGAGGCCGCGAAGGGCTTCATGCCCGCGAAGGAGGGCCTCGCCCTGTACGCGGCGGCCACCGAGGCCGCGGCGCTCGGGCTGCCCCTGCTCGAAGTCGGCACCTACTGCGGCCGTTCCACGATCCTGCTCGCGGACGCGGCCCGCGCCGCCGGCGTGAGCGTGATCACGGTCGACCACCACCGGGGCAGCGAGGAGCAGCAGCCCGGCTGGGACTACCACGACCCGGCGACGGTCGACCCGGAGATCGGCCGCATGGACACGCTGCCGACGTTCCGCAGGACCCTGCACCGGGCCGGACTCGAAGACCACGTCATCGCCGTCGTGGGCCGTTCCCCGCAGGTCGCGGCGGTGTGGAACTCCCCGGTCGCCCTCGTCTTCATCGACGGCGGCCACACGGACGAGCACGCGAACGCGGACTACGAGGGGTGGGCGCCGCACGTCGCGGAGGGCGGACTGCTCGTCATCCACGACGTGTTCCCCGACCCGGTGGACGAGTGGACCGGTCAGGCCCCGTACCGGATCTATCTGCGGGCCCTGGAATCCGGGGCATTCACGGAGATCTCGGCCACGGACTCGCTCCGCGTCCTGCGCCGAACCGGCGCGGGCTCCCTGCGGCAGGACTAGGCTCGCTTCCGTGTCGTACGTAGGTCCGGACAGTCATCCACCGCGCCCGCCCCGCCGCTTCCGCGGTGGCCGCCCGCTCGCGGTCGCCCTCGCCGTGCTCGTGCCCGGCACGCTCGCCGGGTATCTCCTCATGGACACCGCGAGCGACTCCGATGACGGCAAACCGGCCAGAACGCTGCCGTCCGCGAGCCGCTCGGAGCAGGGCTCGCCCTCGAAGCCGAGCGCGGACGCGAGCAAGACCGACAAGCCCGATGACTCCGACAAGCCCGGCAAGCCGGCCGAGCCGTCGAAATCCAATCCCGACGCCCCCAAGCCGTCCGCCGACCCCACGAAGGGCTCGGGCGGCCGCCCCGCCGCGTCCGGCCCCCTCAAGGGCAAGGTCGTCGTGGTGGACCCCGGACACAACCCGGGGAACTTCAAGCACACCGCCGAGATCAACCGGCAGGTGAACATCGGGACGAACTCCAAGGAGTGCGACACCACGGGCACGTCCACCAACCGCGGCTACACGGAAGCCCGGTTCACCCTGGACCTCGCCCACCGCCTGCGCGACCTGCTGCACCGGCAGGGTGCCACGGTCCGCTTCACGCACGACGCCGACCGCGCCTTCGGACCCTGCGTCGACGAGCGCGCCCGGATCGGCAACGAGGCCCGCGCCGACGCCGTGGTCTCCCTGCACGCGGACGGCTCGGCCGTCGGCAACCGCGGCTTCCACGTCATCCTGCCCGCGAAGGTGCGCGGCGGCGCCGCGGACACCAGCGCGATCGTCGCGCCGTCCCGCGACCTGGGCGAGCGCATCGCGGGCAAGTTCCTGAACGCCACCAAGAGCGCCCCCTCCAACTACGTCGGGGGCGGCACCGGCCTCGACGTCCGCGGCGACCTCGGCGGCCTCAACCTCTCGAAGGTGCCGAAGGTGTTCATCGAGTGCGGCAACATGCGCGACCCGAAGGACGAGGCCCTGCTGACGAGCGGCGCCTGGCGGCAGAAGGCGGCCCAGGGCCTCTCGGACGGCATCGAGAGCTTCCTGCGCGGGTAGACACAGGCGGGTGCCGGGCGCGATTCCGGTGCGTGAAGGGGGCTGATTCCGGGCTATCGCCCCATGTCGTGATGTGTTCGACGCCGTCTCGTCACGGGACGGCAACCGGCAGATCTTCACTGAGTGACGATCTTTATCCCGAGCAGACATCCCGGCCGACCGGAGGATAGTGTCCTCCCTACGATGAGGGGCCACCCCCGCGCTTCGCGCACCGCGACACGACCGCGACTACGGCGACAGCGACGCCTCTACCGACGAGACGACTGACGAAGGACCCTGAAGTGAATTTCCGCTCCCTCACTCGAGGCGACGGCGTGGTGATCGGAGCAGCGGTGTTGCTCTTCATCGCCTCGTTCCTCGACACCTTTGACGACGCAGGCGATGACGCTCCCAACGCCTGGGCCAACGGCAACCTGCTGATGAGCATGTACCTCCTCGGCATCATCGGCGCCGCGTGCATCGTTCTCGGCCGTGCCACGGGCGGGCAGCGCAAGATCGTCGGCCTGGACCTCGGCCAGATCGGCATCGCCTTCGCCATCGCCTCCGCATGGAGCTCGCTCGGCGCGATCTTCGACACGGACCAGTCGTTCGGCTTCTTCTTCGATGCGCTCAGCAAGATCGGCGGCGGACTCGGTCGCCAGAACGGCAGCGGCCCCGAGTCCCCCGATGCGGGCGTTGGCCTCATCCTCGGCCTGATCGCCGCCCTCGTGCTGGCTGGCGCCGCCGTCGCCACGAACATCGTCCCCGCCCTCAAGGCCCCCCTCGCGGGCGGCGGTGGCCCCAAGGCCCCGCAGCCCTACGGCGGCCAGCCGCAGGGCGGTTACGGCTACCCGGGCGCGCAGGGCGGTCAGCCGGGCCAGCCGTACGGCGCCCAGCCCGCCGCCCCGGCACAGCCCTACGGCGGCCAGCCGCAGGGTGGCGGCCAGACGCCGCCGCCCGCCCAGGCGCAGCAGGCGGGCGCCCCGGCCGGGGACTTCTCCCCGTTCTGGTTCGCCGTGCCGGTGCCGCGTCCGCTGTACGCCGAGGACGGTTCGCCGACCCCGATCGCGGAACTGGCTCCCGGCACCTGGTACCTGGCCGTGGAGCAGCGCGGCCAGAGCCTGGTGGCCCAGACGCAGGACGGCCGTCGCGGCGTCCTGCAGGACACCACGGGAATCCAGCGCGGCTGAGCCCTCGCGCTCGCGCGCTCCCGCAGCACCTCAGCGGCCCCTCGCCCCTTCCGGGCGGGGGGCCGCTGGCGTACCCTCCTCCAGTCGATCCAGATCTGATGCACCGTCAGCTCACTTGGCCGGCTCTCTCGGTCCGCTCCCTGGAGGTCATATGCGGCTCGGGCTCGCGCTCGGATACTGGGGCCGCGGCCCCGAGGCCCGGCACCTGGCGCTCGCGCAGGAGGCCGAGCGGCTCGGGTACGACTCGGTGTGGACGGCGGAGGCCTGGGGGTCGGACGCGTTCACGCCGTTGACGTGGATCGCCGCGCACACCTCGCGGATCCGGCTCGGCACGGCCGTCGCGCAGATGGCGGCCCGCTCGCCCACCACCACCGCCATGCACGCCCTCACCCTCGACCACCTCTCCGGAGGGCGGATGCTGCTCGGGCTCGGGCTCTCGGGACCGCAGGTCGTGGAGGGGTGGTACGGGCGGCCGTTCCCGAAGTCGCCGCTCACCGCGACACGGGAGTACGTGGATGTCGTACGGCAGGTGCTGCGGCGGGAGTCCCCCGTGGCCCTTGACGGGCGGTTCCACCCGCTGCCCTACCCGGGCGAGGACGGCACCGGGCTCGGCAAGCCGCTGAAGTCCATCACCCATCCCCTGCGCGGCGACCTGCCCGTCCTGCTCGGCGCCGAAGGGCCCAGGAACATCGCGCAGACGGCCCGGATCGCGGACGGCTGGCTGCCGCTGTACTGGTCGCCGACGCGCACGGACGTGTACGAGGCGTCGCTCGGCGACGGGCTGCGGCCGGGGTTCGTGGTGGCGCCGCTCGTGCGGGCCACGGTGTGCGCCGACGTGCGCGAGGGGCTGCTCCCGGTCAAGGCCATGCTCGGCTTCTACATCGGTGGCATGGGGCACGCGGCCCGTAACTTCCACGCCGAACTGATGGGGCGGATGGGGTACGAGGAGGAGGCGCGGCGGGTGCAGGAGCTGTTCCTGGCCGGGCGGCGCGAGGAGGCCGTGCTCGCCGTGCCGGACGCGTTCGCCGACGAGATCTCGCTGGTCGGGCCGCGCGGGCGGATCGCCGAAAGGCTCCAGGAGTGGCGCAAGGGGCCGGTGACGGACCTGCTGGTGCTCGCACGGGACCCGGACACGCTGCGGGTGCTCGCGGAGCTGAACGCGTAGCCGAATCAGGGTGGTGCGGGCGGCCGTGTCGGCGCCCACGTGGTTGATGATCCGCCCCAGGGCGTTCAGGTCGGGGCGTCCGCCTTCGTCCGGTCCGGGTTCGGCGTCGGCACCCGCACCTCGTGATCGCGCAGGTACGCGTTGAGCTGCTCGCCGTGCTTCTTCTGGTGGTCCACCTGGTGCTTCAGGAACTGGTGCGCGTGGACGAGGGAAAAGGCGCGATCGACTCGCCCTCGTCGGAGACGCAGCTGTCGGCCTGTTCGTCCGCGGCCATGCCCTGGAGGTTGATCAGCGGCTTGACCCGCGCGGCGACATCTGGGACCGGGCGTCGCCCGCCCGGCGCGCCGACCCTCGCCCGCGCTCCGTACCGGGTGCCCGATTGTCGTTCTTCCCGAACGCGAGAACGCGCGCATGTCGAGGTCGTAGTAGAGCGTGCCCCCGCCGCCCGCCGTCCATCAGTCGCTGTCGGCGAGATTGTGCCGGTAGGCGTAGCCCACGGCCTGGGCGCGGTCTTTGGCTCCGATCTTCGCGAAGATGCGATTGATGTGTGTCTTCACCGTCGCTTGGCTCACCACGAGCTGGGCGCAGATCTCCGTGTTGGACAGGCCCCGAGCGATGAGGGTGAGCACCTCGGCCTCCCGTGGGGTCAGTCCGTCGGGAGGTGTGGCGCGCTCCTCTTGTTCCGCGCCCTGCACCCAGGGCTCAGCCGGCGGGGAGGCTTCCCCCGATCGGACGGCAGAGACCAGACGGGCCTGCACGACGGGGTCGAGCCAGGTCTGGCCGGCGTGGACACGCAGGATGGCCGCTTCGACCTCGTCGTCGTCCGCGTCCTTCGTCAGGTAGCCACGCGCCCCGGCCCTCAGCGCGGGAAAGATGGAGTCGTCATCGGCGTACGTGGTCAGCACCAGCACGGCGCTGTCCGGCAGCTTCTCCCGCAACAGCGCGGTGGCCGCCATGCCGTCGAGTACCGGCATGGTGAGGTCCATCAGGACGACGTCCGGGCGGAGCCGTACAGCCAGCTCCACCGCCTCGGCACCGTCGCGGGCGGCTCCGACCACCTCGATGCCGTCCAGCATTCCGAGCAGCAGGACGAGCCCTTTGCGGACAACCTGCTGATCATCGGCGACAAGAACCCTGATCTGTTCACCAGAGGCGGGGCTTCCGGATGCCGTCATGCCGGGACCTCCATCGTTACTTTCCAACCTTTTGGGGTCGGTCCGGCGTCGACCTTGCCGCCCACCTCGTCGAAACGCTCACGCATGCCAGTGAGCCCCAGACCGGACCCCACCACCAGCGGCGACGGCATCGGCCCCGGGGCATCTCGCCGGTCCTCGACGGTCAGTGCCGTACCCGTCGGTTCGTAACGCAGAGCAACTGAAATGTGGGCGCCGCGCGCGTACCGTGCGGCGTTGGTCAGGGACTCCTGCGCGCCGCGGTAGAGGGCCCAGTCGGCGTCTGCCGGCAGGGGCCGAGGTGCGCCCGTGACGGAGAGGCGGACGTCGAGTTCCAGATCCACCCGGTAGCGCTCCACCAGCTCTGGAAGGCGGTCCAGCGAGGGCGTTTGCCGGCCGCGCAGGGCGCCGACCGCGCGGCGGGCGTCACCGAGACCTTCCTTCGCCAGCTTTCCGGCCCTGTCCAGTAGCTCCCGCAGGTCCTCATCGGTCTGCTCCCGCCGGGCCATCCGCCGTGCGGCCTGTATCTGTACGGCAAGTCCGGAGAGGGTTTGAGCCAGTACGTCGTGCAGCTCCTGCGCGATGCGGGTGCGCTCGGCCAGAGCCACCGCCTCTGCCTCGGCCTCACGGGCGTCCGCCAACTGCGCAAGCAGGAGTTCTGCGCGCTCCTCACTGTCGCCCGCCTGACGCACGCTGAGTGCCATCAGCGCGAGCACCGCGCAGAAGAGCAGCTGGCTCAGCAGAGTACCGATGCCGCCGTCCACCCCGGCGAGTGCGGCGGCCACCAGTCCGCTCATGAGGACGCCCCCGAGAACAACGGCGTGCTGTCGGCTCAGCACCAGGAAGGCCGTGAGCACGGCCACCGAGAGGGGCAGCACCGACATCGAGCCGGGCTGCAGGACCCCCACGGCGAGCCCGAAGCCACTGGTCAGCAGGCAGAAGGCGGTGCAGCTCCGAGGGCCGAGGACTTGCCAGCGTCCCGCGGCCACTGCGGCCAGGGGCAGGACGCACCCGGCGAGGGTCAAGGTGACCGCGAGATGCACCCCGTGTACTCCCGGCCCCGGTTCCGCGTACAGGGACTGCACGACGATGGTGACCACGATGCCCCACAGCACCGGCTGCAGACGGCGGGCCCGGTGCGCGCGGCGTTCTCGTACACCGCTCAGAGCGGCGGCCATGCGCGGACTGACCGCTGTGGACGGGCTACCCGGGAGGTCCGTCATGTTCTGAAGGATAGGGACGTGGCCGGTCAACCGCGCTCTTGACGTCGGCCCCCGCCCGGCGGGCGCGGGCCGACGGGGGGACTCGGCGCTCGAAGGAAGACGGAACGGCATCGGGTTCAGATATGCGCAGACGCGGTACGAGCAGTGGTTCGACGGGCCTTGAGACGGACCACGGCGAGCCTGCACAGGACCTGGGCGAGGGCCATCAGGAGCAGCGCAGCCGTCCACGCCGCCGACCCCGTGATCAGGTTGTCCCGGCTGAACCGCGCGACCGTCGTCGAGCCGGTGTGGGTGGCCCAGATCTCGAAGCCGGCACGGAATGCCATGCCCGCGATCCAGAGCACCGCGGCGGCCGCCCCCGCCTTGGCCAGTGCGACGCCGTCCGAGTCACGACTCAGGCGTGTGGTGGCACCGCAGGCCACGCCCAGGACGCCGCCGACGAGCACGCCGACGAGATCGAGCCGGAGGTCGTTCCCCTGGGTGGGGAAGGACTTCAGGTAGTACGCGGCAGCAGCGGCCACGGCCACTACCGGCAGCAGCGCATTGCGCAGCGTCTGGCGGGTTCCGCGGATCTGCGGGATGACCAGGCAGATCAGCGCGGCTGAGATCAGGTAGTCGATGGTCGTCATGTCTGCGATCCTGCCGGGCGGGACGTATCGGGGCGTCGGCCCGTGAGTCGACCTTCGGGTTGAGCACGCCGTCAACCCGAGGGTTGACGGCTTCAGCAAGGCGGAGAAGCCGTATCTCAACTGATCATGGAACGTGCGGGTCGAGCAGGTTTCCCGCCAGGGTGATCCGCCCCGTGTACGCGCATGAAGACAGGGCCTCTCGGTAGGCACGCCCAGGACCGACGCATGGCCCCCGGCCCTCAGCCCTCAGCTCTCAGCCCTTCGCCAGCTCCCCCGCCGACGGCACCTTGTCCGTCACCTCGGCCCCCGCGCCCTTCCCCGCGTCCTTCACCTTGTTGATGGCGCCGTCGAAGGACTTGACCACGGACTCCGTGGAGTCGCCCTTGCGGAGCTTGGACGGCAGGTCCTTGAGGGCGTCGATGCCGGCGGTGAGCGGGGCGACGGCCTTGGCCAGGGTCGGGTCGCCCTTGGCGTTGCGCAGCGCGGCCTTGAGGCGGTTGTAGGTGAACGCCCCGGCGAGGCCCGCCTTGATGAGGGCGAAGCGGCGGCCGTCGGCGCCGGAGGCGAAGGTGCCCGCGCGGTAGGGCTTCACGATCCACTGGTACGTCGCCCCGGCGGCGAGCCCCGCGTTGGCGACGAACCGCGTCTTCGCGAGCTTCTGGCGTTCGACCGTGCTCGTGGGACTCGCGGCCGAGTCCTTGTCGCCGCCGCACGCAGCCGTCCCCGCCAGGAGGGCGCAGAGGAGCAGCGGGACGAGGGGGCGGAGCAGGGAGCGGGGCACGGTGACCTCCGGGCGGGGTGGGGGCGGCCGCCGCCAGCCTCACCCGGTGCGGCCGGGCCCGCCATCGGGGCGCGGCCAGCGGGGTGCCTGGCGCTCCGGCCGACGCGGCGGGCGCCCCGCAGCCGACGCGCCAGGCACCCCACGGCCCCCATGACGGCCGCCCCGACCGACCGGAGCGGGCCCCACAGGTTGCGGCCACCCCTCCCCCGGTACCCGCCCCCCCATGCCCCCGTACACGAACGACGCGCTACGGACGCCGTGGAGGTCGTCGTCATCGCGGATGTGATGGCCTTCCTTCTCGCCCGGTGGGTCCTGATCGACCTGTCGGACGCCAACCGCGCCAATGACCTCGTGCAGGTCGTGCAGGACGCGGCCAGGTGGCTGGCGGGCTGGTCGCACGACCTGTTCACGTTCGACGAGCGCTGGGCCCGTGTGGTCGCGGGGTACGGCCTCGCGGCCGTCGTCTACCTCGTCGCGGGGCACTTCCTCGCGGGGCGGCTGCGGCGGCGCTGAGCGCCGCGCCGACCTGTCGGGCCGCCCACGGGGCCCGCGACCTCAGCCGCAGCAGTCCGGGTCGAGGCCGAGCGGCAGCCCCGTCCCCGAGAACACCCCGCACGTCGCCTCGTCGCCGCCGAGTGCCGCCACCGCGAGGAGCAGCGAGCCCGCCGTCCAGGTGGTGAGCTCGACGGGCCAGATCGCGGCGTCCTCGAAGACGTAGCCCGTCCAGTACAGGCCCGACTCGGGGTCGCGCAGGTGCTGGATGGACCTGAGGACGTCCAGGGCGCGGTCCGATTCGCCGATCGCCCAGAGGGCTAGGGCGAGTTCGGCGCTCTCGCCGCCGGTCACCCACGGGTTGGGGTGGACGCAGCGCACGCCGAGGCCGGGGACGACGAAGCGGTCCCAGCCGTCCTCGATGCGGGACTTGGCCTGCGCTCCGGTGACCGCGCCGCCGAGGACCGGGTAGTACCAGTCCATGGAGTAGCGGTCCTTGTCGAGGAAGCGCTCGGGGTGGTGGCGGATGGCGTGGCCGAGGGCGCCGGTCGCGAGCTCCCAGTCGGGCTGCGGGTCGTCGCGCAGGTCGGCGAGGGCCAGGGCGCAGCGCAGCGCCTGGTAGACGGAGCTGCAGCCGGTGAGCAGGGCGTCCGGGACGGGGGTGCCGTCGGGGTCCCGCTTCCAGCCGATCTGGCCGCCGGGCTGCTGGAGTTCGAGGACGAACTCGACGGCCGCGACGACGACCGGCCACATGCGGTCGAGGAACGCCTCGTCGCCGGTGCTCAGGTAGTGGTGCCAGACGCCCACGGCCACGTACGCGCAGAAGTTGGTCTCGCGGCCGCGGTCGGTGACGTCGTCGGGGTCGCCGTCGGCGTACGCCGCGTACCAGGAGCCGTCCTGGTTCTGGTGCCGGGCCAGCCACTCGTAGGCGCGAGCGGCGGCCGCGTGCTCGCCGGCGGCGTCCAGGGCCATGGCGGCCTCGGTGTGGTCCCACGGGTCGAGGTGGTGGCCGCGGAACCAGGGTATGGCGCCGTCCTCGCGCTGGACGGCGAGGATGCCGCGGACCGTGGCCGTCGCCTGATCGGCCGTCAGCACACCCGGCAGGACCAGGTGTTCGGTGCGCTCGGGAATCGTCACGCCCCGGCCTTCGCGTCGGCGGCCGGGTCGGGGGTGGCGGCGGGCAGGTGCGGCTTGGTCGCGTACGCCACGAAGCTCTTGCCGATCAGCGGGTTCAGCGCCTGCTCGGCGACCTTCGTCACCAGCGGCTTCTTCATGATGTCCCAGACCAGGAGCTTGTGGTACGCCCGCACCGGCAGCGCCGCGTCGTCACCGTCCTTGCCGACTCCGAACGCGCACTTCAGCCACCAGTACGGCGAGTGCAGCGCGTGCGCGTGGTGCGTGCCGTAGGGCTTGAGGCCCGACTCGCGCATCCTGGCGAGGAGTTCGTCCGCCTTGTAGATGCGGATGTGGCCGCCCTCGACCTCGTGGTAGGCGTCGCTGAGCGCCCAGCAGACCTTCTCGGGGCCGTAGCGCGGGACGGTCACGGCTATCCGGCCGCCGGGCCTGAGGACCCGGACCATCTCGGCGAGCACGCCCTTGTCGTCCGGGATGTGCTCCATCACCTCGGAGATGATCACGACGTCGAACGACTCGTCGGGGAAGGGCAGGTTGAGGGCGTCGCCCTCCATGGCGGTGGCACTCGCGCCCGCCGGGGCCTCCCCCGCCTCCTTCATCGCCGCGAACCACTTGGCGACCTCGCGGATCTCCTCGGCGTTCCGGTCGAGGGCGACCACCCGGGCGCCGCGCCGGTAGCACTCGAAGGCGTGACGGCCCGCCCCGCAGCCCAGATCGAGCACGCGGTCCCCCGCGGCGAGCGGGAAGCGGGTGAAGTCGACGGTCAGCACGTGGCCCTGCTTTCGGGTTGAGGTCCTGCAACTTCGCCGCGGGCCGCGGCCCCGGCCGTCGGCAGCGCGTGGCCGCGGGCCGCCGCGCGGGCGGCGCCCCGGCCCGCGGAGCGGTCGATCGCCGCGCGGTACAGCTCCGCGGTGCCCTGGGCCGCGCGGGCCCAGGTGAACCTGGCGAGGACCCGGGCCCGGCCCGCGGCGCCGAGCCGCGCCCGCAGCTCCGGGTCGCCGAGGAGCCGGGTGAGGCCCGCGGCGAGCGCGCCCGCGTCGCCCGGGGGCACCGCGAGGCAGGTGTCGCCGTCGCGGCCCGCGACCTCGGGGATCGCCCCGCCCGTCGTGGCGAGCAGCGGCGTCCCCGTCGCCATGGCCTCGGCGGCGGGCAGCGAGAAGCCCTCGTACAGCGAAGGGACGCAGGCGATCTGGGCCGAGCGGACCAGGTCGACGAGCTCCTCGTCGGTGATGCCCTTGACGAACTCCACGGAGCCTTCGAGGCCGTACTTCTCGATGGCCTGCGCCACCGGGCCGTCCTCGGCGCGCTTGCCGACGACGACGAGGTGCGCGGCGGGGTTCTCGGTGCGGACCTTGGCGAGGGCCTCGACGAGGTGGATCAGGCCCTTCAGCGGTACGTCGGCGCTGGACGTCGTCACGATCCGGCCCGGCACCTCGGGCACGGCCGGGTCGGGCGAGAAGAGGTTCGTGTCGGCGCCGATGTGGACGACGTGGATCCGGTCGCGCCGGACGCCGAGGTGGTCGACGATCTCCTGGCGCGAGGTGCCGGACACCGTGAGGATCGACGGAAGCCGCCGTGCGACGCGCTTCTGCATCCGTGTGAACGCGTACCAGCGGCGGACCGAGGCGCGACGCTTCCAGTCGGGCGCGGCGTCGAGCTCCAGGCGGCGGTCGACGGTGATGGGGTGGTGGACGGTCGTCACCAGGGGGGCGCCGAGGTCGCCGAGGAGGCCGTAGCCGAGGGTCTGGTTGTCGTGCACGACGTCGAACTCGCCGCGCCGGGCGCGCAGGTGGCGGCGGGCGCGCAGGCTGAAGGTGACCGGCTCGGGGAAGCCGCCGGTCCACATCGTCGCGACTTCGAGGGCGTCGATCCAGTCGCGGTACTCGTCCCGCTTCGGCGTGCGGAAGGGGTCCGGCGAGCGGTACAGGTCCAGGCTCGGCAGCTCGGTCAGGCCGAGGCCGCGCAGGTCCTCGCCCTCGTCGAGCACGGGGTAGGGCTGCGCGCCGATGACCTCGACGCGGTGACCGAGGCGGACCAGCTCGCGGGAGAGGTGGCGGACGTAGACGCCCTGACCGCCGCAGAACGGGTTCCCCTTGTACGTGAGGAGCGCGATGCGCAGCGGGCGGCCGCCGTCGGCGGCCGCGCCCGGGGGCACGTCCGGCGTCGTGCCCGGTGTCGCACCCGGCACCGGCCCCGGCAGGGGACCCGCCTCCATGGCCTCAGCGGTCACTCTGGCCCCCTTCTGCCTTCAGTTGTCCGCGAGATTACGCCGGGACGGTAATGTAGAACAAGTTTCAGACTCGTTCCTGTCATGATCGCCCTTGATCGCCGGACCCGCTCGAATCTACCGGCAGGTAGCCGGACCGGAAGGTCCGGATCAGGTGATTCGCGCCACGGCGGCCGCCCTGCCATGCTGTGCGGTCCCGATGCACGGGAACGGGACGGGAACGGTACGGGGACTGGGCGGAAGCGATGGACACCGCTGACGGGACTGACGGGGCGACGGGACTATGACGGCTGACGCGAAGACGGCTGGAGCGAGCGCGGCACATCCGGCGTCGCCGCCCCTCACCGAGCGCCAGGAGGCGCGCCGCCGCCGCATCCTGCACGCGAGCGCCCAGCTGGCGAGCCGGGGCGGCTTCGACGCGGTCCAGATGCGGGAGGTGGCGGAGTCGTCGAGCGTCGCACTCGGCACGCTCTACCGCTACTTCCCGTCGAAGGTGCACCTGCTCGTCGCGACGATGCAGGACCAGCTCCAGCACATGCACACCACCCTGCGCAAACACCCCCCGGCCGGGGAGAGCCCGGCGGAGCGGGTCGCGGAGACCCTGATGCGGGCATTCCGCGCCCTCCAGCGCGAGCCGCACCTCGCGGACGCCATGGTGCGCGCCCTCACCTTCGCCGACCGGTCGGTGAGCCCGGAGGTCGACACGGTCTCGCGGCTCACCACGGCGATCGTCCTGGACGCCATGGGCCTGGAAGGACAGCCGACGGCGGCGCAGCTCTCCGCGGTGCGGGTCATCGAGCACACCTGGCACTCCGCCCTGATCACCTGGCTCTCCGGCCGCGCCTCGATCGCCCAGGTCAAGATCGACATCGAGATGGTGTGCCGACTGATCGACCTCACGGTGCCGGACCCGGAGGCCTGACCGCGCCCGCCGGCGGCGCCGCGCATCGTAGGGGAAGCGACCTCGCGCAGGGGCGGAGTGCGCCCCTCCGGCCGATGGACTGTCGCATGAGGGGCGCACTTGGTGCAGACATATGCGCCCCCTTGGCATCCCCTTGGCCGATTCTCAGCGTTCATGACAGGCGCACTTCGTCTTTCAATGGTCTGCGCAACGCTCGGCACCCCGGCGAACGGCCGGGACCGGGGCACCAGGTGCGGTTCGGACGGCGTCCGGGTGGGACTCGGACAGGAGGGGCGAGTGACGCGGCCCGGAACCGGAATCTGGAGGAGCACGGTGCTGGAGGGGCAGAACGTGATCCGCGTACTTCTCGTGCACGACGCCTGTCTGCTGCGATCGGCTCTGGCGGAACGACTCGCCCGCGAGCCCGACTTGGAGGTGTTCCACACGCCATGGGGCGCCGCCCGGCGCCGACTCGGCTCGGTGCGGCCCGACCTGTGCGTCGCCGACCTCGACTGCGAGACCGGGTACGCGCTGGCGCCACTCGGCGAACTGAAGACGACCGCGACCGGCTCGGGCACCCGCTGCCCGCTGCTCGTCCTCGCATCGGCGCACCGGCCGGGGCTGCTGCGCCGGGCCCTGGACGCGGGCGCGGTCGGCTTCGTGGACAAGGCGAGCGTGCCCGAGCAACTGCTCACCGGGATCAGGCAGGTGGCGTCCGGGCTGCGCTACGTCGACGAATCGCTCGGCTTCGGCTTCCTGAAGGCCTCTCAGATGCCCTTGACCAAAAGGGAGTTGAGTGTCCTGTCGTTAGCCGCCGGTGGGGCGTCCGTCGCGGAGATAGCGAACCGGCTGCATCTGTCGATCGGCACGGTGCGCAACTACATGGCCGCCATCACGCGTAAGACCGGGGCGCGCAACAAGGTCGACGCGATCCGGATCTCCTTAGGGGAGGGATGGGTGTGATCAGGGCAGGACCGGCTGCGACACGGCCTGCGGGTCCCAGTTGCCCGCCAGGTCGCGGTACAGCTCCGACCGCTCGAGCAGCTCGCCGTGGCGTCCGCAGTCCGTGCGCGGTCCGTCGAGGACCAGGACGCGGTCGGCGCGGCGGGCCGAGCTGATGCGGTGCGCGACGACGACGAGGGTGCCACCGGGCCGGGCTGCGAAGGCGCGCTCGGCCCGGGACTCCGCCTCCGGGTCGAGGTGACAGGTGGCCTCGTCGAGCACGGCCAGCTCCGCGTGCGCGACATAGGCGCGGGTCAGGGCGATCAGCTGGCGTTCGCCCGCCGAGAGCGCGGTCGGGTCGAGCCGCGCCCCGAGCCCGCCGACGCGCTCGGCGAGCGGGCCGAGGCCCACGGTGTGCGCGGCGTCGAGGAGTTCGGCGTCCGCCACCGGGTCCGGCCGCAGGTAGCGCAGGTTCTCCCCGAGGGTGCCGCTGAACACGTACGCCTCCTGCGGGATGAGCACCCGGCGCGCCACGGCCCCGCCGTCCCGCGCGTCCCGCCCGGCCACCCGCACGCTGCCGCTCCCCGGCGCCAGCATCCCCGCGACCAGGCCCGCCAGCGTCGACTTGCCGACCCCGCTCGGCCCCACGACGGCCAGGTGCCCGCCGCGCGGCAGGACCAGATCCAGGTCGCGGATGACGGGCTCGGCGTGCGGGCCGTAGGCGAAGGTGACGGAGGTGAGGTGGAGGGCGGGGGGCGGGGTGGGGTCAGCGGGCTCGATGAGGCCAGTGGGTCCGGTGGGTCCGGTAGGTCCGGTGGGGTCGATGGGCCTGGCAGGGTCGGTGGGTTCGGTGGGGTCGATGGGTTCGGTGGGTTCGGTGGGGGCCTTGGTGAGGGACGCTCCAGCGTCGGCCCCGGCTTCAGGCAGCGGCAGCGAACCGCCGGGCTCCCCCGTCCCCTCCGGCACCAGCCTCCGCAGGATCACCACGAGGCGCGTGCCCGCCGAACCCAGGCCGTGGACCAGGTTGTGCAGGGCCGGAAGGAGGGCCTGGGTGACGTAGGTGAGGGCGCCGACGAGTTCGCCGGCGGAGACGCCGTGGGACAGGAGCCAGGGGCCGGTGGCCAGCAGCAGCACGATGGGGAGCTGGCCGCCGAGCGCGAGGGAGGCGATGCGGACGACGGACCAGCGGGCCAGGGTGCGCGACGTCTCGTACTCGGCGGTGAGGCGGTCCTCGACGGCGGCGGCGGTCGGCTCCTCGGCGCCCGCGGCGGTCACGTCCCTCAACCCGGGGCAGACAGTGCCCAGTTCGGCCGCGATGGCCTCGTCGGCGGCCAGGTAGTCCTCCTGGCGGCGGGCCAGCGGGCGCAGGGTCAGGACGAACAGGGCGACGCCCGCGACCAGGGGCGGCGCCACCACCAGGACGAGCAGTGGGGCCAGTGTGGACAGGCCGATCAACGCGCCGACGGCGGTGAACACGAAGGACCGCGACACCATCACCAGGCCCGCGAAGGTGTCCCGCGCGGTCTCCACCTGCTGGGTGAGCCGGGACACGGCGGCGCTGTCGGCCTCCTCGATGCCGCGCGCCACGACGTGCCGCACGAGCGCGTCCCGCATCGGCTCGACGAGCCGGGCCACGGCGCGGAACACCTGCCCGGTGCCGTACGCCGCGACAAGGACCCCGCCCGCGGCGGCGAGGAGCCAGCCGAGCCCGACGGCCCCCCGCCCGGCGAGGAACCCGTCGTCGAGCGCGTGCGCCAGGGCGTACCCGGTGAGGAAGGTCTGGCCGGTCTCCAGGACGGACCAGAAGCCGATCTGCGCGACCACCCAGCGGCGCTCGCGCAGGAAGCGGACGCCGCGGGCGTAGGTGCCCGTACCCGTGCGCCTCACGCCCCGCCCTCCCGGCCACGCCGGCCCCGCAGATCCCGCTCGCCGCCCTGGCTCCCCACGTCCCCGACGCCCACCTCAGCGACCTGAGCCCTCTCAGCCACTTCGGCCACTTCGGCCATTCCGGCCACTTCGCCCGCCTGAGCCACCTCGGCCCCCTCGGACCCCTCGGACCCCTCGGCCCCCTTGGCCCCCTTGGCCCCCTTGGCCCCCTCGCCCTCCTCGTCTTCGAGCTGTTCGAAGGCCCTTCGGTAGTCCGGGAGGCGCCACAGTCGTTCGTGGGCGTCGAAGGCGCGGATGCGGCCGCCGTCGAGCCAGGCCACGGCGTCCGCGCGGGCCGCGGTGGCGGCGCGGTGGGCGACGATCAGACGGGTACGGGACGGTGTGGTGCGCAACAGGGCCTCCGCGACGCGGTGTTCGGTGACCGTGTCCAGGCTGGAGAGGGCGTCGTCGAGGATCAGGAGTCGCCCGCCCCTGGCGAACGCGCGGGCCAGGCCGAGGCGTTGGGCCTCGCCGCCGGACAGGGGCGCGGCCGCGCAGGCGGTGGCGTAGCCCTCGGGCAGGCTGCGCACGAACCCGTCGGCGCAGGCGGCGTCGGCGGCGCGCCGGACGCTCTCGCGGTCCGGCCGGGGCTCGCCGAAGCCGATGGTGTCCTCGACCGTGGCGCCGAGCAGCGCGGGCCGCTCGAAGGCGTAGCCGACGTGGCGGCGCAGCTCCGCGCGGCTGAGGTCCGGCAGCGGTACGCCGTCCAGGAGCACGGTCCCCCGGTCGGGGTCGGCGAGGCGGCCCGCGAGGGCGGCGAGCAGCGACTTGCCCGCGCCGGAGCGGCCGACGACGGCGACGGTGTGCCCGCCGGGGACGGTCAGGTCGACGTCGTCGAGCACGGTGCGCCCGCCGCGCCGCGCCGTGACGCCCCGCAGCTCCAAGGTTCCGGGGCCCTGCGGGAGCCGAGCGTCGCCGTGGCGCGTCGCCGGTTCCTTCTGGACCTCGGCGAGCCTGCCCGCGGCGGCCTTGGCCCGCACCAGGCCGCCGAGCTGGCCGACCAGCACGCCGACGCCGGTGGCGAGCGCCGCGTACCGTACGGCCGCGAGCAACTCGCCCACCGACAGGCGGTGGTGGAGGATCAGGTAGCAGGACATGGCGACGACGCCGATCTGGAGGAGCGGTGCGAGCGCCACGGCCTGGGCCTGCGAGCGGGCCTGCACGTGCCACATGCGCAGGCCCTGGCGGGCGAGTTCGGGCAGCGGCGCGAGGACCCGCGCGGCCTCCTTGCGCTCGGTGTGCGCGGCGGCGATGGTCCTGGCCCCGCCGATCGCCTCGGTGAGGCGGCCCGCGATGTCGCCCTGGATGGTCTGGTACCGGGCGACGCAGTCCGACGAGGCCCGGGTGAACGCCCGCAGGAGCAGCACCAGGACCGGCGCCCCGCCGAGGAAGACGGCCGCGAGCCAGAAGTCGATGAGGCCGAGCGCCACGACGGCGCCGACGGGTGCGGCGACGGCCGCGAAGAGCCCGGCGAACACGGCGGGCGCGGTGCCGGCCTGCGCCGCGCTGCCGACGAGGCGGGCCACCAGGTCCCCGGCCGGGAAGCGGGCCGTGGCGCGCGGTCCGACGCCGAGGACGTGCCGGACGAGGCGGCCGCGCAGCCACAGGGTGGTGCGGGCGGCCGTGGTCGCGGAGAGCACTTCCTCGCAGGCGTCCAGGGCGGCCATGACGCCGACGAGGGCGGCGCACCAGAGCACCCAGCCGCTGGCGTCGTCCCCGGCGATCACGGCGTCGAGGGCGCGTCCGATGGCGAGCGGAAGGAGCAGGCCCGCGCCCGTTCCCAGGAGGCTGAGCAGGCACAGGGCGAGGCAGCGTGCCGTGTTGTACCGGGTGGACTCGGTCAAGAGGCGGCGCTGTGCGGCCTGTTCGACGGTCGGCATGGCGGAGCGGGACCTCTCGGAAGCTGTCGGGCCCGGGGCGGCTCGGAAGCCGTCGAGCCCGGGCGGCCCACCGAGGTGGCACCGCCCGGGCCCGTCACTGACGTGAACTCACAGACAAAGCAGGACGCTCGCCTGGCTGGCGCACAGCAGCAGGCTGACCTGGCTGCCGCCACCGTGGCCGCCGCCACCGGTCATCTCGTCGGTCTCCATGCTCTGCAGGTCGAGGAGCGCCATCGTCGTGCCTTTCTCTCTGGGGACATGGTGCGTTTGGTGGTGCTTGCCGTGCGGGTGGTGCGTTTTTCACGACCCCGCCGTGCGGCGGGGCCGGTCTGTGGGCCGCTTCAGGGGCGGCAGGAACGGCAGGTGGGCGCGGGCGCCGGGCGGCCGTTCGGTGTCGAGCGCGGCACCGAGGGCGAGCAGACAGCCCGCGGTGCCGGTGTGCAGGTCCATGGACAGGCGCAGCAACTGGTTGCCGGGGAAGGCGAGGTGGCGCTCGTACGGCATGGCGAACCAGCCGAGGCCGTCGATCTGGCCGGCGAGGCGGGCGGCGGTCGCGGTCGCGTCGGCCGCCCCGCTCGCGCCGTCCGTGCCCGGCCCGGTGCCGTCGTCCGCCCCCGGCGCGTGCTGCGTGCGGCTCAGGTGCAGGATCATTCCCGCGCGGCCCTGGACGAGCCCGGGGTGCGCGCAGAAGCGGGAGCTCGCGGCGGTCAGGATGTCGGCGCGGGCCGCGGCGAACTGCTCGTCGTGGCGGTAGGTCAGATAGTCGTCGAGGACCATGCCGATGCCGACGCTGCCGTCGCCCAGGTAGGGCATGGTGCGCCAGCCCTCGTCGACGGCGAGCCCCCCGTCGCGCTGCGGCACGCACCGGGCGAGGTCCGCGCGCAGGGCCTGGGCGGCCAGGTCGAGGAAGTCGGGGGCGCCGTGGCGGTCGTACAGCCTGAGGAAAAGCAGCGCGGGGCCGCTGGCGCCGCGCAGCAGCCCGGCCCGGCGCGAACCGGCCGGTGTGCCCGGTCCCGCCTGGGTGCCCGGCCCCGCCGCCGCGGCCGCCTCCGCCGCCACCATCCGGCTCGTCAGGATCCGCGCCGCCCGCAGCGCGTGCTCGTCGAGGTCCCGTTCGCCCGTGGTGCGGGCCAGGCCGTCCAGGGCGAGGCCGAGTCCGGCGAGGCCGCCGTACAGGTCGGAGGAGAGCCGCTCCCAGTTCTCGTCGAGGACCAGGCCGACGAGGTCGAGGGCACGGGTGCGGTGGCCGAGGCGGTCCAGGACGTGGGCGATGCCCGCGATGCCGTCGTGCAGGCCGAGCGGGGTGCCCGCGGGGGGTGGGGCGGTGTGCTTCAGGAGCCAGTGCTCGCCCTCCTCGTAGCGCTGCGCGCCGGTCTCGGCGAGCGCGTACAGGACCCCGGCCGCGCCGTACGCGAGTCCGAGCCCGCCGCCGTCGGCGAACTGCCCGACGTCGCCGGGGAAGAGCCGGTCGTCGCGCTCCGGTGTGGCGGAGGCGAGGAGGGCCGCGGTCATGGAGTCCCGGCTGCGGGGCCAGTCCCGCGGTTCGACGACGAAGTCCCGTACGCGTCGGCCCGAGCCGGTCCGGCGCTCCCGGGACGTCTCCCCCTCGGCGTCTCCCTCCCCCTCCGCCTCCGCGGTGGTCCTCGCCTCCCCGACGGCGCCCGCCCCGGCGTCCCCGGCTGCTCCGGTGATCTCCGCGACCGCCTGGTCCAGGAACTCCCGGGGCACTTCGGGGAACTCGGTCGCGATCACCTCGGCCAGGTGCGCCGCCTTCTCGCGGTCGATGACCAGGAGCGTGGTGACGGGCAGGAACAGGGCCAGGCGCAGGCAGGCCAGGGCGTAGCGGTCGATGCCGGTGCCGCTGCGGTCGGCGGGCGCGACGAAGCCGGGGTGCGCGAGGGCCTGCCGTCCCGGCTGGTCCACCCCGGCGGCGGCCTCGAAGTCCAGGAGCGAGACGGACTGCTCGTCGGGCGCGACCATGATGTTGAACAGGTGCAGGTCGTTGAAGACGACGCCGCGCGCGTGCACGGCCGCCACCGCCTCCTCCACGAGCGCGTGGATCCGCAGCGCCCAGCGGGTGTACGCGGAGACGTCCTCGGCGGACGGCTCGTGCACGCACAGCGGGTGGCGGTCGGCGAAGAAGGAGTTGAGGGTGCGGCCCTGGAGGAAGTCCATGACGAGGAAGCGGTGGCCGCCGAGCTCGAACCAGTCCCGCACCTCGGGGGCGACGCCGAGCCCGGACAGCTTCTCCAGGGCGTCCTTCTCGCGTTCGAGGCGGGTGACGGCGTCGGCGCCGTCGGCGGCGAGGCCCGCGTGCGGGCGGCCCTCCTTCAGGACGACCTTGCGGCCGTCGCGGGTGTCGGTGCCGACGTACACGCCACCGCCGTTGGAGAAGTGCAGGGCCTTCTCCAGGCGGTACGGGAGGTCCTTGACGTTGGTCGCGTCACGGGCGTCGAGGTGCGGCTTCAGGAAGTCGGGCAGGGTCACCCAGGCGGGGACCTTGAAGGCCGGCTCGCGCGAGTCCGGCACGAGCCGGCCGTCGGCGTCCTCGATCGCGGGGACCATCCGGCCGCGTCCGTCGTCGCACACGCGGCGCGTGAAGGCGCCGTAGCGCACGTACAGCGGGCCCTCGCCCCAGCGCAGATCGGTGAGGACGTAGGGCCCCTCACGGCCGTCGAGGATCTTGCCCAACTCCCGCAGCACCGTGTGGAGTTGCTGCTCGTCCGCGGGGTAGACGGTGACGAACTTGCCGCTCTTGTCGCGGCCCGCGTACTTGCTGTTGCGCAGCAGGAGCAGCGCCGGTCCCGGCACGAACTTGAACGGCACCCGGCGCGGCACGCAGTAGTCCCAGACGGCCGCGGCGACCTCGTCGGCGTCGGCGCGCGTGGCGGAGACATGGATCTTCCAGCCCTGCTGGGGCGCGGGCAGCACGGTGCCCTCGTCGTCGACGGGGACCAGGGTCAGCCAGTCGCCGGCGCGCTCGGCGCGCCATCCGTCGGGGACGGGGCGGCGGGCGGTCGCGTACACCGTGTCGGCCTGTTCGGGCGCGGACAGCCGGTCCGGGGTCTCGTAGAAGTGTCTGTCGGCCAGACAGTAGACCTCGTACCGCTTGTCCATGGGTCCCCTCCCCGCGCTGTGTCGCGATGAGACTTCCAGGACACCCCGGGGGCCGGACAGTCACGACTGTCATCGACTCACCATGCGGAACTCATGCGTTAAGTCACGTTCGAGCGGACTTCGAGCAGGTGATGGTGGTCCGGTGGACGTGGCCCGCGCAGGACTGTGAGTGCCGGTGCGCGCGGCCCCGGCGGGCGGGGGCTTCAGTCCTCCGGCGGGAACACCACCTCCCCGGTGCCGAGCAGGGTGAGGGTGATGGCTTCGACGGGGCAGCTCTCGGCCGCCTCCAGGATCTTCTCGGCGGCGTCCGTCTCGGGGTGCGTGGGGTGCGACTGACGGGCGGTGTCGAGGGTGAAGCCGTCCGGGGCGGTGCCCACGCACATGCCCGAGCCGATGCACACCGACCGGTCGACCTCGACGTGCCAGCGGTCGCCCATCAGGCACCGCCTCCCGCACCGGGGGCCTGGTACCCGGCGGGCAGGTGGATCATCTTGTGCTCGAAGAACTCGCCGTACCCCTCGGGTCCGAACTCCCGCCCCAGGCCGGAGTTCTTGTAGCCGCCGAAGGGGCCGAGCATGTCGAGGCTGAAGGAGTTCACGGAGTACGTGCCGGTGCGCACCCGGCGCGCCACGTCGATGCCGCGCTCGACGTCGGCGGTCCACACGCTGCCACTCAGGCCGTACTCGGAGTCGTTGGCGATCGCCACGGCCTCGTCCTCGTCGCCGTACGGGAGCAGGCAGATGACGGGGCCGAAGATCTCCTCGCGGGCGATCCGCATGGAGTTGTCGACGCCGCCGAAGAGCGTCGGCTCCACGTACCAGCCCCGGTCGAGCCCCGCGGGGCGGCCGCCCCCGGCGAGGATCTTGGCGCCCTCCTCCTGCCCGATCCGGATGTAGTCGAGGGAGCGGCGCTGCTGGCGCTCGGCGACCAGCGGGCCCAGCTCGGTCTCCGGGTCCATCGGGTCGCCGACCTTCAGGGCGGACGCGGCGGTGGCGAAGGCGTCGGCGAACTCGTCGTAGCGGGAGCGCGGGAGCAGGATGCGGGTCTGGGCCACGCAGGCCTGGCCGTTGATCATCCAGGCGAAGGGCACGATGCCGGCGACGGCGCCCGCGAGGTCGGCGTCGGGGAGGATCACGGCGGCCGACTTGCCGCCGAGTTCCAGGGTGACGCGGGTGAGGTTCTGCGCGCAGACCTCCATGACGCGCTTGCCCGCGGCGACGGACCCGGTGAAGGACACCTTGTCGACGCCCGGGTGCGCGACCAGGTACTCGCTCACTTCCCGGTCGGCCGGGAGGATCGAGAGCACGCCCTTGGGCAGGCCGGCCTCCGCCGCGATCTCGGCGAGGATGTACGCGTCGAGCGGCGCCTCCGGCGAGGTCTTCAGGATCACCGGGCACCCGGCGAGCAGGGCGGGCGCGAGCTTGGCGGCGGCGGTGAACTGCGGGACGTTCCACGGGACCACGGCCGCGACGACCCCGACGGGCTCGCGCCGCACCAGGATCGGCCCGAGCGCCCCGTCCCGCGCCTCCTCGTGACGGAAGCCGCGCGCGATGGTGATCGCCGCGTCCCACACCATCATCGACGACAGCGCCTGCACCATCACCGACGCCGTGTACGGGGTGCCGTTCTCGGAGCTGATGACCCGCGCGATCTCGTCGTGCCGCGCCCCGACCCCGTCCTTGATCCGCTCCACGACCTCGATCCGCTCGGCGAGCGGCATCCGCGGCCAGGGCCCCTCGTCGAAGGCCTCCCGCGCCACCGCGACGGCCCGGTCGACATCCGCGTCCGAGGCGTGCGGCACCCGCGCGAACACCTCCCCCGTGTGCGGCGAGACCACCTCGATGACGTCCTTGCCGAGCGGGTCGACCAACTCCCCGCCGATGAAAAGCTGTCGGTGTTCCACGAGCTCGCTCATGACTGACCGCCTCCTGCGGGACGCGTGCCGCTCCGACACCGGATTCCCGACGCCGCCTGTTCCTCGATCCCGACGCCGCTTGCTCCTGACGCCGTTTCAGAACTGATACCAGTTCTAGTTAAAGGAGGCCAGGGTCAGCACAGATCGGGCTCTCACCAGCGGTTACTTCGCCGATTGCGATGTCAGTGCCGACCGTTAGCGTTCCGTCCGCAAGGCCCCGACCACGGCGGCACACAACAGAGAAGGAGCGGTTCGATGACGCAGGGCCCTACGGACACGCACAAGGGACTGTCCTGGATCGCCGACGCCTACGACATCGGCTTCACGCTCACCCTCGGGGAGGGGCTCTCGCCGCACGAACTGCTGCGCGGCGTCGGCGCCGAGGAGCACCGCATCGTCCCGCTGTCCTGCTCCGCCGCGTCCGAACTGCTGCTCAGGGACGAGGAGGACCACATCGGCGACCTCGACTTCCTCGACCGGGAGGACGAAGCGGCGGTCGCCCGCCTGACCGACGGCGGCTTCCTGCCCACTCCGCCGGACGCCATCGTCAGGGCGGGTGCGGTGGCGGGCTGGGCGTACGCGCTGGAAGAGTTCAGTTGCCACACGGGGGAGCACATCGCGGCGCTGTCCCGGCGAGGGCGGGCGCTGTGCGTGCACCGCAGCGCGGCGGGCTTCAGCCGTGTCGACTACGCCCTGCGCGGCGAGGCGGTGACCTCCTTCGAGCCGGGCCTGCCGCACCTGACGAACGGGGTCCCGGCCGAGGAGGCGCTCGGCTTCACGCACGACGGCGACGAAGCGGGCGATGTCGCGTTCCTGCGCTTCCTGGAGGACAGGTTCGGCATCTCGATCCCTTGGGAGGAGACGGAGGCGGAGCTGCCGTCGGCCGCGTTCACATGACGCGCCCCTCGCCGCGCGGGTGACGCGACCCTCGCGGCAACGGTGCCCCGATCCCCCCTCATCGCAGTCGACTTGGGCGACCATCGAAACAAGTTCTAGTTATAGTGGGCACCCTCGGCGGCGAGCGGGGGCGTGGGATGACTCAGGGCAGCGGCGCGGGGATCGTCGCGCACGGCGGCGGGGTGTGGAGCATGCGGGTGCCCATCCCCGACAACCCCCTCGGGCACACCCTCGTGCACCTCATGGACACCGATCGCGGGCCCGTCCTGATCGACACCGGGTGGGACGACCCGGCGTCCTGGGACACGCTCGTCGCGGGGATCGCCGCGTGCGGGGCCGACGTCGGGGACGTGCACGGGGTGCTCATCACGCACCACCACCCCGACCACCACGGACTCTCCGCGAAGGTGCGGGAGGCGTCGGGGGCGTGGATCGCCATGCACGACGCCGACGCGGACGTCGTGCGGCGCACCCGCGAGCACGCGCCCGCCCGCTGGTACGGGTACATGGCCGACAAGCTCGCCGCCGCCGGCGCCCCCGCCGAGCACGTGGCCCCGCTGCTCGCCGCCCGGGACGCGGGCCGCACCCCGAGGCTCCCCGGCCTCGCCCCCGCCCTGCCCGACCGGTCCATCGCGCCCGGCGAGCTCGTCCCCCTCGCGGGGCGGGCGCTGCGGGCGATCTGGACGCCGGGGCACACCCCCGGCCACGTCTGCCTGCATCTGGAGGAGGACCATCCCGCGGGGCTCGCCGGTCGCGGGCGGCTCTTCTCCGGCGACCATCTGCTGCCCGGCATCACCCCGCACATCGGTCTTTACGAGGACCGGGACGACCCCACGGCCGTCACCGATGATCCTCTGGGCGACTATCTGGACTCCCTGGAGCGGGTCGGACGGCTCGGCGTCGCCGAGGTGCTGCCCGCCCACCAACACGCCTTCACCGAAGCCCGGCCCCGCGTACGGGAGTTGCGGGACCACCACGAGGAGCGCCTCACCCAGCTCCTCACCCTGCTCACCGAGCCCCGCACCCCCTGGCAGCTCGCCGAGCGCATGGAGTGGAACAGGCCCTGGGCCGACATCCCCTACGGCTCCCGGAACATCGCGGTGTCGGAGGCGGAGGCGCACCTGCGGCGCCTGGTGAAGCTGGGGCGGGCGGAGGCCGTGGCGGGGAGCGATCCGGTGACGTACGTGGTGTGCGAGGCCTAGGCCCCGGTGCCCCCGGTCCCCTCGGCCGACTCGACCACCGCCTCAGCCAGGCCCAGGGGGCGTCCTCACCAGCCCTCGTCCCCCCGCAGCACCGCGTCCGCGCCCCCGTCGATGAACACCACCTGGCCCGTGACGTGGGTGTTCTCCGGCGCGATCAGGTGGTCGACGAGCGGGGCGACCTGTTCGGGATCGGCGTAGCCGTGCAGGGGCATCGGGACGCCCGCGTCGGCGGTGGCGCGCAGTCCGGGGTCCTCCAGCATGGCGCGGGTGAGCGGGGTGCGGATGATGCCGGGTGCGATGACGTTGAGGGGGATCCCGGCGCCCGCCCAGGCGTCGGTGACCGCGGCCCGGCGCACCCAGCGGACCAGCGCGCGCTTCGCGGAGGCGTACACGAGCCGGCCCTCGCCCCGGTCGACGGCGGCCCGCGCGGCGGCCACGGCGGCCTCCTCGTCGTCCGCGAGGACGGCGGCGACGATCGCCGGGTCGGTCTCGTGGACGGCGGCGACGGACGACACGGCGAGCGCGCGCGGGTCGCGGCCCGCGGCGAGCAGCGGCCGCAGGTCCGCGAGCGTCGCGATGGCGCCGAAGGCGTTGACCCGCACCGTGACGGGGTCGAACACGCCGACCCCCGCGCACGCCACCACCGCGTCGAGCCGCCCGCCGCCCAGCTCGGCGGCGGCGTCGGCGAGCAGCGCCCGCCCGTCGGCGGTCCCCAGGTCGGCCTGGATGTCGATGCCCCCGGTGTCCTTGAGGTCGGCGCCGATGACGCGGTGGCCCCGGCCGGCGAGGCGGCGCGCGACGGCCCGGCCGATGCCGGACGCGGCGCCGGTCACAAGACAGACACGAGCACCGTCACGCCCGCCAGGACCAGAGGACCGTGCTGTCGCAGTGCCCGCCATGCGTGCTCCCCCTCAACTCCCGTACCCCGAGGCCCAGGCCAACGTAACGCCGCCCCGGCGGCCCCTGCCAGACCGCGCCTGGGGCACGGGCGGCGCCGGGGCGCGCGCCGGAGCGGGAGCGGCGGGCGGCCGTGCCGGGCCCCGGGCGGCGGGCTACGGGCCGGTACAGTGGGCGGGTCGTCTCATGCGCGTACGAGGGGAAGCCGGTGGAAGTCCGGCGCTGACCCGCAGCCGTACAGCCGCGTCGCAGCGCGCGGCAAGCCGGAATGCCTCGCACGCCGCATGACCGGCTCGCGTCATCGGATCGTGCCGATGGCCGGCACCGTCGAGGTATACGGAGCCGGAGCCGCCCGGTGCCCCTCCGTGCCGTGCTGCCCGGCCCCCCGCAGGGAGAGGCACCCGCCGCATCATGAACGTTCGCCGCAGCGCAGCTGCCCTGGCCGTGGCCGTCGTCGCCCTCGGCACCGCCGCCGCCCCGGCCGCCTTCGCCGACGACGCCTCGCCGTCGCCCAAGGGCAGCCCGCTCCCCTCCGGCCTGTACGGCAAGAAGGACCCGCAGTTCGACGGCGTGTTCCGGCAGTCGTACGCGATGCTCGCGCAGAAGACGGTGGGGGTCACCCCGGCCGCGAAGGCCGTGGACTGGCTCACCGGCCAGCAGTGCGCGAGCGGCGGCTTCGCGGCGTACCGGGCGGACGCGAGCGAGCCCTGCAACTCCAAGACGCAGGTCGACTCGAACTCCACCGCCGCCGCGATCCAGGCGCTGCACGCCCTCGGCAACGAGTCGACCACGGTGAAGAAGAGCCTGGACTGGCTGAAGTCCGTGCAGAACCAGGACGGCGGCTGGGGCTACAACCCGGGCCTGCCCAGCGACGCCAACTCCACCGGCATCGTCGTCGGCGCCTTCGCCGCCGTCGGTGAGAAGCCCGCCTCCGTGAAGTCCCAGAAGGGCAAGTCCCCGCTCGACGCGCTGACGAAGCTCGCCATGGACTGCGGCAAGGACGGCGGCGCCTTCGGCCTCGCCGACGCCAAGTCCGGCAAGCTCGCCCCGAACGCCGACGCGACCGCGGCCGGCGTGCTCGGCGCCCTCGGCCAGGGCCTGGTGCCCGCGAAGGGCAAGGAGACCGACGCGGCGCCGAAGTGCGCGAAGCCCGACACGGCCGAGCAGGCCGCCGACAACGGCACCGGCTACCTCCTGAAGACCCTCGCCGAGTCCGGCCACCTCACCTCCGCCATGCCCGGCTCCGAGGACCAGCCGGACGTCGGCAACACCGCCGACGCGGTGGTCGCGCTCGCCGCCGCGGGCCAGCAGGAGCAGGCGAAGAAGTCCGGCGAGTGGCTGTCGGAGAACTCCGCGGCCTGGGCCGAGGAGAACGGCCCCGCCGCCTACGCCCAACTGGTCTTCGCGGCCCTCGCCACGGGCATGGACGCACGCGACTTCGGCGGCGCCGACCTCGTCAAGCAGCTCAACGCACAGGGCCCGAAGCCGAAGGCGGTCAGCGAGGTCACGGTCGGGGCCGAGGAGAAGGACGAGGACAAGGACGACGACGGCTCCGGCGTCAGCGTCTGGTGGATCGTCGGCGTCGGCCTGGTCGCGGGCGCGGGCATCGGCTTCCTGCTCAGCGGCCGCAAGAAGAAGAACCAGCTGTGAGCCGGCGCCACCAGGGGCGCGGCCGCCTCACGGTGGCCGCCCTGCTCACCGCGCTGCTCTCCCTGCCCGCCGCGCTCCTCGCCGGGGGCCCCTCCCACGCCGCCGACTACCGCTACTGGTCTTTCTGGCAGCGCGGCGAGGGCAGCAGCGACGGCGCGTGGGTGTACGCGACGCAGGGGCCCTCCATCGCCCGGCCCGACGACGGTGACGTCGAGGGCTTCCGGTTCGCCGTGTCCGCCAACTCCGGCAGCGCCGCGAAGCCGCGCGGCGCCGCCGACTTCGACACGATCTGCGCGGACACACCCGCGAAGGACGGCCACAAGCGCCTCGCGCTCGTCATCGACTTCGGCACGCCGGACGACGCGCCGGGCGGCGAGCGGCCCCCGAAGCGGCGTACGGCATGCGCGCGGGTCGACTCCGACGCGACCAGCGCCGACGCGCTCGCCGCCGTCGCCAAGCCGCTGCGCTACAACAGCTCCGCGCTGCTGTGCGCCATCTCCGGCTATCCGGAGCGGGGGTGCGGCGAACAGGTCTCCGGCAAGGAGTCCGGGGGCAAGGGCGACAAGGGCGAGTCGGCCAAGGACAGTGGGTCCGGCGGGGACGACGGCGGTCCCTCCGTCGGCCTGCTCGCCGGGGTCGCGGCGATCGTCGCGCTCGGTGCCGCCGCCGGCTGGCAGGCCCGCCGCCGCCGTGGCTGACGCGGCCCCCGGCCGGCTCGCCCCGCGCCGGCGCCTCGCGCCGCAGGCGCACCGCTCCAACGCGCTGCACCCGGGCGCCTGGTGGCTGTGGGCGCTCGGCCTCGCCACGGCCGCGTCCCGCACCACCAACCCGCTCCTGATCGGGCTGCTCATCGGCGTCGCCGGGTACGTCGTCGCGGCCCGGCGCACGTCCGCGCCGTGGGCCCGCTCCTACGGCGCGTTCGTGAAGATCGCCCTCGTCGTCATCGGCATCCGGCTGGTCTTCGCGATCGTCCTCGGCTCGCCGATCCCCGGCACCCACCTCATCGTGACGCTGCCCGAGGTGCCGCTGCCGGAGTGGGCGCAGGGCGTGCGCATCGGCGGCCGGGTCACCGCGGAGGGCGTCCTCTTCGCGCTGTACGACGGGGTGCGCCTCGCGGGCCTGCTGATCTGCGTGGGCGCCGCCAACGCCCTCGCCAGCCCGGCCCGCCTCCTCAAGTCCCTTCCGGGGGCGCTGTACGAGGTCGGGGTGGCCGTCGTCGTCGCGATGACGTTCGCGCCGAACCTGATCGCCGACGTCCAGCGCCTGCGCGCCGCGCGCCGCCTGCGGGGACGCCCGGACAAGGGCGTACGAGGACTGCTCCAGGTCGGCCTGCCCGTCCTGGAGGGCGCCCTTGAGCGCTCCGTCGCGCTGGCCGCGGCGATGGACGCGCGCGGCTTCGGCCGCACCGCCGCCGTGCCCGCGCGGGTGCGCGGGACGACGGCGGTCCTGACGCTCGGCGGTCTCATGGGGGTCTGCGCGGGGACGTACGGGCTGCTCACCGCGGACGGCTCGACGTACGGCCTGCCGGTTCTCGCCGTCGGGCTCGGTGCCGCGCTGGGCGGGCTGTGGCTCGGCGGGCGGCGCTCGGTGCGCACGCGCTACCGGCCGGACCGGTGGGGGGTGCGGGCCTGGCTGGTCGCCGGGTCCGGCGCCGCGGTCGCCGCCCTGATGATCGCCGCGAACTCGGCCGCCGGGAACGCCCTGCACCCCGGGGTGGTCCCGCTGGTCGCCCCCACCCTGCCGCTGCTGCCCGCGGCGGCCGTCCTGATCGGCCTGCTCCCGGCGTTCGTGGCGCCGGTGCCCCCGCCCGCCGAGGCGCCCGTGTCCGCCCGCGCCGCCGCTCGTACCGCCCGCTCCACCCGCGCCGCCGAGGAGAAGACCTCATGACCATGATCCGGTTCGAGGACGTCTCCGTGCGGTACGAGGGTGCCGCGGGGCCCACCGTCCAGGGCGTCGACCTGGACGTGCCCGAGGGCGAGCTGGTGCTGCTCGTCGGCCCCTCCGGTGTCGGCAAGTCGACCCTGCTCGGCACGGTCAGCGGCCTCGTCCCGCACTTCACCGGCGGCACCCTGCGCGGCCGCGTGACCGTCGCGGGCCGCGACACCCGCACCCACAAGCCCCGCGAACTGGCCGACGTGGTCGGCACGGTGGGCCAGGACCCGCTCGCCCACTTCGTCACCGACACCGTCGAGGACGAGCTCGCGTACGGCATGGAGTCCCTCGGCCTCGCCCCCGACGTGATGCGCCGCCGCGTCGAGGAGACCCTGGACCTGCTCGGCCTCGCCGACCTGCGCGACCGCCCCATCACCACCCTCTCCGGCGGCCAGCAGCAGCGGGTCGCGATCGGCTCCGTCCTCACCCCGCACCCCCGCGTCCTCGTCCTCGACGAACCGACGTCGGCCCTCGACCCGGCCGCCGCGGAGGAGGTCCTCGCCGTCCTGCAGCGCCTCGTCCACGACCTCGGCATCACCGTCCTGATGGCCGAGCACCGCCTGGAACGCGTCGTGCAGTACGCCGACCAGGTCCTCCTCCTCGCCGCCCCCGGCGAGCCCCCGCTCCTCGGCGACCCGGCCGAGGTGATGGCCGTCTCCCCCGTGTTCCCGCCGGTGGTGGCCCTGGGGCGGCTCGCCGGGGTGTCCCCGTTGCCGCTGACGGTGCGGGACGCGCGGCGGCGGACCGGGGGGTTGCGGGAGCGGCTGGCGGCGGCGGGGGCTGGTGGGGCGGGCGCCGCGAGGGCGGGTGCCGGTCGGCTCGATGGGCCGGGCGCCGCGAGGGCCGGGGCCGGGACGTTCGATGCCGGTCGGCCCGAGCGCGGGAAGCCCGGGGCCGGGAAGCCCGGGGAGGCCGCACCGGCCGGTGCGCCCGCCGCGCGGGTCGGGGGGCTCGGCGTGCGCCGGGGCCGGATCGAGGCGCTGCGCAGGGTCGACTTCGACGTCTCCCCCGGTGAGACCGTCGCCCTGATGGGCCGCAACGGCGCGGGCAAGTCCACCCTCCTGTCCACCCTGGTCGGCCTGCTGCCGCCGACCTCGGGGACCGTGCGGGTGGGCGGCTCCGCTCCGCACCGCATGCCGCCGCGCGAACTGATCCGGCACGTCGGCCTCGTACCGCAGGAGCCGCGCGATCTGCTGTACGCGGACACGGTCGCGGCCGAGTGCGCCGCGGCCGACCGCGACGCGGACGCGGCGCCCGGCACCTGCCGGGCCCTGGTGGCCGAGCTGGTCCCCGGGATCGCGGACGACACGCACCCGCGCGACCTGTCCGAGGGCCAGCGCCTGGCCCTCGCCCTCGCGATCGTCCTGACCGCGCGCCCGCCCCTGCTCCTGCTCGACGAGCCGACCCGCGGCCTGGACTACGCGGCCAAGGCCCGCCTGGTCACGATCCTGCGCGACCTCGCGGCCCGCGGCCACGCGATCGTCCTGGCCACGCACGACGTGGAACTGGCGGCCGAGCTTGCCCACCGGGTGGTGATCCTCGCCGACGGCGACGTGGTGGCCGACGGCGCCACGGCGGACGTCGTGGTGTCGTCCCCGTCGTTCGCCCCCCAGGTGACGAAGGTGCTCGCGCCGCAGCCGTGGCTGACGGTGACGCAGGTACGGGAAGCCCTGGAGGCGACCGATGAGTAGCGGGCAGGTGCGTCCCGTGCGGCTGGGGCGCCGGTCCATCGCCGCGCTGGCCCTGGTGAGCGCCGTCGGAGTCGTCGCCTTCGGGTGGCCCCTGCTCGCCGGGGCGGACTCGGGTCTCAGCGCGCACGCGAAGGACGCCCCGTGGCTGTTCGCCGCGCTCCTTCCGCTCCTGCTCGGCGTGGTCGTGGCGACGATCGCCGACGTCGGCCTGGACGCGAAGGCGATCGCGATGCTGGGCGTGCTCGCCGCGGCCGGGGCGGCCCTGCGGCCGCTGGGGGCGGGGACGGCCGGGATCGAGCCGATGTTCTTCCTGATGGTGCTGAGCGGGCGGGTCCTCGGGCCGGGGTTCGGCTTCGTGCTGGGCGCGGTGTCGATGTTCGCGTCGGCGCTGCTCACGGGCGGCGTGGGCCCGTGGATGCCGTTCCAGATGCTGGCCATGGGGTGGGTGTGCATGGGGGCGGGGCTGCTGCCCGGGCCCGACACGCTGCGCGGACGGGGCGAGCTGTACGTCCTCGGGGCGTACGGAGCGGTGTCCTCCGTCCTCTACGGCACCGTGATGAACCTCCAGGGCTGGCCCTATATCGGCGGCCTCGCCACCGGCGTCTCCTTCGTCCCCGGCGACCCGGTCGGCGAGAACCTCGCCCGTTTCGTCGCGTACTGCCTGGCCACGTCGCTCGGCTGGGACCTGCCGCGCGCCGTCGTCACGGTCGTCCTCAGCGTCACGCTCGGCCCGGCCGTCCTGAAGGCGCTGCGCCGGGCCACCCGGCGGGCCGCGTTCGAGACGCCGGTCACATTCGAGCCCTCACAGCGGTGAACGGTCTTGCGCGTTCTGTGATGAAACGGGTGGGTGGCGGGTGAGGCGGCCCACAGGACTTTGGTCCTCTACTACCGGGGCTAGCACCCGCCCACCCTTGCCATGTCCGCGCCAATCCTGGCTCTGACCTGCGGATTGAGAGCCAGATCACACGAGGGCCCTCCGGCGCGGGTGCGAGTGCCACTAGTAAGAGGGGTCATTGCGGCGGCGTAACAGCCCTGCTTCTCTGGATGAGTCGCACGGCGCCGACGAGCCCACCCGGGCCGCGGCGCCGAGGCATTCCCCCCACGGTCCGCGTGACCACGGTGTGCCCGCGACCGCCCTGTTCCCCACCGGAAGGTCCTCTGTGTCCGTCTCGCTCCTCCGCCGCATCGCTTCCCCGAAGAAGGCCCTCGCCGCCGGCGCCGTCACGGCTGCCGCCACCGGCATGGTCTTCGCTGCGGCCCCCGCCCAGGCCGCTCCGGCGGCCGCGACCTCCGACTCGGCCAAGGCCGTGGCTCAGCGGATGATCACTGACGACGCGCAGTTCCAGTGCTTCGACCGCATCGTCTCCCACGAGAGCGGTTGGGACGTCAACGCCAAGAACGCCTCCTCCGGCGCGTACGGCCTGGTCCAGGCCCTGCCCGGCTCGAAGATGGCCTCCGCGGGCGCCGACTGGCAGACCAACCCCGAGACCCAGATCAAGTGGGGCCACGCGTACATGAAGGACCGCTACGGCAGCCCGTGCGGCGCGTGGAGCCACTGGCAGGCGAACGGCTGGTACTGAGCCTGGCCCCTGGGCCTTGACCGGTGAAAGAGGGCGGCACCCCCGACGGGGTGCCGCCCTCTTTTCGCACTCCGCGCTCGTCCCACCCGAAGGGGGCACCCGCCCCCGGGTCCAGGGGCGAAGCCCATGGTTTCGGGAAAGGGGCGGGACCGGGGAAAGCCCCGCAGGGCCTACAACCGCTGCAGAATCGTCGCCGTGGCCACCGCGCCCCCCGCACACATGCACACCAACGCGAACTCCTTGTCCGCCCGCTCCAGCTCATGGAGGGCGGTGGTGAGCAACCGCGCCCCGGTCGCCCCGACCGGATGCCCGAGGGCGATCGCCCCACCGTTGACGTTCACCTTCTCCAGGTCCTGCCCGAAGACCTGCGCCCAGCTCAGCACGACCGAGGCGAACGCCTCGTTGATCTCGACCAGGTCGATGTCCTTCAGGGACATCCCCGCCTTGCCGAGCACGGCTCGCGTGGCGTCGATGGGCCCGTCGAGGTGGAAGTGCGGATCGGCCCCGACGAGCGCCTGAGCGACCACCCGGGCCCGCGGCCGCAACCGCAGCGCCCGGGCCATCCGCTTGGAGGTCCACAGGAGGGCCGCAGCCCCGTCGGAGATCTGGGAGGAGTTCCCCGCGGTGTGCACGGCGGTGGGCATGACGGGCTTGAGCCGCCCGAGCGCGTCCATGGAGGTGTCGCGCAGCCCCTCGTCGCGGTCCACGAGCCGCCACATCCCCTGCCCGGCGGCCTGCTCGGCCTCGTTCGTGGGCACCTGCACGGCGAACGTCTCGCGCTTGAACCGCTCCTCGGCCCAGGCGACGCCCGCCCGCTCCTGCGAGATGAGCCCGAGGGAGTCGACGTTCTCCCGGCTGAGCCCCCGCTTGCGGGCGATCCGCTCGGCCGCCTCGAACTGGTTGGGCAGGTCGACGTTCCACTCGTCGGGGAACGGCTTGCCGGGCCCGTGCTTGGAGGCGGACCCGAGCGGCACCCGCGACATGGACTCGACCCCGCAGCTGATGCCGACGTCGATGACGCCGCCCGCGACCATGTTGGCGACGAGGTGCGAGGCCTGCTGGGACGAGCCGCACTGGCAGTTGACCGTCGTGGCCCCGGTCTCGTACGGCAGGCCCATCGTGAGCCACGCGGTGCGCGTCGGGTTCGCGGACTGCTCGCCCGCCTGGGTGACCGCGCCGCCGACGATCTGCTCGACGCAGTCGGCGGGGATGCCGGTGCGGCCGAGGAGTTCGCGGTAGGTCTCGCCCAGGAGGTAGGCGGGATGGAGGTTGGCGAGCGCGCCCCCGCGCTTGCCGATCGGCGTGCGTACGGCTTCGACGATCACAGGTTCAGCGGCCACAGACTCGTCCTCTCCTCCACAGCCCACGGGGCATCCCGGTATCCCGCACGCGATAACTAGTACGCGTTCTAGTTATCCCACCAGTCTGCTGAGCCCGACCCCACCCCCGCAAGGGTCGTGCACGCACCGCCCGTTCGACTGGAGCCGCAAGGGATCCCGTCATGGGCCTTGCGACTTGTAGAACCCGTTATTACGTTGCGACGCATCTCCTGATGGACCGTCAGACAACGCGACCGCACCCGAGCACCACGCAGCACCACGCAGTACACCGCAGCACGCCCCCGCACCATCCGGCTCCACAGCATCCGCAGTCACGCACGTCCGAAGCACCTGGAGTTGCCGATGCCCTGTCCAGCGCTGCCCGACGGGTTCGACTTCACCGATCCCGATGTGCTCCAAGACCGCGTGCCCTTCCCGGAGTTCGCGCGGCTAAGGCAGTCGGAGCCGGTGCGCTGGATCGCCCAGCGGCCCGGCGTCGCCGGTTTCGGGGACGCGGGGTACTGGGCGGTGACCCGGCACGCCGACGTCAAGTACGTCTCCACGCACCCGGAGTTGTTCTCCTCGAACCTCAACACGGCGGTCATCCGCTTCAACGAGTCGATCAGCCGCGACCAGATCGAGGTCCAGAAGCTGATCATGCTCAACATGGACCCGCCCGAGCACACCCGGGTGCGCCAGATCGTGCAGCGCGGGTTCACCCCGCGCGCCATCCGCTCCCTGGAGGACGCGCTGCGCAGCCGCGCGCACCGCATCGTCGCCTCCGCCCTGGAGAACGCCGCCGACGACGGCTCGTTCGACTTCGTCACCCAGGTCGCGGTCGAGCTCCCGCTGCAGGCCATCGCGGAGCTGATCGGCGTACCGCAGGAGGACCGCTCGAAGATCTTCGACTGGTCCAACAAGATGGCGGCGTACGACGATCCGGAGTACGCGATCACCGAGGAGGTCGGCGCCGAGGCCGCCATGGAGATCGTGTCGTACGCGATGAACCTGGCCGCCGCCCGCAAGGAGTGCCCTGCCAAGGACATCGTCAGCCGGCTCGTCGCGGCGGAGGACGAAGGGAACCTCTCCTCCGACGAGTTCGGGTTCTTCGTGATCCTGCTGGCCGTCGCGGGCAACGAGACCACCCGCAACGCCATCACGCACGGCATGCACGCCTTCCTCACCCACCCCGACCAGTGGGAGCTCTTCAAGCGCGAACGTCCGGCGACGACCGCCGAGGAGATCGTGCGCTGGGGCACGCCCGTGGTGTCCTTCCAGCGCACCGCCACCCAGGACACCGAGGTGGGCGGGGCCCGGATCAAGAAGGGCGACCGCGTCGGGATCTTCTACTCCTCCGCCAACCACGACCCCGAGGTCTTCGAGGACCCGGACGTCTTCAGGATCACGCGCGACCCGAACCCCCATCTCGGCTTCGGCGGCGGCGGCCCGCACTTCTGCCTGGGCAAATCCCTCGCCGTCCTGGAGATCGACCTGATCTTCCACGCCATCGCCGAGGCCATGCCCACGCTCCGCCTGGTCGGCGACCCCCGCCGGCTGCGCTCGGCCTGGCTCAACGGAGTCAAGGAACTCCAGGTCAGCACCCGCTGACCCCTGCTGACCGGAGGCAGGGGCACACCCCTACGCCCCGCCCCTGCCTCCGCCGCGCCCGCCCCGGCTTCCCCTCCCGTTTCCGTCCGGAAACGGGCCGAAGAAATCCGCCAAATGTTCACTTGATCGGCAATCACCGCCAACGTTTTCGTCGAACAGAGCGTCTTGGGAGGTGTACTTGAGCCCTCCGGCCCTCCACGACGGCGAACGGAAACGGTGACCGTGGTCTCTGCCGACCTCTCGATCCTCCCGACCGGCAGTGCGCCCACCGAACGGAAGAATCCCTTCCGCCGCGCCGTCCGCTCCTTCTACCGACGCCACCGCATCCCGGTCCTCGCCACCGTCCCCACCCTTCCCCTGTACGCGGTGTGGGCGGCGTTCCTCGCCACCGGCGGCGGCGACCTCGCCGCCCAGCAGGCCTGGGCCAGATTCGCCTCCGACCACGGCTCCGCGGCGTACGGCCTGTTCTGGTACGGCGGCATGCACACCGCCAACTACAGCCTGATATCGCCGTACTTGATGGCCGCGATCGGCGTGAAGACCGTCACCGTCCTGTCCGGCGTCGCGGGGGCCTGGCTGGTCGCCGTGCTCATCGAGCGCGCGGGCGTGCGCCGCCCGCTGTGGCCCGCGGTCCTCGCCTCCCTCGCCGTGTGGTGCAACGTCGCCTCCGGGCGCACCACGTTCGCCCTCGGTCTCGCCTTCGGGCTCGGCGCGGTCCTCGCGCTGCTGTGCGCGAAGCGCCTGGCGACCGCGGTGGCGTGCTCGGCGCTCGCCACCATGGCCTCCCCGGTGGCGGGCCTGTTCCTGCTGGTCGTGGGGGCGGGCTACTTCTTCGTACGGGACTGGGGGCGCGCCGCCGCGCTGCTCGCGCCGCCGGTCGTGGTGGTCGGCCTGACGACGCTGCTCTTCCCCTTCAAGGGCGAGCACCTGATGTGGGCGGACCGGATCTTCCCGCCGGTGTTCTTCAGCCTCGTCCTGGTGGTGGCGGGGCCCAGGGAGTGGCGGGTGCTGCGGTGGGGGGCGGGGGTGTACGCGGCGGGGACCGTCCTGACGTACCTCATCCCGTCGCCGATCGGCACGAACGTCGAGCGCCTCGCCGAACTCGTCGCGCCCGCCCTGCTGCTCGCGGCGCTGCTGACCCCCGCGCTGCCCGTGATGCGGCGGATGGCCCTGGTGACGGCCCTGGTCCTGTCGACGGCGTGGGTCGCGCAGAAGACGGCCGACGACCTGGAGGTGTCCACCGTCGTCCCGGCCTGGGCGACGGACACCCAGGGCGTCGTCCGCGAACTGAAGCGGCTCGGCGCGGACCGGGGCCGGGTCGAGGTGGTCCCGGCCCGCAACCACCGCGAGGCCACGGCGCTCGCGCCGTACGTGAACATGGCGCGCGGCTGGAACCGACAGCTCGACATCGAGCGCGGCCGCCTCTTCTACGACGGCTCGTTCTCCGCCACGACCTACCGCGCCTGGCTCGACAAGTGGGCGGTCGGCTTCGTCGTGCTGCCCTCGGGGCGGCCCGACGGGCCCGCGCTCGACGAGGCCGCGCTGGTCAGGAGCGGACCGAAGTGGCTCGAGCCGGTGTGGAAGGACGAGCACTGGCGGATCTTCCGCGTCCGCAACGCCGTTCCGATGGCGTCGGCGCCCGCCTCCGTGGTCCGCTCCAGCAGCACCGACGTGGTGGTGCGGGTGCCGGAGCGGGGCCCGGTGACCGTGCGGATCGTGTACTCGCCGTGGCTCCGGGCCGAGGGTGCGTGCCTGCGGCCTCACGGCGAGTTCACGGAGCTGACGGTGCGGACGCCCGGCACGTACCGGATCAGCTCGGGGTACGGTCGCTCTCCGCGTCCTTCGACGTGCTGACCGGGCCGTCCGGGGCAGCGGGGTCGTCGGGGTCGTCCCCCGCACCCGACGGCTCATCGGCACCGGCCTTCGCCTTCGCGGTCTTCGAGGCGGCGGCCTTCGAGGCGGCGGCCTTCGGCTTCGCGGCCTTCGCCTCGATGCCCTTCGGCTCCACGACCTCGGCTCCCGCGACCGCGGGCCGCAGCCCCTTGCCCAGGCCCTTCCCGAAGCCTTTGCCGAAGCCCTTCCCGAGCCCCGCCGTCCCGCTGGTGAGGACCTGCTTCACGCGCGGTCCCTGGAGCAGATAGGTCAGCCCGAACCCGGCGCCGACGACGGCCGCGCCGCCCACCGCGTCGAGGATCCAGTGGTTGCCGGTGCCCACGATCGCGCACACCGTGAAGAACGGGTGCAGCAGGCCGAGGGCCTTCATCCACCACTTGGGCGCGAGGATCGCGATGACCAGGCCGCACCACAGCGACCAGCCGAAGTGCAGCGAGGGCATCGCCGCGTACTGGTTGGTGAGCTTCGTCAGCGTGCCGTAGTCCGGCTGCGAGAAGTCCTGGACGCCGTGGATGGTGTCGATGAAGTTGAGGTCCTCCATCAGGCGCGGCGGCGCGAGCGGGTAGCCCCAGAAGCCGACGAGGGCGAGCAGCGTGGCGAAGCCGAGCGCGGAGCGCGCCCAGCGGTACTGGGCGGGGCGGCGCAGATACAGGATCGCGAGGACGCTCAGCGGCACCACGAAGTGGAACGACGTGTAGTAGAAGTTGAAGAAGCTCTCCATCCACGGCGTGCGCGCCGTCAGATGGTTGAACCAGTGCTCGATGTCGATGTGCAGGAACTGCTCGATGGAGTGGATCTGCTCGCCGTGCGTCTCGGCCCGCTCCCGGCCGCCCGAGATGGTGCCGCCGGTCGCGGCGAGCCGGGTCTGCTGGTACGCGGAGTAGCCGACGCGGATGAGGAGCAGTTCGAGGAGCAGGTTCGGGCGGGTCAGGACGCGCCGCCAGAACGGGAACAGCGGCACCCACTTCCAGCGCGCGGGGACGGGATCGGCGTACGAGGTGGGGATCGGCCGCTGGTACTCCGGAGCCGTCCGGGACAGGAACGGCACGATCAGCGCGGAGGCGAGCGCGGCGAGCAGGATGACGTTGTCTCGCAGCGGCTCCAGGATCGACATGTTCGGGAGCATCATCTTCGACGGCAGCGTCATCACCAGGACGACGGCGATCGGCCACACGTACCGGTCCGACGCCCGCTTGCCGACCCGGCCGACGACGGCGAGCAGCAGCCACAGGAGCTGGTGCTGCCAGCTGGTCGGGGACACGGCGATGGCGACGCAGCCGGTGAGCGCGACGGCGAGCAGGAGCTGTCCGTCGCGCGCGTACGTCACGGCCCGCCGCAGTCCGACGAAGGCGACGCCCGCGCTCAGGGCCAGGAAGAGCCCTATCTCGAGCGGTCCCTCCAGGCCGAGGCGGAGCAGGGCGCCGTGCAGCGACTGGTTGGCGTTGGCGTCCGGGTTGGCGCCGAGTCCCGCGCCCGCCAGGTGGTGGATCCAGTACGTCCACGAGTCGTGCGGCAGGGCCGCCCAGGCGACGGCGGTGGCGGCGGCGAAGGTGGCGCCCGTGGACAGGGCGGCCTTCCTGCGTCCGGTGAACCACAGCAGCGGCGCGAACAGGAGCACGGTGGGCTGCAGGGCCGCGGCGAGGCCGATGAGGACGCCGCTGGCCCGCTCCCCGCGCACGGCGAAGCAGCCGAGCAGCACGAGCAGGACGGGGATGATGCTGGTCTGGCCCAGGTGCAGGGTGTTGCGCACCGGCAGCGACAGCATGAGGAGGGAGATCGCGAGGGGGGCCGCGAGCAGCGAGGTGCGGCGCGAGATCGGCTGCGGCACCGCGCGGGCGGCGACCAGGCCGAGGACCACGACCAGGCCGAGGGTGCCGAAGGTCCAGGCCCAGCCGAGGGCGTCCTCGGCGAAGCGGGCGAACGGCTTGAGGACGAGTCCGGCGAAGGGGGTGCCGGTGAACTTGTCCGCGTCGTACAGCGAGCCCTTCACGTGCAGCACGCCGTTCGGCCCGACCCAGGTCTCCCAGTCGGTCAGGCGGTCGCCCTTGGGGGTGCGCAGGACGACGGCCACCTGCCGGACGGCGAGGACGGCGGCGATCAGCCAGAGGGCGACGCGGATTGCTCCGACGCGCCCCTCGGGTGTCCCGGATGCCCCCGCGCCCAAGGCATTCCCCGGTCCCCTGTGCTCAACATTCGCCACGCCCTGTCGGCCCTCCCGCCCCATCCGTCATCCTTGATCAAAGTGCCAGGAGATTCCTGATCTCACCCAAAGAGGCTCGCATGCCCCTGGGTGAGACGCGCGCAACCCCCGGTTCGCCTGGCAGCCACACCCGCTTTCTACCGGCTTTTGGGCGTCGGTGCCCAACCGCCCCGCTGCGGCCGTGCCGCCCGGTGGCCGCTACCCGAGCAGGCGGGAGGCCCGGTTCCCCCGGTTCCACGGGACTCATTCGGGCAGGGACGGCGGGAACCCCCCTGCCCGGTTCCCCCGCCCGGACGCGACATAGATCACATGGGACTCATGCCGCCCCCGCCGGAACTACCCCCGTTTGGCCTGAATACAGCACGATTGCGAACACTGTGCGATCACTCCCCCACCCCCCGTAATGATGGTTGCTGCACCTAAGGTCACCGGGTCCTTGTCGTCCACGAAAGGCAGGCGAGCGAGCCCTTGCCGACCGCGCAACACGTCGGACCCCGCACCCCCGCGGCCCCCTCCCCCACCGGCTGCGGCCCCGCCCGCGCGGCGGCGCCGCAGGACCCCGCCGCGGGCGCCACCGTGACCGACCCGGCGCTGGTCAAGCGCGCCGTGAAGGCGGCCGCGCTCGGCAACGCGATGGAGTGGTTCGACTTCGGCGTCTACAGCTACATCGCGGTGACGCTCGGCAAGGTCTTCTTCCCCTCCGGCAACCCCACGGCCCAGCTCCTGTCGACCTTCGGCGCCTTCGCCGC
Organism: Streptomyces flavofungini; assembly: GCF_030388665.1. NCBI lineage: Bacteria > Bacillati > Actinomycetota > Actinomycetes > Kitasatosporales > Streptomycetaceae > Streptomyces > Streptomyces flavofungini. The sequence goes on along the minus strand of NZ_CP128846.1, from coordinate 6,627,074 downwards.
GGCCTTCCTGATCCGTCCGCTCGGCGGCATGGTCTTCGGACCGCTCGGCGACCGCGTGGGCCGCCAGAAGGTCCTCGCCCTCACCATGATCATGATGGCGGCGGGCACGTTCGCGATCGGCCTGATCCCGTCGTACGCCGCCATCGGCGTGTGGGCGCCGGTCCTGCTCCTGGCCGCCCGGCTGGTGCAGGGCTTCTCCACGGGCGGCGAGTACGCGGGTGCCGCCACCTTCATCGCCGAGTACGCGCCCGACAAGAAGCGGGGCTTCCTCGGCAGCTGGCTGGAGTTCGGCACCCTCGCCGGCTACATCGGCGGCGCGGGCCTCGTGACCCTGATGACGGCGCTGCTCTCCAGCGACGACCTGCAGTCGTGGGGCTGGCGCGTCCCGTTCCTGATCGCCGGGCCCATGGGCCTCATCGGCCTCTACCTGCGGATGCGCCTGGAGGAGACCCCGGCGTTCGCCGCGCAGCTGGCCAAGGCCCACGAGGACGAGCAGTCCCGGCCCGAGGTCCGGCTCCGGGAGCTGGTGACCGGACAGTGGCGGGCCCTGCTCCTGTGCGTCGGCCTGGTCCTGGTCTTCAACGTCACCGACTACATGCTCCTGTCGTACATGCCGACCTACCTCACCGGCGAGCTGGAGTACGACGAGACGCACGGGCTGCTCGTCGTGCTCGTCGTCATGGCCCTGATGATGTGCGCCCAGCCGTTCGTCGGCGCCCTCACGGACCGCGTCGGCCGCCGCCCGGTCATCGCCGCGGGCTGCGCGGGCTTCCTGGTGCTCTCCGTCCCCGCCCTGCTCCTGATCCGCAACGGCTCCCTGTGGGCCATCGGGCTCGGCATGGCGGCGCTCGGGCTGCTCCTGGTCTGCTTCACCGCGTCCATGCCGGCCACTCTCCCCGCCCTCTTTCCCACCCCCGTGCGCTACGGGTCCCTCTCCATCGGCTTCAACGTCTCCGTCTCGGTCTTCGGCGGGACGACGCCGCTGGTCGTCACGGCCCTGATCGGGGCCACGGGGGACGTGATGATGCCCGCGTACTACATGATGGCCGCGGCGGTGATCGGCGGCGTCGCCGTCTGGTACCTCAAGGAATCGGCGGGCCGTCCTCTCCCGGGCTCACCCCCGGCGCTGGAGCCCCGGCCCGACCACGTCTGAGCCTGGGCCCGGCTCTGCCCCTGCCCCTGCCCCCGAACCGGCCACCGAACGGACCGGTCGCTCACTGGGGTCGACTTCCCGAACAGGGGGGGCCGAGCAGACGGTGCCGCCCGCCGTGGCCGAACGGACCGTGGGGGCGGGCGGGTGGGAAAAAGCCCGTCCGGCGCTTGAGGACGAGGCGCGGAGCGCCGATCCGGGGGCGGGCCGTCCCACGGCGACGGGAGACCCACCCCCGGGGTCCAGGGGCGGAGCCCCGGTTTCGGGATGGGGCGGGGTTGGGGAATGCTCAGCGCAGCGCTGCCCGACCCCAAGGAGCCCACCCGCATGCCCCACAACGCCACCACCTGGGACACCGTCGACCACTACTTCACCGACCTCCTCACCCCCGCCGACCCCGCCCTGACCTCCGCACTCCAGGACAGCGAAGCGGCCGGCCTGCCGGCCATCGCCGTCGCCCCCAACCAGGGCAAACTCCTCCACCTCCTGGCCCAGCTCCAGGGCGCCCACCGCATCCTGGAGATCGGCACCCTGGGCGGCTACAGCACGATCTGGCTGGCCCGCGCCCTCCCCGCCGACGGCCACCTGATCACCCTGGAGTACAAGCCGGAGCACGCCGAGGTGGCCCGCGCCAACCTCGCCCGCGCCGGCCTCGACAAGATCACCGAGATCCGCACGGGCCCGGCCCTGACCTCACTGGCCGCCCTGCACGACGAGGACTCCGCCCCCTTCGACCTGGTCTTCATCGACGCGGACAAGGCCAACAACGCCAACTACCTGGAGTGGTCCCTCAAGCTGACCCGCCCGGGCAGCGTGATCATCATCGACAACGTCGTACGCGGCGGCGCCGTCACCGACGACGCCAGCGAGGACCCGAGCGTCCGCGGCACCCGCGCCGCCCTGGCCCTCATCGCGAGCCACCCGAAGCTGGACGGCACGGCGGTGCAGACGGTCGGCACGAAGGGCTACGACGGCTTCGCGCTGGCCCGCGTACTGGACTGAGCCCGGCGGGCCGCTCAGCCCTCGTGGCCGCTCAATCCTCGTGGAAGAAGCCCACGTTGACGCTGCGCGGCCCCGACCGGTCCTGCACGACGACCTCACCGGAGCCGCCCCGGGGCAACGGCGTCGTCCCTCCGTACGCGAGGGACACCGCCGTTCCCCCGGCCAGGATCCGCACCTCCGACGCCGGGTCGGGCTGGGAGCCGCGCACCCACGTCACCGTCCACGCGCCGTCGATGCGGCAGCGGAACTCCAGGTGCGTACGGGAGACGAACAGCCAGTCCTGCGGCGGCGCGAGCCGGCACACGGTGCGGTCGCGCCCCACGCGGAGCACCGCGCCGGGCTCGCTCGGCTCCTCCGCGAGCAGCATCCCCGCGGTCGCTCCCGCGTCCTCGTCCGACGCCCCCGACACCATCGCCATGGTGAGTTCAAGCACCTGGGTACCCCCTGACCCGAAGTCCGGACAACCGGCCGCATCCTAGCCCCGCGGGGCGGCGGGCCCGTGGCTCCGCGCCGCCGGGACCCTCTGCCACCATGGTCGTATGACTGAACGGAAGCCACCGGGAGTCAACTTCGAGTCCTGGGTCGACAAGCAGATCCGCGAGGCGGAGGAGCGGGGCGACTTCGCGGCCCTGCCCGGCCGCGGCAAGCCCCTGCCGGAGGATCCCGGCGCGGCGTACGACGAACTGTGGTGGGTCAAGCGGAAGCTGGCCCGCGAGGGCATGGGCGCGCTCTCCCCGACCCTGGCCCTCCGCAAGGAGGCCGAGGACGTCCTCGCGGCCGCCGCCGGGGCGCCCTCGGAGTCCATGGCCCGCCGCCTGGTCACCGACCTCAACGACAAGATCCGCGAGGCCCTGCGCACCCCGCCCCCGGGGCCACCGCTCGGCCTGCGCCCCTTCGACGTGGACGAGGTCGCCCGGGACTGGCGGGAGCGGCACGGGACCTGAGGCCCGCGAGGCATCACCGGGGCCGTCGTCGCGTCCGCGCGGGCGTGCGCGACGATGGTGCCCATGAGCATCGTGAAGATCAACGTCCTGACCGTGCCCGCCGAACAGCGCGAGGTCCTGGAGCGCCGGTTCGCCTCCCGCGCGGGAGCCGTCGAGAGCTCGGACGGCTTCGAGTGGTTCGAGCTGCTCCGCCCCGTCGAGGGCACCGACCAGTACCTCGTGTACACGCGGTGGCGCGACGAGGCGGCCTTCCAGGCATGGATGGAGGGCCCGATGAAGGCGGCGCACCAGGGCGGGGGTGAGCGCCCCAAGCCCGCCGCGAGCGGGTCCTCGGTGTGGTCGTTCGAGGTCGTGCAGCAGGCGGCACCCAAGAACGCGTAGGCCGCACGGCGGCAGCCTGCTGCCCCGGGTTCGTGATGTGGCCCCGTACCCAGTACCCCCATGGCTGGGTACGGAGGCACATCACGTCTTCTCGTGGTCGCCGAGCCGGGCGTCGAGGAGGGGCAAGGCCGACGGCTCCGCGGATCCGGATCTATCATGGAACGGGGAGCTGTCCCCAGGAGATCCGATGAAGAACCGAGCGATCACCGCAGTGATTTCGGCGGCACTCGGGCTGATCCTGGCCGCATCCGGCAGCACCGCCCTCGCCCTGTCGGGTATGCCGACCGCATCGGCCCAGGCGCCGCGCCCGGCGCCCACAGCGACGTACGACGACCTGACCGCACGTGAATGGGCGCTGATCGCCAAGGATCCCGACGCGCACGTCGGCGAGCGCTACGTCGTGTACGGGGTGGTCACGCAGGCCGACGCGGTGACGGGTGCCGAGCTTCTCCGCGCCGATGTCGATGGAATCCGGCACACCTATGCCTACGAATATCCGACCAACACCGTGCTGACCGGAGACGCGAAGGCGTTCGCGGACGTAGTGGCGGATGACGTCTTCGTGGCAAAGGTCGAAGTGCTCGGAACGATCACATACGAGACTCAGCTCGGCGGGGAGACGACCGTTCCGTCGCTGCAGGTGGATTCAATTACGGTGACGCCCCCTACACCGAGCTGACATGATCGATTCCTTCCGGGGTGCCGTTCGCTGCAGGGGAGGTGAAGAACGGCGCGCCTACCTGGACCTAGAAGGACGGTGAGTCGCAGTGCGTAGTCACAGACCTGCTGTGTCGGCTGGACGGAGCGTCCGTTGACGTCCTGGACCGTGGCCCCCGAGCCCGTCGACTCGGCGACGGCCGTCGCGCTGTGGCGCGCGTACTACACCGAGGTCAGCGACCGGTGGTACGAGCTGCACGAGGGGCGCTCCACGGACCCCGCCGAGCTGGAGCGCGAGATCGCCGCGGACACCGGCGCGGGGCTCGTGCCGCCCGCCGGTGTCCTGCTCCTCGCCCGCTACGACGGCGAGCCCGCGGGCACGGCCGGGGTACGCCTCCTCGACGCCGCCACCGCCGAACTCACCCGCGTCTTCGTGGCCCCCGGCCTCCGCGGCAAGGGCGGCGGCCCCGTCCTCCTGACCGCCGCCGAGGAGGCCGCCCGCGGCCTCGGCGCCGCCCGAGTCGTCCTCGACACCCGCAACGACCTGGTCGAGGCGCGCGCGCTGTACGCGCGGCACGGCTACGAGGAGGGCGCGCCCCACAACTCCGCCCTCTACGCGGACCATTGGTTCCACAAGCCCCTCCACCCCCGAACCATGTGACCGCACCGCCGCGACGCGGCGGCTCCCCGCCCCCCCCGCCCGCCCCAGCGGCCACCCGAGGACAACCGCTGCGCGGGCGGGGCCCGGCGGAGCGGGGCGCCCGCGCCCGGGCAAGCCAACGACAGCGCGACCACGGGGCCCACCCCGGCACAGGGCAACGCGAACGCCCCGGGGGGCACCCCGTCGCCGGACGCGACAAGGCCGACAGGGGCAGCAGGCCGACCTACACCCGGGGCAGGCCGCGAGGCCGCTCCGCGTCGGAGCCGCACATCTCCGCCCCCAGCTCCTCCACCAGCCGCATGAGATCGGTGGACCGCCCGGGCCCCCACCAGTCCCCGAGCAGCTCGGCCAACTCCGCCTCCCGGGCCTTGGCCAGCTCCTCGGCGACCACGCGCCCGGAGTCGGAGAGCCGCAGGCCGAGCCCTTCGCGGAGGGCGAGCCTGCGCTCCTCCAGCTGTCGGGAGGCCTGGGTGACGACGGTGAGGGGAATGGCGCTGCGCTCGGCGAGCGTGGCTGGTTCGACGTGCCCGTGCCGGGCGATGCGCAGGAGCATCCAGCTGGCGGCGGGCAGCAGGTCGTACCCGGCCCGCCGGGTGATGCGGACGTACACCTCGCGCCGCCCCTCCCGCGTCCCGAGCAGGGACAACGCGCGCGCCACCTCGTCGTAGGAGGACCGTTCGACGGGGTTGCTGGCGAGCGTCTGGGTGGGGTCGGGCGCGGTGACGGCCCCGCGCAGCCGGTCCTCGCGCAGGAACCAGGCGAGGACGAAGGCGACGAGGGCGACCGGCGCCGCGTACAGGAAGACGTCGGTGATGGCGGAGGAGTAGGCGTGCAGCACTCCGGGCCGCAGCCCGGCGGGCAGTTCGGCGATGCCGCGCGGGTCGGCCTTGAGGGAGTCGGTGGTGACGCCGGGGGGCAGCTGCTGCCCGCGCAGGGCGTCGGTGAGCTTGTCCCCGAGCCTGCTGGTGAACACGGTCCCGAAGATGGCGACGCCGAACGAGGCCCCGATGGACCGGAAGAACGTGGCGCCGGAGGTGGCGACGCCGAGGTCCTCGTAGCCGACGGCGTTCTGCACGATGAGGACGAGGACCTGCATGACGAGGCCGAGGCCGAGGCCGAAGACGAAGAAGTAGGCGCTCATCTCGCCGGTGGGGCTGTTCTCGTTCAGCTGGTGCAGGAGCAGCAGGCCGAGGGTGGTGACGGCGGTGCCCGCGACGGGGAACACCTTCCACCGCCCGGTACGGCTGACGATCTGCCCGGACACAGTGGAAGCGATCAGCAGCCCGGCGACCATGGGCAGCATGTGGACGCCGGACATGGTCGGCGAGACGCCCCGGACGACCTGGAGGAACGTCGGCAGGTAGGTCATGGCGCCGAACATCGCGAAGCCGACGACGAAGCTGATGACGGCGGACAGGGTGAAGGTGCGGATCCGGAACAGCTTCAGCGGGATGACGGGCTCCGCGGCCTTCCGTTCGACCGCCACGAAGCACACGGCGAGCACCGCGCCGAGCACGGCGAGCCCGATGATCTGCGGCGAGCCCCAGCCCCAGGTCGTACCGCCGAGGGAGGCGACGAGGACGAGGCAGGTGGCGACGGAGGCGATCAGGAAGGTGCCCAGGTAGTCGATGACGTGCCGGGCCCGGCCGGCCGGGATGTGCAGGGCGGCGGCGATGACGAGGAGTGCGACGACGCCGATGGGCAGGTTGACGTAGAAGACCCAGCGCCAGCTGAGGTGCTCGGTGAAGAGCCCGCCGAGGAGCGGCCCGAGGACGCTGGTCGCGCCGAAGACGGCGCCGAACAGGCCCTGGTACCTGCCGCGTTCGCGGGGCGGGACGAGGTCGCCGACGATCGCCATGGAGAGCACCATGAGACCGCCGCCGCCGAGGCCCTGCAGCGCCCGGAACCCGATGAGCTGCGGCATGTTCTGGGCGACGCCGCACAGCGCCGAACCGATCAGGAAGATCACGATGGCGGTCTGGAAGAGCTTCTTGCGGCCGTACTGGTCGCCGAGCTTGCCCCACAGCGGGGTGGCCGCGGTCGCGGCCAGCATGTACGCGGTGACGACCCATGACAGGTGGTCCAGGCCGCCGAGGTCGCTGACGATGGTCGGCAGCGCGGTGGAGACGATGGTCTGGTCGAGGGCGGCGAGGAGCATGCCGAGGAGCAGTGCGCCGATGGAGACCAGCACGCCGCCGCCCACGTGCTCCGGAGGTCCCCCGCCGGGCCGCGGCCCGGCCGGGCGGGTGCTCACGTCCTGAGTCATGGACACCTCCTGCGGTGCTTCCACCTTCCATCGTGGTCCGAGTCATCCGTTATGGCCTGTCGAGCCGAGTCGCTGCATACTCCTTCAGAGCTCTGCGGGGCCGGCGAGGGAGGGGAGCACGCGATGAGCGAGGCGAACGGACGGGCCGGACGACGTCGGGGGCCCGAGGGGGCCTGGGGCACCGGGGGGCCCGCGGGGACAGGGGGCGCCGGGGAGCCCGACGGGGCAACGGGCACGGCAGGCCCGACGGACGCGGCGGGCGCCGCGGGCGCGGCAAGCGCGGACGGGCCGGTGTGCCCCGGCTGCGGTACGCCCCGCCCGCCGTGGGCCGCCCCCTCCTGCGGCTGCGCGCGCGAGGCCGCGGACGCCGCCCTGGAGACCCGGTCCGCGGAGGCGGCCGCGGCGGAGGACTTCGATCCGATACGCATACGCCCTTACGTGACGCTGCCGGAGCCGTCGGCTCCCTTGCCTGCGCTGTCGTCGGCACCGCTGCCGCCGCAGTTGCCCCAGGGCACGGACTCCGGTGCCACCGAGGCCGCCTCGGGGCCGGAGCGGTCCGCGCGGCGGGGCCGGGGGGCGCTGTACGCCGGGGCGGGCCTCGTGGTCGCGGCGGCCGCGGTGTTCACGGGCGGCGTGATGTCCGGGGACGCCGGTGACGGGGCGGGCGGGGACGGGGGCGGCGGCAGGGACCGCGCGCTGCCGGACCTGGCGGACGGAACCCCGGACAGGACCGCGAAGGAGCCCGCTCCGCGCGACGCCCCGGGGGCCGCACCGGCCCCTTCGGCCTCGGCTCACCCGCGCAGCTCACCGACCCGCACCCCGTCGGCCACGGCACCGCGCTCGGTTCCGGTACGCACGTCGGTGCGCGAGTCCCCGGCGCCCTCGCCCTCGCGCACGACGGCCCGCGCCACGGGTTCGGTGGGCCCGCCCCCGTCCCGCACCCCGTCGGCCGCGCCCACCCTGCGCAGCGGCGACCGCGGCCCCGAGGTGGCCGAACTCCAGCGCCGATTACGCCAGTTGTACCTGTACGTGGGACCGCTGGACGGCCACTACACACCCCCGGTGACCGACGCCGTGTCCCGCTACCAAGGGGCCCGAGGCATCAGGACGGACCCCCAGGGCACCTACGGCCCGGCGACAAGAAGATCCCTGGAGTCGGAGACCGACCCCTCGTAGGTCGGGCGGGCCGCTCGGGCCCCGGCAGCGCCCCGCCTCACCCGAACGAAAGCCCCGGCAGCGCCCCATCTCACCCGAACGAAAGCCTCAAGACCCCCGCGTCGGCGGCCACCCGCACCTGCCTGAGGTCGTCCACCCACACCGTGGGCTCGTACTCCCCGGCCCGGGGCCCGACCCCGACGACCCGCATCCCCGCGGCGCGCCCCGCCGCGATCCCGGCCCCGGAGTCCTCGAAGACCACGCAGTCGGCGGGGTCGAAGCCCAGCTCGGCGGCGCCCTTGAGGAACCCCTCGGGGTCGGGCTTGCTGGCGCCGACGCTCTCGGCGGTCACCCGCACCTCGGGAAGGGCGAGCCCCGCCGCGGCCATCCGCGCGGTGGAGAGCGCGACGTCGGCGGACGTGACGAGGGCGTGCGGCAGGCCCGCGAGGGAGGCCATGAACTCCGGCGCCCCCGGTATGGGCACGACGCCGTCCATGTCGGCGGTCTCGCGCGCCAGCATCTCGCGGTTCTCGGCGTGGTTCTCGGCCATGGGCCGCTCGGGCAGCAGCAGGGCCATGGAGGCGTACCCCTGGCGCCCGTGCACGACCTTCATCACCTCGTCGGCGTCGAGCCCGTGCTTGGCGGCCCACTGCCGCCAGCAGCGCTCGACGACGGCGTCGGAGTTGACGAGGGTGCCGTCCATGTCCAGGAGGAGGGCTCGGGCGGTCAGTACGTTCACGGCCGTCATCGGCGTACTCCAAGGGAAGGGCCCGCACACGGAAGAGGAAGACAAGGCGGCTCCGCCCGCCGGTCAGGGAGTACGGGCGAAGCCACTTTGTTCCTCTACGGTACAAAACAAGCCCCCAGAGCGCCAACACCGCAGGTCAGCACCCCGAGGAACCCCCGGCACACATCTCCGTACACACCCCGGCGCCCCCTGCGGCACCCGCGCCCTAGGCGATCGCCTCGTACAGGCTCCACACCCCGAGCGCCAGCATCAGCATCGCCGCGATCTTGGTGATGAGGGCCAGCGGCACCCGCTTCATCAGCGCCTTGCCGCCCACGATCCCGAGGCCCGCGACCGCCCACAGCGCGAGCACCGCGCCGAGACCCACGGACAGCGGGTCGTCGTACCGCGCCGCCATGTTGGCCGTCATGATCTGGGTGAGGTCGCCGAACTCCGCGACCAGGATGAGCATGAAGCCCGCCCCGGAGACCCGCCAGAAGCTCTGGTCCTTGGGGCCCTTGACCTGCTCGTCGCCCTCGTCCTTCTTCATCAGGAGCATCGCCGCGCCACCGAGGAAGAGGACGCCGGTGAGGGCGTGCACCAGCTGCTGCGGCAGCAGGGTGAGCACGCTGCCCGCCGCCACGGCGAGCACCACGTGCACGGCGAAGGCGGCGGCGACGCCCACGAAGACGTACGAGGCGCGGTAGCGGGTGCCGAGGACGAGTCCGGCCAGCGCTGTCTTGTCGGGCAGCTCGGCAAGGAAGACGACGCCGAAGACGAGCGCCGTCACGCTGATGCTGATCAAGGTTCCTCAATCGGTCGGGCCGCCCCACCGAGAGTTCCGCAGCCTTCGCGTACGACACCTCGGCACGGCAGCGCTCGGTGACGCACACGGATGCGTGTACGCGGGCACTGCTGGCCGAAGGTCTCGCTGGCCGCCCGCTCACGCGGGCTGCCTCCGGGCGCCGGCTCAACCGTCGACCCGCGCGTGAAGCGCTCCACCAGGGGTGGTGGTCGGGTGACGGCCGGGCAGTATGTCGACGGTCCGGCGAAGAGCTACTCCCCTTCTGCTCCGGCCATCGTACGCGACCCGCACACCGCCCCGGCCAGGGACTTTCGACCCGGGACCGCCGTGACCGGAGCCACATCCGCCCCGGTGCCCGCCCCGGCGAACCCCCACGAACCGGAGCACCCCGCGCGGGGCGATTCCCCCGAAGTACCAACTTCCGCCCCGGCGCGCCTCCATGACGCGGCGCCAGAACCCTTGATGTTTACAGGTGATTGACGCGACCCTGTCGCCCGATGCACACCTCGGGGCAACCCGAGCGCACCAGCATGGCCGCCCCACCGGTCAATGTCCCCCCACACCAAGGGAGTTCGCATGCCCGCAATCTACGCGCGTCACCGCCTCGCCGCCGTGGGCGCCGTCGCCGCCCTCGCCGCCGCCGCGACCCTCCTGTCCGGCTCCCCCGCCCAGGCCGCCCCGCCCACCCCGGTCAGCGCCGCCACCGCCCGCACCTACCTCGGCCAGCTCACCGTGGCCCCCGAGGGCTCGTCCGACGGCTACAGCCGCGACAAGTTCCCGCACTGGTCCACCCAGTCCGGCGCCTGCAACACCCGCGAGGTCGTCCTCAAGCGCGACGGCGAGAACGTCCAGCAGGACGGCAGCTGCGCCGCCGTCTCCGGCACCTGGAAGTCCCCCTACGACGGCGGCACCTGGACCGCCGCATCCGACGTCGACATCGACCACGTCGTCCCGCTCTCCGAGGCCTGGAGGTCCGGCGCGAGCGGCTGGACCACCTCCCGCCGCGAGGGCTTCGCCAACGACCTGGGCCGGCCCCAGCTCATCGCCGTGACCGACAACGTCAACCAGGCCAAGGGCGACAAGGACCCGGCGGAGTGGCTGCCGCCCACCACCTCGTACCACTGCTTCTACGCCCGGATGTGGGTGGACGTGAAGCAGCACTACGGCCTCACCGTCGACTCCGCCGAGAAGAGCGCGCTCAGCTCGATCCTGAACGGCTGCTGACCCGCCCGGGCGGTCGCTGATCCCGCTCGGGACCGGCCCGCTTGTGCGGAACCGTCCCGCCCGCCTCCGTCGTTCCGTACCGTACGGGGCGACGGAGGAGGGTGATCACTGTGGCGCGGCTGCGTCTGGGTCCACTGCTGAGGTACGTCGACGGCGCGCGGGCGACCGTCTGGGTCGAGGCCGACCGGCCCTGCACGGCCGAGGTGCGCTGCGCCGACGGCACGCGCGGGACGGCGAGGACCTTCCAGGTGGCCGGGCACCACTACGCCCTGGTGACGGTCGAGGGGCTGCGCCCGGGGACCGACACGGCCTACGAGGTCACGCTCGACGCCACTCCGGTGTGGCCGCTGCCCGACTCGCCCTTCCCCGCGAGCACGATCCGCACGCCGGGCGGGGACGGCGAGGACGCAGCCGCCCTGCGCGTCACCTTCGGCTCCTGCCGGTGGGCCGCGCCGCCCGCCAAGACGTCCCACCTGCACGACCTGGGCCACCGGGGCACGGCAGGCAAGGGGAAGGAGCACGACCCCGTCGGCCCCGACGCCCTCGACACCCTCGCGGCCCGCATCGCCGCCGACCCCGCAGCCCCGCGCCCCGACGTGCTGCTCCTCCTCGGCGACCAGGTGTACGCGGACGAGGTCTCCCAGGCCACCCGCCGCTGGCTCGCCGCCCGCCGCGACCTCTCCGAGCCCCCGGGCGACCAGGTCGCGGACTATGAGGAGTACACCCACCTCTACTACGAGTCCTGGCTCGACCCCGAGGTGCGCTGGCTGCTCTCCACCGTCCCCAGCTGCATGATCTTCGACGACCACGACGTCATCGACGACTGGAACACCAGCGCCTCCTGGCTCGCCGAGATGCGCGCCACACCCTGGTGGCGCGAGCGCGTCCTCAGCGGCCTGATGTCGTACTGGGTGTACCAGCACCTGGGCAACCTGCCGCCCGAGGAGCTGGAGCGCGACGAGCTGTTCGCGGCCGTCCGCGCCACCCCCGACGGCACCGACGCCCTGCGCGCCCACGCCGCCACCGCCGACGCCGACCCGCCCGCCCGGCACCCGACCACCGCCCCTCAAGCGTGGCGCTCCGCGCCGACCCCCGCTCGATCCCGGTGGAGCTACCGCCGCGACTTCGGCCGCGTGCGCCTGCTGATGGTCGACACCCGCGCCGCCCGCGTCCTCGACGAGGACAGGCGCGCCATGCTCGCCCCCGGCGAGGCGGCCTGGCTGCGCGAGCAGGCCCTGGAGGGCGGCTGCGACCACCTCCTGATCGGGACGTCCCTGCCGTGGCTGCTCCCCCACCTCATCCACGACGCCGAGGGCTGGAACGCCGCCCTGTGCCGGGGCGAGCGCGGCGCCCGCTGGGCCCGCTTCGGCGAGGACCTGCGCAGACGCGCCGACCTCGAACACTGGGCCGCCTTCCCGACGTCCTTCGACGCCCTGGCCGCCCTGATCGCCGACGCCGGCTCCGGCGCGGACGCGCCCGCGACGGTCTGCGTCCTGTCCGGCGACGTCCACCACGCGTACGTCGCCGAGCCCACCTGGCCCACGGGCACCGACCCCGACGCCCGCGTCCTGCAGCTCACCTGCTCGCCGGTGCACAACTCCATCCCCGCCTCGATAAGGCTCGGCTTCCGCTTCGGCTGGAGCCGCGTCGGCCGCGCCCTCGGCCGCCGCTTCGCGCGGCACGGACGGCTCCCGCGCTCCGCCGTGGACTGGCGCAGGACGGGCGGCCCCTGGTTCGGCAACCACCTGATGACGCTGACGCTGCGCGGGCGTGCGGCGGAGCTGCGCCTGGACCGGGCGCGGGCGGAGAAGGGCGGCGGGGAGCGCCTTGAGACAGTGGAGCGGACGACCCTCGCGCCTTGAGTCCGGAGCGTCAGGTTGCGTTCGGGACCTCAGGTGCGTTCGGGATCTCAGGTGCGTCCGGGATCTCAGGTGCGTCCGGTCTGCGAGTCCGGCCGGGGCCCGCGCTCCGTTCCCGGGAGTTCCGCGCGTCCTGTGTGTGGTGTTGATGCAGGTACGCGTGTGACGGGGCGAACCTCCTACGGGCAGCGGAGATGTCCGCCTTGGCCGTGACTCAGGACACAACCGGATGGAGATCCTCCGAAGCGGGCTTCGGCAACGGTGTTCCCGGCGGCATGATGAGCCGGTCCTCGCCCCGTCCGTACCGGGAGTCACGCTCTTGTCTGCTGCTGCGACCGTCGACCACTCCATAGCCGTCGTCGGCGCGGGGCCGCGCGGCACCAGCGTCCTTGAGCGCCTGTGCGCCTCGGCCGCCGAGCTGCTTCCACCGGGGGCGCGGCTGACGGTGCACATGGTCGATCCGGCGCCGCCGGGGCCCGGCAGGGTGTGGCGCACCGCCCAGTCGCGGGAGCTCCTGATGAACACCGTCGCCTCCCAGGTGACGCTGTTCACCGACGCGAGCGTCGACTGCGCGGGGCCGATCCGGTCCGGCCCGAGCCTGTACGAGTGGGCCGCGCGCGGGCACATACCGGGGCTCGGCCCGGACGACTACCCGACGCGCGCCGACTACGGCCGCTATCTGGAGTGGTTCTTCGCCGAGACGGTGCGCGCCGCCCCGGGCTCCGTCCGCGTCCGTACGCACACGGCACGCGCGGTCGGCCTCCACGAGTCCGACGAGGCCGACGGCGTCCCTGGCCGGGGCGCGCAGACCCTCGTCCTCGACGACTCCCGGGAGATATCGGGGCTCGCCGCCGTCGTCCTCGCGCAGGGCCATCTGCCCGACACCGCCGACCGCGACCGGGCCGCGCTCTCCGCGTACGCCGACCGCCACGGCCTGCGCCACGTCCCGCCCGCCAACCCCGCCGACGTCGACCTCACCTCCGTCGCCCCGGGCGAGCCGGTCCTGCTGCGCGGCCTCGGCCTGAACTTCTTCGACCACATGGCGCTCCTGACGTCGGGGCGCGGCGGGCGCTTCGTCCCCGACGAGCGGGGCGGGCTGCGCTATGCGGCGTCCGGCAAGGAGCCGCGCCTGTACGCCGGTTCGCGGCGCGGCGTGCCGTACCAGGCGCGCGGCGACAACGCCAAGGGCCCCTACGGGCGGCACCGGCCCGCCGTGCTCACCCCGGAAGCCATCGCCCGCTTCCGCAAGCGCGCCGACAGCGGGGACGCGCCGGACTTCCTGGCCGAGGTCTGGCCGCTGGTCGCCAAGGAGGTGGAGACCGTCCACTACGAGGCGCGCCTCGCGGCGGCCGGTGCGGCGGGGCGGGCCGCCGCCTTCCGCGACCGCTTCCTCGACACCGCGCACGGCAGCCCCGAGGAGTCCCTGGTCCTGGACGCGTTCGGGTTCTCCGGCGACGACCGGTGGTCCTGGGAGCGCCTCGCCCGCCCGTACGCGGGGCAGGTCTTCCGCTCGCCCGCCGACTTCCGCTCCTGGCTGCTCGGGCACCTGCGCGAGGACGCCGCGCAGGCCGCGCTCGGCAACGTCGCCGGGCCCCTGAAGGCCGCCCTCGACGTGCTCCGCGACCTGCGCAACGAACTGCGGCTCGTGGTCGACCACGGCGGCCTCGCGGGCGCCTCGCGCCGGGCCCATCTGGACGGCTGGTACACGCCGTTCAACGCGTTCCTGTCCATCGGCCCGCCCCGGCGGCGCATCGAGGAGCTGACGGCTCTCATCGAGGCGGGGGTGGTGGAGGTGCTGGGGCCGCGCCTCGAAGTGCGGTGCGCGGGAGTCGAGGGCGGAGGCGATGAGTCCGCTGGGGCGTTCCACGCGTACTCGCCGGACGTGCCCGGGTCCGGGGTGCGGGTGACCACGCTGGTCGAGGCGCGCCTTCCCGAGCCCGATCTGCGGCGCACCGGGGACGCGCTGCTCGCGGGCCTGCTGCGGTCGGGCCGGTGCCGCCCGCACACCGTCGACGGCCACGAGACGGGCGGCCTCGACGTCACGCCCCGCCCCTACCGCGTGCTCGACAGCCGGGGCCGGGCCCACGCGCGGGTGTTCGCGTTCGGGGTGCCGACAGAGGGGGTGCACTGGGTGACGGCGGCCGGGGCCAGGCCCGGGGTGGACTCGGTCACACTGTCCGACGCGGACGCGGTGGCGCGGGCCGCGCTGCGGGCGGCGGTCTCGGGCGGGGCGGTCGGGTCGGGTGGGGTGGTCGGGTCGGGTGGGGCGGGGGCCTCGGGCGGGGCGGGGGCCTCGGGCGAGGTAGCGGTTCCGGCCGGGGCCACGGCGGTTCCGGCCGGGCCGCTGAACGCCGGGGACGCCCGCGACGGCTGGATACGGCCGATTCTCACGAAACACTCAGATGTTGAAGTTGCAAGTACTAATTAGGCGGACCTAATCTTGGGTCTTCGATCGGTTCCCGTCCCCAAACCGAGTCAAGACCGAAGGAGTCCCCCACCATGACTGGACGTCTCAACAGCGCCCAGCCCTATGCCCTCGGCCTGTTCCGCATCGTCGTCGGCCTGCTCTTCGCCTGCCACGGCGCCGCCTCGCTCTTCGGCGTCCTCGGCGGCACGGACGGCGGCGGCGGCACCGTCGACGCGGGCACCTGGCCCGGCTGGTACGCGGCCGTCATCCAGCTCGTCGGCGGCAGCCTGGTCCTGCTGGGCCTCGGCACCCGCGGCGCCGCGCTCGTCTCGTCCGGATCGATGGCCTACGCGTACTTCAAGGTCCACCAGCCGGAGGCCCTGTGGCCGATACAGAACGGCGGCGAGGCCTCCGCGATGTTCTGCTGGGTCTTCCTGCTCCTGGTCTTCACGGGGTCCGGCGCGTTCAGCCTCGACCGCGTGATCGCGGCGGCCCGCGGCGAGCGCGAGGCGAAGGACACGGCGGACGCGGAGCGCACGCCCATCGCGGCCTGACCCGAAGGTCCGCGTGAGCGGCGCCCCCTTCTCCGTATGTGGTTCCCGGTACGGAGGAGGGGGCGCCTTCATGTCCGTTCCGCTCAGCGCGCCGCCGCCCGGCTGCGCGCGTGGTCCGCTCACACGCACGGTCCACTCAGGCGCGCGGTCCGCTCAGGCGCGCGGTGCGAACGGCACCGTGAAGCAGGCCACCCGGTCCCCGGCGCCGCCCTGCTCCCGGTGGAGCACCACCGACGACGCCTGCCCCGGCCTGAACCCCCAGGAGTGGACGGCGGCGGCCGCACCCGAGCCGTCGGGGCGTGCGGTGAAGTCCAGCCACACTTCGTTGGCCGGATTGACGTAGGCCGGGTCCTTCGAGGGCTGCACGGGGTCACGGCGGTGCTGGTAGTGGCCGCCCGCCGCGGCCGGGTCCGTGCCGCACGGCTTCTGGTGCACGTGCACGCCGTACGCGTGTCCCGGCTTCAGGCCACGCACCCGCAGGGCGACTCGCGTGCCGGACCGTTCGTGGCGCTGCGTCACCTCGATGCGGGCGCCCGGAGGCACGAGGTTCCGGTCGTAGGTCAGCGCGGGCGACAGCGCCTTGGACGGCGCGAACCGCCCCTTCGCGCGCACGCAGTCGCCGCCGTCGGCCGGTGCTCCGCCGCTCGCGGCGAGCACGGCGGCCGCCACGGCCGCGGTGAGTATCCCTGCCACCATTGTCGAGTTCTCCCCTTCTCCTACTTGTCGACTTGTCTGTGATTGGGCGCCCGTTGTGTGCGCTTCTGCTCCGTTCGTACGGGACTTCAGAGGTGCGTGCCGCGTCGGAGAGGGCAGCCGGGTGAACGTGATGTAGCGAACATCTGAGCCCCCAGTGGATCTACGGCCGGGGGTCCGGCGTACGCTGTACAGCTGTTGTCAGGCCGCCACCCGCCGCTCCCCGCGACATCGCGGCGACGAGTTGCCGACCGGGGAGAAACAACGGGGGAGTTTCGGTGTTGGAGAGTGTGGGGGCGCTGACCGGCAGCCCATGGATCTACGCGGTCGTGGCCCTCTCCGTGCTGTTCGACGTCTTTCTGCCGCTGCTGCCGAGCGGCGTGCTCGTCATCACCGCGGCCACGGCGGCGGCCGCCGCCGGTTCCGGCACCGGGCGGGTCCCGCACGACGTGCCGGACATCCTGCTGCTCATGCTCTGCGCCGCGACGGCGTCCGTGCTCGGCGACCTCGTCGCGTACCGCCTCGCCTGGCGCGGCGGCGAACGCCTCGACCGCGCCATCGCCCGCTCCCGGCGCCTGACCAGCGCGCAGGAACGGCTCGGCACGGCGCTCGCGCGCGGCGGCGGCGTCCTCGTCGTCATCGCCCGCTTCGCGCCCGCGGGCCGCTCGATCGTCTCGCTCGGCGCGGGCGCGGCGCACCGCCGGGTGCGCGACTTCCTGCCCTGGTCGGTGCTCGCCGGCGTGGCCTGGGCCGGCTACAGCGTGGGGCTCGGCTACTTCGGCGGCCAGTGGCTGGGCGCGACGTGGCTCGCCACCGGCGTCTCGGTCCTCGCGCTGTTCCTGGCGGGGGCGGGCGCGGCCTTCCTGGTGCGGCGGCCGCGGGAGACCGCGGCGGACGCCCCCGCCTGACCGCCGGCGGGGCATCCCCGCCCGACCGTCGGCGGACGCCCCACCCGACCGCTGACGGACACCCCCCGACGACCGCTGACGGACAACCCCCCGACGGCTCACGGCGCCACGCACGCGGCGCCTTCTTCTAGGACGCCGCGCGCGCCCCTCGCACCTCCAGGTGGGCGAGCAGGTCCGCCGTCGCCTCGGCGACGGCGTCGACGGCGCGTTCGAACACCTCGCGGTTGTGGGCGGCCGGGGCGCGGAACCCGGAGACCTTGCGCACGTACTGGAGCGCGGCGGCCCGGATCTCGTCGTCGGTGGCCTTCTCGGGGAGGGCGGGCGGGCGAAGGGTCTTGATGCTGCGGCACATGCCTCCAGCTTCGCGCGTACGCGGCCCCGACGGGAACCACTCACACAAACGCACCGACACACGCACCACCCGGCTCGGCCGACACGCCACCGCACCCCTCGCCTCATGAATTCGAACAGGAGTACCATTGCGGCGTGCCCGCAACCCCTGCGTACGAGTTCCCGAGCGACCTCCTCGCCGGCCAGGAGGAACTGCACCAGGTCAGGTCGGAGCTGCACGCCCTGCTGCGACGGCTGCCCTGGTCGGTCGAGCCCCTGGACGGCTTCAGCGACGACAACGGCTGGCGGAAGGTCGAGCGTCCCGCCTCCCCCGGCTGGACGCCGGACGAGCAGGCCGAGGTCGAGAAACTGCGCGCGCGGGAGCGGGAGCTCGCGGTGTTCGTGAGCTGCCACCGCTTCTGGGAGCAGGTTTCGGGCCCGGACACGGTGGATACTCGGATGCTGCTCAAGCACGCGCACGAACACCCCCGGGAAGCCTCGCCCGACGCCTGAGCCCAGGAGCATTGACAGGCGGTGTCAGCGGGCGTTGACTCCCGGTACAAGGGTCGAACGAGCCCTCGTACGACCCCGTGACAGCGGGCCCGCGCTCCGGAGCCGCCCCGCCCCGCGGCCTGTGCGGTCCCTGTCATCGACCGCAGCTGTCATCGATCACGGCCGTCATCCGTCACAGCTGTCATCGGTCCCAGCTGATGTCCCGCGACCCCGGCTGCCCGCGTCCAGCGAGCGGAGGTTCAGCCATGAACGTATTCATCGTCGCCGTACTGGCCGTCCTGATCGCCCTCGGCTTCCAGCAGCCCTTGCTGTGGGTGGCCGCAGCGGCGCTCGTCTACTTCCTCGTCCGCCACCACGACAAGGGCTCCGCCCGGCCGGGACCCGCGGGCGGCGGGCCCGGCGCGGGCGGCGGGCCCGGCGCGGGCGGCGCCGGGAGCTCGGGCGGCGCGAGCGGCGGAGCCGGGGGCGGGGGCATCCCCTCCTCGTACCGCGACTACCGCATCCGGCGGGCCCGGCAGGAGCGTTGGGACCGCAGGTACCGGCGCACGCACCCGTCGGCGCAGCAGCGCCGCGGCTGACGTGCGGACCGGCCGCTCACCGGTCCGGGTGACAAGGCGATTGGCCCGGCGGTCCGTGGGGAGGGTGCGCATGCACCGCGCACCGAACCAGCCCCAGGAGCCGCCCGCATGCGCCGAGAAGCCACCCCACCAGAGGGCCGTGAGGGATATGAGGTCCGTGAGGGATGTGAGGTCCGAGGGGCCCGAGAGGCCCGAGAAGCCGGGGCGCACCTGCCCGTACCGCGCCTGCGTGCCCTCGCGGCCCTCCCCCTCCTGCTGCTCACCCTCCTGGCCGTCGGCTGCGCCCCGCCCGCCGAGCGGACGCCCGCGCTCACCCCCGACGACACGATCAAGACGGCGCAGCAGCGGCTCACCGACACCTGTCTGACCCGCAAGGGCCTGACCCCGCCGCAGCCGGGCAGCCGCCCCGCGTCCGCGGCCGAGCAACAGCGGGTGGCACGGGCCCTGTTCGGCACCGGCCGCACGGAGCTGTCCCTGACCCTGCCCACCGGCCACTCGGTACGCGCCCACACCGACGGCTGCCTCGCCTCGGCCCAGCGCACCCTCTACGGCGACCAGCGGCGCTGGTTCCGCGTCTCCACGGTCGTCAACAACCTCAAGCCGGAAGCCGCGTTCCGCGAGCAGCCGCTCACCGAGGTCCGCGCCCGCCACCGCGGCGACCTCGCCGAGTGGCGCCGGCTGCGCACCCGGGCCCTGATCAACGCGAAGGCCCATCTTCAGTCGGAGTCCGCGCGGGCCGTCCGCTAGCCGCCGGGGCCCCGGGCCGTGCGCCGCCCCCCGGGCCGCGGGGCGTGCCGGGGTCCTGGGCCGCGCGGTAGTCCCGGGGCGTGCGCCCGGTCGCGTCGCGGAAGTGCCTGCGGAAGCTCGCCGACGAGCCGAACCCCACGCGCGCGGCGATCTCCTCGATCGTCGCGTCGTCGTGCTCCAGGAGGTCGCGCGCCCGGTCCAGACGCACGCGCAGCAGGTACTTGAGCGGGCTGAGGCCCGTGTGCGCGCGGAACCTGCGGTCGAGCGTGCGGGGGCTCAGGCGGGCGTGCGTGGCGATGTCGGCGAGGGTGAGCGGCCCGTGCGACGACGCCTCCAGCCACCGGACGGTCGGCTCCAGGCCGCCGGTCTCGGCGAGGGCCCGGTCCAGCTCGGCGCGCGCGGCCCCGGCGTCCTCGTACACGGGCAGGACGAGCTGCCGTGCGGTCGCGGCGGCCACGTCGGCGCCGTGGTCCTCCTCGACGAACCGCAGGCACAGGTCGAGCCCGCCGAGGAACCCGGCCGACGTGCGGAACGGCCCGTCCACGACGAGGGTCCCCGCCGGGTCGACCGCCACCTGCGGGTGGCGCGCGGCCAGTTCGGGGACGTGGCTCCACTCGGTCGTGGCACGGCGGCCGTCGAGGACCCCGGCCGCCGCGAGCGTGAACGTGCCGGTGCCGACGGCGAGCACGCGGCTCCCCCGGCCGACCGCCGCGCGCAGGGCCTCGGCCACGCCCGGCGGCGGCTCGTCCCTGAACCCGTCGTGCCCGGCCACCAGCACGGTCCCGGCCCCGTCCAGCCCGTCGAGACCCCGGTCCGCGGTGACGGTCAGCGGGGCGGGCCTCGCGGTGGTGACGGTGCGCGGGACCGCGCAGACCCGCAGCTCGTACGCGGCCCCGGGGGCGCTGCGGGCGACGGCGTCCAGGACCAGGCCGGGGGTGGTGAGCTGGTGGGCGGGGACGCCGTCGAGGACGAGCAGCGCGATGACTGACATACCCGGCATTATCCGCATCCGCAAGATCCGCATCCGCTGGAGGCCACCGGGCATGCCGCCCGCTCGACGTCAGCGCTGGGTGGCGATCGTCTTCTCGATCCACTTCTTGTACGCCGGTACGGAGGTGTAGATCCCGGGGCCGCCCGCGCAGCGCCGGTCGACGGCCGCGTCACCGTCGCCGGAGGTGGCGCCGACGAGCTGCCAGCGGCCGCCGATGCGCTGGACCTGCGGTCCGCCGGAGTCGCCGTTGCACGCCATGGCGTTGCGGACGCGGCTCTGCGTGCACAGCTCGGTCTCGCCCTTGATGTCGAGGCACTTGTCGGCCGCGGCCCTGCGGGTGTCGAGCTCCTGGAGGCGCTCGGAGAACTTCCACTCCTCCAGGTCGGTGCTGTCGACCGTCGTACCGAAGCCGAGGATCCGGGTGTGCGCGCCGACCTTCGGGGCACGGTCGGCGATGCGGATCGGGGCGTACTCGGTGACGGGCCGGTCGAGGCGGAGCAGGGCGATGTCGTCGTGGGAACGCTTGTCGCCGCCGATGTCGTACGCGGGGTTGACCACCTTCTTGACGATGGTGCGGACCGTGCCGCCGGAGCTGAGCCGGTCGCTGCCGATGCGGACCTTCCCGGTGGGCTTGGCCACGAAGTCGTCCTGGGCGCAGTGGGCGGCGGTGACGACCCACCGGGGGTGGATCAGGGTCCCGCCGCACACGCCCTTCAGCTTGGTGCCGTCCTCCTTCTCCAAGGTCATCGGGATCGACACCATGAACGGGTACTTCTTGGTGGCGTCCTTGCCGCCGACGATGGCCTGGGCACTGCCGGTGAGGCCGGTGGCGCACAGGGCGGTGGCCGCGCCGAGGGCACCGAGACCGCCGAGGACACGGCGTGCGGTGCGGGACGGACGGCGGGAGGCGGGAGTGGCCGGAGTGGCGGAAGCAGACATGGAGGTGCCCTTCACCTGGTACGCGGAATGCGCAACGAACGTGCGGAGTAAACGTGTGGAACACACGTGCGGTGGGACCAGGCGTCGCCGTGGTCTCCCCCGTGTGTGCTCCATGCTCCGTGAGCCCGGAGGCCCGGAAAAAGCGGTCTGCTGCCACCCTGGGCTAAATTCTGGCCATGACCGTGGTCGCGCTGCTCGCGCTCGACGGGGTGCCCGCACCCCAGCTCAGCACCCCTGCGCTGCTGTTCGGCGCGGCGTCGCGCACGTTCTACCGGCGCCCACCGTACGAGCTGCGGGTGTGCGCCGTGCGGGACGCGGTCACCACCGCTCCGCCCGGCCCGGTCCGCGTCACGCCGGAGCGGGGCCTGGACGGCCTGGAGGACGCGGGGACGGTACTGGTCACGGGGTACGGCGACTGCCCGGCCCCACCACCCCCCGCCGTGGTCGAAGCCCTGCGCGCCGCCGCCGACCGCGGCACCCGCGTCGCCACCATCGGCACCGGCACCTTCGCCCTCGCCGCGACCGGCCTCCTCGACGGCCGCCGCGCCACCACGGCCTGGTCCCACGCGCCCGAACTGGCCCGCCGCCACCCCCGGATCAAGGTCGACCTCACCGACTGGCCGGTGGCCGACGGCCAGTTCCTCACCTCCGCGGGCGTGCTCGGCGGCAAGGACGTCTGCGTGTGCATCATCGAGGAGGACCACGGCGAGGAGGCGGCGCGGGAGGCGGACCGCCAGCTCTTCCTGATGCTCCCGAACCCGTCGGAGGCACTGCGCGCGGACACCCCCACACAGCCACGAACCGAAACGCACCCCACCCCGCGAACCGAAGCGCACCCCACCCCACGAGCCGAAGAGCCGCCGCCCCCGGACGCCACCACCACCGCCCTCGCCCCCACCACCACCTGGCTGGAGGCCAACCTCCACCGCCCCCTGACACTCGCGGACATCGCGGCCCACGCGCACACCAGCGTCCGCAGCCTGAACCGAAGCTTCCGCGTCCACACGGGCCTCACCCCGCTCCAGTACCTCCTGCGCGCCCGCGTACGCCACGCCCAGTGGCTCCTGGAACACACGGACACCCCCGTGGAACAGATCCCGACCCGCACGGGCCTCGGCACCCCCGCGAACCTCCGCCACCACTTCCAACGCCTCAACGGCACCACGCCCACCGCGTACCGCACGGCGTTCCGCACCCTGGTGGACCTGTTCACCCCGGCCCCCGAGCCGCCCCGCCCCCCGAACTGACCGTCGAGCCGTACGCCTTGGGGCCGTTCCCGCCCGATCACACCGACCGCGCCGCTACGCTCCGGGCCCTCAACACCCGCCCCCGGGGGGACCCATGCGCCGCTCGACCATCTTCATCCCCGCCTCCACCCTCACCATCGCCGCCGGCATCACCGGCCTCATCCTCTGGCTGAACCACTCCTCGTACGAGGACCGCGTCGAGGACTGCGCCCGGGCACTGGAGCAGCAGTACGCGGAGGGCGGCACGGGCCGACCGGGCACGTGCGACGGGGTCAAGGAGGACGACTACACCACGCTGGTCACCGACGCGGCAGCCACACGCGGTGACCAGAAGCGGTCGAGCGGCAAGCAGGCCGGGGACACCGACGAGAGCAAGCTGCCCGACGACGTCACCGGCCCGTAGCGCGCCCCGTGACGCCGAACCGTCCGACGAACCGCAGGACAAGGAGTAGCCGGGGTGCCGGGCCTGATCCCGTTCGACGAGATCGCCTGCCTCTTCACCGACTGCGAGCACACCGCGTGGCGCCTGGATACGCACCGCGGATACGCCAAGTGGGGGCGGTGGAAGGCCGGAGAGGACATCGCGAACGAGGCGCCCGGCGGCCGACCTGAAGAGCCGGCTGCGGGGCATCCGCTCGCAGCAGCGGACTTGACGTCGGCAACTCGCTGCCGACCATCGTGGCGTACAGGAGAGGTACGTCGCCGTATACCGACGCACCTCGACGCTGCGAGGGTACGAAGCCACCGTCGCGCCGGGGATCGTGAAGGACGCTCAGGACCCAAGCAGCCCGGCCGCGCCGGTTTCCGCGCTCCGTCCTCGTTGGGCCGGTCCGCAGGTTCTCGAGGCGCCTTCACCCTGGCCGCATCGATCGATATCTCACTCATCGTGTTTGCCGGTATCGGCTCGATCGTGGAATACGGCAGCCCACTTCCCCTGGCACGTGTGGAACATGCCGAAGAAGAGGAACGGTGTGCAGCGAGCGGTGCCGCGCCTGTCGGGGGCCGGGCAGGGTGCGCTGACATCGGACCCGAACGCCGAAGACCCCCAGCCCTGAGCGGCCGAGGGTCTTCGTTCCGGGTGGGCGCGGACGGTTTCGAACCGCCGACATCTGCCTTGTAAGGGCAGCGCTCTACCCCTGAGCTACGCGCCCGGAATGTTCCGACAGCCTACCTTGCCGGTGGGTCGGGCTCGCAAACCGCTGGCGGGGGTGGGGGCGGAGGGTCCCGGGTCGTGCGGGGGCTGGCCCCACCTTGGATGCGGTAGGCGGCCGGATGGGGTCGGCGGGCGGGGGTTCGTAGCGTCGTCCTGTGCTCGCGGCAAGGGCTGTGGGCGGGTGAGAGCAGGGGAGAGCGTTATGGCCGTCCGCAGTCGTCGTCCGGGGCAGGGGCGGAATCCGGGGCAGGGGCGGAGTCCGCGTGGGATGCGGGTTCTGGTCGCGATGGGGGCGATGAGTGCCGTCGTCGGGCTCGTCGCGGCGTGCGGGGCCGACGCCTCGGACGACACCGATCCGGAGCAGCGGTCGTTCGCGCTGTCGGGGCGGACCCTCACGGTGGATTCCGACGACTCGGCCCTGGAGTTGGTGGTCGCGGGCGACGCGGGGGCCGAGGACGTGCGCGTGACGCGGTGGTTCGACGGGCGGACCGTGCTCGGGAAGAGCCCGAAGGTGACGTGGAAGATGGACGGGGACCGGCTCACGCTGCGCATGAAGTGCAGCGGCGTCATCAGCAACTGCTCCGCCAAGCACCGCGTCGTCGTCCCCCGCGGCACCGCCGTGAACGTCGTCAACAAGGACGGCTCGGTGACGGCCACCGGGTTCCGCGAGCCGCTGAGGGTGCGGACGGCGGACGGGTCCGTGCGCCTGCGCGACGTCAGCGGGCCCCTCGACCTGCGCAGCGTCGACGGGTCCGTGCGTGCCGTCGGCGTCACCTCGAAGCGCGTCAGCGCCACCTCCCAGGACGGCTCCGTGCGGCTCGACCTCTCCTCCGCGCCCGACCGGCTCCGGGCCCGCAGCCAGGACGGGTCCGTGGACATCGCACTGCCTGTGGGGAAGGGCGGCGGGCGCGGTGGAGCCGTGTCGTACGCCGTCGACACCGAGACCGTCGACGGCGGCACCGACATCACCGTCCCCCGCGACGACCGCAGCCCTCATCGCGTGTCCGTGCGGAGCGCCGACGGCAACGTCACAGTGCGCAGCGCGAACTGACCGGCCCGTGTGTTCGTCTCTAACCGGTGGGAGAATGAACCGGGCAGGGCGAACAGCACGGGAGAGGGACAGTGACGGCGACACCTCCGCGGCCGTACACAGGGAACAGATGGACGTCGTTGGCGGTGGACGCCGCGGATGCCGTCGTCTCGCGCTGCGCCGGCGCGGCCGGCGGTGGCCGAACTCGGCAGCGGCCACGCCCGACCCTGCGTGCCGCCGGTGACACGCTCGCCCTGGTCCTGCTACCCCTCCCGCTGCTCGCCGCCACCCTGCCCGCCTCCTTCGCCGGTGGCGGTACGCGGCGCTGGTTCGGCGGGCGCGGCGAGAGCGTGCGGGCCGAGGCGCAGGCCGCGAAGGACGCCGCGGCCGCCGCGTTCTACGAGCTGGACACCGCGCAGCGCGACCTGCGGATCTCCATCGAGACCATCGCGGCCGTGGACTCCTCCCCCGCCGCCCGCAAGGCCGCCGCCGACTTCGAGGCGTTCGGGCGGCGCATCGACGAGGTGAGCCACCAGTACATCACCGCCGTCGACGCCCATGACCTCGACCGCGACGACCTGGAGACGTCGGCCGCCGCGCGTGCCCGCGCCGAGCTGACCCAGGCCAAGGACGCGCTCGGCAACGCCAAGAACGACCTGGACCGGTTCTCGCAGGGCCTCTCGCCGCTGCTCGACAGGGCCGAGACCCAACTCGCGCGCCTGGCCCCGGCCGTGGAGCGCGCCCGGCAGACCCTGCTCGCCGCGAGCAACGCCCTGGACGCGGTCCGGGCCGCCGGCCTGAAGGCCGACGACCTGGCGGGCCGCCTCGCCGCGCTCGCCCCCGAGCTGACCAAGCTGAACCAGGGCGCGGGGCAGCACGGCGTCGCCGACACCCTGCAGCGCGCCGACCGTGTCGTACGGGACGGCGAGGCGGTCCGTGCCGAAGCCGAGCGGCTGCCGGAGCGGGCCCGCGAGATCGACCGGCGTCTGGTGTCGCTGCGGACGCGCGCGCAGGCCCTGACCACCCGCAGCGAGCAGGTGCAGCCGATCCTCAGCGAGCTGCGGCGCCGGTTCACCGCCGCCTGCTGGCAGGACCTCCAGCGGGTGCCGCAGCAGGCCGAGGAGAGCGTGCGGCAGGCCGAGACCAAGCTGAAGGAGGCGCAGCGGGCCCGCGAGGACCAGCGCTGGCCGGACGCCACGGCCCTGCTCTCCACCGTGCGGGCGCTCCTGAACTCCACCGACGAGGCCGTGTCCGCCGCAGGCGACCGGCTGCGCCGTCTGAACGCCGTGTCGAAGGACCCGCAGGCGGAGATCGAACGCACCCGCTTCGCCGTCCGGGACGCCCAGCGCCTCGCCATGGCGGGCCGCCAGAAGCCCGACCCGCGCCACGCCCGTCCCCTGGACGACTCGGTGGCCCGTCTGGACCGCGCCGTCGCCTCCCTGGAGGGCCGCCACCCCGACTACTGGCACTTCCTGACCGAGACGGAAGGGGTGCGCACGACCGTCGCGCGGGTCGTCGCGCAGATCCGGGAGGAGCGGGGGCAGGGCGCCTAGGGCACGGCCGGGTCCAGCAGGGCTGCGGGCGCGCCGACCCGTCCGGTCGGCCCCGGCCCCCGCCCCGCCCCGCCCCCGGCCCCGGCCCCGGCGTGAAACCGCGAATGCGCTGGTCAACCGTCCTCTTGTTGGCGCTCTGCGGCCTCCGGGCGGATCCTGGAAGGACGAAGGACGGGTCTTCCGCGCGCATTCAGGGAGGCGGACATGGCCACGCACGTACTTCACCCCGGCTCTCGGTCCAAGGGCCGCAGGCGGCACGTCACCCTTGACGAGCAGCTGCCCGTCGACCACCGGCTGAGCCGGATCTACCGCTTCGGCGCCGGACTCATGGGCCTGGTCCTGCTCGCGTTCGGCGTCCTCGGCCTGATCGACAAGATCGGGTTCTTCGACACCCGCGGCGACACCGTGGCGGGCCTGAACACCAACGGGGCGCTGAGCGTCCTCTCGATCTGCGTCGGGCTGCTCCTGTTCGCCGGCATGGTGATCGGCGGCAACTTCGCGTCGACGCTGAACATGGTCCTCGGCATCGCCTTCATCCTCAGCGGCTTCGTCAATCTCGCCCTGCTGGAGAGCAGCTTCAACTTCCTCGCGTTCCGCATCCAGAACGTGCTGTTCAGCTTTGTGGTGGGCGTGCTCCTGATGTTCTTCGGGATGTACGGGCGCGTCAGCGCGACCTTGCCGCACGACAACCCGTACTGGAAGGCGCGGCACCCGGACAGAACCTGACCTGGTCGTGGCCCTGGGGCGCCGAGATACGTCCGCGGCGCTGTGCGAGCCTGAGGGCATGGTCGACTTCATGCAGGAGCTGCGGGCGCGGCGGCTCGTCGCCATCGTGCGCGGCACGGACGCGGACGCGTCGTTCCGTACGGTCATGGCGCTGGTCGAGTGCGGTGTGCCGCTGGTCGAGGTGTCGCTGAGCGGCTACGACGCGCTGGGTGTGCTGCGCCGGGCACGGGCCGAGCTGGGGCCGGACGCGTGGCTGGGGGCGGGCACGGTCCTCACGGCGGACGACGCGGCGCGGGCGGCGGAGGCGGGCGCGAACCTCGTGGTGACGCCCGGGCTCGGACCGGGCGTCGACGCCGCCGTCGGCCGGGGGCTTCCCGTGCTCGCGGGGGTGCTCACGCCGACGGACGTGATCGCGGCCGAGGCGGCGGGCGCGAGTGCCCTGAAGATCTTTCCGGCGTCGGCCGTGGGCGGCCCTGCGTATCTGAAGGCGTTGCGCGGGCCGTTCCCCGATCTGCCGTTCGTGCCGGTCGGCGGCGTGGACGCGACCGCCGCGGCCGAGTACCTGGAACGGGGCGCGGTCGCCGTCGGCGTCGGCTCGCCGCTGGTCGGTGACGCGGCGGACGGCGGGGACGTCGGGGCGCTGCGGGCGCGGGCCGCGCGGTTCGTGACGGTGTGCGGGTGAGGGCCGCCGGTGGTGGCGTGAGCGCCCCGGGCGGGGCGGACGTCCTCACGTTCGGCGAGAGCATGGTGGCCCTGCGCGGCGACGGGCCGTTGAAGCTCGGCGGGTCGATGACGGTGTCCGTCGCCGGGGCCGAGTCGAACGTCGCCATCGGCCTGGCCCGGCTCGGGCACACCGTCCGCTGGACGGGGGCCGTCGGCGACGACGAGGCCGGTGAGCTGGTGCTGCGCACGCTGCGGGCCGAGGGCGTGGACATCTCCGGGGCGGCCAGGGACGCCGGCGCGCCGACAGGTCTGCTGCTGTTCGAGCCGCGGTTGCCCGAGGTGACGCGGGTGCACTACTACCGTGCCGGGTCCGCCGGTTCGCGGCTCGGCCCTGACGCCGTGGAGCACGCCTTCGCCGCGGGGCCGCCGCCCCGGGTGCTGCATCTGACGGGGATCACCCCGGCGCTCGGGGCCGGTCCGCGGGCCGCCTGCGAGCGGGCGCTGCGGCTCGCCAAGGAGCACTCCGTGCGGGTCTGCCTCGACGTCAACTTCCGCTCCCGGCTGTGGAGTCACGAAGAGGCCGGGGCGGCCCTTCGGGACTGGGTCCACTACGTCGACGTGCTCGTCGCCTCCGACGACGAACTGCCGCTGTGCCTGCCCGCCGACGGTGCTCCCGGCGAGATCACCGACCGGGCCGGGCTGTTGCTCGGGCTCGGCGTGCGCGAGGTCGTCGTCAAGCTCGGCTCTCGCGGGGCCACCGCGTACACCCCGGACGGGGAACTCCACTGCCCCGCGCGGGCCGTACGGGCCGTGGACGCCGTGGGGGCGGGGGACGCCTTCGTCGCCGGGTATCTGTCCGCGCTGCTCGACGGGGCGGGTGTGGGTGAGCGGCTGGAGCGGGGGGTCACCACGGGGGCGTTCGCCGTGGCCTCTCGGGGGGACTGGGAAGGGGCGCCCACGCGGGGGGAGCTGGGGATGCTGGAGGGCGGAGACGGGACGGTGCTGCGCTAGCCCCGCCCGCCTGTCCACCCGCCCGTCCGGCTCCCGTCCGCCTGCCCGCCCGTCCGGCTACCCGCCCGTCCGGCGTCCGCGCGTCAGCCGCAGCAGCCGCCCCCGCAGCAGCCGCCTCCACCGCCACTGGCCGCCGGGGCCGGGGCCTGTGCCGAGGCCGCGCCTGCCACCGCCACGGTCGAGAGGAGCTTGACCGTGTCCTCGTGGCCGGAGGGGCAGGTGGCCGGGGCGGAGGACTCCGCCATGGGGCGGGTCAGCTCGAAGGTGGTGCCGCAGGGGCGGCAGCGGTACTCGTATCGGGGCATGGGGACAGGGTACGGCGGTGGGGGCGGCCTGCGTGCCTGGGCGGACCAGCTGCCGCCAGGGCTACGCGGGCGTCGGGGGCCTGCCCAGGAAGCGACGGAGGATTTCCTCACCCGCCGCGATCCCCTGTTCCGGCAGCACCGTCAGGCCCGGCGTCGTCCAGCCCGTGTCGGCGAGTTCGCCGTGGGACGGGCGCCAGGAGCGGGCGGCGGCTTCGAGGAGGTCGGCGTCGAGGAGGGAGTCGCCGGCGGCGAGGACCTCGGGGGCGTCCGTGCGGCGGGCGACCTCGCGCACGGCCGCGCTCTTGGTGAGCGGTCGCGGCACGGCGTAGATCTTGCGGCCCTGGAGGGAGACGGTCCAGCCGCGTCCGGCGGCCCACCCCCCGAGCTCCTTGACCCAGCCGGGAGGCAGCAGCGCGCGGTCGACGACGAGGTAGGCGAACAGGTCCTCGGCGACGCGTTCCTTCAGGAGCCAGGACGGGTCGGCGGTGCGCAGAAGATGGGCGCGGACCTCGGCGAGGGGCGCGCACTCGGCGGCCAGGCGGCGGTCGACGGCGGCGCGCCAGGCCGGGTCGGACTCGCCGTCGACGAGGAGGTGCCCGCCGTTGGCGCAGATCGCGAACTCCGGTACGGGACCGGGGAGATGGATGCGGTGGTACTGCTCGCGGGTACGGGTCGTCGTGGGCACGAAGGCGGTGCGCTCGGCCAGCTCCACGAGGAGCGCGGCGGCGGCCTCCGTGACGTACGACAGGGGCTTGCCCTCGTACACCTCGACGCAGAGCAGCCGCGGCGCCTCGGCGTCGGGCATGCGCAGGCCGAGCGCGGCGGCGGAGTAGATGAGGGTGCGGTCGAGGTCGCTCGCGACCAGCGGGCGGGGGCCCGCGGAGCCGAGGGCCGCGCCGGCGGCGGAAGGCGTACGCGGAGTGCTCATGCGCTCGTCACCGCCTTGCCGTCGGCGCCGGTCGCGCCGCGCGTGTACTTGGGGTGGATCAACCCCACGCAGGTGTAGGGGAGTTCGGCGACCTCCTCGACGGGTACGCCGCGCTGCTCGGCGAGCAGCCGGACGTGGTCGAGGTCGGCGCCCGCGCCCTGGCGGGCGAGGATCTTCCACGGGACGCGGCGCAGCAGCACCCGGGTGGTCTCGCCGACGCCGGGCTTGACGAGGTTCACGTCGTGGATGCCGTACTCCTCGCTGATGCGCTCGACGGCGGCCCAGCCCTCCCAGGTGGGCTCGCGGTCCGCGGCCAGGAGCTCCTTGACCTGGACGTCCACGGTGTCGGCCACCTCGTCGAAGCGGGCGGCTACGGCGGCCACGAAGTCACCGGAGACGTCGGCGTCCGCGAGGTCGCGGTAGAACTTCGCGCCGTGGAAGTCGTTCGGACCGACCAGGTCGGCGCGCAGCACCGTGCGCGATATCAGTCCGGACACCGTGGAGTTGAGGCACGCGGACGGGATGAGGAAGTCCTCGCGGGTGCCGTAGGTGCGCACGCAGGAGCCGGGGTCGGCGAGCACCGCCACCGCGGGGTCGAAGCCGTGGGCGCCGCCCGCGGCCTCGAACTCCTCGATCGCGGCGGCGAGTTCACGGGTGATGGCGCCCTTGCCGGTCCAGCCGTCGACGAAGACGACGTCGGCCGGGTCGTGGTGGTCGGCGAGCCAGCGCAGCGCGTTGGCGTCGATGCCGCGGCCGCGCACGATGGACACGGCGTAGTGCGGCAGGTCCAGGCCGCGCCGGAGCTGTGCCCAGCGGCGCATCAGGACGCCGACGGGGGTGCCCGCGCGGGCCAGGGAGACCAGGACGGGGCGGCCGGTGCCGCCGAGGCGGGAGGCGTGCTCGGCGAGGACCGTCTCGGTGACCGTGCCGACGGCCTGCGCGATCCTGGCCGCCGAGGTGTCGAGCGCGGCCCGGAACAGCTCCTGGTAGCGCGGGCTCGGCTGGTACTCGACCGGCAGCGACTCGGCGTAGTGCGCGCCGCCGCTCTGGATGGCCTCCTCACGCTCCTCGGTCGGCGCTTCGAGCGTGACGTCCGACAGGTCCTGAAGGAGCCAGCCGACGTCGTCGGGCGCGTAGGAGGAGAAGGCGGGGCCTCGGAGGGGGTCGGGCAGCACGGAGGAGGGCCTTTCGGTGGTGCGGGGGGTGGTGCGGGCGTCGGTGTCCGCGAGGTCCGGGGCGTACGCGGGGACGTACGAGGGCACGACCGCGAGCAGCACCTGCGCGGTGTGCGCGGACAGCTGGGCAAGGAGGCCGTCGGGCGCGTGCAGCCGGTCCGTGTCCGCGACCGAGTCCACGACCGCGACGATCGCGTCGAAGCCGCCGCCCGCCACGTTGTACGCGTACCGCGCGCCCGGCCCGTCGGCCGGGTCGTCGTGCGCCGGGAAGACGAGGCGGGTGCGGATGGCGTAGCCGGGGTCGTCGACGGCGAGGACGGGCGAGCGGGTGGTCGTGGAGTACCGGACCTCCACGCCCGCGCCCTCCGCACCGGCACCCGCACCGTCCGCACCACCACCCACGCCATCGGCACCGGCACCCCCGCCCAGCCTCCGCTCCAGAGCCACGCCCAGCGCCAGCGGCGCGTACATCAGCTCCTCGAAGCCGAGCACGAGGACCCGGCGGGCCCCCTGCGGCAGCGCGGCCGCGATCCGCCCCGCCATGTCCGGCAGCGCCGCGTCCAGGCGCGCCCGGTGCGCGGCGGTGAAGCCGTGCCTGCCGCCGTCGGGCACCCTGGCGGGCCAGCCCAGGTCGACGCGGGTGACGGGCGCCAGGCCGTCGTCCGGCGCGGGCGCGGGTGCCGGCACCGCCGCCGTCTCGTGCTCGGCGACCAGCGCCTGCCCCTTCGCCAGGACGTCGGCGGGCAGCCGCACCGTGCCGGAGGCGAGCGCGATCAGGTCGACGCGGGCGCCGAGGTCGCGGGCGAAGGCGTCGAGGCGGGCCCGGTCCTCGGGAGCGCGCATGTCGACCAGGGCGACGATGACGTACCGCTCGCGCGGGAAGCTCTCGTGCAGGTCGCGGATGGTGTTCAGGACCGTGTTGCCGGTGGAGAACTCGTCGTCGACCAGGACGAGGGCGCCGTCGCCCGCGAGCAGCCGGGGGTCCTCGGGGAGCAGCAGGTGGGAGGTGGCGTGGGAGTGGGACTCCTCGAAGCCGCCCGCGCGCTCGACGCCGGGCACGGGGCGGCGGGTGGAGTGCAGGTAGGGGGCGTGGGCGAGGCCGTCGGCGACGCTGTGGCCGAGGCCGGTCGCCGTCTCCGCGTAGCCGAGGACGACGGCGCGGGCGGCCTCGTCCGGGCCGAGCAGGTCGCGGACGCGCACACCGAGGTCGTACCCGGAGCGCCAGATCACCGAAGGGTGCTGCGGCACGTGCTTGCCGAGGACGTTCGACACGAGCAGGTGTGCCCGCTTGGGGTTGCGGCGCAGGGCGAGCCCGAGCAGCTCCTTCAGCGGCCCCGGCCCGGCGACCTCCTCCGCACCGGTCCCGACGGGCCCGGCTCCCCCAGCACCCCCCGCTCCCCCGGCACCCCCGGCTTCGACCAGCTCGACCCCGAGCCGCTCGGCGACCCACGTACCCGACCACACCACGTCGTCCGTCTTCCTCACGTCCGTCACGGGGGCACCCCCGTGCTTCCTCACACCGCTCACGAGGGCAACCCCGCGCTGAGCAGTTCCACGAAGCCGACGTCCTCGCGCGCGACGCCGAAGACCTCCGCGCGGCGCAGGGTCCGCTCGGCCCAGGCGCGGTGCGGCTTCACCTCGTTCATCTTGTTCGTGTACGCGGACCGCATGACGCCGCCGCCGTCCCGCTCCGGGCGCAGGATGTCCTGCGCGTCGCTGAACTCCTCGTGGCTGACGACCGACAGGGCGTGCACGGGCAGGACGTGGGAGGGGTGGATGCAGGTCTTGCCGAGCAGTCCGTTGGCCCGGTCCAGCTCGATCTCGCGCAGCAGGCCGTCCAGGTCGTGCTCGAGCAGGGCCTGGCGCAGCTCCTCGGCGCGGACCTGGAGGAAGGGGCTCTGGCGCAACTGCGGCTTGAACATCCGCTCCTGGACGCGGAAGTACTCCCAGACGGGCCCGGTGACGGTGAAGCCCGTGCCGTCGGCCCGGCCGAGGTGGTTGACCACGTCGGCGATGACGGACGCGACGATCTGGACGTCGTACGCCGTCATGTGCGGGGGTCTGCGCAGGGCGTACGCGGAGCAGAAGTCGGTGACGCCGAGGCGCAGCGCGAGCACCCGGTCGCGGTACTTGTCGACGGTGCGGGAGATGCCGGCGATGATCTCGGCGCGGCTCTCCAGATACAGCAGCTGGGGCGATTCGAGGACCGGCATCGCGAACAGGCGGCGCCCGGTGGCGGCCTCGGCGGCCGTGAGGGACTCCAGGAACGGGACGCCGCGCTCCTCGGTGAATTTCGGCAGTACGAATCCGGACAGCAGGCGGATCGCGGGGCCGAGCCTGCGGGCCAGGTCAGGGATCTGCCCGGGGGTGCGGACCCGGATGAACAGGAGCGGCGGCTCGGCGTCCGGGCGCTCGGCGAGGTCCACGAAGTGCCGGATCAGGTTCTCCTCGGCGGCCACGACGTCCGCGTCGCCGATGGAGTCCTCCAGGCAGATGACCATCGAGATCACGCCACGGCTTGATTGCTTGAGGATGTCGTCCGCGAGCCGCGGCCGGGTGGCCGGGCTGTACAGCGTGGCACCGAGAGCCACCGCGAGCAGCTGCGGCGGGGAGTCCGCGGTGAAGGCACACGGCTCCCGGTGAAAGAGGCGCTCTCGCACCTCTGGGGCTATGTGCCCGAAATGACGCATGGGGTTCCCCTGGGATTCTCCTGATATCGCCCGTATCGCCGACGCGACCCGACGTATCGTCGACGCGATCCGAAGTGATGCGGCCGGTAATAGTACGTAGGGGCGGGTGTCGGAGGTTCCCTCCGGGCATGAAATTCAGGTAACCCGGCCATGTCGCACACGAGTGCCCCACACCGGCACAGGCAGGTGTCATAGGCCACAAGACGGGCAGGACACGGGCAGGGCGGTGCCGGTGTGGGGCATGTGTCCGAAAGCGTACGCCCGGTCGCGGGGCCGGGCTGCCGGGCGGGCGCAGCCCGGGGCCCCGCGTTGTCCGGCTCCGGACCAGGAAGGCAGGATGACCGCATGACGCACGCGATGTCGAAGGGGTCGAACATCCCGCTCGAAGCCACCGCCGTCCGCGCCGTGCTGCGCTGGACGCCGCGCCAGGGCGCCCCCGACGTCGACGCGTCGGCGCTGCTCCTCGGTCCCGGGGGGCGGGTGCGTTCCGACGAGGACTTCGTCTTCTACAACCAGCCGCGCCACCCCTCCGGCAAGGTCTGGCGCCTGGGCAAGAAGCGGGTCGCCGAGGGCCTGACGGACACCGTCCAGACCGATCTCGCGGGCCTGGACCCGGCGGTGGGCCAGGTGCTGCTCGTCGCGTCCGCCGACGACGTGCCCTTCGAGCACGTCCACGCCCTGCGGATCCTGCTGTACGACGCCGCCCCGGCCGCGGCCGACGCCGAGCCGCTCGCCTACTTCGACATCACCCCGGAGACGGGCGCCGAGACCGCGCTGATCTGCGGGGAGCTGTACCGCCGCGGTGAGGGCTGGAAGTTCCGCGCCCTCGGCGAGGGCTACTCCAACGGCCTGGTGGGCCTCGCCACCGACTTCGGCATCTCCGTGGACGAGTCGGAGGCCGTGCCCGAGCCGACGCCCGACGCCTCCCTGCCGCAGACACAGCGCCTGGGGACGACGGGCCCCGCCCCGGTGCCCCCGGCGCACTCCCTGCCGCCCGCCGAGCCCGCGGTCCCGTACCCGGCCGCCGCACCGCCCGCGCCCCCTGCCCCCCAGCCGGCGTACGGCTACCCGCCCCAGCCGCCGCGCTACCCCGCGCCCCAGCCCTCCTACGGCTACCCGCAGCCCGCGCCCACCCAGCCCCCCGTGCCGGCCTACGGCTACCCGCATCCGGTCGTGCCCGCGCCGGTGCCCGACCCGAACTTCCGGCTGCCGCCGCAGGGGCCGCAGTTCCTGCCGCGCTGAGCGGGGCGGCGCCCGCCCCGCTCGATCGGTCCCGCGGGGCGGCTCAGGTGCCGCCCACCTTGGTCTTGTAGCCGCGGCCCCACTGCAGCCCCCAGCCGTACAGCCGGTCGAGCTCGGCCTGGAAGCCGTACACGTACCGCACCTCGCGGCGCACGATCAGCTCGTCCTTGATGTTCTCGATCGTGAGGACCGCGCAGGAGCGGGCCTGCGGGGCGCGCTCCTCCAGGTCGATCTCCACGCGCGGGCCGTTGCTGGGGTAGAGCGTCACCTTGGCGTGGGTGCGGTCGAAGGCGGGCGTCTGGTCGTAGATGTAGACGAAGACGAGCAGGCGCTTGATCGACTCGCGGTGGTCGAGGTTGACGTAGAGCGTCTCGCCGGAGCCGGAGCCGAACCGGTCGTCGCCGCTGCCCTTCACGTACGGCGGGGAGTTGAGGCTCCCGAAGAAGTTGCCGAGGGGCTGCACCACCCCCTTGCTGCCGTCGGCCAGCTCGTACAGACAGCCCAGGTCGAGGTCCACGTTGACCATGCTCTGGGTGTGCGCCTGCACCGGCTCCGGCTGGAACATCTTCAGCGGGTGCCGCAGCAGGCTGCCGCCCCCGCGCTTCTTGCCGACGAGGTCGGACGTGCGCATCTGCCACGTCAGGGTGACGCGCAGATTGCCCGTGGCGGCGCCCTGTTTGGTCAGGGAGACCGTCGGATGCCGTTTGGTCAGTTCGATGGAGTTGGTCGCGGCGCTGCCCGATGCGAAGTCCATCGAACGCCCCGGCCGCAGACCGTCCCAGAAGGACATGCCACCCCCACAAGTAAGGCCCCGCGCTGCTTGTCGTACGTCTCGGGGCGGCCCCCGGGCCATGCCTCAACCACCGCCCCGCACAAGAGCGTTCCTCGCGGAAGCGGGCTCCACACGTCCGGATCCCGAAGTCGGCTCACCGTACGTCACCCCGGGTACGCCGATGGCGGCGCCCCCGGGTCGGGGACGCCGCCATCGCGGTGTTCGGGGCGGCAGGACCGCTACACGCCGGAGGGGACCTCTGCCTTCTCGTCCGAGCCGGAGCCCTCCTCGGCCGCGAGCCGCTTGTTGCGGCGCACGGACGACCAGAAGGAGGCTCCGATCAGGAGCACGCCGATCGAGCCGGTGATGAGCTCGTGGATCTCGTACTGGATCGTGATCAGCAGGACCGCGGCGAGGGCGCCGATGGCGTAGTGCGCGCCGTGCTCCAGGTAGACGTAGTCGTCGAGGGTGCCCTGGCGGACCAGGTAGACCGTGAGCGACCGGACGTACATCGCGCCGATGCCGAGGCCGAGCGCCATCAGGACGATGTCGTTGGTGACCGCGAAGGCGCCGATGACGCCGTCGAAGGAGAACGACGCGTCCAGGACCTCCAGGTAGAGGAACATGAAGAACGCGGCCTTGCCGGAGAGCCGGATCACGGAGACCTGCTTGCCCTTGGCCCTGGCCTCCTCCTCGGCCTCGTGCTCGCGCTCCTCCTCTTCCTCCAGCTTGTTCTCGAAGTAGCTGGAGAGTCCGCCCACGATGAGATAGGTGATGAGACCCGCTACGCCGGAGATCAGGACGGTCTCCGCCTTGTCGGCGTGGGTGCCCCCGTGCTGGTGCGCGTGCTTGGCGAAGGTCATCGACGAGACGAGCAGGACGATGAGCCCGATGCACACCGACAGCATGTCGACCTTGCCGAGCTTGGCCAGCGGGCGCTCGAGCCAGCCGAGCCACTTGATGTCCCGGTCCTCGAAGACGAAGTCGAGGAAGATCATCAGCAGGAACATGCCACCGAACGCCGCGATCGACGGGTGCGCGTCGGTGACCAGCTGCTGGTACTGGTCCTTGTCGTTGAGCGCGAGCTTGACCGCTTCGATCGGGCCCATGCTCGCGCTGACGGCGACGATCACGACCGGGAAGACGAGGCGCATGCCGAAGACGGCGATGAGGATGCCGATGGTGAGGAAGATCTTCTGCCAGAAGGCATTCATCTTCTTCAGGATTCCGGCGTTGACCACCGCGTTGTCGAAGGACAGCGAGATCTCGAGGATGGACAGGATCGCCACGATCCCGAACGCCGTCCACCCCCCAAAGAGCACCGCTGCGACCAGGCCGAGCGCAGTAACTGCGAACGACCAGCCGAAGGTTTTCAGAACCACTGGCTACCCAATCGTGTGTGTACGGGTCTCCCCCGCGCCGTCCCCGGCTCGGGCTTCGCGAAGCCGTCACCAGGGGGTGCCCCCGGGCCCCTCAGTCGGCTGCCGGGTGGACCGTCAGCCGTTTGGGGATCCCGGGGAGAGTCCTTTAGGAAACATTGACTCCGAAGTCTAGAGCGATGCCCCGCAGGCCGGACGCGTACCCCTGCCCGACAGCGCGGAACTTCCACTCGCCGCCGTACCGATACACCTCTCCGAAGATCATCGCGGTCTCCGTGGAGGCGTCTTCACTCAGGTCGTAGCGGGCGAGCTCCTGGCCGTCCGCCTGGTTCACCACGCGGATGAACGCGTTGCTGACCTGGCCGAATGTCTGGCCCCGGTTGTCCGCGTCATGAATGGAGACCGGGAAGACGAT
The DNA here is from genome assembly GCF_030388665.1 of Streptomyces flavofungini. Lineage (NCBI taxonomy): Bacteria > Bacillati > Actinomycetota > Actinomycetes > Kitasatosporales > Streptomycetaceae > Streptomyces > Streptomyces flavofungini. The sequence continues at coordinate 6,589,294 of NZ_CP128846.1, read as the reverse complement.
CTTGTCGCAGTGGGCCGGGACCTTGGTGAGATCGAGGATCAGCGACTCGTCGTCGCCGTCGCCCTCGCCGGTGAGGTTGTCCCCGGTGTGCTCGACGGAGCCGTCGGGGCTCGTCAGGTTGTTGTAGAACACGAACCACTCGTCGCCGAGGACCCGGCCCGACTGGCACAGCAGTGCGCTGGCGTCCAGGTCGAACGGGGCTCCGGTGGTGGAGCGAGCGTCCCAGCCGAGGCCGACCATCACCTTCGTGAGATCGGGTGCGGCCTTGGACAGAGAGACATTGCCTCCCTTGGCGAGCGTGACGCCCATGATGCTGGTCCTCCCCGAGGTGCTGCGTGTGGCTGCCGCCGTGCCCGGGCGCGCGGGCCCGGGCACGGCGGCCTTGCGATGCCGAGCACGTCCGGCGCCGCACCTGTCGTGTGCGGCGCCGGACTGCTCGGCTGGATACTGCTCGGCTCAGACGTTGACGCCGAAGTCCTGCGCGATGCCGCGCAGGCCCGAGGCGTAGCCCTGGCCGACGGCGCGGAACTTCCACTCCGCGCCGTGGCGGTACAGCTCGCCGAAGACCATGGCCGTCTCCGTGGAGGCGTCCTCGGAGAGGTCGTAGCGGGCGAGCTCCACCTCGCCGGCCTGGTTCACCACGCGGATGAAGGCGTTGCGGACCTGGCCGAAGGACTGCTGGCGGTTCTCGGCGTCGTAGATCGAGACCGGGAAGACGATCTTCTCGATGTCCGCGGGGACGGCGGCGAGGTTGACCTTGATCTGCTCGTCGTCGCCCTCGCCCTCACCGGTGATGTTGTCGCCGGTGTGCTCCACGGAGCCGTCGGGGCTCTTCAGGTTGTTGAAGAACACGAAGTTGGCGTCACTGCTGACCTTGCCCTCCGCGTTCGTCAGGATGGCGCTGGCGTCCAGGTCGAAGTCCTGACCGGTGGTGGTGCGGACGTCCCAGCCGAGGCCGACCGTGACGGCGGTCAGGCCGGGCGCCTCCTTGCTCAGAGATACGTTGCCGCCCTTGCTGAGGCTGACTCCCACGAGTCCTCCCAAATAGTGTCCAGGGGCGGGGAGCCCCAGTCGTGCTTGCCATCGGATCAACGTGTGGATCCTAGTGACCGGTTCCCGGTGGCCACAGGCTTCCACACGGGTGTTCTCAGAGGTTCTGAAGCGCCTTCACGTACTCGTTCAGGTCCCGCGCGTCGGGCAGGCCGTTGACCACGGTCCAGCGCACGACGCCGTCCTTGTCGATGATGAAGGTGCCGCGCACCGCGCAGCCCTTGTCCTCGTCGAAGACGCCGTACGCCCGCGAGGTCTCGCCGTGCGGCCAGAAGTCCGACAGGAGCGGGTACTCCAGGCCCTCCTGCTCGGCGAAGACGCGCAGGGTGTGGATGGAGTCGTTGGACACGGCGAGCAGCTGGGTGTCGTCGTTGACGAACTTCGGCAGCTCGTCGCGCAGGGCGCAGAGCTCGCCCGTGCACACCCCGGTGAACGCGAACGGGTAGAAGAGCAGCACCACGTTCTTCTGTCCCCGGAAGTCCGCGAGGCGCACCGTGCGCCCGTGGTTGTCCTTGAGCTCGAATTCCGGAGCCTTGACGCCGACCTCGATCGCCACGAGGAGCCACTTCCCTTCGCCTGGGCCATTGGGGTGCCCCCCAGCGTACGGGTGGCCGTCGCGCCCTCGCGGGGCGCCCCAGGCCCACCCCTTCCCCGAAACCGGGGGCCGCGCCCCCTGGCCCCGTCGATCGCCGCTCCGCGGCTCGTCCTCACGCGCCGGACGGGCTGGGAGATCGCCGGGGCGGGCTGGGAGCGTGCGGGTGGCTTTCAGCCCCTCCGGCGTTCGAGGAGCGGGGTCCGGGGCGGGGCCCCAGGAAGGGCGGTGGGTGGAAGAGAGCCCTTCCGGCGCGTGAGGACGAGCGCGCAGCGCGATCCGGGGCGCGCGACGGAACGCGTGAGGCCCCCGACGGACGAACCGTCGGGGGCCTCACGGGGGCTGCGGAGGGCCTAGGGCCAGCTAACGCTTCTTGGCCGCTCCCTTGGGCGTGATCAGCCTCGAGCCGTTCCAGTCCTTGCCCGCGTTGATGCTCTTGGTCTGGGACAGACCGGCCGTGGTTGCGGCCTCACCGATCTCGCTGGGCTCGACGTACCCGTCGCGCCCTGTCTTCGGTGTGAGGAGGAGGATGGAACCGCCTTCCTCCATGTACGCGATGGCATCGACCAGCGCATCGGTCAGGTCCCCGTCGTCCTCTCGGAACCAGAGCACCACGGCGTCAGCCACGTCGTCGTAATCCTCATCGACGAGTTCTGTACCGGTGGCCTGCTCGATGGCCTCGCGGAGCTCCTGATCGGCGTCGTCGTCGTAGCCGATCTCCTGGACCACCATGTCGGGCTGGAACCCCAGCCTTACGGCGAGGTTCGTCTCCGCGTGGTCCGCGGTCGCGCTCACGGATTGCCTCCTGATCTTGTTCTTGGGAATGCCTTCGGCCCCGCGCGTGCGAGGGGCATTGGCCGTAGTCCACACGGGCGGAACGGATCGCGCAAGTACCCAGCCGTCAAGACCGCCGAAACGGTGACGTTCCCGACCGTGTCACCGCAACTGTGGCCGCATCCGCAAGGGGCCGGACGGCTCCTCGGAGCCGTTGGGCGGGATGGGCGTATCGTTGCGATTTGGCCGAGCCTACCCCAGGGACGGCGGCCGTCGTCCCGGTTACCTGGAGGTAGAGATGACGTAGACCGCGCCGGGGTAGACGATGGTGAGCGTCGTACACACGACCCCGAAGAGTCCACAGGAGAGCCCGGCCGGGGACCGAGCAGAGCCCCGCCAGGGCCGGAGCAGAGATCAAGCCCGAGCACGAACCGAAACGCGCGCACCGCGCGACGACACAGCGAAGGAACAGCGTGGCTTCCGGATCCGATCGCAACCCGATCATCATTGGCGGCCTTCCCAGCCAGGTCCCGGATTTCGATCCAGAAGAGACCCAGGAATGGCTCGACTCCCTCGACGCCGCCGTCGACGAGCGCGGCCGCGAGCGGGCCCGCTATCTGATGCTCCGCCTGATCGAGCGCGCCCGCGAGAAGCGCGTCGCCGTGCCCGAGATGCGCAGCACGGACTACGTCAACACGATCGCCACCAAGGACGAGCCGTTCTTCCCCGGCAACGAGGAGATCGAGCGCAAGGTCCTGAACGCGACCCGCTGGAACGCGGCCGTGATGGTCTCCCGCGCGCAGCGCCCGGGCATCGGGGTCGGCGGCCACATCGCCACCTTCGCCTCCTCGGCGTCGCTGTACGACGTGGGGTTCAACCACTTCTTCCGCGGCAAGGACGAGGGCGACGGCGGCGACCAGATCTTCTTCCAGGGGCACGCGTCCCCCGGCATCTACGCCCGCGCCTTCCTCCTCGACCGGCTCTCCGAGCAGCAGCTCGACGCGTTCCGGCAGGAGAAGTCCAAGGCGCCGTACGGCCTTTCGTCGTATCCGCACCCGCGCCTGATGCCGGACTTCTGGGAGTTCCCGACGGTCTCCATGGGCCTCGGCCCGCTCGGCGCGATCTTCCAGGCGCGGATGAACCGCTACATGGCGGCGCGCGAGATCGCCGACACCTCCAAGTCGCACGTCTGGGCGTTCCTCGGCGACGGCGAGATGGACGAGCCGGAGTCGCTCGGGCAGCTGTCCATCGCCGCGCGCGAGGGGCTCGACAACCTCACCTTCGTCGTCAACTGCAACCTGCAGCGCCTGGACGGCCCGGTGCGCGGCAACGGCAAGATCATCCAGGAGCTGGAGTCGCAGTTCCGCGGCGCCGGATGGAACGTCATCAAGCTGGTGTGGGACCGCAGTTGGGACCCGCTGCTCGCGCAGGACCGGGACGGCATCCTGGTCAACAAGCTGAACACCACGCCCGACGGCCAGTTCCAGACGTACGCCACCGAGACCGGCGCCTACATCCGCGAGCACTTCTTCGGTGACGACCAGCGGCTGCGCGCCATGGTCGAGGGCATGACCGACGACCAGATCCTGCATCTGGGCCGCGGCGGTCACGACCACAAGAAGATCTTCGCGGCGTTCTCCGCGGCCAAGGCCCACAAGGGTCAGCCGACGGTGATCCTGGCCCAGACCGTCAAGGGCTGGACGCTCGGCCCGAACTTCGAGGGCCGCAACGCGACCCACCAGATGAAGAAGCTGACGGTCGACGACCTCAAGGCCTTCCGCGACCGGCTGCACCTGCCGATCACGGACAAGCAGCTCGAGGACGGCGCGCCGCCGTACTACCACCCGGGCCGGGACTCGGAAGAGATCCAGTACATGCACGACCGCCGCAAGGGCCTCGGCGGCTACGTCCCGACCCGCGTGGTGCGCTCCGAGCCGCTGCGCCTGCCCGAGGACAAGACGTACGCATCCGTGAAGAAGGGCTCCGGGCAGCAGTCCATCGCCACCACCATGGCGTTTGTGCGGCTCCTGAAGGATCTCATGCGGGACAAGGAGATCGGCAAGCGTTTCGTGCTGATCGCGCCCGATGAGTACCGCACCTTCGGCATGGACTCGTTCTTCCCGAGTGCGAAGATCTACAACCCGCTCGGCCAGCAGTACGAGGCCGTGGACCGGGATCTGCTGCTCGCCTACAAGGAGTCCCCCACCGGGCAGATGCTGCACGACGGCATCTCCGAGGCGGGCTGCACGGCATCCCTGATCGCCGCGGGCTCGGCCTACGCCACCCACGGCGAACCGCTGATCCCCGTGTACGTCTTCTACTCGATGTTCGGGTTCCAGCGCACCGGTGACCAGTTCTGGCAGATGGCCGACCAGCTCGCGCGCGGATTCGTCCTGGGCGCGACCGCGGGACGCACGACCCTGACCGGTGAGGGCCTGCAGCACGCCGACGGGCACTCGCAGCTGCTCGCCTCGACCAATCCGGGCTGTGTCGCCTACGACCCGGCCTTCGGCTTCGAGATCGCGCACATCGTCCAGGACGGCCTGCGCCGGATGTACGGCTCGTCGGCGGACCACCCGCACGGCGAGGACGTCTTCTACTACCTGACGGTCTACAACGAGCCGATCCAGCACCCGGCCGAGCCCGAGGACGTGGACGTCGAGGGCATCCTCAAGGGCATCTACCGCTTCAAGGCGGGCGAGCAGGGCGCCGTACCGGCGCAGATCCTCGCCTCCGGCGTCGCCGTGCCGTGGGCCGTCGAGGCCCAGCGGATCCTCGCCTCGGAGTGGAACGTCAAGGCGGACGTCTGGTCGGCGACCTCCTGGAACGAGCTGCGCCGCGAGGCCGTCGAGGTGGAGCGGCACAATCTGCTGCACCCCGAGGAAGAGCAGCGCGTCCCCTATGTGACGCGGAAGCTCACCGGCTCCGAGGGGCCGTTCGTGGCCGTCTCCGACTGGATGCGCTCCGTGCCCGACCAGATCTCCCGCTGGGTGCCGGGCACCTACCAGTCGCTCGGCGCGGACGGCTTCGGCTTCGCGGACACGCGGGGCGCCGCCCGCCGCTTCTTCCACATCGACGCCCAGTCGATCGTGGTCGGCGTGCTCACGGAGCTGGCCCGCGAGGGCAAGGTCGACCGCTCCGTCCTGAAGCAGGCGATCGACCGCTATCAGCTCCTGGACGTGGCGGCGGCCGACCCGGGCGCCGCCGGGGGCGACGCCTGACGGTCGGCACAACCGGCATGACTGGCGTATGAACACCTCATCAGCGCGCGAAGGGTGGCGGGCCCCGTGGCCGCCGCCCTTCGGGCTTTCTACGATGCGGTCATGAAGGAACAGTCGGCACAGGTCCGTTGGGAGCGCCGGACGCAGCGCCCGCTGCTCGCGCTCTCCGTGGCCTTCGCGGTCGCCTACGCCGTGCCCATAGTCAGGCCCGGGGCGGGCGAGTCCGTGACGAACACGTGCACCGCGGTGGAGTGGTCCGTCTGGGGCGCGTTCGCCGTCGACTACCTGGTGCGGCTCGCGCTCGCCGAGCGCCGTGCCCGGTTCGTGCGCACGCACTGGCTCGACCTGTGCGCCGTGATACTGCCGATGATCCAGCCGCTGCGGCTGCTGCGGCTCGTGTCCACCCTCCTCCTTGTCGGGCAGCGGGCCCGGATGGCGTCACAGATACAGCTGACGACGTATGTCGTGGGAGCCGTGGTCGGTCTGCTGATGTTCGGCTCGCTGGCCGTGCTCTCGGTGGAGCGGGAGTCGCCGGACGGCAACATCAAGACGCTGGGCGACGCCGTGTGGTGGTCCTTCACCACGATGACCACCGTGGGCTACGGCGACCACGCGCCGACGACCGGGCTCGGCCGGGCGCTCGCGGTCGGCCTGATGCTGTCGGGCATCGCGCTGCTCGGTGTCGTCACCGCCAACATCGCGGCGTGGTTCATCGCCCGGTTCGAGAAGGACGACGCCGAGGAGCGCCGTCAGACCGCCGCGATCGAGGCCCTGACCGCGGAGGTCATCGCCCTGCGCGCGCAGGTCAGCACCCTGTCCGGGGCGACCGTGCAGACCACCGTGCCCCGCCGGGCCGCGGCCGACGGCTCCGTCGGCGAGGCGGGGCCGCCGGTCAGCTCTCCCAGATCTTGAACGCCCGCACCTTGTAGGGCGACTGAGGGGCCCAGGTGCCGTTGCCCGGATAGGTGTTGAACTCCCCCGTCTCGGCGCACTCCGCCGACTGGTACGTCGTGACGGGCCGGCCGGTGCGGTTGGCGATGGCCTGCGCGCTGCCCCCCTCCGGCAGCGCGACACAGCTCTCGATGTCCGTACCGGCCAGCTCGTACGTGTGCCGCTGGCCCTTGAAGCCCCCCTTCTCCCAGAGGCACAGCTCCCCGGGGCCGCAGCCGCCGAGCCGTGGCGGCCCGGCGGCCCCGGCGTGCGCGGGTGTCAGGACCACGGCGGCAAGGGCGGCCGTGGTCAAGGCCAGGACGGCCGTGGCTCCGGCCGCGGCGGCGGGCAGGGTGGATCGCGTGATCGTCCGCATGTGTGTCAACCCCCGTGTCGTATCGCTCACTTGTCGCCACTCTCGACCGGGGGACACAGGCCCGGAAAGGGGTTCTCGTCCCGCTCACCCTGATAGGCGAAAGCCCCCCGAGCGGACCCGGAGGGCTTTCCCTGAGACGGCTTTCCCCGGCTACGGGATTTCCCCTAGAGGTGCGCAGCACCGGAGATGCGCAGCACCGGAAAGGGGTGCGCAGCCCTGGAAAGAGGTGCGCAGCACTGGAAACGCGCGGCCCTAGATGTGCGCGGCGCCGGCACCCGCCTCCGCGTTCGCGCCGCGCTTGGTCAGCGTCGCCACCACCGCCGCGATGACGCCGACGACCCCGGCGACCGTGAAGGCCACGCCCATGCCCGACATGAACGTGTCGTGCACGACGTCCGTGATGGTGCCGAGTACGCGCTCGTTCACGCCTGGGGCCTGGCCGACCTGCTCCGGCACGGACCCGGTCGCGGCGGCCTTGTCCAGGCCGGGCGGCGGGGTCCCGGGCAGCCCGGCGTCCTGCCAGTCGCCCTTCAGGTCGGAGTCGACGGTGTGGGACATGACCGCGCCGAGGACCGCCGTGCCGAGGCTGCCGCCGACCTGCATGCCGGCCTGCTGGAGGCCGCCCGCGACGCCGGAGAGCTCCAACGGGGCGTTGCCCACGATGACTTCGGTGGCGCCGACCATGACGGGGGCGAGGCCGAGGCCGAGGAGGGCGAACCAGAGGGACATCGGCAGCGTGCCGGTGCCCGTCGTCATCGTGGTCATGCCGAACATCGCGACCGCGGTGCAGACCATGCCGCCCACCAGCGGCACCCGCGGCCCGAACCGGGTGATCAGGGCCCCGGCGAGCGGCGAGGAGACGATCATCATGGCCGTCAGCGGCAGCAGGTGCAGGCCGCTGTCGACGGGGCTCATGCCGTGCACGTTCTGCAGGTAGAAGGTGACGAAGAACAGCCCGCCCATGAAGGCGAAGGCCATCAGGACCATCAGGGCGGTGCCCGCGGACAGCGGCACCGAGCGGAACAGGCCGAGCGGGATCAGCGGCTCGGCGACCCGGTTCTCCCACCAGGCGAACAGCGCGAAGCACACGGCGGAGGCGCCGAGGAACGCCCACGTCCTGCCGCTGTCCCAGCCCCACGGGTCGCCCGCCTTGATGAGCGCCCAGATCAGGGCGAACATGGCCGCCGAGAGCAGCACGATGCCGGGCACGTCGAAGGAGCGCGGCGCGTTCCGCGCCCGGTGGTCCTTGAGGATCAGCACGCCGAGCACCAGCGCGAGCACGCCGACCGGCACGTTGATGAAGAACACGGACTGCCAGTTGACGTGCTCGACCAGGACGCCGCCGAGGATGGGGCCGCCCGCGGTGGAGGCGCCGATGACCATGCCCCAGATGCCGATGGCCATGTTGAGCTGCGCGGCCGGGAACGTGGCCCGAAGGAGGCCGAGCGCGGCCGGCATCAGAAGCGCGCCGAACAGCCCCTGGAGCACGCGGAAGGCGATGACCAGGGAGACGCTGCCGGACAGGCCGATGGCCCCGGAGGCGAGGGCGAAGCCGACCACGCCGATGAGGAAGGTCTGGCGGTGGCCGAAGCGGTCGCCGAGCTTGCCGGCGGTGATGAGCGCGACGGCGAGCGCGAGGAGGTAGCCGTTGGTGATCCATTGGACGTCCGCGAGGGAGGCGCCGAGGTCCTTGGTGATGGCGGGGTTGGCGACGGCCACGATCGTGCCGTCCAGGGCGACCATCATCACGCCGATCGCGACGGAGAACAGCGTGAGCCACGGATGGCCGCGCAGGCCGCGCCGGCCGTCAAGTGCGCTGGGCTCAGCGGAAGTCGGGACGGGTTCCGGCGCCTCGTCCGCCTTGTCGACGGTGGTCTGACTCGTCATGCGCCGAGGTTAATGTCAGTCGCTGACAGTTGACAGGGGGCGACATAAGTCGGTCGCTGTCATTTAGCTCACAGGCGCGCCCTCACGGGTATGGTGAGCTGGCCAAACGGGCGGGAACAGCGGAGGAGACGGGGTGTCGGGCGTGACCGGTCCGGGCTTGCGCGCACGCAAGAAGCAGCGCACGCGTGACACTCTGCTGCGGGCGGCACTGGAGCTGTTCACCACCAAGGGGTACGAGGAGACGACGGTCGACGAGATCGTCGAGGCCGTCGACGTCTCCCAGCGCACGTTCTTCCGGCACTTCGCGGGCAAGCAGGAGGCCGCATTCGCCATGCAGGAGATGGTGGAGGCGCGGTTCCTGCGGGCGCTGCGCGAACGCCCCGCGGACGAGGCCCCGTTCGCGGCGCTGCGCGGGGCGGTGCTCGGCTCCTGGGACGCGGTGGGCGAGGCCGTCGAGGCCGTCGTCCCGGTCGAACTCCACATGCGCACCTACCGGATGATCGAGTCGACCCCCGCGCTCCTGGCCGTCCACCTGCGCCGCTCCATCGAGGTGGAGGAGCAGGCCGCGCAGCTGATCGCCGAACGCGAGGGCGTCGACCTCGCCGTCGACCCGCGCCCCCGGGTGGCGGTCGCGGCGTTCAGCGGCGTCATGCGGGTCACCGGACGCCTGTGGGGCGCGGGCGAGGACATCAGCGTCGACTCGATCCGCGCGATCACGGAGTCCCATCTCGACCACCTCGGCCCGGCGCTCGCCGCGGACTGGCGCGAGGACTGACCGGACCGGCGCGAGGACTGACCGGGTCGGCGACGAGGCCCGCCGAGGACCGCTCGGGGGCCGCTCGAGGACCGCGTGAGGACCGCGTGAGGACCGCGTGGGGGCCACCGCGCTCCCGCACCGACGGCCGACGCCCCCCACCCGCGCACCCGCATTGAGTGACCACGGCACACCCCGAGTGACCGCGCGCCGCACGCGCGCCTCGTACGCGCCTTACGCACAGAGCGTGACGAACTCGCAAGGGAAGTGTCCGCTTCACCACAATTACCCCTCCAGAAACGTGATCTGCCTCACCCCGTGCACGGGAGGCTTCGCGCTTCTCCTAGGGTGTCCCGCAGTGACTTCCTTCGACTCCTCCCCCCAACTCGGCGTCTGGCGCGCTCTGCTCGCGCTCACCGTGGTGTTCGTCATGCTCGCGACCACCGGCTGGACCGCGGTACGTCAGCACAGAGGCGCGGGCTCGCCCCTCGAAGCCACCCTGGCCGCCTGGGACCGGGGCCGCATCGACGGGCGTGACCTGCCCGACTCCGGCGCCCCCGCGGCCAGGATCGCGCAGTTCTTCGCCTCGCTCACCGCACAGCAGCGCACCCGGCTCGCCACCCGCTATCCCCTCGCCGTCGGCAACATGAACGGCGCCCCCGTACAACTGCGATACCGCGCGAACCGCGTCGCCCTGCACCAGGCACGCGCGATCGAGAAGGAACGCGTCCACGACGACCGGCTCTCGCCCGTGGGCAAGCAGGAGGCGGAGCGCAGGATGAAGCGGTTCGGCGTGATGATGCGCCCCGAACGCCAGGTCCTCGCCTTCGACCCGATGGGCTCGGGGCGCATGGCCGAGGTCTACGGAGACCTCGACCGGGCCCGACGGGTCTCGGTCGTGGTGCCCGGAGTCGACACGAACGTCCTCACCTTCGAGCGCACCCAGCGCAAGTACGCGGCGCCCGTCGGCATGGCGCAGTCGCTCTACCGCGCGGAGCGCGCGGTGGACCCGCGCGTGCGTACCGCCGTGATCGCCTGGGCCGACTACACCGCGCCCGTCGGCCTCGGCGTGGACGCGGCCACCTCGATGCGCGCCGACGACGGGGCGGTCCGCCTCGACTCCCTGGTGAGCGCGCTGCCCGGCCGGGCCGCGGTGGCGCTCTACTGCCACAGCTACGGCTCCGTGGTGTGCGGGGTCGCGGCCCCCCGGCTGCCGTCGCGGGTCACCGACATCGCCGTCGCGGGCAGCCCCGGCATGCGCTCCGACAGCGCCACGGACCTCGGCAGCCGCGCGCGGATCTGGGCCGCACGGGACAGCGACGACTGGATCCAGGATGTGCCGCACATGGAAGTCGGCGGGCTCGGCCACGGCGCCGACCCCGTCTCCGCGGGCTTCGGCGCGCGCGTGGTGTCCGCCGACCGCGCCCGCGGCCACACGGGTTACTTCGAGCCGGGCACGGACAGCCTGCGCAACTTCGCCCAGATCGGGGTCGGCGCGTACGACAAGGTGCGCTGCGCCCATAAGTCCGTGGCCTGCCGGGAAGGTATGTCCGGTACGACAGCGGCCTGACGCGCGTAGAAATCGACGAAACAGCGGCCCGCCGCAGGAGAGACGGAGAAGCGCGTGCCGCATACGATGAGCCGCATGGGTGATGTACTGGCCGGATTTCACGCCGCCTGGGAGTTCGAGTCCGACTCCGTGCTCATCCGCTTCGAACGGGGGATCCGTACGCCGAAGCTGTTCCAGGCTCTCGGTGAGCGCCGCATCCCTCATGAGGCGATCGCGGGGGTCACGCTCTCACCGGGCAAACGCGGGACGGTCGTCCTGCACGCCGTCCCGAGACCGGGCGCCGATCCGCTCATGGAGGCGGCGGCGGGACAGCTCAAGGACGGCTCCGATCCTTACCGCCTGGTGCTCCCGGCAGAGCGCGAGACGCTCGCCGAGTACTACGCGGACGAGCTGCGCGCCGCCCTCCCGGCGGCAGAACCGGGCCCGGCGGACCGCCATCTGGTGGCCCCGCCCGAGGCGCCGCTGCAGTTCAAGGCGTACGACGGGAAGGCGTCCTTCGACGGCAAGGCGGTGGCCTTCCGCTGGTTCTGGACGGGGGCCTCGTCAGCGAAGTGGAAGGCCGGTGACCAGAGCTTCCTGGTCACCGACCTGAGCGGGGTCGAGTGGCGCTCGCCGGAGGTCTTCGAGGGCCATCTGCGGCTGCTGCGCCGCGAGTCGCCGGTCGCCCAGCCCGCGCAGGCGGACCAGGATCCGGCGGCCGTCGTCTTCGGCCTCGGCTACGGCCCCGTGCACGAGTCGCTGCCGTTCGCCGCGTCCGTCCTCGCCGCCGTGCGGGCCTCGGGGCCCGCGCCCGCCGTGGTTCCCGCGGCGGCGCCCGCCGTCCGGCGTGATCCCGCCGATATCGCCGAGCGGATCCGGCATCTCGGAGAGCTGCATCAGGCCGGGCTGCTCACGGACGACGAGTTCACTGCCAAGAAGGCGGAACTGCTGGCCGAGCTGTGACGGGCCCCTGGGCCTTGGGGGACGTCGGGGTCCGGGTGGGCGGTTCTGGCCTTTGCCGTCCGCGGGTGCGCGGTGGCTGGGCGCGCAGTTCCCCCGCGCCCCTTACGGGGCACGGCCGCGCCCCTTGCGGGGCCTCCTACTCCCTGCCCGCCGACGTGAACGTCATGTCCGCGTACCTGTCCCCCGACACCCAGGCCGCGATCGGGTCCAGGAGGGCCAGTTCGGTGGGGGTCAGGGTGAGGCGGGTGGACGCTGTGTTCTCCTCCAGGCGGGTGCGCTTGCGGGTGCCGGGGATGGGGACCACCGGGAGGTCGTGGACCTCGGCCCGCTGGTGCACCCAGGCCAGGGCGACCTGGGCCGGGGTCACGTCGTGCGCGGCGGCGACCGTGCGGACCGGGTCGAGGAGGGCCGCGTTCGCCGCGGCGTTGGCGCCGGTGAAGCGGGGCTGCTGGCGGCGGAAGTCGCCCTCGGTCAGCTCCTTGTCGGCGCTCACGAAGGAGCCGGTCAGAAAGCCGCGGCCGAGCGGGGAGTACGGGACGAGGGTCACGCCGAGCTCGGCGGCGGCCGGGACGACGGCGCGCTCGATGTCGCGGCTGAACAGCGACCACTCCGACTGCAGGGCGGCGATGGGGTGCACGGCGTGCGCGGCGCGCAGCTCGTCGCCGGTGACCTCGCTGAGCCCGAGGTGCTTGACCTTGCCCGCGGCGACCAGCTCGGCCATCACGCCGACGGTGTCCTCGATCGGCACCCCCGGGTCGCGGCGGTGCATGTAGTAGAGGTCGATGGCGTCCACGCCGAGGCGGCTCAGGCTGGCGTCGACGCAGGCCCGTATGTACTCGGGCGCGTTGTTGATGATCCGCTTCGTGGGATCGGCCGGGTCGATGGCCAGGGCGAACTTCGTGGCGATGACGACCTCGTCGCGGTGCGCCGCGAGGAAGGGGGCGAGGAACTTCTCGTTCTCGCCGCTCGCGTAGGCGTCGGCGGTGTCGTATAGCGTGACACCCAGGTCGAGTGCCCGCTCCAGGGTGGACCGGGCCTCGTCGGCGTCCGTCGGGCCGTACGCGAAGCTCATGCCCATGCAGCCGAGGCCCTGGACGCCGACCTCGGGGCCTGCCGTGCCGAGCCGGGCGGTGTTGATCTTCACTGGGTCGTGCCTCCGCTGGGGTTCAGGGATTGCTGGGGGATACCGGAGCCAGGGATTGCTGGGGATGCCGGGGCCGCCGGCTCAGGAGTAGATGTCGATCTTGTGGTCCAGGACGGCGAGCGTGCCCTGGAGTTCCGCGATGCGGGCCCGGACGTCCCTGCGGGTGCGCTCCAGGAGCTCCCTGCGCTGCGCGAAGGTGTGGTCGCCCTCGCGGACCAGCTCCGCGTAGCGCACCATGTCGGCGACCGGCATGCCGGTCAGGCGCAGCTTGCCGACGAAGTTCAGCCAGTCCAGGTCGCGGTTGCGGTAGCGGCGCTGGCCCGTGTGGGAGCGGTCGATGTGCGGCATCAGGCCGATCCGCTCGTACCAGCGCAGGGTGTGCGCGGTCAGACCGGTCACCGCGACGACCTCGCTGATCGTGTAGTGGTCCTGCCCGTCCGGGCGCGGATGGGCGGGCGGGGGCGCGCAGATCTCGGGCGCGGCCGGGTCGTGGGCGGAGGCGGGTGCGGGTGCGGGGGTGGTCTCCATCACCGTCATGGCCCCCACGCTAGAACCTTGGAGCGCACTCCAAGCAAGGGTGTTCCGAAAGATCGTCGGGCGGGGCGCAATCCACGGGACGGCGCCCGGGTGCGGTGGCTTCCGCGCGGCCCGTGAATCCTGTACGACGCGCCGCGGCGGCGGACGCCGGGCCGCTGTACGCCTCGCTCGGGTTCGTCCGCGAGTCCGACCCCTCCACGCAGCTGGAACTCACGGGCGCTTAGGCTCGTACGCATGCAGAGCCTGGCGTTGATCGAGAACTGGCCGGTCCCGACCGCTGCCGCCGCCGTCGTCCGCGCGGACGGCACCGTCGCCGGGACCCGCGGGCCCACCGGGCAGCGGTTCGCCCTCGCCTCCGTGACCAAGCCCCTCGCGGCGTACGCGGCGCTCGTCGCGTACGAGGAGGGGGCGATCGAGCTCGACGAGCCCGCCGGGCCCGAGGGGTCGACCGTGCGGCACCTGCTCGCGCACACCAGCGGGCTCGCCTTCGACGAGCACCAGGTGGCGGCGGCACCGGGGACGCGGCGGCTGTACTCCAACGCCGGGTTCGAGGTGCTCGGCGACCACATCGCCAAGGCCACCGAGATCCCCTTCGCGGACTATCTGCGCCAGGCCGTCCTGGAGCCGCTCGGGATGACCTCGACGTTCCTGGACGGCGGGGCCTCGCCCGCCAAGGACGGGGTGTCGACCGTGGACGACCTCGTGCGGTTCGCCGCCGAGGTGCAGCAGCCCCGGCTGCTCGACCCCCGGACCGTCGCCGAGGCCATGACCGTGACTTTCCCCGGACTCAAGGGCGTGCTGCCCGGGTACGGGCATCAGAACCCCAACGACTGGGGGCTCGGATTCGAGATCCGGGACGGGAAGTCGCCGCACTGGACGGGGAGTTCCTCCTCGCCGCGGACCTTCGGGCACTTCGGGCAGGCGGGAACGTTTCTGTGGGTGGACCCCGACGCGGGGGCGGCGTGCGTGGCCCTGACGGACCGGGCGTTCGGGCCGTGGGCCGCGGAGGTCTGGCCCGCGTTCACGGACGCGGTGCTGGCCGAACTGTAGGTACGGGCACGCCCGGGCCGCCCACAGACCGCCTAACCCATCTCCCACACCAGCAGCTCCGCCCGCCCGTCGTACGACACCACGTCGAGCCCCGCCTCCCCCGTCAGCCTGGCCGAGTCGCCCGGGCCCAGCTCCTCGTCCGCCAGGGCCACCTCGCCGTCGACCACGTGGACGTAGACCGTGGGAGCGTCGGGGAGGGCGGTGCGTTCGCCGGGGCCGAGGCGGCGGACGTGGAGGAGGGCGGAGGCGGCGGGAACGGCGTAGGGCGTGGAGTCGGCGATGCCGCGGACGATGTCGTAGGACGGGGGGCCGCCGGGGTCCCGGGGCGCCAGCCACATCTGGAGGAACGTCAGCGGCTCGGGGCCCGCGTTGCGCTCGACGTGCCGCACCCCCGCGCCCGCGCTGAGGTGCTGGACGTCGCCGCGACGGACGACGGACTCGTGGCCCGCGGAGTCGCGGTGGGTCAGCTCGCCCGCGACGACCCAGGTGACGATCTCGGTGTGGCTGTGCGGATGCTCCTCGAACCCGGCGCCGGGCGCGAGGTGTTCCTCGTTGCAGGCGAGGAGCGCGCCGAAGCGGAGGTTGTCGGGCTCGTAGTAGGGCCCGAAGGAGAAGGCGTGGAAGGAGTCGATCCCCGCCATGGGGTCACCCCCGGGATACCGCTCACCGGCACGTCGTACTTCCATCACGCCCCCACCGTAGACCCGGCCCCGCACACCGCCGTCCCGATAAGGCAGTCTTGTCCCCGTGCCCGAACCTGAAGCGAACTCAGCCCACCAGGACGCCGGAGCGGACGCCCGGCGCGGCGGCCGCGCCCACGCGCACACCGCGACCCTGAAGCGCCTGGAGAAGTCGTCCGGCAGCCTCGCGGCGCAGGCGATCGCGCGCATGGACGAGACGCTGTCCTGGTACCGGGCCATGCCACCGGAGAACCGCTCCTGGATCGGCCTCGTCGCCCAGGCCGGCATCGCCGCGTTCACCGAGTGGTTCCGGCACCCCGACGCCCCCCAGGCGATCTCGACGGACGTCTTCGGCACCGCGCCCCGCGAGCTGACCCGGGCGATCACGCTGCGCCAGACCGTGGAGATGGTGCGGACCACCATCGAGGTCATGGAGTCGGCGATCGACGAGGTCGCCGCGCCCGGCGACGAGTCGATCCTGCGCGAGGCGCTGCTCGTCTACGCCCGCGAGATCGCGTTCGCCACCGCGCAGGTGTACGCACAGGCCGCCGAGGCACGCGGTGCCTGGGACGCGCGCCTGGAGTCGCTCGTCGTGAACGCCGTGCTCTCCGGGGAGGCCGATGAGGGTGCCGTCTCCCGGGCCGCCGCCCTTGGCTGGAACTCGCCGGACCACGTGTGCGTGGTGCTCGGCACGGCCCCTGACGGTGACAGCGAGCTCACCGTGGAGGCCATCCGGCGGGCCGCCCGGCACGCCAAGCTCCAGGTCCTCACCGGCGTGCTCGGCACCCGCCTGGTCGTCATCGCGGGCGGCAACGACAACCCGCTGGCGGTGGCGAAGGCCCTGATCGGACCGTACGCGGCCGGGCCCGTGGTGGCCGGGCCCATCGTGCCCGACCTGCTCGCCGCCACCCGCTCCGCGCAGGCGGCCGCCGCGGGTCTGAAGGCGTGCGGTGCCTGGCAGGACGCGCCGCGCCCCGTCCTCGCGGACGATCTGCTGCCGGAGCGGGCGATCGCGGGCGATCCGGCGGCCCGCGAACAGCTGGTGGAGGAGATCTACAGACCGCTGGAGGAGGCCGGTTCGGCGCTCCTTGAGACCCTCAGCGTCTACCTGGAACAGGCGAGCAGCCTGGAGGGTGCCGCACGGATGCTCTTTGTGCATCCCAACACCGTGCGCTACCGGCTTCGACGTGTGACTGACGTCACCGGCTGGTCCCCCTCGGATGTGCGCTCGGCGTTCACTCTGCGCATCGCGCTGATCCTGGGACGTCTCGCGGACGGTGATCCCCAGGCCTAGGCATTTGTCGGGGCCCTACAATTCCCTCAGCGGTTCTTCGTCCCTGTCCCCACGGGCGGTTCGTACTGTCCACAAGAGAGAGTGTGAGAGTGCTCGTACTCGTCGCTCCCGGCCAAGGCGCTCAGACGCCCGGCTTCCTGACCCCCTGGCTCGACCTCCCCGGCGCCGCCGACCGGCTCGCCGCCTGGTCGGACGCCATCGGGCTCGACCTCGCCCACTACGGAACGCAGGCGGACGAGGACGCGATCCGTGACACCGCGGTGGCGCAGCCGCTGCTCGTGGCCGCCGGATTGCTCTCCGCCGCGGCACTGGGTGACATCGCGCCCGGCGCCGTCGCCGGGCACAGCGTCGGCGAGATCACGGCCGCCGCGTACGCCGGTGTGCTCACCGAGGACGACGCCCTGCGCTTCGTGCGCAAGCGCGGACTGGCCATGGCCGACGCGGCCGCCGTGACGGAGACCGGGATGGCGGCGCTGCTCGGGGGCGACCCCGAGGTCACCCTGCCGCACCTGGAGAAGCTGGGCCTGACCCCGGCGAACGTGAACGGCGCGGGCCAGATCGTCGCCGCGGGCACCGCCGAGCAGATCGCCGCGCTCGCCGAGGACAAGCCGGAGGGCGTCCGCAAGGTCGTGCCCCTGAAGGTCGCGGGCGCGTTCCACACGCACCACATGGCACCCGCGGTCGCCGCGCTCGAGGACGCCGCCAAGGGCCTTGAGGCCGCCGACCCGCGCCTGACGTACCTCTCGAACCGGGACGGCAAGGCCGTCGCGAGCGGGGCCGAGGTGGTCTCCCGCCTGGTCGGCCAGGTCGCCAACCCGGTCCGCTGGGACCTGTGCATGGACACGTTCCAGGAGCTCGGCGTGACGGCGCTGATCGAGGTGTGCCCCGGCGGCACGCTGACCGGTCTCGCCAAGCGCGCGCTCAAGGGTGTCAAGACGCTCGCCGTGAAGACCCCCGACGACCTCGACGCGGCCCGCACGCTCGTCGCCGAGCATTCCTGAGCGAGACAAGGAGCCGTAGCGCATGTCGAAGATCAAGCCCAGCCAGGGCGCCCCGTACGCGCGGATCATGGGCGTCGGCGGCTACCGGCCCACGCGTGTCGTACCGAACGAGGTCATCCTCGAGACGATCGACTCGTCCGACGAGTGGATCCGCTCCCGCTCCGGCATCCAGACCCGGCACTGGGCCTCCGACGAGGAGACCGTCGCCGCGATGTCCGTCGAGGCGTCCGGCAAGGCCATCGCGGACGCGGGCATCACGCCCGAGCAGATCGGCGCCGTGATCGTCTCCACCGTCTCGCACTTCAAGCAGACCCCGGCCATCGCCACCGAGATCGCGGACAAGCTCGGCACGGGCAAGCCCGCCGCGTTCGACATCTCCGCGGGCTGCGCCGGCTTCGGCTACGGCCTGACCCTCGCCAAGGGCATGGTCGTCGAGGGCTCCGCCGAGTACGTACTCGTCATCGGCGTGGAGCGGCTGAGCGACCTCACCGACCTGCACGACCGGGCGACGGCGTTCCTGTTCGGCGACGGTGCCGGCGCGGTGATCGTGGGCCCCGCCAAGGAGCCGCGGATCGGTCCGACGGTCTGGGGCTCGGAGGGCGACAAGTCCGACACGATCAAGCAGACCGAGTCGTGGGAGGCGTACCGCGACGGCGCCCCCGACAAGTTCCCTGCCATCACGCAGGAGGGCCAGGCGGTGTTCCGCTGGGCCGTGTTCGAGATGGCGAAGGTCGCACAGCAGGCGCTGGACGCGGCCGGGATCACCGCGGACGACTTGGACGTCTTCATTCCGCATCAGGCCAACGAGCGGATCATCGACTCGATGGTGAAGACTCTGAAACTGCCGGAGCACGTCACGGTCGCCCGTGACGTGCGCACCACCGGCAACACCTCGGCCGCCTCGATCCCGCTCGCGATGGAGCGGCTCCTGGCGACCGGTGAGGCGAAGAGCGGCGACACCGCGCTCGTCATCGGCTTCGGGGCGGGTCTCGTGTACGCCGCCACGGTCGTTACCCTCCCCTAGGCACCTGCTGCGGATCTTCGGATCCACGCGGTTGCCGCCACACCCTCTGGATACATACGAAGGAGCGCCAAGATGGCCGCCACTGAGAAGGAGATCGTCGACGGTCTCGCGGAGATCGTCAACGAGATCGCCGGCATCCCGGTCGAGGACGTCCAGCTGGACAAGTCCTTCACCGACGACCTGGACGTCGACTCGCTGTCCATGGTCGAGGTCGTCGTCGCCGCCGAAGAGCGCTTCGACGTCAAGATCCCGGACGACGACGTCAAGAACCTGAAGACCGTCGGCGACGCGACGAAGTACATCCTCGAGCACCAGGCCTGACATCAGGTCCGAGCCTGACGACCGCAGGCTCGTACCGGCCGGGGCTCTTGCCAGCCGCCACCCGGCGGTGGCGCCGCCGCATCCGCATCTGAACCAAATCGTGGAGAGAGAAATCCAGTGAACTCGACCAATCGCACCGTGGTCGTCACCGGTATCGGCGCAACCACACCGCTGGGTGGCGACGCGGCATCGACCTGGGAGGGTCTGCTCGCAGGCCGTTCCGGGATCAGCCTCATCGAGGAGGACTGGGCGGCCGAGCTGCCGGTCCGCATCGCGGGCCGGATCGCCGTCGAGCCGACGGAGACCATCCCGCGCCCGCAGGCCCGCAAGCTCGACCGCTCGGCGCAGTTCGCGCTCGTCGCGGCCGACGAGGCCTGGAAGGACGCGGGCTTCACCGCGAAGGCGGGCGAGGACACCGCCGTCGACCCCGACCGCCTCGGCGCGGTCATCGCCTCCGGCATCGGCGGCGTGACGACCCTCCTCGACCAGTACGACGTGCTGAAGGAGAAGGGCGTACGCCGCGTCTCCCCGCACACGGTCCCCATGCTGATGCCCAACTCGCCCGCGGCGAACGTCGGCATCACCCTGAACGCCCGCGCCGGGGTGCACACCCCGGTCTCGGCCTGCGCGTCCGGCGCGGAGGCCATCGGCTACGCGATCGAGATGATCCGCACCGGCCGTGCCGACGTCGTCATCGCCGGTGGCACGGAGGCGGCCATCCACCCGCTGCCGATCGCCGCGTTCGGCAACATGATGGCGATGTCGAAGAACAACGACGACCCGCAGGGCGCGTCCCGCCCCTACGACCGCGACCGCAACGGCTTCGTGCTCGGCGAGGGCGCGGGCGTGATCGTCCTGGAGTCCGAGGAGCACGCCAAGGCCCGCGGCGCCCGGATCTACGCGGAGGCCGTCGGCCAGGGCATCTCGGCCGACGCGCACCACATCACGCAGCCCGAGCCGTCCGGCAACGGCATCGCGGCGGCGCTGCAGAACCTGGTCGACAACACCGGCCTGAAGCCCGCCGAGATCGTGCACATCAACGCGCACGCCACCTCGACCCCGCAGGGCGACGTCGGTGAGATCAAGGCGCTGCGGCAGGCGTTCGGCGACGACGTCGACCACATGGCGATCGCCTCGACGAAGTCGATGACCGGTCACCTCCTGGGCGGCGCCGGTGGCGTGGAGACCGTCGCGACGGTCCTCGCGCTGCACCACCGGGTGGCCCCGCCCACGATCAACGTCGACAACCTCGACCCCGAGGTCGACGCGGACATCATCGTCGGCGAGCCCCGCCCGCTGCCCGAGGGCACGATCGCGGCGCTGAACGACTCGTTCGGCTTCGGCGGCCACAACGTGGTCCTGGCCTTCCGCACGGTCTGACACACCGCTGCCTGCGCGCAGATGGCCCGCCCGGACTCTCCGGGCGGGCCATCTTTTTGAGCGAAGAGCACCGCAACCATCAATTGAGCAACCCCGACGGCGAGCAACCGGGTCCGCGAGAGCGGCGCCGGTTTGGGCGCAAAGTCAGACGACCTGGTGCAGCCAGCGCACCGGCGCGCCCTCGCCCGCGTACCGGAACGGCTCCAGTTCGTCGTCCCAGGGCTTGCCGAGCAGCTTGGCCAGCTCGGCCGCCAGGTCGCTCTCGCCGCCCTGGGAGCGGGCGAGGGCGGCGCGCAGCCGGTCCTCGGGGATCAGGATGTCGCCGTGGATGCCGGTGACGGCGTGGAAGATGCCGAGCCGGGGGGTGGCGCTGTAGCGCTCGCCCTCGGCCGAGGCGCACGGCTCGGCCGTGACCTCGAAGCGCAGCAGGTCCCATCCGCGCAGCGCGGAGGCGAGCTTGGAGGCGGTGCCGGCCGAGCCCTGCCAGGAGAACTCGGATCTCCAGGTCCCGGGTGCCGCGGGCTGTCGGATCCAGTCGAGGCTGACGCGTGCGCCGAGCACGCCCGCGACGGCCCACTCGACGTGCGGGCACAGCGCGCGCGGTGCGGAGTGCACGTACAGAACTCCACGTGTCGTCACCGGGACCTCCAGTGTGGGACGAGGTACGCCTTCCCCAGCGGCCTCGCGCCCGTGCCGAGCGATATTCCCCGAAAACGAGGAAAGTCAAAAAAGGGGACAGATGTGACGTGATGTAATTTAGCGGAACCGAGAAAATCGAGTGCCACTGGGTGGCGAGGCTACCGTGCGGCGAGGCAAGGAGTGTGACGTACCGTCGGTCCGCATGCCGGGAATCCCCTGGGTTTCACTCGCTGGGAGGCCCGGAAACCCCCGGTTGGGTGTCCCGGAGCCGCGGACTGGACATATCAGCACTCGGCGGGACGCAACCTGAACGGCCCGCACGACGTCACGTTGGACGACAGAGGGGACGAGGATGCGGAATTCAAGGCACCGCGCACGGGCCGCCGTCGCCCTCGCGACGGCGGCTCTCACCGGTTTCGCCACGCTCACCGCGTGTGACGCCTCGGGCGGCGACTCCGCGGCGCCGGGCGGTTCGTCGGCCCAGGACAGAGCGGCTCCCCAGCAGCCTCCCGCCTGGGACACCAGCCCTCGTTCCCTCGCCGCCGTCGGCGACTCCATCACGCGCGGCTTCGACGCCTGCTCGGTGCTCTCGGACTGCCCCGAGGCGTCCTGGGCGACCGGCAGCGACGACGGGGTGCGCAGCCTCGCGCGGCGGCTGCTCGGCAAGCAGCGCGCGGCGACGCACAGTTGGAACTACGCCAAGACCGGCGCGCGGATGGCCGACGTCCCGGAGCAGATGGCGCGGGCTGCGGCGCGCAAGCCCGAGCTGGTGACGGTGATGGCGGGCGCCAACGACGCCTGCCGCTCGTCGGCCGACGAGATGACCTCCGTCGCGGAGTTCCGCGCCGACTTCCAGGACGCCCTGCGCACGCTGCGCCGCGCCCAGCCCAAGGCGCAGGTGTACGTGGTGAGCGTGCCGGACCTGAAGCGGCTGTGGTCCACGGGGCGCACCAACCAGCTCGGCAAGCAGGTGTGGAAGCTCGGCATCTGCAAGTCGATGCTGGCCGACGCGGACAACATGGACCGGGCGGCCACCGCCCGGCGCCAGTCGGTGCAGGACCGCGTGGTGGCGTACAACGGCGTGCTCAAGGACGTCTGCGCGAAGGACCAGCGCTGCCGTTACGACGGCGGGGCCGTCTTCGACTTCCGCTTCGACGGGGACCAGCTGAGCCACTGGGACTGGTTCCACCCCAGCAAGGACGGGCAGGCGCGCCTCGCCGAGATGGCCCACAAGGGCGTCACGGCCGCCCGGCCGGGCGGGTAGCGACCACCTCCACCTCGATGAGCGCCTCCGGCTTGAACAGCCGCGGGACCGACACCGTGGTGCTGGTCGGCGGCGTCCCGGTGAGGTAGGCGCGGCGCACGGCGGCGTAGCCGGGCAGGTCGTCCATGTCCGTCAGGAACGTACGGATGTTGATGATGTCGGCGAGCGTCGCGCCGTGCGCCTGGAGGAGGGCGGTGAGGGCCGCGAAGACGCCGTGGCTCTGCTCGGCGATGTCCGCGCCTTCGGCGATCTGCCCGGAGAGGTACAACAGAGCGCTGCCGTCGGCGAGTTGGACGCGGGCGACCTGGGAGTAGGGGCCGAGGGGCGGGGGCGCGGCGGCGGGGTCGTCGAGGGTGACGTGCATGTACTCGGTCTCCTGAAGGTGAGTTCCGGGGAGGGTGGGGTCGGCTGATGCCGCCTCAGGTGCGGGGCTCGCGGGTGCGGCGGACGCGGGTGACGGCCGCGGCGATGTCCTCGTCGGCCACGGCCGGGTCCGCCGCCGCGGCCTCGTAGTGGCCGAGGACCGCCTCCATCGCGGGCAGCCACGTCGTGCTCGTGGCGAGGGCCACGTCCTTCGCGGCGAGGCCGTTGCCGAAGTGCACGTCGGTGGCGAAGGCGCGGGCGACGGCGCCCCCGAGCGGCCCCTGGGCCAGGACGCCCCGCGCCACCTCCGGGTCGAGGCCGAGCGCGTCGGCGAGCGCCATCGACTCCGCGACCAGGGCGACGCCGCCGAGCACGGCGGTGTTCACGACGACCTTGAGCGCGGCACCCGAGCCGAGCGGTCCGGTGCGGGTGACCGTGCCGAGGTGGCCGAGCAGCGACTCGACGGCGGTGGCGTCGCCGCCCGCGAGGATGCCGAGCCGCCCCGCCGCCGCCTTGTCCGTGCTGCCCGCCACGGGCGCGTCGACCAGCGTGACGCCGTCCGGCACCCGCTCCCCCAGCGTCCGTACGGCGTCGGGCCCGACCGTCGACATCTCCACCCAGTGGACGCCGGCGCGCTCCCGCAGCACCGGCAGGATCTCGTCGGCGACGTGCCGCAGCGCGTCCGGCCCCGCGAGCATCGTGATGACGACGTCGGCGTCCCGCACGGCCTGCGCGGGCGAGGAGGCGGGGCGCGCGCCCTCGGCGACGAGCGGTTCCGCCTTCGCGGCGGTGCGGTTCCACACGGTCAGCGGGTGCCCGGCGGCCAGGATGCGGCGGGCCATGGGGGCGCCCATGTGGCCGAGTCCGAGGAAGGCGACGCGCTGCCGCGGGGCGGGGGCGGCCTCGTCCTTCCGATCGGCGCCGGACGCCGAGGGCAGCCCCGTGCCCTCTTCCGTGCCCTCTTCCGTGCTCTGTTCCGTGCTCTGTTCCGTGCTCTGTTCTCTGTTCCGTTCCCTGTTCCGTTCCATGGGTACGACGCTAGGTCCGGCCAGACGATGCCACAAGCGAATGCCTAGCATGGGAGACATGCATGATCCGCATGCCTTGAGCGGGACCACGGGCGATGTGCCGGGCACCTTCGCGGCCGACGTGTCGACCGTCTGGCTCCGCGCCTTCGTGACGGTGGCCCGGCACGGCTCCTTCACCGTGGCCGCGCGGCACCTGGGCTGGACGCAGTCCGCCGTGTCCCGTCAGATCGCCTCCCTGGAGGGCGCGCTCGGCGGCGCGCCGCTGTTCGACCGGCTGCCGCGCGGGGTTCGGCCGACCGCGCACGGGCGGGCCGCGCTGCCGCACGCCGAGGCCGCCCTGCGCCAACTGGCGCTGCTGCGGCGGGAGTTGGCGGACCTGGACGACGTGTCGGGCGGGCTCCTCCGGTTCGGGGCGTTCGCCACCGCGGACGCGGCGCTGGTGCCGCGGGCCATCGCGCGGTTCCGTGCCCGCCACCCCGGCGTGGTCCTCGCGCGCGAGGAGGGCTTCACCGGACCGCTGCTCGGGCGGCTCGCGGAGGGCGAGTTGGACCTGGCCGTCGTGTCGACGACGGGCGGCCCGCTCGCCGACGACGCCTACGAGCTGCACCACCTGCTCGACGAGACGCTGTACGTCGCCGTGCCCGCCGGCCACCCGCTGGCGGCCGAGCCGCGCGTCGGCCTGGACCGGCTCGCCGACGAGGACTGGATCTCCGGCAGCGCCGAACCGGCGGGCACCCTGCTCGACGCGGCGCTGCGGCACGGCTTCCGGCCCCGGATCGCGCACGTGGTCGGCGAGTGGACGGCCAAGCAGGGGTACGTCGCCGCGGGCCTCGGCGTGACCCTGGTCCCGGCGCTCGCGGCACAGGGGGCGCGGCCCGACATCGCTCTGGTGCCGGTGCGCGACGAGGGCGCCCCGGCGCGGGTGGTGTACGCGGCGACGGCGCGGGGCCGGACGCCGCCGCCCGCGGTGGCCCCGTTCCTGGCGGCGCTGCGGGAGGCGTGCGCGGACTCGGCGTAGGGAGCGAGGGCGAAAGCTCCCCGTGGGGCATGGCGCCGACCACCCCCGTCCCGCGATACTTCGGCCACCTCACCTGCAACGGAAGGACTCTCGTGGCTACGTCCCCCACTCCCGGGATATCAGGTCGAAGGATCGGCGTGCACGGCGTGTTGGGCGCCCTGCTCCTCGCCGGGGCCACCGTGCCCTCCGCGTCGGCCGCCGACACCGTGCGGGCCGGCGCGCCCACCGTCGAGGAGCAGCGCCTCGACCGCGCGGCGCCTCAGGAGATCCTGCGGCGCGCCGGGTTCGACCGGGTCGCGCCCGGATTCGAGCGGGGCCTCGGCCGGGTGCGCTCCTACGAGCAGGCGGAGCGGCTCGTCGTGCGCGAGGGGCACGCGCTGTGGCGGCGGGCCGTGGACCGGGCGCAGGGGCGGGGTCCCCAAATGGAGGGGCGCGAAGCGCTTCCTGGTGGCGGGCGACGGGCGGGCCTGAGCCGGGACGACGACCGGCCGCTGTACTGGGCGCGGCTCGGGATGACGCGGGCGCTGCGGACCTTCGAGCCGCGCGGGTTCGAGCTGGGGGACGCCGGGCGGAAGCGGCTCCTCGACAAGCTGGAGACGACGTCCCGGGGCCAGGACACGATCAGCTATCCCAAGGGCCACCGGATGAAGCGGGTCCTCGTGACCGGCTTCGACCCGTTCACGCTCGACCGCGACACCCGCATCAGCAACCCGTCGGGGGCCTCCGCGCTCGCCCTGGACGGCACCGTCGTGAGGACGGCCGAGGGTCCGGTGCGCATAGAGACGGCCGTGTTCCCGGTCCGCTGGACGGACTTCGCCGAGGGCGAGGTGGAGCGGGTCCTGCGGCGGCAGCTGCCGCGCGTCGACCTGTTCACGACGGTGAGCCAGGGCCGGGTCGGCAAGTTCGACATCGAGCGGACCAACGGGGCCTGGCGGGGCGGGTTCGGGGACAACGAGAACCTGTCGAGCACCGGCGTCGTCCCGGTCACCGACCCGGCCTCGCAGCCGCAGTGGACGACGACGACCCTCCCGTACAAGGACATCGTGGCGGCGGACACCGGGCGCTTCCCCGTGTACGACAACACGGCCGTGACCGAGATCCCGGCGGGCGGCAGCACGCCGGTGCAGCGGCCGGACGGGCCGACTCCGGGGTCGGCGGCGCGGGCGGGCGGCGGCGGGGACTACCTGTCCAACGAGATCGCGTACCGGGCGACGCTGCTGCGCGACCGGCTCGGGCTGCGCGACCGGCTGCCCGGCGGCCATGTGCACACGCCCGTCCTGCAGTTCGGCGCGGGGAACACCGACCCGGCGACGGGCACGGTCACGGACGCGGAGTTCGTCCGCAACCGGGTCGACATCATCGGGCAGGTGCGGCAGATCGTGGTGACGGCGGTGACGGCAGCGGAGGCTAACCGGCGGTAGGCGCGCCCCGGCCGTCCGGCCGGGGAGTCCCGCTCGCGTCGTCGGCGTCCTCGGCGTCGTCGTCATCGGAGCCCGTGTCCTCGCCCATGAGGTCCCGTGCCATCAGGGTCGCGCCCGCGACCGCGCCCGGCATCAGGAACACGGCGACGAACGGCACCAGGAAGACGACCGCGAGCGGGGCGCCGAAGCCCCACGCCAGGGACTTGCGGGCCCGGAGCAGGGCCAGGCGGTCGCGCAGCCGCACCCCGCGCCGCTGCAGCGCGATCGCCGTCAGCTCCTCCACCAGGAAGAAACCGGTGACGAAGAAGCCCATCACGGGGATCACGGTCTGGCCGACGACCGGCAGGAAGCCGAGGCCGAAGAGCAGCACGCCCCAGATCGCGGCCCGTACGACGATGCGGAGGCTGTCGCGGATGGAGATGAGGATGTCGCGCCAGAGCGGCAGGCCCGACTCGGGCGCGAAGCCCGCCACGGAGATGTCGACCTGCTCGGAGAGGGACTCGTAGAAGGGCTCGCCGATCACCAGCGTCACCGCGGTGAACGTCACCACGGACAGGAGCAGGGCCAGGGCGAAGAGCAGCACCGTCAGGAAGCCGCGGAACAGGCCCGGCCACGGGTTGGACCAGTCGTCGGCGAACGGCGTCGCCCAGGAGACGAGGTCCGTGCCCCACAGCGCGAGCGCGACGAGCGCGCCCGCGTACAGGACGAGGGTGATCAGTCCTGGCAGCAGCCCCCATCCGAACTGCTTGCCGTGCTGGGCGACCCAGCGCTGCCCCTTCACCAGATAGCCGAATCCACGACCCAGTTCACGCATGCGGCACACCCTATCCGGCCCCCGGCTGCGGCCCGGGAGTGGTGCGGGTGGGGTGGCTGTTTCGTGAATACCCCCTTGTTGCGCGCGTTTTCACCCTGTAGACCTCCCCTACTGATCTCTCGACTGATCTCTCGGGTCGGCCAACGGCCCACGCTTCGGAGGTACGTATGGGGATATCCCGCCCATCAAGACCCGTGCTCCTGACCGCATCGGCCGCCGCGGGCACGCTGCTGTTCACCGCGCTCACTCCGAGCGGCGCGAGCGCGGACCCCGCGCCCCGCCCGGTGATCCGCGACGAGGCCCCGCTGGACTCGCCCGACCGGGCCGCGCGGGCCCCCGAGAGCGCCGCGGAGCGCGCGCTCGACGGCGGCGGGGCGGGTGCCGCGCTCGCCGCGAAGGGCCGCGGCTATCCGCGTGAACAGCGCCTGCCCGCGGTGCCGAAGAACCCGGCCGACAAGTCCATCAAGCTGGGCCTGACCCCGTACCACGCCATCGCCCCCAGGCTGAACAGGATCCAGGGCATCGGCGACCGGGTCAGCGTGGAGACAGCCGGGCGGTCGGCCGGCGGGCACGACCTGTATCTGGTGACGGTCACCGCGCCCGAGTCGGCGCGCGAGACCGCCCGGCAGGAGAGGATGCGCGACCGCATCGAGAACGCGCCCGCGGCCGCCGCCAAGGACAAGGCACTCAAGTCCGCGTACAAGGCGCCGGTGTTCATCAACAACAACATCCACGGCAACGAGTGGGAGGGCACCGACGCGGCCCTGAAGCTCATCGAGAAGCTGGCGAAGGCCAAGGACACGAAGACCCGCGAGCTGCTCGCCCACCACCGCCTCTACTTCAACGTCACCATGAACCCCGACGGGCGGATCGCGGGCACCCGCGAGAACGCGAACGGCTTCGACCTGAACCGGGACTTCATCACCGCGACCCAGCCCGAGACGCGCGCGGTGCGGCGGATCGCCATCGACAAGCAGCCCACGATGATGCTCGACCTGCACGGGTACGTGAACGGCACCCTCATCGAGCCGACCACCCCGCCGCACGGCGAGAACTACGAGTACGACCTGTTCCTGAAGAACAGCTACGCCAACGCCCTCGGCATGGAGAAGGCCGTCAACGGCCTCGGCTACACCGAGCAGAAGGACGGCGTGCTGCCCGCGGTCATCCCCTTCCGCGACCAGCAAGAGGGCTGGGACGACTGGCCGCCGATCTTCACGCCGCAGTACATGCCGTTCCACGGCGCGGTCGCGGCGCACACCATCGAGTTCCCGATGCAGGTCAACAACGAGGAGTACGACTCCCAGCCCGCCGCCGAGCTGCGCCGCCGCTCCGCCATCAACGTGGACATCGCGGGCGCGGCGATGAAGGCGACCCTCGACTACGCGCGCGGCCACCGCGCGTCGCTGATCGCCGACCAGATCGAGGTGTTCCGGCGCGGGGCCACGGGCGCGAAGTCGGTGGAGATCTCCGAGGAGACAGTGCCGGGCGTGCCGGGCATCGGCCCGGAGGACGTCTACACCACGAAGTTCCCGCGCGCGTACGTCATCCCGGCCGGCAAGCGCCAGCGCTCCGCCGCCGCCACGGCCCGGCTCGTGGACCACCTCCGCGCCAACGACGTGCGGGTCCGGCGCGCCACCCGGGACTTCCGGCTCGGCGGCGCCTCGTACGAGAAGGGCTCCTACGTCGTCGACATGCGCCAGCCCAAGCGGGGCATCGCGAACGTGATCCTCGCGGACGGGCGGGACATCAGCGACAAGGTGTCGGCGATGTACGACATCTCGGGCTGGAGCCTCGGCCGGCTGTGGGGCGCGTCCGTGGTGTCCGCCCGCAAGGGCGACCCCGCCGCCGTGCCGTCGCGCGCGGTCGGTTCGGCCGCCCGCGTCGGCTACGTCGCCCCGCGCGGGAACCTGCGCCTTCGCCTGGACGACCCCCGCGAGGTGGCCGCCCTCAACTCCCTCACCGCCAAGGGTGTTTCGGTACGCCGGGCCGCCGACGGCGGCAGCGTCATCGTGCCGGGTTCGGCGCGCCGGGCCGCACGGGACGCGGCCGAGAAGTACGACGTGGCGTTCTCCGCGACCAAGGCGCGCGGCAAGGACGTGGTGCGGCGCACGCGGGTCGCGGCGGCCGTGACGCCCGGAGAGCTGTTCGCGCTCCGGGAGATGAACTTCGACGTGGTGCCGGTGTCGACCGCCGTCCTCAACGACGGCTTCGACTGGCGCAAGGCCGACGTCCTGTTCGTGTCCTCCGGTCTCGACCGCGCCAAGCTCAAGCCCGCCGCGCGCAAGCGCCTCGACGCGTTCCTCGCCAAGGGCGGCGGGTTCGTCGGGCGGGGCGCCGCAGGCGCCGCCCTCAACGAGGCCGCGGGGCTCCTTCCCGTCACGGCCGTCCAGGGCAACGGGGACGCCAACGGCGTGGTCCGGGTGCGCAACGCCGGTGGGCCCGTGGCCGGTTCCGGCGCCGGGTACGGCTTCGTCTACGCGCCGATGTGGTTCACGGGGCTCGGGGACGGGGTTCGTGTGGAGCAGGCGTACGCGAACGGGAAGCCGTTGGTGTCGGGGCACTGGCGCGCCGACGCCTCCGGGGCGGGTGGGCCGGCCGACGCGGCTGGGGAGGCGTCCGTGGTGAGCGGTGCGCGTGGCTCCACGCGGGTCGTCCTCTTCGGCACCGAGCCCTTGTTCCGGGGGCACCCGAAGGGGGTGTTCGCTCAGGTGGGGCGGGCTGTGGTCGGGGTGAGGTAGGCCTCGCGGGTGCGCCCCAGGCCCACCCCTTCCCGTAACCGGGGCTCCGCCCCAGACCCCACTCCTCAAACGCCGGAGGGGCTGAAAGTTGCCGGCCCATTATCCAGCCCCTCCGGCGCAGGAAGGGGCGGTCGCGAGTTGGTCCGGGCCTGGCAGCCGGGAGCCGTCGGCGTACACGCGTGCCCGAATGCCCTTGCCATTGGGGGACTTGATGAACGCGGGGCGGCGCATGACTTACGCCTCGCGGAGCGTTCCGGGGCGGGGACCACCCATCCGACGCAGGTGCCGGTGCCCAGGTCCGCGAAGGGCAGGAGTTCCGGTACGGACATGAACGGTACGTGGTGTCGGCGGGACTTCTCCCCCGCGTAGCAGTCCTCCCACCCTTGGGGCGCATGAGGTACCTCACACAGCTCGAACAGCAGGGCGAAACTGGTCTGCACACGGTCGGCGCCGTACAGGCCCTCCTCGTACGGGTCCGTCGTGAGGAACCCCTCCCCCGGACGTGCCGCTGCGGTGCGTCGGTCGGTGCCTCACGTGCGGGGAACTCTCCGACGACGCGGCGAGCGCCAACGCCGCACAGATGTGGTGCCTCAAGCACGCGGAACGGACACACCACGGGAGCTACGAGCTGTCGGCGTTCAAGTCCTTCAGCGCGACGATGGCCGACTCGACAGCGAGCGGTTCCCGCCCACCCGCATCGGTCCGGCGCATTCGTAGGCGCGCACGATCTGGCCGCCGGGCGGGCCTGGGACGGGCGGTGGTCGGGGGACGGTAGGCGACAAAGACCAGCACCTCAAATTCGCCCCTAGCGGGTGGCAGCAGCCAATCGGCTGAGCAGGCAACTGAGTTGAAAGCCTTCCATCCGACGCATGCCCCGAATGCGGCATGTTGGCGCCCGGCAAGAGGTGCCATCCGCCGCCTCAGCCCCGGAACCCTTCACCTGCACCGCATCCGGCCCTGTGGCGGTAGCGACTGCCGCGGGCACGAAGGACGCGCTGTTCACCCCGCACGCGCGCGGAGCGTGAGGCACGTCCCGCACTGGGGGCTTCGTGCGGAATGAATCCCGCCACTTACCCCATCGCTCCCCCATCTCGAACTGGTCGACATTACGTTACATGCTCACGCCTCAGAGATCCCCTACGGAGAGGTTGAGTTATGAAACGAAGGCGATTACTGCGAATTGCTCTCGCCGTCGCCGCTTTCGTGACGGTCGGCACTTCAGCCTCGGCGCAGGCGGTCGACCAGGAGCCGAACTGGGTTATCACCTACGAGAGGACCCCCACGAATCCACCCCGCTACGAAAAGCTCGACACGTACTACTGTTACGACCACGATCAAGGCTTTCCTCGGCGGCCGATCAACATGATCAATAACTCGGGCCGCGATCGCCGAGTATGGGTACACAAGAACGTGTAAAAGGAAGAGGACGAGTACTGCATAAAGCCTGGACAGACAGCAATCAACATCCGCAGCATCAAGTATCCGGCCTGGCTTGTCGTGGGCGCCAAGAAGACTTGCCCCGCAGGCACCGGCCCTTGAACCTACGCGGCGAGCGTCACACCTCGTACCGTTAGCGGCTTGGAGCACGAGGAATAATTAACCTGGTCTACGAGTGCAGCGAAACCGTTACCGAGGCTTCGCTGCACGATCACGAAGTCGAGAATTACGGACAAGAGTCCGAAATGGTTCCTCAGTTCCTCACCACGTACCAGGTTTCCTGGGTCGATTCGTTCTCATGGCGAATTGAGGCAGATCACTCCGCCCGCTCGGCCGTGACATACACATTCCCGTCCGGGGCAGTTTTTAGCCACTCCGTGGCATCAAGCAAAGGCGGCAGTAGCGAAACACCGAGGACGCGATCCGTGTCATGCAGAATCGAAGTACCGGGATATACAAGATCTGTTATATCGGTCGCCGGAAATCACCACTCGGAGTCCCTGCAGATAACTGGAGATGCTACGGGGCTGGTGGAAAGCTCACAGGTCACCGATCTGCGGGTGAAACTTACTCTCCTGACACCTGGCGGAAATTTCATCAGCACAACCACCATGATCCCAGAGGTGTCCGATCCACTCAGCTACTGAACTTGATTGGGTGATGTCGGACCGTTCGCCTGATGGTGGTCGGTCCGTTCCGGTAGCCCTGAACTGTGAGATACGCGCAGGGCGGCGGGTTGACCGACATCGGAAGGGCCGCGAGGGAGCGGGTCCGGCTGCAGGCCGTGACACGCTTCCAAGGCGGGCAGAAGAACAGGGACATCGCTGCGACGCTGCGGGTCAGTGAGCGGTCTGAGGAACGGTGGCGCCGCCAGTGGCGCGAGCGCGGTGAAGCGGGGGTCCTGTCGAAGGGATCGCCGGGGCGGCCGAGGCTCGGCGAAGCTCAGATCGCGAGGCTGGAACGGGAACTGGAGCGTGGGCCGCTGGTCCACGGCTGGGCCGACCAGCGGTGGGCACTGGCCCGGATCAAGACGCTGATCGGCCGGCTGTTCCACGTGAGCTACACCGTGGAGGGCACGTGGCTGCTGCTGAAGCGGCACGGCTGGTCTTGGCAGCAGCCGGCTCGGCGGGCGATCGAGCGTGACGACGCGGCGGTCGAGGTCTGGAAGAAGGAGACCTGGCCGCGGGTAAGAGCACCCCGGCGGCATGTGACGGCTGGATCGTCTTCGAGGACGAAGCCGGGCAGTCGATGACGCCGCCGCGAGCGAGAAGCTGGGGACGCAAGGGCTCAACGCCAGTGGTCCGGGTCCGGGTCCGTGGCCGGGGCTCGGGCCGGGTGTCCATAGCCGGGCTGACCTGCTACAAGCCGGGGAAGCGGTCCCGGACGTTCTACTCGGTCCGCGAGTACCGGGGCCGCAAGGGCGAGCCGAAGGGCATCGGCTGGCGCGACCTGTGCGACCTGCTGATCAGAGCGCACATCCAGCTCGGCGGCCCGATCGTGCTGGTCTGGGACAACCTGCGCATGCACCTGGTCGAGGCGATGCGCCGATTCATCGCCGACCACGCGGACTGGCTCACCGTCTTCCAACTTCCGAGTTGCGCACCGGACTTGAACCCACAAGAGGGCATCTGGTCACTGGTCAAACGCGACATCGGCAACCTCGCCGCAGCCGACCTCGGCCAGATCACTCGCGCCGTCAAGCGCAGGCTCAAGCAGATCCAGTACCGTCCGGACCTGGTCGACGGCTGCCTGACCAGCACCGGCCTGATCACGGACGACTGGCCGGCATCACGCATTCAAGCTCAGGCAGTAGCTTCGAGCATTTCTAGACAGTGACTAAAATTCGCCCTTGAATGACAGTGCGGCGGTCAGTAAATTCAGCTGCCCGCCGGACTGTTGTCCGGCGCCGTAGGTCGATATGCAGGGAGATAGGGATGCGCAGCAGGTTTCGAACCTGCCGCTGACTCGTGAAACGCGGGCCAGCGGGGTTCTTCATTAGCTTGGTTGCCCTGACAAGGCACCGTCCGAGGGAGACGTATGCCCTCAGTCGGACACCAGGTGACCCCGCTCGCGTATCCGAGGAGTACACCTTGCTGGACCGTTTGATCGACCTCCTGTCTCAGACCCGGACCCTCCGCGCCCTGCTGGACTTCTGCACCATCGTGGTCCGTCTGCTGCCCGCGTTGGTCGTGATCGTGGCGCTCATCCCCTCGTTCGTCGTCTTCGCGTTCATCTCCGCCGGGGCACGCAGGTCGGTTCTCGACATCGTGGACCGCCTCACGAACTGGACCCTCGCCCGCTACTGAACTCGATTGAGTGATGTCGGTGCCGTTCGCCTCACAGCTGGCCGGCGGCACCGACCTGGCCCTGTGAGCGTCGGGTCGACGGACCCAAAATCGTCGAAGCCCGAAGCTGCTGGTCAGCTACGGTGGCGGCATGCCTGAAAGTCTGCCCGAGGATGTAGCCGACGTGCTTGGCCTCGTCCTGAACCCGGACGAGCCGATTCACGTCGCCCTCCGACGGCAGGTGCCCCAACTCAGGGTGCAATCCCGCTGCAAGTGTGGGTGCGGCACTGCCTACTTCGACCTTGACGCCGACGCGTTGGAGCCCGCACCAACGGGCCCCGGCACCGTCGTGGCCGACGTACAGCTGTTCACCGAAACCGGCGAGTGCCCTGGTGAGGTCTTGGTCTTCGCGCAAGGCGGCTACCTCTCATGGCTGGAGGTCTGTTCTTGGAGCGATGACGGCGAGGTGAACCTCTCCGCGGCGCGGCGCTGGCTACAGCCGTCGTCCTGAACCCGAGCCGGTAACAGCCGACGTCTCGGACCCTGACGCCGCCACCACGAGTCGACCGACATCACGAGTTCAAGTTCAGTAGCGCCAAAACTGAAATCGCCTACCAGAGACCGCCCCCGACCCCAGAGGCGGGCAGGGGCGGGACCGGGGTGCCCCGGTCCCGCCCCTGCCTGCGCTGTGCGTTCCGCGCGTCAGGCGACCTTCAGGTCCACCTTGATGTTGCCGCGGGTGGCGTTGGAGTAGGGGCAGACCTCGTGGGCCTTCTCCACGAGGGACTGCGCCGTAGCGGCGTCCACGTTCGGGATGGACGTGATGAGTTCGACCTCCAGGCCGAAGCCGCCGTCGCCGTTGGGGCCGATGCCGACCTTCGCGGTGACGGTGGAGCCGGAGATGTCGGCCTTCTCGCGGCGGGCGACCACGCCGAGCGCGCCCTGGAAGCAGGCGCTGTAGCCGGCGGCGAAGAGCTGCTCGGGGTTGGTGCCCGCGCCGCTGCCGCCCATCTCCTTCGGCGGGTTCACGACGACGTCGAGCTTGCCGTCGTCGCTGGCGACCCGGCCGTCACGGCCGTTCTCCGCGGTGGCCACGGCGGTGTACTTGACGTCGATGTTCTGGATGGACATAACTGCCGATCCCTCCTGGGGTGTGCCGTGTCGCGCGCCCGCCCGACCCGGCGATTGTGGAATTAGGTTATCGGATTACGGAAGAGGGGGAGGGGGTGACCCTCCCCCGAGGGCTCGGCAGGATCACGCGTCCAGGGCGACGATCATCTTTCCGGTGTTCTCGCCGCGCAGCATGCCGAGGAAGGCGTCCACGCCGCTGTCGATCCCGTGCGCGAACGTCTCGTTGTACTTCAGCTCGCCGGACCGCACCCAGGCCCCGACCTCGCGCACGAACTGCTGCTGCAGATCCTGGTGGTCCTGGACGAGCATGCCCTGGATCCGGAGCCGCTTGCCGATGATCATGGCCATGTTGCGGGGGCCCGGCGTCGGCTCGGTGTCGTTGTAGCCCGCGATCATGCCGCAGATCGTGATCCGGCCGTGCACGTTCATGCGGCTGATGGCGGCCTCCAGGTGCTCGCCGCCGACGTTGTCGAAGTAGACGTCGACGCCGTCGGGGGCGGCCTCCTTCAGCTGGTCGACGACCGGGCGCTCGTCGCGGTAGTTGAACGCCGCGTCGAAGCCGTATTCCTCGGTCAGGAGCTTGACCTTCTCGTCCGAGCCCGCCGACCCGATGACGCGCGCGGCGCCCTTGAGCCGCGCGATCTGGCCGACCTCACTGCCGACGGCACCCGCTGCGCCGGAGACGAAGACCGTGTCGCCCTCCTTGAAGGACGCCACCTCAAGAAGCCCCGCGTACGCCGTCAGGCCCGTCATGCCGAGCACGCCGAGGTACGCCGAGAGCGGCGCCGCGTCCGGGTCCACCTTCGTCGCGTACGTCACCGGCACGGAGGCGTACTCCCGCCAGCCCCCGAAGTGCAGCACGTGGTCGCCCACCGCGAAGCCGTCCGCGTTCGACGCCACCACGACGCCCACCGCGCCGCCGTCCATGGGCTGGTCCAGCTGGAACGGCGGGATGTAGGACTTCACGTCGTTCATGCGGCCGCGCATGTACGGGTCGACCGAGAAGTACAGGTTCCGGACCAGGACGCGGCCCTCCGCGGGGGCCTCGACCGGGACCTCGCGGAGCGCGAAGTCCTCCGGGACCGGCCAGCCGTGCGGGCGACGCACGAGGTGCCAGGCGCGGCCGGTGGCCGGGAGCTGCTCGGGGGCTGCGGACATGAGGGGTGTCCTCCTCAGGCTGGGGGGCGACGGGGTCCGGAGCGGTCGGCTCCGACCCCTAATGCTTCATGTTCTGAAATAAGCATGCGCTTCGATATTTCATGTTGTCAAGTAAATGGGTAGCCTGGAGGCATGGCCACCCAGGAACCGGACACCCCCGCCCCGCGCGCCGACCCGCTGACCCTCGAGGTCGTGGAGCTGATCGGCGACGTGGTCGCGCGCTACTACGAGGAGTACGAGGTCGCCGCGGGCAAGCACGCGCTGACCGGCGCGCAGGCGCGGGTGCTCGGACTGCTCTCGCTCGAACCCATGCCGATGCGGCGCATCGCGCAGAAGCTGAAGTGCGAGCCGTCGAACGTGACCGGCATCGTGGACCGCCTGGAGGCGCGCGGGCTGGTCGAGCGGCGGCCCGACCCCGCCGACCGGCGCGTGAAGCTGGCCGCGCCGACGGAGGACGGGCTCACGACCGCGCGCAGCCTGCGGGAGTCCCTGGACTTCGCCCGGGAGCCGCTGGCCGAGCTGTCCCGCACGGAGCGGGAGTCGCTGCGGGATCTGCTGCGGCGGATGCTGGGCGGCTGAGCCCTCCGGGCGCCGGTGCGGGAACGTGTCCTGGACGCGTCGGTAGGGGCTCGCCCTACGTGCACCACCACAGGAACCGGTCACACGTCTCCGACGGGCTCGGGTCCGGGTCCGGGTCGCTCGGGGGCTTGGTGGTGGACGGCTGCGGGTCCGGTTCCTGCGGGCTCGTGGTCGGGTCGCCCGAGGTCGGGTCCGGGTCCGGGCCGCCGGAGGTGCCGGTGCCGCCGGTCGCCGCGCCGGGGCCACCGCCGGAGCCCTGGGCGTCGCCCTCGGCGTCGCCGCCCGCGTCGCCCTCGGCGCCCCGGGTGCTCCCGTCGTCCTCGGCGTCCTTCTTGTCCTTGCCGTCCTTGCCGTCCTTGCCGCCCTTGTCCTTCTTCTTCGCCGACTCCGACGCGGACGCCGACGGCGAACCGTCCGTCGACTCCGACACCGGCTCCGCCGACGCGCCCGCCCCCTGCGCGCCCTCCGTGGCCGCGGCGCCCGCCGACTCCCCCGCCGACTCCTCGCGGTCCCGCGCGGACGTCGCCTTCGAGTCGTCCGACGCGGACTCGGTGCCCAGCTCGGCCAGGCTCAGGCCGCCCGCGGCGAGCGCGACGCCCGCGGCGATCAGGATGACCTTGCGGCGCCTGCGACGGTGCTGGGCGGCCCGGCGGCTCCGCTCCCTGCGGCGGCCGCGGCCCCGGGCCCGACCGCGCGGCGAGGGCTCCTCGTCCGTCTGGTCGAGGTCGTCGGGCTCGTCCTGGGTGGCGAGCGCCTCCGCGTACTCACGGCAGGCTTCGGCCGGGGTGCCGCACCCCGGACAGGCGAGGGCGCCGTTGAGGTGCCGGTGGCACGCGTGGCAGTAGTCCATGAGGCATGGAGGCTAGGTCCCGCGCCGGTACTGAGGAAGCCGAAGCTGTGAATGTTGTGTGCGGAGTCGAACCGTCCGGCGTGTCCCCCGCGTCGGGCCGGGCCCGGCAGCGTACGGCAGGGCGGGCTTCGCCCGAATTGCCGCACGTGGGGGCGGGGTCGGACGGGCTCCGGCGGGGGTGCGACCGGGGTCGGGGCACGCTTCGCCCCGCCGTCGACCGACGGCCCCTCACGCCCTTCCCAGTTCCCCCCGCAGCCTGCGCGCCCGCAGCACCAGTTCCAGCTCGAAGCGGCGGTCGGGGTCGTCGACCTCGTCGCCCCACAGCTCCCTGATCTGGCGAAGGCGGTAGCGCACGGTTTGCGGGTGCACACCGAGTCGGGCGGCCACCTCGGGGGCGCCGCCGCGGGTTTCCAGCCAGGCGAGCAGGGTCTCGGCGAGGCGGCGGCCGTGCGCGGGGCCGCAGTGGTCGAGGGGGGCGAGGCAGCGCCGCGACAGGTCCTCGATGAGCTCCTCGGGCTGGAGCAGGACCAGGGCCTCGGTGTGCTCGGTGCAGTGGAGGACCTCGCCGGAGGGCAGCAGTCCGCGCCCCATCAGGGCGACCGCGGCCTCCGCCCAGCGCAGCGACTTCGCGGCGTCGGCGAGCGGCACGGGCGGACCGATGGCGCCCGACCAGCCGGTCATGGCGCGGCGC
Source organism: Streptomyces flavofungini (assembly GCF_030388665.1). Classification (NCBI taxonomy): domain Bacteria; kingdom Bacillati; phylum Actinomycetota; class Actinomycetes; order Kitasatosporales; family Streptomycetaceae; genus Streptomyces; species Streptomyces flavofungini. The sequence goes on along the minus strand of NZ_CP128846.1, from coordinate 6,551,348 downwards.
AGCAGTTCGGGGCGGCCCGCGGCCTCGGGGTCGGGCACGACCATGCGGGGCTGCTCGGCCTCCATGTCGAGCAGCACGCCCTCACCGACGGCGGGGGCCACGGCCTCGCGGGCGGGGCGCAGGAGCACGCCGACGGCGACCCGCTCGGGCAGCTGCCAGCCGACCCGGGCCGCCCGCTCGTCCAGGCCGTTCTCGGCGCCGAGCGCGGAGGCGGCGGAGGTGTCGGGGCGGCGCTCGGAAAGCAGCAGCTCCATGAGCTTGCGTTGCAGTCGCAGTCGCTCGCCGGCCTGCCGCGCCGCGGCTTCCGCGTAGCCGCGCACCGACTGGTCGACCAGGCCGTCGAGGTACTCGAAGCCGGATTCGGCCAACTCGTACATCGCCGGGGGCGGGATCTCGGTCTGCTGTCCGATCTCGGCGAGGCGGCGCCAGGCGAGGCGGACGCCGAGGCGGTAGATGGCCTGGAGGGAGTCGAGGCTGCGGCCGTGCAGGCCCTCGCCGCGGCCGAATTCCTGGAAGACCTCGGGGTGGTAGCGCGGCCGGCCCTCCCGGGTGGCGAGCTGCTGCACGAACCCTTCCAGGGCGCGGCGGATCCCGATGAGCGCCATCGGCTCGCCGGAGTCGTCGAGGACGACCGGCAGGCCGGGGTACTCTGCCCGGATTTCGCGCAGGATGTCCTGGGCGAGGATGGGCACTTCCTCCAAGGCGAGCGCCGCGAATCTGCGCACCTGAAGCGGTGGGACATCGCGCCAGGCGGAGCCCTTGTGCGCGGAGCCCAGGCTTCCGGGAGCACCGTCCGCGATGTTCTCGGGGGTGCTCTCGGAGACGCTTTCGGAGATGGCGGCCACGTCGGTCACTGGTCCCGCTCGGGCGACTCGTAGTGCACGAGCGGCCGGTTCGGCTGGTCGGGCGTGGCGTTCAGAAGCGCCACGATGCCGAGGGCGGCGCCCACGGCGAGAGCCGCGGCGGCCGCGACGGTCAGTGTGGCGGCGAGCAGTCGGTGCATACAGGGTCAGCCTCTCTGCTGGAGGTCGTCCCCACCCCGCTCCGCAGGAGGACAGTGTCGACAATGCATTGACACTGCGTCAAGGGTCCGCCTACGTTCGCGGCCCATACGGGTCAGTAACCCCGTGGAAACAGCGCCGCATCATTTCGGGCAATCCGGCGGCCGCAGCACCGCACCAGTCCCACAACTCGTCGGTAATCCAGCACAGTTGACCGACCGACCCCTGTTCGCCCTCACGGCAGGAGCGCCGGATGCGCCGTACAGCTTCACCCTTGTCCCTGATCCTGCTCGGCCTGGGCACTTTCCTGCTCGTCCTGGCCCCGATGCTGGCCTGGTACGTGGAGCCGCGTGCGAAACGCACGCCCATTGATGTCGATCAGATAACAGTCTTCAAGGGGACCGGCAGCTACTTCGACACCGGGAAGATCAAAACGGTCCGCGACCAGAACCTGACCATCACCCGGCAGGTGCGCGGCGACGTCGCCGACAGCGAGAAGTCGGGCCGGGCGATCTGGGACGTGTCGACCTCGGTCGACCCGGACAAGACGCTGCCCGCAGCCGATCCGCACGACTCGCTCCAGTGGAGCCTGGAGCGCTGGGTGACCGACCGGAAGACCAACAAACCGGTGCACTGCTGCGGCGAGAAGCCGTACTTCGAGGGGGAGGCGTACCTGAAGTTCCCCTTCGACGTCGAGAAGCGCACCTACCTGTGGTGGGACAGCACGCTCGGCGCGACCGTGCCGCTGTCCTACCAGGGCAAGAAGAAGATCCAGGGCTACGAGGGCCTGCGCTTCACCGGCACCGTGAAGGCCACCAGGACCGGCACCCGCCAGGTCCCCGGGCGCCTCGTCGGCCAGCCCGAACGCAGCCAGGTCATGGCCGAGGAGTGGTACGCCAACCACGGCATCGAGCTGGTCGCCGACCAGCGCACGGGCCGGATCCTCTTCGCCGCCATCGGCCCCCGCAAGACGCTGCGCGCCCCCGACGGCAAGAAGGACGTGACCGTACTGCTCGACAGCGAGCGGATCGCGTTCACCAAGAAGACCCAGCAGGCCCAGGTGGACCTGGCGGACGACGACAGCTCCCGGCTCAAGCTGGTCGGCGAGACGTTGCCGCTGGTCACCGGGGTCCTCGGCGGTGTGCTCGCGATCGCGGGCGTGATCCTCGTGGTGCGCGGACGGAAGAAGGACGCGAACGGATCGGGGAGGGACGGTGAAGGACCGGATTCGATGGGTCCACATTCCGATACGTCCCCAAATTCCCTGCAACCCACCACGATGTGATGAGACGTCAGCGTCAAGAAGGGCCGAAATTGTCACCCCGGTGAGTAGCCGCACCGTTCGGTGCGGCGAAAACTATCCACTCCACCCAGACACAGTCCCCGCACAGTCCCAGCACAACGACTGCGCAAACCCCTGGTGCTCCGTCCCCGGAGCACCGGAGTCCCGCCCCGCACCACCACCCCGTAGCACCCGGCTCGACCCCGCACCACGGAGCCATTCGCGCCACCCGCACCACCGGGCCCCACCCCGGATCCACCCGAACTCCCCCACAGTTCCGCACCCCGAGACGAGTTGGAGCACCCATGCCCCAGCACGTGCCGTCGTCGCTGCGCCCGGTCGCATCACGGCCCGCGTGGCCCCATCCGGCGCTCCCCCCACAGCCGCGCCGGATCGCCTTCCTCGCCCGCCGCGACCTGGGAAACCCGGCCGCAGGCGGCTCCGAGCTCCTGGTCGACAAGCTGGCCGACGGACTGACCGCGCAGGGCCACCAGGTCACGCTGCTGTGCGGCGGCCCGGCCGCCTACCGCGACTACCGCGTGGTGTCGGCCGGCGGCGACCTCGGCCACTACCTGCGCGCCCGCTCGGCCTTCACCCGCCAGATCGGCGCCACCGACCTGCTGGTCGAGGTGTGCAACGGCATGCCCTACCTCGCCCCGCTGTGGCACCGCGGCCCCACCCTGTGCCTGGTCAACCACGTCCACACCGAGCTGTGGTCGATGCGCTTCCAAGGACCGCTCGCCCCGGCCGCGCGCCTCGGGCGGCGCCTGGAGCACTGGGCCCTCTCGGGCGCCCAGCGCGGCAACCTCCTGGTCGCCGTGTCGCCGTCGACCGCGACGGCCCTGCAGGACCTCGGCGTCGAGCCCGACCGCATCCGCGTCGTGCACAACGGCGTGGAGGAGCCGGGGCCGTTGCACGAGCGCTCCGACGAACCGCTGTTCCTGGCCATGGGCCGGCTGGTCGAGTACAAGCGCATCGATCTTCTGCTGCGCCTGTGGGAGCGGGTCCGCCCGGTCACCGGCGGCCGCCTCGTGATCGTCGGCGAGGGCCCCGAGCGAGAGCGCCTGGAGCGGATGGCGGGCCCCGGCGTGCAGTTCACCGGCCATGTCTCGGAGGCCGAGAAGCACCGGCTCCTGTGCGAGTCGTGGCTGCTCCTGCACCCCTCGGCCGTCGAGGGCTGGGGCCTGGTCGTCACCGAGGCCGCGGCGCGCGCGACGCCCGCGATCGGCTTCGACGTACCCGGAGTACGCGACTCCATAGAAGACGGGGTGACCGGGCTGCTCGCGCACGGCGAGAGCGCGTTCGCCGCCAACTGGTGCACGCTCGCCCTCAGCGCCGAACGGCGCCGCGCCTTCGGCAAGGCCGCGGCGGAGCGCGCCGCGCACTTCCGCTGGGCGAACACGGTGCGCCAGTTCCGCGCGGTGGCCGCCGAGGCCGTCGCCGCCCACGAACCGCCGGTGAAGGGGTCGTCTGCGTGAGGGACCCGTCACTGCGCCGCTCCGTGACCCTCTTCCGGGCCTTCCTGCGCGAACAGCAGGATCCGGAGAAGGTCTACGCGCTGCTCGCCAAGGACGCCGCCGACCAGGTCGAGCGGTACCTGCCCGTCAAGGACCGGGTGGTCGTCGACGTGGGCGGCGGCGGTGGCTACTTCACCGAGGAGTTCCAGCGGCGCGGCGCGCAGGCCTACCTCTTCGAGCCCGACCCGCACGAACTCGGCGCGAAGCCGCCCGAGGGCTCCGTGGTCGCCGACGGCTACCTGCTGCCCCTCGCGGACGGCGTCGCCGACGTCACGTTCTCCTCGAACGTCCTGGAGCACGTCGACGACCCGGAGACCTTCCTCAGCGAGATGGCGCGGGTCACCCGGCCCGGCGGTCTCATCTACGTGGCGTTCACCAACTGGTACTCCCCCTGGGGCGGCCACGAGTGGGCGCCCCTGCACTACTTCGGCGCCGAACGGGCCCGCGCCCGCTACGAGCGCCGCACCGGAAAACCCGCCAAGCACAAGCTCGGCGAGAACCTCTTCGCCCACCACGTCGGACCCACGCTCAGACAGGTGCGGGCCCGCGACGACGTCAAGGTCGTCTCGGCCCGCTCCCGGTACTGGCCGTTCTGGGCCGAAACGGTCGCGAAGGTCCCAGGAGTGCGCGAAGTCGCCACCTGGAACCTCCTCCTCATCCTCAGGCGGTGTCCATGACCACCACGGTCCAGTCCCCACCCCCGGCGGCCCTGAAGCCGACGGCGCCCGCGCCCGAACCCGGGCGCGGGCCGCGCTCACGGCGCTGGCTCGCCGGGTTCTGGGCCGTGGTGTTCGTGTGCTTCCTCGCCGTCAAACCGGGGCGGATGACGTTCGACACCAAGCTCGGTGTCGCCGTCGACCCCTGGCAGTTCCTCTCCGACCTCGGCCAGCTCTGGCACGACCGGGGCGGCTTCGGCGGCATCCAGGACCAGTACATCGGCTACGCCTTCCCGATGCTGCCGTACTACGCCCTGACCGACCTCCTGCAGCTCCCGGTCTGGCTGGCCGAGCGGCTCTGGATGTCACTGATCGTCGCCGCCGCCTTCTGGGGCGCGCTGCGGCTCGCGGAGCGCCTGAACATCGGCAGCAGCGGCTCGCGGCTGCTCGGCGCGGTCGTGTACGCGCTGTGGCCGACGTTCACCGTCGTGGTCGGGTCGACGTCGGCGGCGGCACTGCCCGGCGCGTTCCTGCCGTGGGTGCTCATCCCGCTGACCAACGACCGCGTGACCGCGCGGATCGCGGCGTTCCGCTCGGCCCTCTTCATACCGTTCATGGGCGGCGTGAACGCGGCCTCGACACTGGCCTCGCTGCTGCCCGTCGGCCTCTACCTCCTTTCGCGCCCGAACGGGCCGCGCAAGCGCAAGCTCATCACCTGGTGGGTGCCGGGCGTCCTCCTCGCCACCGCGTGGTGGGTGGTGCCCCTGCTCCTGCTCGGCATCTACGGCGAGAACTTCCTGCCGTACGTGGAGAACTCGGCGACCACCACCGGCACCATGTCGGCCACCGAGACACTGCGCGGTGCCGGTAACTGGGTGGCGTACCTCCACTTCGGTGAGGCCTGGCTGCCCGCCGGTTGGACCGTCGCGACCGCCGTGATCACCATCGTCTGCTCGGCGTTGGCCGCGGCCCTCGGCCTCGCCGGGCTCGCCCGCCGCGATCTGCCGGAGCGGCGCTGGCTGGTGCTCACGGTCCTGTCCGTCGCGCTCGTCACCCTCGCCGGGTACGGCGGCGTGTTCGGCGCGCCCTTCCACGGCACCGTGCAGGACTGGCTGGACGGCGGACTCGTACCGTTCCGCAACATCTACAAGTTCCAGACCGGGCTCGCCCTCGCGCTCGCCTTCGGCCTGGCGCACCTGGTGGGCGTGGCGGCGCGGGCGCGCGGGGCGCGGCCGGTGCGCGGGCGGCGGTACGCGCCGCTGGTCGCGGCCGTCCTGGTGCTCCCCGGGCTCGCCTGGCCCTACCTCAACGGCTCGATCCTGCAGCCGGGTTCGTTCAACAAGCTGCCGGACTACTGGGACACGACGGCCGACTGGCTGGACAAGTACTCCCCGGACTCGCGCGCCCTGGTCGTGCCCGCGACCGCGCACGGCATCTACACCTGGGGCTCCCCCATCGACCAGCCGCTCGACGTGCTCGCCGAATCCCGCTGGGCCCAGCGCGACTACGTGCCGTTCGGCACCAAGGGCAACCGGCGCGCCATGGACGCCGTCGAGCAGGCCCTGATGACCGGCGGCCAAGTCCCGGGCCTGCGCGACTACTTGACGCGCGCGGGGCTCTACTACGTCGTCGTGCGCAACGACCTCGACCCCGACCAGATCGGCTACGTCCCGACCGCGACCGTCAAGCGCACCCTGGAGGAGTCCGGGTTCAAGCGGGTCACCGGGTTCGGGCCGACCGAGACCGGCGGGCGGATCGCCGATGACACGCCGGTGCAGGTCGAGGGCCTGTACCCGCGCCATCGCGCGGTCGAGATCTACGCGCCCGGCGAGGGCGCCCAGCGCCCCGGCCAGGCCGGCCTGAAGCCGGTGGCCAACACGGCCGTCGTCAGCGGCGGCCCCGAGGCGCTGCTCCCGCTGTCCGCCGACCCGGACATGAAGGACCGCCCGGCCGTCCTGACCGGCGACAACCACCCGGGCCTCGGCTCGCCGCCCGCCCTGCAGGCGGTCGGTGACGGGCTGCGCCGCGCCGACACGCGCTTCGGCCTGGTCAACACCAACACCTCGTACCCGTACACCAAGGACGAGAAGAACGCGCCGGACGCGCTCCAGGACGGCGGCAAGAAGCCGCGGCAGATCCTGCCGACGAAGGGCGTCAAGCACCAGACCGTCGCGGAGCTGCGCGGCGCCAAGTCCGTGACGGCGTCCAGCTACGGCAACTGGCTGTTCCACCTGCCGCAGTTCGACCCGGTGAACGCCTTCGACGGCAACCCGAACACGGCCTGGACCGAAGGCAACCCGGGCAGCCCGGACGACGAGTGGATCAAGGCGGAGTTCACGAAGAAGACCGCCATCCCGTCGTCGATCAAGGTGACGCCGCTGCCGCAGCAGGGCGTGCGGTCCGCGCCGACGAAGGTGCGCGTGGAGACCGAGCAGGGCTCGGCGGTCTCGTACCTGCGGACCGACGGCCAGACGCAGCGCGTCAAGGTCAAGCCGGGCGAGTCCTCGTGGCTGAAGCTGACCATCCTGGACGCGCAGGTCGCCCACAAGGGCCTGACCGGCGCCGGGTTCTCGGAGATCAGCATCCCCAAGGTGCAGGTCACCAAGTTGCTGCGGATGCCCGCCGACACCGAGGGCACCGACGGCGCGGACGCCGACGCCACGACGTACTCCATGCACCGCTCGGCCGACCAGTCCGGTCTGTCGCCGGTAACCTCCGAGGCCGGCCTGCACCGCCGCTTCACCACCACGGGCGACGGCAGCTACAAGGTCAAGGCGAGCGCGGTCGCCGTCCCCGGCCAGAAGCTCGACGAGCTCCTCTACAAGGTGGCGCCCGACCAGCGCGAGCAGATCATCGCCACCGCCGACTCGACGTCCGAGCTCGGCGGGCTCTCGCCGCGCAACCTCACCGACGGCGATCTGACGACCGCGTGGATCGCCGGCGACAAGCCGGTCATCCATCTGCGGTGGCCGGGCAAGGTGGCCGTCGGCGAGATCGTGCTGCCGCCCGCGGGCGGACTCTCCACCCGTCCCGAGAAGATCGAGATCAGCTCTCCGGACGGCGCGGCGACCGCCGGGGTCGACGAGAACGGCAACGCCCGCTTCGCGCCGATCACCACCGACCGCCTCGACATCAAGATCACGAAGACGGCGCCGCTCACCCTGCACAACCCGGTGGCGGACGAGAAGCTGCAGCTGCCCGTCGGCCTCACCGAGGCCTACGTCCCGGCGCTCGACAAGTTCCGCACCAAGCAGCCCGACCCCGACCGCACCTTCGAACTCGCCTGCGGCGAGGGCCCCGCGGTGTCCGTCGACGGCAAGCTGTACGCGACGAGCGCCGAGGGCACCGTGCGGGACCTGGTGAACCGCCGCCCCGTCGACCTGACGCTGTGCGACGACAACAAGAAGCGGACCTCGGTGGACCTCGCCGCCGGACAGCACCGCGTGGAGGCCGGTGACGAGGGTCCCCTCGCCGTCACCGACGTGTCCCTGACGCGCGGCACCCCGGGCACGCTCGTCACCAAGGCCCGCGAGCTGAAGATCAACGACTGGCTCGGCGACCGCCGCGAGGTGACCGTCGGGGACGGCGCCTCGCAGTACCTGACGACGTACGAGAACGCCAACGACGGCTGGAAGGCCACGCTGAACGGCAAGGAGCTGCGCTCGGTGCGGCTCGACGGCTGGCAGCAGGGCTGGCTCGTCCCGGCCGGCGAGGGCGGCACGATCAAGCTCAGCTACGAGCCGTCCACGGTGTACGAGGCCGGGCTCATCGGCGGCGGCGTGGGCGTCCTCGCCCTGGTGGCCTTCGTGTTCGTGCGGCGCCGCGACCCGAACCCGGACGGAGCCGGCGTGACCCCGCCCGGTCCCGGTCCGGTGCTCGGCACGGTGGCGCTCACGCTGGTGGCCGTGGTCGTCGCGGGCTGGTTCGCCGTGCTCGTGCCCGTCCTCGCGCTGCTCGCCTGGCGCCGCCACAGCCTGCTCGTGCCGCTCGCGTTCCTCGCGATGGCCGGGGCCGGCGTCGCCGCCGCGACCGGCGCGGGCGAGGCCGCCACGGCGGACCGGGGCGCCTTCGGGCACACGGCTCAACTCCTCGCGTTCGTCGCGCTGTTCGCCGCGCTGGTGAGCGTACGGGACGGGGCCGACGCACAGGGTGCCGCGACCGCGGGCGCCGCTGGGGCGGGAGGCTCCGGTGATCCTGGTGGCCCTGGTGGTGCCGGGGATCCGTGGAGCACCGGTGGGCCCGGGGGTGCCGCGAGTGCGGGCAGTCCTGTGGGGGCTGGTGGTCCCGGTGGGCCTGGTGGTCCCGGTGGACCGGCCGGTGCCGGTGGCTTCGGTGGTCCCGCGGGGCCGGGGAGTCCGGGCGGAGCCACACCCGCGCCGCCCCACCCGCAGGGCTCCCCCGACGCCGTGACCATGCCGCTCGGACCCGACCGGGACCTGGGCGGGCCGACGGCGCCGCCGCTGCCGCACCGCGGGGACGGCGTCGGCGCGGAGGGCGGCGGGGCCGAGGCCGCCGCGCCCCCGGCCGTCCCCCCGTACAGCGCGAGCCCGACCCTGTCGGCCCGCGGCCCGGACCCGCTGCGCAAGGACACGCCCGAACCGGCCGACGACGCTCCCACCGATGACGGGACCCCCGGCCGGGGTACGCGCTCGGGTGAGGGCCCGCGCCCGGGAGAGGACAACGCACCATGACCGCCCTGGAACACCCGGCCCGGCGTGCGGACGGCCCCGGCCGTCCGCCGCGCCGGGTGCCGTTCCCCGTCGTCGACGAGGTCGCCCGGCACTGCCTGCAGGAGGAGGAGCCGGAGACCGTCCACATCGAGGTGCACCTGCCGGGCACGCCGGACGCCGACCGCCTGAAGGCGGCGTTCGGCGAGGCGCTGCGGCGCCATCCGCGCATCCTGGTGCGGGAGGCGCGCGGGCCCTGGTACCGGCGCCGCTACGAGTGGGAGCTGACCGAGGGGCCGGACGTGGAGGTCGTCACGTTCCCGGCGCCGGTGCCGGACGCCCTGAAGCGGGCCCGGGAGCGCGCCCTGTGCGACGCGCCGCCCCTCACCGCGTCCCCGCCGATCCGCCTGGAGGTCGTCACCGACGCGGACGGCGACTCCAGCGTGCTGTTCCTGACCATCAACCACACCGCGCTCGACGGCCCCGCCTGTCTGCGGGTCCTCGCCACCGCGGCCGAGCTGTACGGCGGCCGGGACAACGCGCCCGCCGCGCCCCCGACCCGTACGCCCGTGTCCGCCGACGCGTCCGGGGCTCCCGCGCACGGCCCCTCCGGGCTGCCCTCGCCGTGGGCCGCGCCCGCGCGCGTCGCCCGCGGCGCCCCCGAGCGCGCCCCGGCCGCCCGCCCCGGCGTGCCCGGCACCGGCCTGTCCGGCAACGGCATGCTGGTCGCCGAGCTGCCCGTGCCGCGCCGCCCCAAGGGCGCGCCGTACACCGTCAACGACCAGCTGATGGTGACGACCGCCCTGATGATCGCGCACTGGAACCACGAACACGGCTCCAAGCCGCGGCCGTTGCGCATCACGATGCCCGTCGACGACCGTCCTCGCGACATGACGATGCCCATCGGCAACGGCACCCGCCTCGTCGAAGTGCCTTTCGGCGCGGGCGAGTTGCTGCCCGAGGGAAGTGCCGGGCGGTCCGGGCCCGACGGGCTGGGGCCCGAGGAGATCCACGCGCTACTGCGCCGCACCTCCGATCGCACCCGCGCCCTCAAGGCCCTGCTCCGCCCGCAGCTCGGCCACGGCGCCGCGCTGCTCACCGCGCCGGTCCTGCCGGTGACGATGCGGGCCGCCGTCACCCGCGGCCTGCGCAGGGCCGCCGGGCCGTGGACGTCGACGACGCTGCTCAGCAACATCGGGCGGGTGCCGTACGCCCTCGACTTCGGGGACGCCGGGGCGGCGACCGCCGTGTGGTTCTCCGCGCCCGCCCGCATGCCGCGCGGCCTGACCGTGACGACCGCGTCCACCGCGGGCCGGCTGCACCTGGCCCTGCGCTGGTCGCGGACGCTGCTCAGCCCCGGCGACGGCGCTCACCTCCGCGACCTCTTCGAGCACTACCTGCGCGCCACGCAGGACCTCCACCCGACCCCGGAGGACGACGGCTCATGACGACCACACGCACCACCTCTCGTGAGGAAGGACCGGCGGGGACGGAAGGCACACAGGAGGCCCGGCGGCCTTACGAACTGCGCGACTTCTACGAGAACCCGGACGTGCCGGTGGCCTCCGGCGACGCCCGCAGCCTGCGCCAGGCGCGGATGCTCGCCGCCGCCCTCGGCCCCTCGACCACGCGCGCCGGTGTCGTCCTCGACATCGGCTGCGGCGACGGCAGCGCCGCCCGCGTCGCGGCGCCGCTGCTCGCCGGGCACCGCGTGATCGGCGTCGACTGGTCCCAGGACGCGCTGCGCCGCGCCGGCGGCCACCTGCCGTACGTCGTGCGCGGCGAACTCACCGACGGCGGGCTGCCGTTCGCCACCGGATCGGCGGACGCGGTCCTGTTCAGCGAGGTCATCGAGCACCTCGTGGACCCCGACAGCGCCCTCGACGAGCTGCGCCGCGTGCTGCGGCCCGGCGGCCACCTGATGCTGTCCACGCCCAACCTCGCCGCCTGGTACAACCGCGGGCTGCTGCTCGCGGGCGTGCAGCCGGTGTTCTCCGAGGTGAGCCTGCGCGGCATCCACGGCCGCCCGGGGCGTGAGGTGGTGGGCCATCTGCGGCTCTACACCGCCCGCGCGCTCCGGGAGTTCGTGGCCGCGTCCGGCTTCGACGTCGTACGGCTCGCGGGCGCGCCCTTCCACGGCGTGCCGCGGCCGCTGCGCGCCCTGGACCGACTCGCCTGCGCCGTGCCGGGCGCCGCCTCCATCCTGCTGCTGCACGCCCGAAAGGCGTAGCCATGTGGTGGGGTGTGGCCGCGGCGCTGCTCGCGAACCTGCTCTACAGCACCGGCTTCGTCCTGGAGAAGCGGGCGCTCACCGCGATGCCGTCGGTCAGCGTCCGCAACCCGGCCCGGCTGCTCCGCCAGGTGATCTCGAGTCCGCTGTGGATCGGCGGTTCGCTGGCCCTCGCGGCGGGCTTCGGCGCGCAGCTGATCGTTTACCGGACGCTGCCGATCGCGGCGGCCCAGGGCATCTTCGTCTCCGGCCTCGTGCTGCTCCTGCTCCTGTCGGCGAAGCTGCTCGGCGAGCGCACGTCGGGGCGCGAGCGGTACGCGGTCGGCGCGATCCTCGCCGCGCTCCTCATGGTCGTGCTCTCCCTGAAGGAGGGCACGGACACGGTGGGCCGTGACGCGCCCGCGCCCCTCGTCCTCACGGTCTGCCTGCCGTCGCTCGCGGCCGGCCTGTGGCTGTACGCGTCGGCGGAGCGCCGCACGCGCAGCAAGCACCGCCAGCCGACGACGGGCGTGGAGTACGGCGTCGCCGTGGGGCTGCTCTACGGCGTGAGCTCGCTGGCCATCAAGGGTGTGTCGAGCCATCTGACCTCGGACGGGCTCGGCGGCGCCCTGCTCGACCTGATGCGCTCCCCGTACCCCTACCTGCTGCTCTTCACCGGCGCGTTCGGCCTGATCATGTCGCAGGCGGCGCTCCAGAAGTGCCGGGCCTCACTGATCGTCCCGGTGTGCACGACGGTGACGTCCCTGTTCACCGCCGTGCTCGGGACGCTCGCGTTCGGCGAGGCGCTGCCCCACGACCCGGTGCGGCTCACGCTGCGGGTCGCGGGGACGGTGCTCGCGGTGGCGGTTCTCCTGGTGATGCCCAAGCACGACGCCCCCGCCCCCGCTCAGCCCGCCGAAACGAATCCGCCACCCAAGGAGTTGATGCCCTGATGAACCCCGACGACCCGCTGCTGAAGATCCTCGCCTGCCCCCTGGACAAGGGCCCGCTGGTCCTGCTCCCCCCGGAGGCCGCCCTCCCCGCGGACCCGCCGCCGGACCCGGCCCCGCTGCCCGAACAGGCCCTCTACAACCCGCGCCTGCACCGCCGCTACCCGATCGTGGACGGCATCCCGCAGCTCCTGCCGTCCTCCGGTGAACAGGTCCCTGAGGACGAGCACGAGCGCCTGCTCAGGCTGATCTCGCCGTGACGCCCGCCGCCCGCAAGACCTTCGCCGCCCGCGTCGCGCCCCGGCTGCCCACCCGCGCGGTGGCCGCCCTCGCCCGGCTCGTCTATCCGCGCTTCGAGCCCGAACTGGCCCGCCTCGGCGAGCTGTGCCCGCCCGACTGCGGCACGGCCGTGGACGTCGGCGGCTGGTACGGGCCCTGGTCGCGCCGGCTGGCCCGGCGGGCCCGGCGGGTCGTGACCGTGGAGCCGGTGCCGCATCTGGCGCGGCTGCTCGCCTCGGCCACGCCCGGCAACGTCCGGGTGATCCAGGCGGCGGCGGGCGAGAAGCCCGGCACGGCCCGGCTCTGGCTGCCGCACGACGACCGGGGTGACCGCGGGGTGTCCTCGCTGGTGCGCAGGGACGGCGTGCACGGCACCGCGCTCGACGTGCCGTGTCTGACGCTGGACGGGCTCGGCCTGCACGACGTGCACTTCATCAAGATCGACGTGGACGGCCACGAGCTGCCCGTTCTGCGCGGCGCCCGTGAACTCCTCGACCGGGACCGCCCCGCGCTCTTCGTCGAGCTGGAGGCCCGCATCCAGCCCATCGCCCCGGTCGTCGACCACCTCGCGCACGCGCACGGCTACCGCGGCTGGGTCCTCCCCGACGACGTCTGGCTGCCCCTGGACGCCTTCGACCTGGAGGCGCACCAGCGCGCCACCTCGTACGTCGTGTCGCAGGGCCTGGTGCGGCGCGCGCTGACGCCGCGGCGGCCGCGGTATGTGAACTCGGTCCTCTTCCTGCCGGACGGGCGGCGTCCGGCCGGGCGGACCGTGCGGGACCATGGGGCGTATGTCCGCTAGCTCCGCCGCCGGGTCAGGGCCGGGTTCCTCGCGTCCGCCGGGGCCGCCGTCCGGCCCGTCCGGCCCCTTCACGCCCCTCGACTTCCAGCTGGTCCTGCTGCGCCGCATGGCCGACCACAATCCGGACCTCGTCGCGGACGCCCGGCGCGCGCTCGGCGCGTCCATCGCCGACATGCGCGAGGCCAACCGCCGCTGGCAGGCGATGCTGCACGCGCGCAAGCAACGCGCGGCGGTCTCCCTCCCCCATGGCCTCAAGGGCATGGGAGGTACCCCCATCCGCTCGGTCCTCGGCCCGCCCGAGGCGACGATTCCCCGGAAGATCGGCGATCTCGACTGCGAGGCGCTGCTGTGGCCGGTGCCGCTCTGGCCCGACCTGCGCTTCGAGGTGTTGCTCGGGCCGAACGCGGCGGTGCGGAACACGGGGGCACCTCCCCTGCTTTCAGAGCTATGGGGGAGCCTGATCCGCGCCCCTGGTGCGCCGGGTCCCGCCCTGCGCACCCTCGCCGACCTCACTCCCTGGTCGTGCACCGTCGACGAGGCCGCCCACGCCTTCGCGCCCGCACGCCCGATGGAGGGCACGGCGCCGACGCGCTGGCGGCTCGCGTTCACCGCGCCGGACGCGGAGTCGGGCGAACGGCGGCGCTGTGTCGCGGAGTTCACGTGGGGGCTGCTGCAGCGGCTCTCGTTCCCGGAGGAGTGAGGCGGCGGGCCCCGGCCTCCCGGGGGCCGCTGAGCCGAGTCCTACTGGGCGGCCTTGAGGATCACCTCCGTGACCCGGGACAGGGAGTCCGGGTGGAAGCGGAGGAAGAGGTTGGGCTCGACGAGTTCGAGCTCCATGACGCGCGGACCACCACCCCGCTCACCCCCGTCCCCGGCGTCCCCGGCGCCCCCGGCGCCCCCGTCCACGAGGTCCACGCGCGCGTACAGCAGCTCGGGCGAGCCGGGTATCGCCGCCAACGCCCGCTCGGCGACGTCGAGTTCGGCGTCGGTGGGCCGCCAGGGCCGCGGGTCGGGGTGGGACACCTTGTCGGCGTCGTAGGCGATGCCGGGCGCGAGGACCGCGCCCTTGCGTATGGCGTGCAGGAACTGGCCGCCGACGAAGACGAGGGCGCGCTCGCCGGTGATGTCGATGTGCCGCATGTAGGGCTGCACCATGGCGGTGAGGCCCTCTTCGTGCAGGCGGGCGAGGTGCGCGCGGGCGGCGTCCCGCTCGTCCGCGCCGTACCTGGCCGCGTACCGCGCCCCGGCCCCGGACGTGGGCTTGACGACGAACTCCCGGTCGGTGGGCGGGAGTTCGTCGCCATCCCCGGGCGCTCGGTAGGCCGTCGGGACGGTCGGCACCCCGGCCGCGGCCAGCTCGCCCAAGTACCGCTTGTCGGTGTTCCACCGCACGACGTCCGCGGGGTTGGCGAGGCGGGTGAGCCGGGCGCACCGCTCGGCCCACGCCACGTACTCCTCGGCGCGCCAGGTGTAGTCCCACGTGGAGCGGATCATCGCGAGGTCGAACCCGGCCCAGTCGACGCCGGGGTCGTCCCACCCGACGATCCCGACCTCGGCGCCCGCCTCACCGAGGGCCCGCGCGAGGACCGGCAGATCCCGGTCGTGCTCGGGCTGCGGGCGGCGGGTGACGAGCGCGATGCGGGGGCCTGGCA
Source organism: Streptomyces flavofungini (assembly GCF_030388665.1). Taxonomy (NCBI): domain Bacteria; kingdom Bacillati; phylum Actinomycetota; class Actinomycetes; order Kitasatosporales; family Streptomycetaceae; genus Streptomyces; species Streptomyces flavofungini. The sequence goes on along the minus strand of NZ_CP128846.1, from coordinate 6,536,333 downwards.
CGGAGACTCCTTCTTCGTACGCGGTCAGAGCCCCCGCAGGCTAACAACCCGGCCCCGCCCGCCACACGGGCCGCTCCGCACGACCCGACAGGGCACCCAACACATTGGATCAGGCCCCCTTCGTGACGGGCGCGCGGAGGCGGCCCGGCTCGGGAGCGTGCTGCGCCGCCCACGGCCCAATCGCCAGGCGGACGAAGGGAGTTCGTATGATGCGCCCATGGCAAGCACGGGGGAACTGGTCGCCGGACGCTATCGCATCGAGACCCGGCTCGGCCGCGGCGGCATGGGCACCGTGTGGCGGGCGCGGGACGAACTCCTCGGCCGGGCCGTCGCGCTCAAGGAACTGCACGTCGACGACGCGCTGCCCCCCGAGGACGCGCAGCGCCAGCAGGAGCGAACGCTGCACGAAGCCCGGTCGGTGGCGCAGGTGAAGCACCCGGGCATCCTCGTGCTGCACGACGTCGTGCGGTACGAGGAGCGGCCCTGGCTGGTGATGGAGCTGATCGACGGCTGGTCGCTCGCCGACCGGGTGGCGGCGCAGGGGCCGCTGTCGCCCACGGAGGCGGGCCGGGTGGCGCTCGCGCTCCTCGGCGCGCTGCGGGCCGCGCACACGGCCGGGGTGCTGCCCCGCGACCTGAAGCCCGCGAACGTGCTCCTGGAGGCGGAGACCGGCCGCGTCGTCCTGTCCGACTTCGGCATCGCGCAGGTCGCGGGGCAGACACGGCTCACGCGGACCGGGGCGTTCGTGGGCTCACCCGAGTACACCGCGCCGGAGCGGATGGCGGGCCGGCGGTCCGGGCCCGCGTCGGACCTGTGGTCGCTCGGGGTGCTGCTGTGCGCGGCCGTGGCGGGCGAGTCGCCGTTCCACCGGGACTCGGTGGCCGGGGTGCTGCACGCGGTGGTCCTGGACAAGATCGCCCTCCCCGACGCCCTGGGCCCCCTCCTCCCGGTGGCCCGAGGCCTCCTGGAACGCGACCCGGACGAACGCCTCACCACGGCAACAGCGGAAGAGGCGCTCCGCGCCGCCCTGAACGACCCGATACCGCCACCGTCACCGACCCCCCAGCCCGCCCAGGGCGCGACGGGGGCGGGCTCGGACGGACCCTCCGACGCCGGGCGTCCCACTCGCCGCAACCCCGGCCCCCGCCCCCGCTCCCGCACGGCCACAGCCCTGGCCACCGCAGCCGTCGTGCTCGCCACCGGCGGCATGGCCACGGCGGCCTGGTTCCTCGTGACGAACGGGAACGACTCGGACGACCGCGACAAGCGGACGGACGAGGCAGCCGACGAGAAGCCCCTGACACCACCCGAGAACGCCACCCCCGCGGGCCCCGACGGGAACGAATCCCCGACCCCGACCCCACCCCCGACGAAGCCCGCCCCCGAGCCGAAACCCCCCGCGGGCTACCGCACGGTGAACGACCCGGCCGGCTTCACCCTCACCGTCCCCGACGGCTTCACCCGCTCCCCCGAACCACCCCGCGTCTACTACTAATCCGACGCCAAGAGGTTCCGCATCGGCGTCCACCCCCAACCCCTCACCCCCGAAGGCCCGTTGGCGGTGATGCGCAAGGCCCACGAGAAGGGCCCGTCGACCTACCCGGGCTACCGCTCCGGCTCCGTCACCCGCACCACCCACAACGGCCGCCCCGCCGCCCTGTGGACCTTCACCTGGAACGGCGCGGGCGGCGACGGCGAACCCCGCGTCACCTTCGACCTGAGCTGGAACGAGAACGGCAGGATGCACGACCTGTGGGTCTCGGCGCCCGCGAAGAACCGCCCCCTGGGGAAGCGGCACTTCGACCGGGCACTCGCCTCCTTCAAGCCGACCCGCTGACGAGCCGTCCGGCGCCCCATGCGAACAGGGGAGCAGTTGTTCCCTGGAACAGGTGATCGTCGCCGCAGGGATTGCGTGCGGCACGTGTGATTGACGATGCTTACGGTGCGCAAGCGGCGGGCTGCAGACCGTAGTTGGCGCGGTCCCATTCGTACACGCATCACCATGTCCCAAGGAGAAGCACCACCATGAACCTGCTCACCGACATCCTCGCCGGCGTCGTCCACTTCGTCGGCTGGCTGGTCTGACGGCCGCGTAGCCGTCAGCGGTAACGAGCCGCGGCGCCGCCTCCCCTCGTCCCACGGGGAGGCGGCGCCGTCATGTTCAGCCCCGGCCGGCCCGGCCCCGCTCCGGAGAGAACTCGCGCGGAGCGCCCCGCGCGTCCCGGGCCCGGCCGAGCAGCCCCGCCGGATACTCGACGAGCCAGTAGCTCACCGTCCCCGCCACCGCGACGGCGAGCGCGGTCAGCGTCCCGGCCGCGAAGCCGAGCGGACCGCGCGGCAGCAGCCCCCACCGGTCCAGCTCCAGCATCACCGGCTCGTGCCAGACGTAGAGGCTGTAGCTGATCAGGCCGACGCCGGTCACCCAGCGCGCCCGCGGCGCCCCGCGCCACGGCGAGGACTCCGCCGCGTCGGGCTCGCGCGCCGCGCCCACCAGGACCAGCGGCAGCGCCTGCCCGGCCGGCTCCGAGCGCACCTCCGTGATGACCTCGCCCCCGCAGCGCCGCCCGCCGGGGGCGTGCGGGGGTGGAGCGGTGGATAGGTTGGTGGTGCTTGCGGGCGTGGCCGGAGTGGGGGCGGTAGGGGTTGATGTCGGAGTGGATCCGAATGAAGAGTACGAAGTGAGCAAAGCGTGTGGTCCCATCCTGTTGCGGATCGTGGGGGGGGAGGACCGGTTGAGTCGACCGGAGCGCGGGACGGGGGCGACTGCCCACCGGTCACCGGCTGTTGACTTCTCGATTTCCGCATCGCCGAACAGCCCATCGAACCGGGGACGAACGGCCGCGTCAGCCTCAACGATCACTGTGACACCGCACCTTCGGCGGCGTAACGCTCTCATTGAGTCGCCGTGCACACACCGAGGAGTACGACCCGTGGATTCCGAACCCCTCTTCCCCGCCCTGGCCGCGCCGGGCCCCGCACCCGCCGTGGCCTTCGGCCCCCGCGCCCTCACCTACGCCGGCCTGGCAGCGGCGACGACCGCCCTCGCCGCCCGCCTCACCGCGGCGGGCGCGACGCGCGTGGCCGTCTGGGCCACGCCCACCCTGGAGACGGCGGTGGCCGTGGTGGCGGCGCTGCGGGCCGGGGTGCCCGCGGTGCCGCTGAACCCGAAGTCGGGGGCTGCGGAGCTGGGTCACATCGTGGCGGACAGCGAGCCGTCGCTGGTGCTCGCGGGGGCCGGGGACGAGTTGCCGGAGGCCCTGGCGGGGCTGGGACGGGTGGATGTGGAGGCCGAGGCGACCGCTGCCGCCGCGCACCCCACCGCCGCCGACGCCCCGCGCCCCACCGCCCCGGACGCCGTGACCGCCCCCTCCCCCGACGCCCTGGCACCCTCCTCCCTCGACGCCCAGGACCCCTCCTCCCCCGCCCTCATCGTCTACACCTCCGGCACCACAGGACCCCCGAAGGGCGCCGTCCTCTCCCGCCGGGCGATCTCCTCCACCCTCGACGCGCTGGAGGACGCCTGGCAGTGGACCGACGCCGACGTCCTCGTGCACGGCCTGCCCCTCTTCCACGTGCACGGCCTGATCCTCGGCATCCTCGGCCCGCTGCGGCGCGGCGGCTCCGTGCGGCACCTGGGCAGGTTCAGCACGGAGGGCGTGGCCCGGGAGCTGGCCACCGGCGGGACCATGCTGTTCGGGGTGCCGACGATGTACCACCGGATCGCCGAGGCGCTGCCCGACGAGCCCGAGCTGGTGAAGGCCCTGTCCGGGGCGCGGCTTCTCGTCTCGGGCTCGGCGGCGCTGCCCGTCCACGACCACGAGCGGATCGCGTCGGCGACGGGGCGGCGGGTCGTCGAGCGGTACGGCATGACGGAGACGCTCATGAACACCAGCGTCCGCGCGGACGGAGAACCGCGCGCGGGCACCGTCGGCGTACCGCTGCCCGGCGTCGAACTCCGCCTCGTCGACGAGGCGGACACCGAGATCCCGCGCGACGCGGGGCCCGAGGCGGTCGGCGAGATCCAGGTCCGCGGCCCGAACCTCTTCACCTCCTACCTCAACCGGCCCGACGCGACGGAGGCCGCCTTCGCCTCCGGCGGGTGGTTCCGCACCGGGGACATGGCCGTGCGGGACGCCGACGGGTACGTCCGCATCGTCGGCCGCAAGGCGACCGACCTCATCAAGAGCGGCGGCTACAAGATCGGAGCCGGTGAGATCGAGAACGCGCTCCTCGAACACCCCGCCGTCCGCGAGGCCGCGGTCACCGGCGAGCCGGACCCCGACCTCGGCGAACGCGTCGTCGCCTGGATCGCCCCCGCGGACCCGGCCGCGCCTCCGGCCCTCGACGACCTGGCCGCCCACGTCGCGACCCGCCTCGCCCCGCACAAGCGGCCGCGGGTGCTGCACCTCGTGGACGCGCTGCCGCGCAACGACATGGGCAAAATCCTGAAGCGAGCGCTGGGCAAGGACTGAGACCCGGGGCCCTGCGGGGCCCCGGGTCTCACGCGCAGAACGACGAACGCGCAGCGGTCACGATCTGCCCGGCCTGCTCGTCGGTGAGGCCGGGCACGGCACCGCCCTCGTACCGAAGCTTCACGTCGGCCCGCACCGTTGCCGCCGCCTCGTCACCCTTGACGTCCGCGCACCCGTCGTACGCACTCCGGACACACGGGGCAGTCCGTCAGGGCATCACGGCGCGGACGAAAGGACGTTCTCCCGGCCGGGGCCTCAATCGCCGGAGGGGCTGGGTGGCTTCAGCCCCTCGTGGGGGTGTCCCCTGCTCCTTGAGAGCTTGGGGAGATCGAGGACGAGGCGCGGGGCGCCGACAGCGGGGGCCCAGGGGGCGGCAGCCCCCGGGTTCGGTGAAGGGGCGGGACCGGGGCGCCCCGCGAGGGCTACCGCACCCCCACCCCCCGCACCACCTCCTGCGAGACCGACCCGCCCCGGTCGTCCCGCACGGACGCCCGGAAGGAGATGGCCTCCGCGTCGCCGGGGACCTTCAGCCTGCCTGTCCAGGCGGCCGAGCGGCCGGAGCGGTCGAGGTGGACGTCGCGCCAGGACTTGCCGTCGTCGTAGGAGACCGACAGCGCCGCCGCTCCGATGCGGCCCGTGCCGACGGCGCCCTGCACGTACTCCGCCGAGAGCCCCACCGGCACGGTCCGCCCGCCCCGGACGTCGCCGGACAGGTCCGTGGGGACGTCGAAGCCCAGGTTCAGGAGGGGCAGGAACGTCTTGCGGTCGGCGGGGGTGCGGGCCGAGCGGAACGTCCACTCCGAGTGGGCCTTGGTGGCGAGGCGCCAGCGGGTGGGGTTCATGGTGGTGTCGGTGACCAGTTTGTAGGGGCGTTCCTCGGGGGCCGCGCCCGTGACGTGGACGGCGGAGCTGGTGCCGCGGTCGACGAGTCGGCCGTCGGCGTAGATCGCGGTGGTCTGGGTCAGGGAGTCGTCGTTCCAGACGTCGCCGAAGCCGGTGTGGTCGGGGCCGGAGTCGCCCCAGCCGGGCGCGTTGAAGTCGAGGTTGTCGCCGCTGCGCTGCTGCCCCCAGCCGAGGCCGGTGCCGAGCCAGGGGTGCCAGACGGGCTTGAACCAGTCGAGGGGGGTGCGCTTGCCGGGGCGGTAGTCGACGAGGCCGCTGCGCTGTTCGACGGCGTCGGGGCCGTAGCGCAGCGACTCGTGCCAGTGGCGGCCCTTGCCGGCGGCCACGTAGTCGGTGCGGGTCGCGGGGTAGGAGATCCGCTCGGGGAAGCCGAGGCCGATCTCGAAGGTGTCGGTGAGGGAGTAGCGGAACTCGCCGCCGGATTCGGCGCGGCGCGTCGGGGCGTGGAACTTGGTGGGCACGACGGCGAGTTCACGGGCGGACGGGCGGTACGTCAGCTCGCGGGACGGGATCGCGCCCGCGTGGCCGTCCTCCAGGTCGTAGACGTACGGCGCGTAGGGGGTGGCCTCCGTCTCGACGGAGCGGCCGTGCCGCGCCGCGTCCCGCAGGCGCGCCCCGTCCGCCGCGTTCACCGTGGCGATCCGCAGCGGCCGGTCCGCGTTGTCGTCCGTGCCGAACCAGGCGTTCAGTCGGCCCGGCACGCCGTCCGACACGAACAGCGCCTTCGCGCCCGCGTCCTGCGCGGCCTGCGCGAGCTGGGGCGGGGTGGGCTGCCCGGCCGCGCCCGTGCGGGTCACCACAACCGCCTTGCCCCGTGCGTCCTTTCCTTCGTACGCGGCCGGGGAGCCGTCCCCCGCGTCCACGAGCCGCAGCCGTGAGCGGCCCTCGCCGAGGGTGGAGCCGGGCTGCGCGACGGCCTCGCCGATGCCCTTGACGTCCAGGAGCGGCTTGCCGAGGCGCCACACCGTGCGGTACTCGAAGCGGCCCTCGGCCACCTTCGGCGTCGGCGCCGCGAACACGCTGTCGTACTTCACCGGCACCTGCACGGCCCCCTGGTAGGCGGAGCCGTTCGCGGTGCGGTCGTACTCCATGACGAGCTGGCGGGTCTCGGCGCTTCGCGGCACCTCGGCCGTGATCTCCCGCAACTTGCCCGCGTCCAGGGTCACTTCGCGGTCGCGGTCCAGGGTGATCTCGGGGGCCGCGAGGAAACCGATGCCGAGGGAGTCCTTGCCGTGGGCGCCGCGCACGTCGAGGAACGAGGACAGGGCGTACGCCCCGGGCTTCAGGCGCAGCTTCAGCTCGCCGGACCCGCCCACCGCCGCCGGGTAGGGGTCGACGCCCTTCGTCAGCGGCTGCACGACCAGGTCGGCCGGGGTCGCGGCGCCGTCGCGGTCCTTGACCCTGACGGTGAGCGTGTACCGCTCCTCCTCCTTGACCAGGCCGAACGCGGTCCGCGCGACCTCCTTGCCACCCGCACTCGCCACCACGGCGCCGCTGGTGGCGCCGACGGCGGCCCGCGCGCCGTCGCCGGTCACGGTCGTCGAGGCGGTGCCGTGCGCGGGGACGGTGAGCGCGGTGTCCGCGAGGGTGACGACGCCGTCGGCCGCTCCCCGTGCGGCGAGGGTCAACTTCACGGGCGAGGCAGTGGAGTTCGTGTATGTCAGCGTCCTCGTCACCGGCTTGTTCCCGGCGTACGGCCAGCGGTGGAAGCCGAAGTCGGCGCCGCCCGTCGCGGTGATCTCCGCGTCGATCGCCTGCGGCACGTCGACGCGGCCCGCGCCCAGCTCGTACACGGACGCGTCGAGGCCGTGGGACGTGGACATCAGGGCGTCCTTGAGCTGCTGTCCGCTCCAGTCGCGGTGGCGCTCGGCGAGCAGCGCGGCGACGCCCGCGATGTGCGGGGTCGCCATCGACGTACCGCTCATGGAGGTGTAGTAGCCCTGGCCCGAGGTGAGTTGGGAGCGGGCCGCGAGGATGTCGACGCCGGGGGCGGACAGGTCGGGCTTGAGGGCGTTGTCGCCGGAGCGGGGGCCCTGGCTGGTGAAGTACGCGGCCCGGTCGTCGGAGTCGACGGCGCCGACGGTCAGCGCGGAGTCGGCCGCGCCGGGCGAGCCGATCGACGAGGGCGCGCCGGTGTTGCCCGCCGCGACGACGAAGAGGGCGCCGGTGTCCTTGGAGAGCGTGTTGACGGCGGCGGCCATCGGATCGGTACCGTCGCTCGGCTCGCGCGAGCCGAGGCTCATGGACACGATCCTGGCGTCGACGTCCTTCGCGGCCCACTCCATGCCCGCGATGATCTCCGACTCGCTGCCGAAGCCCTCGTCGCTGAGGACCTTGCCGACGGCGAGGTCCGCGCCCGGCGCGACGCCCTTCTCCTTGCCGTCGGACGCGGCTCCGCTGCCGCCGACGGTGGAGGTGACGTGGGTGCCGTGGCCGCCCCGGTCGGCGACCTCCTGACCCGGGATGAAGCTCTTCGTCGGGCCGACGCGGTCCTTCAGGTCGGGGTGCGTGAGGTCGGCACCGGTGTCGAGGACGGCGACCCGCACGCCCTTGCCGGTGAGCCCGGCCTCCCAGGCCTTCGGCGTGCCGATCTGGGCGTTGCTCTCGGCCAGGTCGGCCTCGACACGGCCGTCGAGCCAGATCTTCGCGATGCCGCCGCCGAAGCGGCGCCCGCTCCCCCGCGCCGCATCGCCGTCCGCGGAGGTGACGGCCCGCCAGAAAGCCGTGCCCTTGGCCGCCTTGAACGCGGCGGCGCGCGCACTGGGCAGCGAGCGGACCTTGGCCGCGCCGCGCGGGGTGCGCGCGTCCGCCGCGGTACGGGCCTTGTCGTACGTGACGATCAGCGGTGTCGCCGCCTTGGCGCCACGGCGGTCGGCGCCCTGCCGCAGCAGTCCCGTGACGTCGAAGAGCCGCTCGTCCAGGACGCCCGCGCGCAGGTAGGGGCGCGCCTCGTCCGGTATGACGGTGATGCGTCCTCCGGTCACGGAGGTGCGGACGGCGCCGTTCGCGCCGCGCGGCCGTTCCACCGTGACGGTCCGCTTGCCGCCGCCGAGCGGGGTGACGGTGACCTCGTCGCCGGTGATGAGGGTGACGGTCCTGGGGGCGGTCTCGGACTTGCCCCCGCCGTGCGGGCGCGGGGCCCGGTCCGCGGACTCGGCGGCGGCCGCCGGGGGTGCCGTGGCGGTCGCCGCGAGGGTCGCCGGGAGCAGGGCAAGGGCGAGTCCGGCGGGCAGGAGCCGGAGTCCGGCCCCACGGGCCCTTCGGCCGCCGGGGGTGCTTCCTCTTCGTCGGCTGGGTGCGCTTCGGGGTCTCGGCATCAACGCGACCTCTCTTCGTCGGCTCCGGGTTGGGGGGTGGCTCCCGGGTGCTGCGAAGAAGTGTCAGGCGCGTGATGTTGCGGGAGAGTTGCCGGGGACTGGCGGGAAGCTGCCAGGGCGGCTTCCCGCCAGGTCGGCCGGCCGTCCTGGAACTGCGTCAGCACGGGATCGCCGCGGCCCGCGCCCTGGACGTGCCCTTCGCCGGGTACGTCCCCGAGGACCGCACCCGGGAGCGGCTGCTCGCCGCCGGGGCCCGGCACACGGTGAGCGCGCGCTCCCAGGTCGTCGATGCCGTGGCGCGGCCCTGAGGCGCCGTCAGGCCTCCGGTGAGCGCGCGTCGTAGCGCAGGAAGGCACGCCACCGCGCCGCGAGCAGGGCCACGGCGACGACGCACGCGACGCCGCCCCCGACGATCGCCACCCGCGGCGAGACCGCCTGGCCGACGGACCCGGCCAGGAAGTCGCCGAGCCGCGGCCCGCCCGCGACGACCACGATGAACACGCCCTGCAGCCGCCCGCGCATGGCGTCCGGGGTGGCCGCCTGGAGCATCGTGTTGCGGAACACCATGGAGATCATGTCCGAGCACCCGGCGACCGCGAGGAAGAAGACACCGAGCCACAGGTTCCGGGTGAGGCCGAACACCGCGATCGCCGTGCCCCAGGCCGCCACCGACACCACGATCATGAGCCCGTGGCGGTGCACGCGGCCCTGCCAGCCCGAGAACACCCCGCCGAGCATCGCCCCCACCGCGGGCGCCGCCGCGAGCAGCCCCGCCGTCTTCGCGTCACCGCCGTACCAGACCACCGCGACCGCCGGGAACAGCGACCGCGGATGCGCGAGGACCATCGCGCACAGGTCGGTGAAGAAGGTCATGCGGAGGTTGGGGCGGGTGGCGAGGAAGCGCAGGCCGTCCATGACGGAGGCGCGCTGCCGCTTGCCATCGGCCGCCCCGGCGCCGCCCCCGGCCGCGTCGTCGCTCCCGGGGCGCATCGCGGGCAGCCGCCACATCGCGTACAGCGCCGCCGTGAACGCCACCGCGTCGATGAGGTACGCCGACTGATAGCCCCACAGGCCCACGAGCAGGCCGCCGAGCATCGGGCCGAGGGTGATGCCCGTCGTCATGGTGAGGGAGTTCAGGGCGTTCGCGGCCGGGAGCTGCTCGGCCGGAAGCAGGCGCGGGATCATCGACGCGCGGGCCGGGGCGTTCAGCGCGGCGCACACCGCCTGCAGCGCGACCACGGCGTACAGGAACCACACGTGCTGGTAGTCGAGCAGCGCGCCGCCCGCGAGCGCGATCGACAGGGCGCACAGGCCGACCGCCGAGTACAGGCCCACCTTGCGGCGGTCCACGGTGTCGGCGACCGCGCCGCCGTACAGGCCGAACACCACCAGCGGTACGAGCGTGAAGAGCCCGACCAGGCCGACGGCGAAGCTGGAGCGGGTGATGTCGTACACCTGGAGCGACACGGCGAGCGACGTCATCGCCTGGCCGATCCAGGAGATGGTGTTGCCGACCCAGAGCCGCCGGTAGTCGACGGAGGTGCGCAGCGGGGTCAGGTCGGCGAAGAGGCGCCGCTTTATGAGGGGGTCGCCCGGCTCGGCTGCCGGAGGGTCGTCCTGCTTCGTCCGGCCGCCAGGTGCGTCTTCCTCGGATGCTCGTGTCACACGGGATGCTAACCGGCACACCTGCGTGCCCCTCAAGGCCTTTTCGACGCGGGCGCCAGAACCGGGGACGGAACCCGCCACGACCAGGACCGAAGCTGTCCTGGACTGCGGCGGCCCGGTTCCGGTGGAAGATCACCCGCCCGGCGGCGCCCCGCCCGGCGCACCCCAGCGCGCGCCCGGCCGCGGGCCGCCGCACGATGCGAGACAGGGCCGCCGTCCGGCGGCCCGCACGGTCTGCGCTCTCGGGAGGATCTGCCATGACCGTCAGCCTGGAACAGCTGCGCCGCTGCCATATCGCCGTCGACCTGGGGGCCGCGCGGACCCGCGTGTACGTCAAGGGCGCGGGCCTCGTCGTCGACGAGCCGAGCGCCGCCGCCGTCAACACCCGCACCGGTGCGCTGATCGCGGTGGGCCAGTTCGCGGAGCAGATGACGGGGCGTACGCCCGGATACATCCGCGTCGTGCGGCCCGTGTCCGGCGGATCCGTCGTCGACATCGAGATGTGCCAGCGGATGCTGCGGCACCTGCTCGGCGAGAAGCTGCGCCGCACGCTGCGCCGCAAGCCGCGGCTGCGGGCCGCCGCGTGCACCCCGCACGACGCGGACCCCCTCGCCCAGCGGGCGGCGGTCGAGACCATGGTGGGCCTCGGCGCGCGCCGCGTGGAGCTGGTCGACACGCTCATCGCGGCGGCGGTGGGCTGCGGGCTGCCCGTGGAGCGCCCGGAAGCCACCATGATCCTGGTGTGCGGGGCCGCGACCACGCAGGTGGCCGTCCTCTCCCTCGGCTCGATCGTGACGGCCGAGCGGATCCCCGTCGGCGGCGAGGCCATCGACCACGCGATCGTGCAGCATCTGCGCCACCAGCACGAGCTGATGCTGCCCTCGCAGTCGGTACGTCCCCTCCAGCTCGCCCTCAGCGGCAACGGCCTGACCCCGCACGGCCCGGAGTCCACCGAGATCCACGGCCGGGACGTGGCGACGGGCCTCGCCCGCTCGGTGCAGGTGGAGACGGCTGCCGTCCGTGACGCCATCCACACGCCGCTGACCGCGGTCCTCGACGGCATCGGCAAGGTGTTGCGGGACTGCCCGCCCGACCTGGTGGCGGACCTCGCCGACCGCGGGATCATGATGGTCGGCGGCAGCGCGCTGCTCCCCGGCCTCGACCAGATGCTCGTGAACGCGACGGGCATGCCCGTACGCATCGCGGAGCGGCCCGACGTGTGCGCGGTGCTCGGCCTGGGTGCGATGCTCGAAGGCAAGATCCAACCACTGGTCCTCGACCCGCTGGCCGGCTGACCGCCAGCGGGCGGGGCCCCGAACCGACGGGGAAGCGCGCCGCCGACATGCCCGAGGACATCACACCCCCGCTGCCCCTCCTCCTCGACGCCGTCCTCAGCGTCGGCACCGAGCTGGAACTCCACGCCACGCTCCAGCACATCGTGACCAGCGCGGTACGCCTGAGCGGCGCCCGCTCGGGCGTACTCGAGGTCGGCGAAGGGCCGGGCGGCGGGGTGGGCGAGGTGTTCACGGCGGGGGTGGAGGTGGGAGCGGGGGCCGAAGAGGGCGGCGAGGCGTCCGCGCCGGGCGTCGCCCCGGGCACCCTGAGCGTTCCCATCCTCGTGCGCGACGAGGAGTTCGGGATCCTGCACCTGACCCCCGGGGGCGCCGGAGGGTTCAGCGACGCCGACCGCGGGCTGCTGCGGGTGCTCGCCGGGCAGGCCGGGATCGCCGTCGGCAACGCCCGCCTGTACGAGACCGCCCGCCAGCGCGAACGCTGGATCGAAGGTGCCGCGGCCGTCACCACCGCGCTGCTCACCGGCGAGGCCGCCGCGGACGCCCTGATGACGGTGGCTCAGCAGGCCCGGCTGCTCGCGGGCGCGGCCGCCGGGGTCGTCCTCCAGCCCACGCCCGCGGGCGGCATGACCATCGTGGCCGCGGCGACGGACGCCGCGGGCGGCGGACTTCCGCCCGAGCGCCGCAGGCACCCCGCGGCTGCCGCCCAGAACGACCTCATCGGCACCACCATCGAGCCCGGCAGCGCCGTCCTCGAACAACTCCTCGGCGGCGAACCGGTGTTCATCGAGGACTCCGCGACCGACCCGCGCATGACGACGCACGTACGGTCCCGCTTCGGGCCCAGCATGATGCTGCCCCTCCAGGCGGGCGGCCGCCTCATCGGCACCCTCGCGCTGCCGCGCCGCCGCGGCGACCGCCCCTACACGGCCGTCGAACGGCTCCTCGCCACCCAGTTCGCCTCCCAGGCCGCGCTCGCCCTCGTCCTCGCCGACGCGCAGCAGTCCCGGCAGCGCCTCGCCGTCTTCGAGGACCGTGACCGGATCGCCCGTGATCTGCACGACCTCGTCGTCCAACGCCTCTTCGCCACCGGCATGATGCTGGAGTCGACGCGGCGCAGGGCCGGTTCGGCGCCGGTGGGGGCGGCGCTCGACCACGCCGTGGACGAGCTGGAGTCCACCATCCAGGAGGTGCGGACGGCCATCTTCGCGTTGCAGCAGCCGCCTGCCGACGCGCCGACGACGTTCCGGGGGAAGGTGCTCAAGGAGACGGCCGGGGCGGCCGCGCTGCTCGGCGTGCAGCCGTCCGTCCACTTCAGCGGTGCCGTGGACACCCGCGTGACCGATCCGGTCGCGGGGCGGCTCCTGCGGGCCCTGCGCCGGGCCCTCGCCGCGGCGTCCCGGCGGGTCGCCGTCACCCGGGTCGACGTCGCCGTCGACGCGGGGGTCGGGTTGCCCGACGGGCGGGGCGGGGTGCGGCTCACCGTGTACGACGACGGGGAGACGGACGGGGTGAGCGCGGGGACCACGGTGACGTGGCAGGCCCCACTCTGACCCTCCGGGGGCGTGAGTGTCCCCTTCGGGTGGGACAGCCCGCCCCTGCCCGGAGGGCGAGCGGGGGTGGGCGGGGGGAAAAGCCCGTCCGGCGATTGAGGACGAGCCAGGCCGCAGGCCGCGATCGGGGGCGCCGTGGCCCAGGTGGAGGCATCCGCACGCCGTCCGGCCCACGGCTACAGCGGCACCACGGACACCTCCGTCGCCTTCACGCTCGTCCAGACGGCGCCCCCGTCCGCCAGGGCGAGCTCGGCCGCGGCGGCGGGGGTGATCTCGGCGACGAGGTCGGGGGCGTCCGGGGAGGTGACGAGCACGCGCAGCCGGCTACCGGCCGCGGTGATCTCGCGGACGGTCCCGGGCCACACGTTGCGCGGGCTGCCCGCGGGCTTCTCCCGGTGGACGGACACCGCTTCGGGGGCGATGACGGCGAGCGCCCGCACGCCCGCGTCGAGGGGATCGGCGACGACGAGCCGCCCGCCCTCGGCGAGGACGAGCGCACCGTCGGGGGCCACCGTGCCGGGCCACGCGTTGCGCCCCAGCATCCGGGCCACCCAGGGCGAGCGCGGATGCCGGGTGACCTCGGCGGGCGCCGCGTCCTGCAGGGCGCGGCCCTCGTCGAGCACGAGGACCCGGTCGGCGAGGGACACGGCCTCCACCGGGTCGTGCGTGACGATGAGGCAGACCCCGCCGAAGCCGTCGAGGTGCCCCCGCAGGGTGTGCCGGACGTGCGCCCGCGTCGTCTGGTCGAGCGCGGCCAGGGGCTCGTCGAGGAGCAGCAGCCGGGGCCGCGCGGCGAGGGCCCGGGCGAGGGCGACCCGCCCGGCCTGCCCGCCCGAGAGCTGCGCGGGCCTGCGGTGCGCGAGGTGCCCGACGCCGAGCCGGTCGAGCCACGCCTGCGCGGCCCGCCGCGCCTCGGCGCGGGGTACGCCCGCGGCCCGCAGCCCGTACGCCGTGTTGCCGAGTGCGCTCAGGTGCGGGAAGAGGGCGCCGTCCTGGGGCACCCAGGCGACCCCGCGCCGGTGCGGCGCGAGCCGGGTGACGTCGGCGTCGCCGAGGCGCAGGGCGGCGTGCGCGCGGGGCGTCAGGCCGAGGAGGGCGCGCAGGAGGGTGGTCTTGCCCGCGCCGTTGGGCCCGACGACGGCGATGGTGGTGCCGGGTTCGGCGTCGAGGGTGAGGCGGGTGAAGCCGGTGACGTCGGCGTGCAGCGCCCAGCTCCCACCGGGTCCGGTCGCCCCGGTGAGGCGGTCGACGGCGAGCGGGTCCTGTACCGGGTCGCCGCTCGCATTCCGTACCGGGCCGCCGCTCGGATCCCGTACCGGGCCGCCGCTCGGATCCCGTACCGGGCCGCCGCTCGCCACCTGGTCGGCGTCGGACCGCGGCCCACCCGCGGCGTCGGCACCCGAACCACGCGCGCCCTCGGAGGCCCCGCCTCCCCCCGTCCACCGCCCCCGCAGCGCCACAAGCACCGCCATCGCGATGGCCAGGAGCAGCAGGGACACCGACGTGGCGGCTTCCGGCGAGTCCTGGAGGAGCAGGTACACCTGGAGCGGGAGGGTCTGCGTGGTGCCGGGCAGGTTCCCCGCGAACGTGATCGTCGCGCCGAACTCGCCGAGCGCCCGCGCCCAGGTGAGCGCGGCCCCGGCGGCGAGGCCGGGCGCGACCATGGGCAGGGTGACGGTGCAGAACACCCGGGCCGGGGAGGCGCCGAGGGACGCGGCCGTCTCCTCGTAGCTGGGCCGCAGCCCGGCGATCGCGCCTTCGAGGCTGATGACGAGGAACGGCATGGAGACGAACGTCGCCGCGACCACCGCGCCGGAGGTGTGGAAGGGCAGGACGACGCCGAAGGTGTCCTCGAGCCAGGGCCCGAGGAGCCCGCGCCGCCCGAAGCCGAGGAGCAGCGCCACCCCGCCGACGGTCGGCGGCAGCACCATCGGCAGCAGGACGAGGGACCGGACCAGCGCCTTCCCCGGGAACGGGACCCGCGCGAGCAGCCAGGCCAGCGGCACGCCGAGCAGCAGGGAGAGCCCGAGCGCCCAGAAGGACACGACGAGGGACAGCTGGAGCGCCTCGGTCACCCCGGGGCTGGTCAGGTGATCGCCGAGCTGTCCCCACTCCGTACGCGCCAGGACCCCGACGAGGGGCATCAGCAGGAACGAGACGGCGAGCAGCGCCGGCACCGCGAGCACGAGCGGCGCGCGGACACGGCCCCCGCCCGGCCGGGGTCGGCTGCGGAAGCGGTTCATCGGTGGTCCTGACGTACGGGAGGGATCAGCGGGTCACGGAGGGGACGGCAGGGACGGACAAGGCGGAGCGGGGCTTGCGCGAAGCGGGGCGGGGCGGGGCGGGCCCGTCCCGTGGTCACGGCTTCTGGAAGCCCGCCTCCTGAAGGATCTTCTGCGCCTCGGGCGTGCTCAGCCACTTCACGAACGCCTCCGCGGCCTCCTTGTGCCCGGACTCCTTGAGGGTGGCGGCCGGGTAGGACGCCACGGCGTTCTGCGCGTCGGGGATGGTGACGGCGTCGACCTTGTCGGGGGCGGTCGCGGCATCCGTCTTGTAGACGACGCCCGCGTCGGCCTCGCCCAGCTCGACCTTGCTGAGCACACCGCGCACGCTCGCCTCCTGCGAGACGGGCTCGACCTTGAGCTTCTGGGCGTCGAGCACCTGCTGGCTGTAGCGCCCGACGGGCACCTCGGGGGCGGCGAGCACGACCTTGAGGTCGCTGTCGGTGAGGTCCTCAAGGCTCTTGATCTTCTTGGGGTTGCCGTCGCGCGTCGCGATGACGAGGCGGTTCTTGGCGATGACGGTCGGCGAGCCGACGTCGGACTTCAGGCCGTCCATGGTCTTGGTGTCGGCGGTGACCAGCGCGTCGGCGGGCGAGCCCTGCTTGACCTGCGCGGCCAGTTCCTGCGAACCGGCGAAGGAGAAGGTGAGCTTCGTGCCGGGGTGCTTCTTCTCGTACGCGGTCTCGACGGTCTTGAACACGTCGGTGAGCGACGCGGCGGCGAGCACGGTCAGATCGGCCTTGGGCACGGCACCGGCCGTGCCGCCCTCACCGCCCTTGTCCTTCTCGCTGCCGCCGTCGCCGTCGTCACCGCAGGCGGCGAGCGGCAGGAGCAGCGCGGCGGCGGCCACCGCGGCGGCGGCACGGCGCCGGGTCCGGGTCCGGGTCCGGGTCCGCGGGGAGCGGACGGCACGGGAGAGCGACGAGGCAGGGGAAACGGGGGGCATGAGCGGGGCTCCTGGTCTGCGTTCGAGGGGTTCAGACGCGGTCGATGTGCACGCTGGTGGACTTCACCCGGGCAGTGGCCTCCATGCCGACCTCCAGGCCGAGCTCCTCCACCGCCTCGCGGGTGAGCAGCGAGACCAGGCGGTGCGGGCCCGCCTGGATCTCGACCTGCGCGGCCACGTCGCCGAGCTTCACGGCGGTGACGATGCCGGGGAACGCGTTGCGCGCGGACGTGTACGTGTCCTCGTCCCCGGTGGTCCCGGCCCGGGCCAGCTCCACGGAGAACGCCGCCAGGTCGCGCCCGTCGATGACGCGGCGCCCGGCGTCGTCACGGCGCGTGACGACCCGCCCGGCGTCCGCCCAGCGGCGGGCGGTGTCGGGGCTGACGCCGAGGAGCCGGGCGGCCTGACCGATGGTGTAGGACTGCATGTGCAGCACGATAAGCCCGTTTGCCTGGCAGTTGTAAAAGTTCGGGCGAACCTACATCGCAGATGCGAGGCGGCCTTCTGCCTGCTGGACGAAGCGCCAAGGCGGCACGGAGGCCCGGTGGCAGGTGGCCCGGTGGCAGGTGGCCCAGAGACGCGCAGGCCCGGTGGCCCGGAGAGACCCGCCGGCCCGGGGTCCCGGAGAAACCCGTCGGCCCGGGGTCCCGGTCCGGCGTCCCGTCACCGCGCCTCCGTGCTGCGTACCGTCAGGATCCGCACCGCCCGCTCCCCCGCGTGCCCGTCCCGGCCGTGCCAGCAGCGGTAGTTGTCGAGTACGAGGATGTCGCCCGCGTCGAGCCAAAAGCGCGGCAGCGCGCCTTCGAGGCCGTGCACGGTCCGCGTGAAGCGGTCGAGCAGGGCGGTGACCCGCTCGGCGTCCGGGTCGCGGTGCAGGGGCACCGCGCCGTCGGTGCGCCGCACGATCCGGCGCCCGGTGCGCGTCCACTCCACGTGCCGCCCGACGCGCGGCGTCGCGGGCAGCCCGCGCAGGCCCGCCCACGCCCCGTACAGATCCACGTCGCACCCCGTCAGGAAGTCCGCGAGCTCGGGGTCGGCCGCGGCCAGGCCGTCCACGAACCGGCCCGCGTCCAGGGCGAAGGAGTGCCCGCCGGACGGCGCCGGACGCAGACAGCGCACGAAGACGTGGTCCTCGTCGGGGTGGCGGCGCCTGCTGGGTACGCCGCCGACGTCCACCGACACGTCGAAGCTGTCCGCGTGCAGGTGGACGGGGCCGCCGTCCCGCGAGGTCCGCAGCCGCTGCGGGTACAGCTCGCGCAGCCGGGCCCCGAGCACCCGCGCGGCGGCGAGGGTGAGGGGGTCGGCGCCGCCGCCGTCGTACGCGGCCAGGACGACGGCGCCGTGCTCGGCGAGCAGGCCGGGGGCTTCGTCGACGCGCTCGGGCGGGACGCGGGGCGGCACGATGCCGTGGCCGGGCGCGGCGCCCGGGAGCGGGTCACGCATCGCGTGCGCCCGCCTCCACAGGCTCCCGCCGCGCGAACCCGCGCGCGCTCGGCACCAGGGCCGCCGCCGCGGGCGCCGCGAAGCACAGCACCGCGCACACGGCGAGCACGGGCCGGGGCCCGAACTGCTCGATGGCCGGGGCGATCAGGGCGAGCCCGGCGGGCGCGAGGCCGTAGGACAGCATGAAGTCCAGGGACGAGACGCGGGCCAGCTTGTCGGGGGCGACCTCGCGCTGCGTCGCCGTGAACCAGGGCACGTTGAACAGTTCGATGCCGATCCCCGCCACCACGTACGCGGCCACGACGACCGCCCAGTGCACGGGAAGCAGCAGGCTCAGCGGCGCGAAGCCGTACAGGCCGAGGCCCGCGAGCGCGGCCCAGCCCTGCGCGCGGGGGCGCCAGCGCGCGACGACGACGGCTCCGCCGAGCGCGCCCAGCGTGTACGCGGTCATGGCGGCGGCGAGGACGAAGCCGGTGTCGTACTTGTCGCGGCTGACCAGCGGGAGCGCGACGCCGGTCGCCGAGTAGCCGGTGCTGATGACGACGGTGAGCGCGCCGAGCCCGGCGAGGAACCAGGGGTGGCGCCGCGCCTCGCGCAGCCCTTCCGCGAACTCCGCGAAGAACGAGGGCCGTCGGCGGTCGCCCACGCCTTCCCCGTCGGTGTCGGCCCCGCTCCCGGTCGCGGCCTCCGCGGTCCCCCGCCGCCCCGCCCCGGGTCCCGGCACCAGCGCGGCCGCCAGCCACAGCGCCCCGATCCCGAGCAGCAGCGTCCAGGTGTCGAGGACGACGGCGAGCAGCGCCGTCAGGGAGGGACCGGCGAGGGTGGTGGCGCGTACCGACAGGGTCATCGCGGCATTGGCCGCCTGGCGGCGGTCCTCGTCGACGACTTCGGCGGTGAGCGCCTGGAAGGCGGGGCGGCACGCGCCCTGCCCCGCGCCCGCGACCACGGCCGCGGCGAGCATCAGCGGCAGCGACCGCCCGAGCCCGAGGGCGAGCAGCGGGGTCGCGGTCGCGGCGGCGAGGCCGGCCCACAGGACGACGCCGCGCCGCGAGTACCGGTCGGCGAGGACCCCGCCGACGGCGACGGCCACGAGGAAGCCTGCGGTACGGGCGGCGAGCAGCAGGCCGAGCGTCGCCGCGCCGATGGTCCGGTCGAGGACGGCGAGCCCGAGGACGAACGGCAGCGCCCAGGTCGCGAGCCCGGACGCGGTGGTCCCGCACCAGAGCCGCAGGAAGGCCAGGTCCCGCAGCACACCGGGCCCCCGGGCCGCCTCCTCGGCGGCGCCGTCCTCCTGGGCCTCGTCGGCCCCCGTCCGTATCGGCGTAGTCGCCACGTCACGCACTCCTCTCCTGACGGTCCGCACCGGCCTCCCACGGCCCGCGTACGGATCTCGAAATCGTTATGGGGCCCGCTACCGCCACCCAACCGACCTGCGAAGAGAGGCAGTTGAAGAGGGCCGGTGACCCGTCACCGGGCGGCGGCGGACACCCCGGAACCCATTAATGAAAATGATTGCCATTACAGTACCCTTATCGCGTCCCACCCCAGACCGGAGGTCCCATGCGCCACCGCCACCCCGCCCGCTACGGCATAGCCGCCCTCACGCTCGCCCTCACGGCCGTCGGCTGTTCGTCGTCCGACGGCGGCGGCTCCGCTTCGGACGACAGGGCGGGCGGCCGGGAGACGACCGTCACGAGCTGCGGCCGGAAGCTGAGCTTCGACGGACCGCCCGAGCGCACCGTCGCCCTCGACCAGTCCGCCACGGAGGTGCTGCTCGAACTCGGCCTCCAGGGCCGCATGGCCGGCACGTCCAACCTGAAGACGAAGATCGCGCCCGAGTACCGGAAGGCGTACGACACCGTCGACGTGCTCAGCCCGAAGATCCTCACCAGCGAGCAACTGCGCGCCGCGACACCGGACTTCACCATCGGCGGCTTCACCGACTACTTCACCAAGGACCGCGTCGGCACCCGCGAGGAGCTCGCGGGGCTCGGTCTGCCGTCGTTCGTGAGCGCCGTGGACTGCCCCAAGCAGAACGCCGGGGCGGGGCAGAAGGCCAAGTCGCCCTTCGAGCTGCTCTTCCAGGACTACCGGGACCTCGGCCGGATCTTCGGCGTGGAGAAGCGGGCCGCGAAGCTGGTCGAGAAGCAGCGCGCCACGCTCACGGAGGCGGCGCGGACCAAGGACCGGGTCAAGGGCGAACCCACCGTCGTCTGGCTGTACTCCGTCTACGGCGACACCCCGTACGTCGCGGGCAGGAGCGCGATCCCCAGCGAGATGAGCAGGACCGTCGGCGCGAAGAACGCCTTCGACGACATCGACGAGGACTGGCCGACCGTCACCTGGGAACAGATCGCCGAGCGGAACCCGGACTTCATCGTGATCGGCGACCTGTCGGAGCGCGGCAAGCCCGGTGACAGCGCGGCCGACAAGCTCAAGGCGATCCGTGCGAACCCGGTGACGGCGAAGCTCGACGCCGTCGAGAAGAAGCGGTTCATCGAGATCCCGGGCACGGAGATGGACCCGTCCGTCCGCACCGTCGGCGCGCTGCCGCGCCTCACGGCCGGGATGAAGGACCTCGGGTATGCCCGCTAGCCCGGGCTCCCTCGACCTGCTGCACCCCTCGGCCCGTGACATCGCGGCCCGTGACATCGCGGCCCGTGTCACCGCGGCGCCACCGGTTCCGCGGGGCCCGGCCCCGGAGCGGACGGCGCGCCGCGCGCGTCTGTCCGCCCCCTCGGCGGTGTCCCTCCACCTCCTCACCGGCCTCGCCCTCGCCGTCTCCCTCGTGGCGTCCGTCCGGATCGGCACCACCGACGTGTCGTACGCCGACGTGGTGCGCACCGCCGGGTTCCATCTGGGCCTGGACGTCGAGCCGTTGCCGCGTCTGGTGGACTCGCTGATCTGGGACCTGCGGGTGCCGCGGGTGCTGATGGCGGCGCTGGTGGGGGCCTCGCTCGCGGTGTGCGGCGCGGCGCTCCAGGCGATCACGCGCAACGCGCTCGCCGACCCCTACCTCCTCGGCATCTCCTCGGGGGCGTCGACGGGCGCGGTCACGGTGGTCGTGCTCGGGGTCGGGTCCGCCTCGCTCGGGGTGACCGGCGGCGCGTTCGTGGGCGCGCTGGTGTCGTTCGGGCTGCTGATGCTGCTCCTCAGGAAGGGCGGCCTGGACTCGGTCCGGGTGGTGCTCACCGGTGTGGTCGTCTCGCAGCTCTTCACGGCGCTGACCTCGCTCGTCCTGATGGCGTCCGGCGACTCCGAGGCGATCCGGGCGATCACGCAGTGGCTGCTCGGCTCGATGGCCCCGGCGCGCTGGGACACCACGGCGGTGACCGCGGCGGTGACGGCGGCGGGGCTGCTCGTCCTGTGGCTCAACTCGGCTGCCCTGGACGGTTTCTCGTTCGGTACGGACACGGCCGCGTCCCTCGGGGTGGACGTCCGCAGGACGCGCTGGACGCTGCTCGTCGTGACGTCCCTGATGACGGCGGTGGCCGTGGCGTCCGTGGGCGCCATCGGGTTCGTCGGCCTGATCGTGCCGCACGGCGTGCGGTTCCTCGTCGGGCCGCCGCACCGGACGCTGCTCCCGCTGTCGGCGCTGGTCGGCGCGGTGTTCCTGGTGTGGACGGACGCGCTCGCGCGGGTCGCGTTCGCACCGCAAGAGGTGCCCGTCGGGGTGTTCACGGCGCTGCTCGGCGTGCCGCTGTTCCTGCTGGTCCTGCGCAAGCGGGGGGAACTGTGAGGATCACCGCCGAAGGCCTCGGCTGGTCCGTGGCGGGCAGACGCGTCGTCGACGGCGTCGGCCTGGACATCGCGCCGGGCGAGACGGTCGGCCTGATCGGCCCCAACGGCTCCGGCAAGTCCACGCTGCTGCGCTGTCTCGCGGGTCTTCGCGCTCCGACGTCCGGCTCGGTCTCGTACGACAAGGAGCCGATCCGGTCGTGGAGCGCGCGCCGGATCGCCCGCCACGTGGCGTTCGTGGAGCAGGCCGCCGACACCGACAGCGACCTGCGGGTCGTGGACGTGGTGACGCTCGGCCGTACGCCCTTCGGCGACCGGTGGCGCGGCTTCGGTGCGCGGGACCGGGCCGTCGTGGCCGCGGCCCTCGACCGCCTCAGCCTCACCGAGCTGGGCGAGCGCCCCTGGAAGGCACTGTCGGGCGGCGAGCGCCAGCGCGCCCACATCGCCCGCGCCCTGGCCCAGCAGCCGTACGCGATCCTGCTCGACGAGCCGACCAACCACCTCGACGTGAAGCACCAGTTGGAGCTGCTCGACCTGCTCGCGGCCACCGACCAGACCGTCCTGGTCGCGCTGCACGACCTGTCCCTCGCCGCCCGCTACTGCGACCGGCTGCTCCTGCTGCACGACGGCCGCCTCGTCGCCGACGGGGCGCCGAGGGAGGTCCTGACGCCACCGCTGCTCGCCGAGGTGTTCGAGGTGGACGCGGTGACGGGGCCGGACGCGCTCGGGCACCTCGCGGTCGCGTACCGGGGTGTCGCCGCGCCCGCCACCCCCGCGGGCACGCCCGCGTCCCCCGCCCCCGCGCCTCTCGTCCCGGCGGCCCGCCCCGCCCCCGCCCCCGAACCCGCCGACTCCCCCACCCCGAAGGAGACCTCATGGACCGCACGGCCGAAGGAGGCCTGATGGACGCCACGGCCACCGGAGCCGCCCTGCTCGACCAGTTGCCGCCGCCGCTGCCCGCCGCGCGCGTCATCGCGCTCAACCAGCCCAAGGCGGACCTGCACACCTCCCGCTCCTACGCCTGGAACGGCTGGGCCTTCGACGTGCCGCCCGGCGTGTTCATACCGGGCTGGACCAGCCGCCTCATCCACGAGCGGCTGCTCGACGGCCGCATCGAGACGCGCTTTCG
Source organism: Streptomyces flavofungini (assembly GCF_030388665.1). NCBI lineage: Bacteria > Bacillati > Actinomycetota > Actinomycetes > Kitasatosporales > Streptomycetaceae > Streptomyces > Streptomyces flavofungini. The sequence goes on along the minus strand of NZ_CP128846.1, from coordinate 6,513,593 downwards.
CCGGTACGCGGCGATGGGCGCCGGACTCGGCGTGGAGGCGGTCGCCGCGGGCGTGCGCGGGGCCCGCGAGATCTACGCGCTCGACGTGCACCCCGAGAGCGTCGCCACGACGGCCCGGCACTACGCCCGCCTGGTCGGCGAGCGCCCCGGCACCCGCCTCTTCCCCCTCGTCGGCGACGTCTTCGAGGCGCTGCCCGCGGGCGTCCGGCTCGACGTCGTGACGTTCAACCCGCCCGCGGTCAGCCAGCCGGTCAGCGAGGACCCCGACGTCGTACGGAACGTGTGCGTGGGGGCGCCACTGCTCGCGCGCTTCTTCGCGCAGCTCGCGGAGCGGGACCTGCTCGCGCCGGGCGGCGAGGTGTACGTGATCGTGTCGAACACCGCCGATCTGCGCGCCATCGTCGGGGACGCGCTGGCCAGGGGCTTCACGACGGAGGTCGACCATCTGCACGACTGGGAGGACGGCGTCCTGACGTTCCTCCTCAAATTCCAGCTCACGTCCTCGCGCCAGTCCCCGCCCCCGTCCCAGGCCGCATCCCCTTCCCGGCCCTCGTCCTCTTCCCCGCTCGCATCCCCTCCCCAGCCCTCGTCCCCCTCCCAGCCCTCGTCCCCTCCCCAGTCCCCATCCTCTTCTCAGCCGACCCCCGGAGGCTTCGCGTGAAGACCGTCGACGAACTCCTCTCCGCCGTCCTCGCCGGTGAACTCGGCCCGGATCCCGCCGAGTTGACTGCCACCAGCGTGTTCTGGATCCATCACGGCACGCGGCTCGCGGGCGGCGACGTCACCTACCTCAACCAGTACGTCCTCGTGCGGGTCGGCGGAGCCTTCGGCGGCTGCGCCTTCGAGGCGGGCGAGATCGACCCGGCCATCTGCCGGGACGCTTCGGGCAGTTCGCTGGCCACGCTGCTCCGGCAGGCGCCGCGGGCGCTGCGGACGGCCGCGCTCGACGCCTACCTGGCCGCCGTCTCACCGCACCGCGAGGCCGCGGGCGCCGAGCCCGTGACGCTGCCCGCCGGGCCGCCCGAGGTCCGCGCGGTGGCGCGGGACACGGCCATAGCGGGCCTCCTCGACATCGAGCCCGGCGCCAAGGTCGCCCTGATCGGCGTCGTCAACCCGCTGGTGGCGGCGATCCGCGAACGCGGCGGCGACCCGCTGCCCTGCGACCTCAACCTGCGCACGACCCAGTGGGGCGACCCCGTCAGCGACGACATGCACGAGGTGCTCGCCACGGCCGACGCCGTCGTCGCCACCGGCATGACCCTCAGCAACGGCACCTTCGACACGATCCTCGCCCGCTGCCGCGAGCGCGGCGTGCCGCTGATCGTGTACGCGCAGTCTGGCAGCGCGGTGGCGCGGGCGTTCCTGGGCGCAGGGGTGACCGCGCTGTCCGCGGAGCCGTTCCCGTTCTCCCAGTTCAGCGCCGAGCCGACGGCGCTGTACCGGTACCGGGCGGAGCCGCGCGCGAAGGGCGGGTCGTGAGGGGCGCGGCGCCGCAGGACGGGCCCGGCACCGGCACACGCACGGACCCGCGCACCACCACCAGCGGGGGCACCACGACCGGCACCGGCACCAGCACCGGCACCGGGCACGCCGCCTGCCACCACGGCGAGATCCTCCAGGGGGTCTTCCTCGACGAGCGCGGGCGGCGGCGGGCGGGCCTGGTCACCCTGCCGTTGCCCGCGCTCGGCACCCGGGCGGAGTTCGTGCGCCGCCCGGACGCCGAGGACGTCACGGTGGTGCCCGCCGACCGCACCAAGGCGCTGCGGGCCGCCACCTACGCGATGGCGGAATGCGCGACGCACTGTCAGGAGCCCCTGTGCGGCGGCGAGTTGCGGCTGTCGGGCGCCATACCCGTGGGGCTCGGCATGGGCTCGTCGAGCAGTGACGTGATCGCCGCGGTGCGCGCGGTCGCGGACGCGTTCGGGGTGCTCCTCGCGCCGGAGGCCATCGCCCGGCTCGCGGTGCGCGCCGAGCGGGCGTCGGATCCGCTGATGCTGGACGGCCGCCCGCTCCTCTTCGCCCAGCGGGAGGGCCGGGTCCTTGAGGAGCTCGGCGCCGCGCTGCCGCCAGCGGTCGTCGTCGGCTGCGCGCTCGGCGGCGGGCGGCCCGTGGACACCCTGGCGCTCCCGACGCGCGGGTACGACGACGAGGACGTGCGCGCGTACGAGCGGCTGCGCGCCCTGCTGCGGCGGGCCGTCGCCACCGCGGACCCGGTGCTGCTCGGCCATGTCGCGACCGAGAGCGCACGGCGCGGCCAACGCGTCCTGCCGCACGAGGAGTTCGGGGAGCTCACGGCCATCGCGGGCCGGGTCGGCGCGGTGGGCGTGCAGGTCGCGCACAGCGGCAATGTGGCGGGCCTGCTCTTCGACCCGGCGGCCGCGGACCTGCGGGGGCGGCTGCGCCGCTGCTCCCAGGCGCTGGCGGCGGCGGGCATCCCGGCCACGTACACCTTCGCGACGGACCCGAGGCGGACCGCTCCCCTGCCAGGCCACTCGAACTCCCGCCCCCACACCGCCATTTCACACATCTTCACGGAGGAGCACCCGCATGGAAGAGACGGTAGCGACACAAGAGACAGCAGAGACGGACGAAGCGGGCGAGATGCACGAGGTGGACGGGATGGACGGGATGGACGGGATGGACGAGCACATCGCGGAGGCGATCGGCCGCCCCGACCTGATACGTGTCGACGAGGGGCTCATCTGCCTGCGCTTTGAGACCATGAAGGTCGTGTCGGCGCTCGCCGCGGTCCGCCATCTCCTGGACACGGGCGCGGTACGCCGCGGCGACACCCTCCTCGACAGCTCCAGCGGCATCTACGCGTACGCCCTCGCCCTGGCCTGCCACCGCTACGGCATGCGCTGCCACATCGTCGGCTCCACCACCGTCGACCGCGCCCTGCGCACCCAACTCGCCGTCCTGGGAGCGCGCCTGGAGCAGATGCCGCCGAGCTCCGACCTGAAGCTGGACCAGAAGCGGCGGGTCGCCCGCGTGCACGAGATCCTGGCCGCGCACCCCGACTACCACTGGATGCGGCAGTACCACGACGACATCCACTACCTCGGCTACCGCGCGATCGCCGACCGCGTCCGCGCGGCGGCGCCCGCGGACGGCGGACCGCTCACCCTGGTCGGCGGGGTGGGCTCGGGAGCTTCGACGGGTGCGCTGGCCCGGTACCTGCGGGCGGACGGTACGGGTCCAATCCGGCGGGCGGACGGCGCGGGGCCGGTGCGGCTCGTGGGCGTGCAGCCCTTCGGCAGTGTCACGTTCGGCAGCGAGCACGTGGCCGACCCGGAGATCATCATCGCGGGGATCGGCAGCTCGATCCCGTTCGCCAACGTGTCGCACACGGCGTACGACACCGTCCACTGGCTGTCGTTCGACACCGCCCTCGCCGGGAGCGTCGACCTGCTGCGCCGCCACGCCGTGTTCGCGGGCCTGTCCACCGGCGCGAGCTACGCGGCGGCCCGCTGGGAGCACGCCCGGGTCCCGGGCGGCACCACGGTGTTCCTCGCGGCCGACACCGGCCACCGCTACGTCGACACGGTCTTCGCCCGCCACGCCGAGGCCGCCGACCTGGACGGCCTCGCACCCCGCACGGTGTCGTCGGCGGCGGAGCTGGCCCTGCCGTGGTCGCGGATGGAGTGGGCCGGGGCGGAGGCGCCCGCCCAGGCGGAGACGCCGGACGGGACCGGGCGGGGGCCCGTCCATGCGGTCTCCCGGGGACGGGGCCGGGGTTTGGCATGATCGAGGGAGGGCGGGGGCCGCGGGGATGAGCGCGGGGTGGGGAGGGCGGGTGTGAGGGCGGGCGAGGGCTTGGGTACGGGCATGGGACGGGACTTGAGGTCGGGCGCAGGATCTGCGCCGAGCGCAGCCTCTGGCCCAGCTACGGGCCTCGCCCCGGGCGCAGGCCTCGACCCGGGCGCAGCCCCTGACCCGGGCGCAGGCCTCGACCCGGGCGCAGCCCCTGACCCGGGCGCAGGCCTCGGCCTGGGCGCAGCCCTTGACCCGGGCGCAGGCCTCGGCCTGTCCGACCACGACCGCTGCGGCCACCCCCGCCCCGGCCTCGAAGCGCTCCGCGCCGTCACCCGGCGGCTCATCGGCCTGGACTCCGCCGGAGGCGGGGTCACCGCCGTCCCCCTCGCCCGGGCCGTCGTACGCGCGGTGCCCGAGGTGACCGCCGACCCCGCGTCGCTCGCGGGCGCGGGCAGTGACCGGCTCGCCGTGCTCGCGGAGTTGTGCGAGGTGATCGGGTGGGTGCTCTTCGACGCCGGGCTCCACGGGGCCGCCCACCGGATGAACGCCCGCGCGCTCGCCCTCGCCGAGCTGTGCGGGGACCGCTGGACGGCCCGCCTCACCCTGCTCAACGACAGCATGCTCCTGGCCCACATCGGGCAGCCCCGGGCCGCCCTCGCCGCCGCCGCCCGGGCCCGGGGCCCCCGCCCGCTGCCGCCGCGCGTCGCGGCCCTCGTACGGATCCGCGAGGCCCACGCGACGGCGATGCGGGGCGCCCGGCGCGAGCCGGCGGAGCTCATGGCCCGCGCCGGAAGCCTGTTCCTCGACGGCGTCTCGGGGCGCGATCCCGCGTGGGCGTGGTGGCTCGACGAGCGCGAACTGACCGGCCACCGGGGCTGGGTCGCCGCCCGCCTGGGGGACTTCGGCCGCGCCGTCCCGCTGCTGCGCCGCGCCGCCACCGCCTCCGGCGACCCGTCCTACCGGCACCTGTTCACGGCCCACCTCCTGGCCGCCCTGACCGGCGCCGGCGCGTGGACCGACGCGGAACTGCTCGTGGCGGACCTCGCCCCGCGCGCGGCGGACATCGGCTCCGCCCGCACCACCGAACGCCTGCGGGGCACCGCGCGCCGCGTCCTGCACGGCCCCGACCGCGTCCCGGCGTCCGCGCGGGACGCGGCGGTGCACCTCCTGGAGTCGCTGCCGCCGCAAGCCCCTGCCCAGGCCCTCCCGGACACCCGGCCCACCCCCTGCACCCCCTGCACCCCCTGCGCCCCCTTCGGAGTACGCCTGCTCAGCCCTCCTTGGGCCCCAGCGAGAAGAATCGCCGCATGAGACGTGAACCGGGCCGGAGCGACTGACCGCTGGCCGTGGCCGCGGCGGTCCTCGACCTCATGGTCCTGCTCGTCGCGGGCTACGCGATCGTCGCGTCCGGAATCGGTGCGTCGCCCCCGGAAGGCGCTCGGGACGCGGAGACCTTCGAGGACAGCGTCCTCATGTTCGTGGGACTGCTGGCGGCCGGCGGATTCCGCGTCGCCGCACTGCTCCGCTTCTGGCGGACCGCGTTCACCCACGTGATCCTCGTCGGGACGGCCTTCCTCGTGGGCCTGGCGTTCCTGAAGGCACAGCAGGAGCCGTGCGGGACGTCACCCTTGGATGTGCGCTTCGCGCAGCCGCCCGCGTGTCCCCGCAGGGCGCCGACGCCAGTGCCGGCACCGGCGCCGGCGTGGGCGTGGGCCGCGGGGCAGCCCCCGACACGGGGCCTTTCAGGTGAAACGTGGGCTTAACGCCTTGTCGTAGCGGTCGAAGCCGCCCTCCGCCACCGCACAGTTGACGCGTCCTCAGGTCCCCTCGCGGTCGGAAGTGCTGTGGTCCCCATCGCCCATCGGTACCGTCGCGCGCTCGTCGCCGCGGTGGCCGTCCTCGTCGCCGCCCTCGCGGCGCTCGCCCTCGTGCCCCACGACAGCGAGGCCCGCGTCGACCCCCGGATGAGCGTGCGGCTCGACCCGGGCACGTCGCCGGTGCCCGCGGGCGACCACGTCACGTACAACGGGTTCATCCAGTGCTCGATCCCCGGCGACTGCCAGGCGGTGACCGTCACCTTCACGCCCCCGCCCGGCGCCTTGGGCAAGGGCGTGGTGTCGCAGCCGTACCCGCCGGGTGTCACCGGTGTGAGCGCGGCCGACGACGGCACCGTGACCGTCACGTACAGCTCCATCGCCAGCGGGCAGAGCTCCCAGCTCACCGTCAGCTGGCCCACCGAGGACTACTGGACGCCGCCCGGCGACCAGAGGGCGGGCATGTCGGCGACCGCCGGCAACGGCGACGGCACCCCCAGCACCGACGACGCCGTCGTCGAGGTGACCGCCGAGCCGAACCCGGCCGTCCGCAAGGAGGGCCCCTCCCGCGCCCGGCCCGGCGAGACCATCACGTACAAGGTCACCGCCACCAACGACCCCCGGAACGCCAACCGGCCGCGCGGCAACCTCGCCCTGGAGAACGCCGTCCTCACCGACGTGCTCCCCGAGGGCGTGGACCTCGTCGACGCCACCCCCGCGGGCTACACCTACGACGCGGCGACCCGCACCGTCAGCTGGCCCGTCGACACCGAACCCGACCGGCCCGGCGACCAGTTGGCGCAGGTCAAGAGCTACCCCTACGGCGTCGTGCACGAGATCCGCGTGAAGGTGCGCGCTGACGTCGCCGACGGCACCACGCTCACCGACACCGCGTCCGTCACCGGCGACCCGTACGGGCCGGAGACCGAGAAGATCACCAAGACCGACACGGCCGACACCGTCGTCGGCTCCGGCGGCGGCGAGGTGTCCGGCACCCTCGACAAGTCCGTCGACCCGCCGCTCGCCGCCGACGGCCAGCGCGTGTCGTACGTGCTGCGCTTCGCCAACACCGGCACCGACGCCGCCGACGCCCGCCTCAGCGACCCCCTGCCCGCCGGGTTCGACCCCCAGGTCCTCAGCCTGTCCACCCCGTCCGGCGGAGCCTACGGCGGCGACTGGTCGGTGGTCGTGACCCGGCGCGACGGCAGCACCGAGACCCTCACACCGTCCGGGCAGAGCATCGACCTGCGCGGCTCGGGCGACCTCGTCTCCGTGCGCGTCGACGTGCCGCGCCTGCCCGCGGGCACCGACCTCGTCGTGCAGGTCTCCGGCCGCGCCGACGGCTCCGAGATCCCCGGAGGCAGCGGCGACGTCGACAACTGCGCCCGCCTCGGCCTCACCGGCGGCAGCGGCAGCGCCGACGAGGAGTCCTGCGCGAGCTTCCACATCGAACCCGAGGTCTCCCAGCCCGAGCTCGCCAAGTCCACCGACCCGGCGCCCGTCGGCCCCGGCGGCAGCCACACCTGGACGGTGACGCTCACCAACGACCGCTACCGCACCGGTTCCTCACCGCTGCGCCCGCGCTTCGTCGACCTCGTACCCCGCCAGCTCACCTATGTGAAGGGCTCCTGGGCCCTCGCGGACGACCAGCCCGACCACTGCCCCGCGGGCGACCGCTTCACCGAGACGGTCACCGCGGGCCCCGAGATCCCCGACGGCCGCACCCGCGTCGAGCTGACCGCCGAACCCGGCGCCGAGATCCCCGCCGACGACTCCTCCTGCGTCTACACCTTCCGCACGACCGTCGAGCCCGGCGTCGCCAGCGGCACCTACGGCGGCTCCCCCGGCGACGCCGACTACGCGGGCAACCGCGCGGGCCTCTACGACGCCGAGCGGCCCATCAACACCCGCACCACCGACCGCCACGACATCGACGGCGACGGGAACACCGGCGAGAACGTCGCCGAGGCCACCGACGACTTCGCGATCGCCGAGTCCTCCGCGCTGTTCGTGACCAAGGAGGTCAAGGGCGACGAGGACGACGCGTTCAAGGGCTCGGCGGAGGTCCCCGGCAAGGAGGACGAGGTCGGACAGTCGGCGATCGGCGGCACCGTCGAGTACCGCACCGTCCTCGGCAACATGGGCAACACCGCCCTCACCAACGTCGTCGCCTACGACCTGCTGCCCGCCCCCGACACCACCGGCGTCACCAGCGGGCGGTACGGCGACGACGTCACGAGCGAGTGGCGCCCCCGGCTCACCGGGCCCATCGACGCGGGCTCGGCCCCTGTGACCATCACCTACTCGGACAAGGCCGACCCGTGCCGCCCCGAGATGGACAACACCCCGGACGACAGCGCCCCCTTCCAGTGCGAAGGCCGCCCCGACCCGTCCTTCGTACCAGCGGGCCAAGTCACCGACTGGAGCCGGATCCGCTCGGTCCGCTTCGACTTCGGCGACCATGTGTTCTCGGCCGGCGAGCGCTACACGCTCCGCTGGACCATGGCCGTGCCCGAGCGCGGCCCCGACGACGAGCCGTTCGAGGGCGGCGAACGCACCTGGAACAAGATCGCCATCGCGGGCGACCGCCGCCAGCCCGACGGCACGACCCGCCGCCTCCTCGCGACGGAGGCCCCCTGGGTGGTCGACGAGATCCACCGGCCCCCGTCGCCCTCTCCGTCGCCGTCCCCGTCGGACTCACCTTCGCCGTCGCCGTCTCCGTCGGACTCACCTTCGCCGTCCTCCTCGCCGTCGGACTCCCCGTCCCCGTCGCCGTCCCCCTCACCGTCGGACTCCCCCTCCCCGTCCCCGTCCCCGTCGGACTCACCTTCGCCGTCCCCCTCACCGTCGGACTCCCCCTCCCCCTCCCCGTCCCCGTCCGACTCACCTTCGCCGTCCCCCTCACCGTCGGACTCCCCCTCCCCCTCACCGTCCCCGTCCGACTCCCCGTCGCCGTCCCCCTCCGACTCCCCCTCCCCCTCCGACTCCCCGTCCCCCTCACCGTCGGAGTCGACCCCGACGCCGCCGCTGCCGGACACCGGGGCGGGGGGCATGTGGATGGCGTCGGGAATCGCTGCGGCGCTGCTCGCGGCAGGGACGTTGCTCGCGGCGATCGCCCACAGGCGGCGAGAGGTACGCGACCACCAGTGAGGTGGGCCCTCGTGGTGCGCCGACCCCACCCCTCCCCGAACCAGGGGGCGGGTGGGGCTCGACCCCAAGCGGTGACCCGTCTCCCCTCCGGTTTCACCGGGGAGCCGGACATGCCCGCCCCCACCCCGATTCGCTCCGGAGCCTGCAGAGGTGTCGTCGGCCCACGGGTGGCCGAGCGCCCCTACGCGGTCAATGGGTCAGAGGTCCCGTACTTGTGGCCCGAGGCACCTGGACCGGCTGCCGGTGGAGTCGTAGCCTCCCGGGTACGCCCTGGACCCAGGCTCGTGCCGCTTGTACGCGAGGCCATGCCCCCACGGGTCGTCTTGCGTCCGCGTTGTTACGTGCTCAAGGCGCAGGGGAGGCGTCGATGGGACGAACCGTTGAGGTGCGTGGGCTGCCCCGCCTTCTTGAGGACGACGCCGCCGGGCAGCAGTCGGCGCCGCAAAGTGATCACAGGCTGTCGCTGACCGTGGAGGCCGGACGCTCCTCCAGGGACCTGGCGCTGTTGGCGGATGTGGCGGTCGCGGCCCTGGCCAGGGCCGGGGCCTCCAGGTGGCTGCTCAAGCGTACGGAGGACACGGTCAGGATCGCGGCCCACTACCTCGTCGGCCACAGCAGCACACCGCGCATCAGCCTCACCGTGACAGCTGACGGGACGACGGTGACCTTGGCCGTCACCGACTACAGCGCACCAGTGTGGTTCGGCCCTCCGGCCTGGCTGCCGGTCACCGCCGACAACACCCTCCATCTCCATGGCGTGCGGCCGGGTGTCGACCCTCTGACGGCCGATCCGCACGCCGACGGACTGCAGTTGCACCGCACGCCCGACGGACACATACGGCTCGGTACGCATGCCCCGTGGGAGCAGGCGATGCCACGTCGGCAGCATCGCGACAGCTCCCTCCCCCAGCCCCGCGCCGCGACCCCGTGATGCAGCCGGCGTGAGGGCCGTTTCCCGGCCGACGAGGGTTGAGGGAATTCGTCGGCCGGGCAACCGATACGGCGGAGAGCCGTTTCATCGGGCAGGATGCGGCGGCTTCGGCCCCACCGCCCGCGCGGTACGTCCGGGATCAGCCCTCCCGACGTCCCCGAGCCCGCGCGGGCGGCACGGGAAGGCCGACTCGATGAGGGGGGTGTGGTCTTCCCGGCTGCGGCCCGTCGCATCCTCCGCATCGGCGGCGGGCCGCTCCCCCACAGCGCATCGGCCATGAGGGGCCAACGCTCGGGCGGGACCGGCCGTGTGGCACGCCGGTCGCCAAGTAAAGCCGGACGGCGGCCTGCTGAGGGCCAGAAGCCCGTTCCCGGAAAGGCTCGGTCCCGGGCCACGCTGAAGACGAGGAGAGGAGCCTGCGAGGCGGTGAGCACGGTCCGCCCTGCGTTTCCCGTCCCGACGGGAAGGGCGGGCGCTGCGGGCGCCCGGTCCTCCGTTCCGTCCTGGGCGCTCGCGACGCGGTGAGTCTCACCGTTTCGCGGGGGTGGGTCCCGCCTCGGCCGGGGGCCATGGCAGCGCGCATCGTGCGGTCCCACGACACACGCGCGGGAGCCCGTTTCCCGGAACTACCGGGGCAGGCCCCAACTCACAGAAAGTTCACCCCTCTTGCCTGCTGACACCGGCGGCGCGCGGTGCTGCAATTTCTTCACGCGGGGCATCCATGCCGGTGAGGCCCCTTGCCCACCTGCTTCGCCCCGCGCCCTTCCCCCCACCCGTACCGTGTCATGCCGCCCCAGACCCCGGCGACCCCTCGGCTACTGGCCCCGCCCACGGCCCTTCCCGCAGCCCGCCTCCCCAGGTCCACCGACATGACTCCACCCTCTCCGCCCACGCCAGAGCGGCTGCGCCGCTACCACGCTCACGGTCACACCGTCCTGGAGCTGACCGGCGAGATCGACATCGCCGCCCTCCTCCAGCTGATGCCGCACGTGGACGCGGCGACCGAGACGCCCGAACAGTTCGTGGTCATCGATCTGACCCTCGTGACCTTCCTGGACTGCTCCGGACTCCGGCTGCTGTGCCACGCCCACCGCCGCGTCACCACCCGCCAGGGCAACCTCGAACTCGTCTGCCCGCACCCCTTGATACGCCGCGTCCTGCACATCACCCGTCTCGACTCCGTCTTCGACCCCGTACACACCCTCGCCGAGGCACTGGGTCGGCACACACCCCACCACGGGACTCCCATCGTGCACGGATGAGCCACACTGCGTGAGGGGAAGACACCGGTCGCCCGGGTGGAGCGCGTCCTGTGGACGGGAATGCACATGATCTCAACCCGCTGGGCCTCCACCCCGCGGAGGCGAGACAGCACCTTGCCGGACTGCTCCGTCCCGACCGACAGCCTCCTCCGGCCGGTTCAAGTCCCTCCGGAGGAGCTGCCCCCGAGGAGGCTCGGGCGCCGAGGTGGCGACGGCCGTGAGCCCTGACACCGTCAGCCCTGACGCCGAGGGCAGAGCCGTCCGCACCCCGCCACGAGCCCTTCGGCCCCGCGACACTGATGCCCGCCCCCGCGCAGGCTGGAAGCAAGCACAGGAAGGACCGGAAGGAACCGGAAGGACCGGAAGGCGGCGAAGGAGGAAGACGCCATGCGTCTGCCCACCCGTACGACCCATGCTGCTCACGCCGTCGCCCGCATCGTGCTGCGCTCGCGGGCCCACTGGCTGCTCAGCGGCAGGCTGCTGCTGATCAGCTACGCGAGCCACCCGAGCGGGCCCGTCCGCACCGTCCCTGTCCGCTACGCGCGCTCCACCGACGGTGACGTCATCCACGTCCTCGTGGGCGACGCCCGCCTCGAGAGCTGGTGGCGCGCCCTGCGTCCGTCGGCGCCGGTCCGACTCCGCCTCCGCGACCGCGAGGTCGCCGCCACCGCTGACGTTCTCGACAGCGCCGTCCTGCCGCACGAGGCCCGCGACGCCCTGCGGTTGTACCGCCGCCGCTTTCCCTGGGCCCGGGTCCCCCACGGCGGGGTGGTAGTGGTGCGGCTGCGGCCGCACAGGCCCGGCCCCGCGCCCCATGCCGGTGAGGCAGCGAATCACCGGATCGTCGTCACACGCCACGGCGGCCCCCGGACGCTCCAGCTGATCACGGAGGCCGTCCCGGAGCCCGGGTACGGAGAAGTCCGGGTCGCCGTCACGGCCGCGGAGGTCAACTTCACCGACGCACTCCTGCGTGAGGGCGTCTACCCGGGCGGGCCGAAGCCGCCGTTCACGCCTGGCTACGACCTGGTCGGTGTCATCGACGAGCTCGGCCCGGGGGTCCTGGGATGGTCGTCCGGGCAGCGAGTCGCGGCGCTGACCGTGTACGGCGCCTACACCGGCCACATCTGCCTGCCCACCCAGCGCCTGGTGCCACTGCCGTCCGGCCTGGACCCGCTTCGGGCACTGGGGCTCCTGCTCAGTTACGTGACGGCGTACCAACTGCTGCACCGCGTCGCCCGCGTACGCAAGGGGGAGCGCGTCCTGGTCCAGGGCGCCGCGGGCGCGGTGGGCATCGCCGCCCTCCAACTCGGGCCGCGCGACGGCCTGGAGATGTACGGCACGGCCGCGGGCGCGACCACCGAGCAGGTCGCGGCCCTCGGCGCCACACCCGTCGACTACACGCGCGAGGACGTGGCCGCGCGGGTGCGCGCGCTGACCGACGGCGGCGCGGATGTCGTGCTCGACGGCATCGGCGGCCGTACCGCCTGGGACTCGTTCCGGGCCCTGCGCCCCGGCGGACGGCTGGTCCTGTTCGGCCATCACGCCGCGCTCTCCCACGGCCGGCGCAGCCTGGCCCGCACCCTCGGCTTCCACGCCGTGGGCGCCCTGCTCTTCGCGGCCACGGCGCTGCCGAGCCACAAGCACGTGACGACGTACCGGATCGCCGAACTCCGTGACCGGCACCCCGACTGGTACCGCCAGGACCTCGATGAGCTGTTCCGGCTGCTCGACGCGGGCGAGATCAGCCCGCCCCCGGTCACGGCCCTGCCCCTCGCGCGGGCAGCACAGGCCCATCGGCGCCTCGGCCAAGGGCACTTGAGCGGCAAGTACGTGCTCCTGTGCCATCCGTGCCGCTCGATCGGGCCGAGGCACGCCCTGGCCGACCCCCAACGGCCTGGCGATCACTGAGCACGCCGGGGACACGCATGGCGTCGCCCGGCCGACTTCGGCTGCTCGACCCGGCCGGGGAGCAGCCCCCCGCCCCCGCGCCCAGTGACCCGTGTCACACGCACTTCCTGTCAGGAATCAGGGCGCTGCTCCGCTCAAGTCAAGGAAGGCAGGCAACTGACAGGAGCATCGCATGAAGCACCGCATCGTCGTCCTCGGCGCCGGCTATGCCGGGGCCTACGCGGCCGGGACCCTGGCCCGTCGGCTGTCCCCGGCGGACACCGACATCACGGTGGTCAACGCCGAGCCGGACTTCGTCCAGCGGCTGCGCTTGCACCAGCTCGCGGCCGGCCAGGAGATCGAGGCCCCGCGGCTCGACGACGTCTTCGCGGGCACGGGGATACGGCTGCGCCTGGCCCGTGTCACCGCCGTGGCCCCCGAGCGGCAGGTCGTCGCCGTGGCCGACTCCAACGGCATCGCCGAGCTCGGCTACGACACCCTCCTCTACGCGCTCGGCAGCCACGTCGCCGACCGCGGCGTCCCCGGCGTGGCCGAGCACGCCTTCCACGTCACCAGTCGTCCGGCGGCGCTGCGCCTGCGCGAGCGCCTGGACAGCCTCAGCAGGCGGGACGGGGGCGGCAGTGTGCTCGTCGTCGGAGACGGGCTGACCGGCATCGAGACCGCCACCGAGATCGCCGAATCCCGGCCCGGCCTGTCGGTGGCGCTGGTCGCCCGCGGTGAACTGGGCGCCTCGCTCGCCGCCGGGGCCCGCGGCCATCTGCGCCGGGCCTGCGACCGGCTGGGCATCACCGTCCTGGAGCACACCGGCGTCGAAGCCGTCGAAGCGGCGCGGGTGCTGTGCGCGGACGGCACCGCCCTGGCGTCCGACGCGACCGTGTGGACGGCCGGGTTCGCGGTCAGCCCCATCGCCGCCGACGGCGGGCTCGAGGTCACCGGGACCGGTCGGATCGTCGTCGACCGCACCATGCGCTCGCTCTCGCACCCGAACGTCCACGCCGTCGGCGACAGTGCCTACGCCCTCGGCGACAACGGCAGGCCGCTGCCGATGTCCTGCGCTTCGGCCGGCTGCACCGCCATGCAGGCCACGGCCGCGATCGTGGGGCGCCTGACCGGCCGCAGCATGCGGAACACCAAACTGGCGTACCTGGGCAACCACATCAGTCTCGGGCGGCGGGACGGGATCCTGCAGATGGTCGACGACGAAGCGCGGGCGAAGCCGGGTTATGTGAGCGGCCGGAAAGCCGCGCGGATCAAAGGGGGCATCCTCAGGATGTCGCTGTGGACCACCTCCCACCCGACCTTCGGCCTGCCCAAGCTCAAGCGCCGCCTGGCCGCCGTACCGGATGCGTCAGCCGAGAAGACGGTGGCGTAGCCGCCTGACGAGAGGGTTCGCGTGGACGACACCGCCACTGATCGCTTCGACACCCGTCGGTTCGAGGCCGGCCGGAACCGACTGGCCTCGCTGGCGTACCGGCTGCTGGGCTCCGCCGCCGACGCGGAAGACGCCGTGCAGGATGCGTTCCTGCACTGGCAGGCCGCCGACCGGCATCGGATCAAGGTGCCGGAAGCGTGGCTGGCCAAGGTCGTCACCAACCTGTGCCTCGACCGGCTCCGCTCGGCGCAGGCCCGCCGCGAACGCGCCGTCGGCGCCTGGCTGCCCGAACCGCTCCTCGACGGCGACCCGATGCTCGGCCCGGCCGACACGTTCGAGCAACGCGAATCGGTCTCCCTGGCCGTGCTGACGCTCATGGAGCGCCTGTCACCGCTGGAGCGGGCCGTCTACGTCCTGCGCGAAGCGTTCTCCCACAGCCACGCCGAGATCGCCGAGATCCTCGACATCACCGCCTCCGCGAGCCAGCAGCACCTCCACCGGGCCCGGCAGCGCGTCACCGCCGCGCGCCGCCGCGGTGGTGACGCCGAAGTCGACCCGGCGTCCGCCCGCGGGATCGTCGAGGAATTCCTCGCCGCCGCCTCCTCGGGCCGCACCGAACGCCTGGTGGCACTCCTCACCGACGACGCGACCGCGATCTCCGACGGCGCCGGCCTGACCGAGAAGCTGCTGCAGTTCGACACCCCGCGGCGAATCGCCGCCATCGCACGGGCCGGCTTCAAGCCCACCCCCGCGAAACGGCGACTCGCCGGCGGCACGCCCGCCATCCACTACGCGCTCGTCAACGGCGCCCCCGCCGTCCTCTTCGTCATCGGCGACCAGGTCATCGGCGCCGTGACGTTCGACCTCACCGGGGGCAGAATCGCCACCGTGCGCGGCATCGCCGCCCCCACCCGCCTCGCCCGCCTCACCGAGGCCTGGCGGCAGCACGACCCGGACGCGCCGCTCCTCGCCCAGTGGTGACCCGACAGCGACAGCGGGCGGGTACGGCGCCCGCGTCACCCAGCAGGTACCGCCCCGGCCTGGTCCGCTCCACCGGTGCAGAAGCTCCCGGCACCGTCGCCCGGCACCCGGCACCCGTCGCCCGGACGGAGATCCGTCCCGGGTACGCGCGTGTCGCCCCCCGCACCCGAGAGATCCAGTCACAGGTCGACGCCCCCGAAGCCTCCCGGGTACGACGGCTGTTCCAGGGGATTCGGCGGACAGCACCGCGCCCTCGGCCGACAGCGCGGACGGTGAACGGAGCGAAGCTCCCGGCTGGCTG
The DNA here is from genome assembly GCF_030388665.1 of Streptomyces flavofungini. NCBI lineage: Bacteria > Bacillati > Actinomycetota > Actinomycetes > Kitasatosporales > Streptomycetaceae > Streptomyces > Streptomyces flavofungini. The sequence continues at coordinate 6,498,118 of NZ_CP128846.1, read as the reverse complement.
CCGACCGCCGCGCAGGGGGCCATCGGGCAAGTGGCGGAGCACGGGAACCAGCGAGCCCCCCACCGTGCTCCACGTGATGTGTCCTCTCTTCCTCACCAGACGCAGCAGGTGCCGTCCGCGGGCCACATGATCGTGTGCGGCGATGACGCGCTCGCCGAACGGCTGGCCGCAGAGCTGCATGCCGTCTACCGCGAAGCCGTCACCGTCGTCGTACCGTCCACGCGGGTGGGCGCGGGAGCCCGTACCGGTTCGGCGGGCAGGGCAGCCGCCGCTCTGCTCGGCCGCATGCAGGCGGTCGTGGGCCGCCCGGCCCGGGTCCCCGACGGCGGGGGCGCACTGGAGCCACGGGTCCTTGAGGCCCCGGGCCCCGACGAGGCGACCCTGGTGCGGGCGGGCGTGCGCGAGGCAGCCGCGCTCGCCCTCGTCCACGACGACGACGAGACGAACATCCATGCCGCCCTGGCCGCCCGCAGGCTCAATCCCCGGCTGCGCCTGGTGATCCGGCTCTACAACCGCAAGCTCGGCCAGCACTTGGCGCAGCTCCTCGACCAGGCCGCGGCTGTCGCCGCTCCCGGGCTCGACCTGACGGCACTCGACACCTCCACCACCGTCCTGTCCGACGCCGACACCGCTGCCCCCGCCCTCGCGGCCACCGCCGTCGCCGGGACGAACAAGGTCGTCCAGGCCGACGGGCTCCTCCTTCGCGCCGTGGAACGCACCCCGCCGCGCCGCGATCAGGTCGCCGACCCCGGCCTGTGCACCCTCGCTCTCCTGTCGGCCACCACCAACGACCCGGGCGGAGCGGAAGGTTCGGACGACAGCGGCCAAGGGGAGGGTCCCCAACTGCTGCCCGACGACCGCACGGTGGCCGCCGCCACGGGCCGCGGCACCGTCGTCCTCGAGACCATCTCGCACGCCGGTCCCGCACTTCCTCCGGGCCGTCTGGCAGGTCGCGGCCTGCCGTTCGGCTCGCTGTTCTCGCCTCGGCTGCGCTGGTCCTTCGCCGGGCTCGCGGCCTGCGTGCTCGGCCTGGCGGTGGCGAACTGGCTCACGGTTCCCCGCACCCACCCGCTGCATGCGGGTTACCTCACCCTGCTCGACCTCTTCGCCATCGACGACCCCGCCCTCGGTGAATCCGCCACCCGCCAGGTCCTTCAACTCCTCTCCGGCCTGGCGGGGCTGCTGCTCCTGCCCGTCCTCCTCGCCGCCGTCCTGGAAGCCCTGGGAACCTTCCGCAGCGCGGCCGCCCTGCGCCGACCGCCCCGCGGGCTCTCCGGCCATGTCGTCCTCCTCGGACTCGGCAAGGTCGGCACGCGCGTACTCGCCCGGCTGCGCGAACTCGGCATCCCCGTGGTGTGCGTGGAAGAGGACCCTGAGGCTCGCGGCGTCCCCCTGGCCCGCCGCCTGCGCGTGCCCACGGTGATCGGCGACGTCACCGACGAGGGCGTACTGGAAGCCGCGAAGATCCACCGTGCGCACGCCCTGCTCGCCCTGACCAGCAGCGACACCACCAATCTCGAAGCGGCCCTGTACGCACGCTCCGTCAAGCCCGACCTGCGCGCGGTGCTGCGTCTGTACGACGACGGGTTCGCCACCGCGGTGTATCGCACGCTGCGTGCCGCCCACCCCCAGGCCCTCACCCGCAGCCGCAGCGTCTCCACCCTCGCCGCGCCCGCTTTCGCCGGAGCGATGATGGGCCGCCAGATCCTCGGCGCGATCCCCGTCGAGCGCAGGGTGCTGCTCGTCGCCGCCCTCGACGTCGGCGGGCACCCCCAACTCGAAGGGCGCACCATCGACGAGTCGTTCAGGGCCGGGGCCTGGCGCGTTCTGGCCCTGGACTCCGCCGCGCCGGACGAGCGGCTTCCGGACCTGGCGTCCGCCCCCTCCGGCGACGGCGCCGAGCACCCCGTCGGTCTGGTCTGGGATCTGCACCCCGGCTACGTACTGCGTCCACAGGACCGGGTCGTCCTCGCCGCCACCCGCCAGGGCCTGGCCGAACTCCTCGGGCGGCCGCGCCGGACCCGAGCACACACCCCGGAGACATAGGCGCCCCGCTCCGGCCGCGCCTGCGCTGCCGTCGCCCTGGGGGTTCTCGCGATCCTGTTGGCGATCGTCGGCGACCTGGAAGACGGACCCGCGCCGGTTCCCGGAAGTGAGGCCCGCCGGCCTCGGGAACAGCCGTCTCAGGAGTCGTCGTCCGGCCAGCCCAGCAGGCGCGCCCCGATCACGGCGGTCTGCAGCATGTACCGGTGCACGGGGTCGGCCGGGTCCGCGCCGGTGAGCCGGTGGATGCGCTCCAGGCGGTATGTCAGGGCACGCACGCTCAATGCCATGCGCCGGGCGGCCTCCGCCGCGACGCAGCCGGAGTCGAAGTACGCCGTGAGGGTGTCGATGAGTGGCTGGGCGCCGCCGCGGGCGTCGCGCAGCGGGCCGAGGGTGCTCCGCACCAGGTCGGCCATGGCCTGACGGTCGCGGGTGAGCACGGGATAGACGAGGAGGTCTGCGGCGCGCAGGACGGGATCGTCCAGTTCCAGGCGCTCGGCGAGGTCGAGGGCGTTCAGCGCCTCCTCGTACGACTGGACGACGCCGCCGGGCCCGGGCTGCGGGCGGCCGATGGCGACCCGCCCGCCGTCGGTGGCGGCATGGGCCTGCTTGGCGAAGTAGGTGAGGATCTCGTCCTGGTCGCCGGGGGCGATGCACACCAGGCGGCCGTCCTTGGTGGTGAGCAGGATGCTGCGGTCGCCGAAGCGGCTGATCAGGGCGCGTTCCACCTCGCGGGGCACAGCATCGCCTTCGTCATGGGCGACCTCTCCCCGGGCGACGGCGACGGCGTGCTCGTAGGAGAGCCGCAGGCCGAAGCGCTCGGCGCGCTGGGCGAGCAGTCCGAGGTCGCTGCGGCCGTAGAGCAGGTCGTCGATGAACTCCCGTCGCGCCGTGCTCTCTTGGCGTACGGCGACACGTTGGGCCCGCTCGTACCCCTCGGCGAAGGCGTCGACGGCCTGCTCGACGGTGGCCAGGATCTGGTCGGCCGAGGCGCTGCCGCCGCCGGGCAGGTTCTCGCGTGTCGCTGCCAGATGCGCGGCGACCAGGGCACGCAGCCCGTGGCCCGCCTCGGCGGCCCGTTCGCCGAGGGCGCGACGGGAGTCGAGTTCGTCCCGGGTCAGCCTGCGCCCCGTGGCCGAGGCTTCGGTGAGAATGCGGGCAAACCCGTCCAGATACTCCTCGGGTATGTCGTGATCGGCCATGTCCGCCCCAACGTAGTTCTTGATGATTCCCTGACGCCGTTCTATCGCGCTTCGTGCGAGTGGGGAGCGGCAGGGCAGCGGGACGCTGCCGGATCCCGGAAACCTCAGGGAATCATCTGTGGCTCGCTCTGTCATGGGCGGTCGGCGTGCCGGGCGTTGGGGTTGGTGAGGGCGTGGCGGGGGTCGGCGGCGCGGGTGAGGGCCTTTTCGACGGCGAGGACGCGGTCGGCGAGCAGACCGAGTGCGTCCACGACACGGACAACGGGGTCTCCCCTGTTCGAACGGAGTTCAGAGCTTGGGGAAGGGTCCTCCTCGGCGCCGCCGGGAGTCCTCGCCCGGGCGTGGGCGTTCTTGACCTCGGCCCAGCGGGCCGCCGATTCGGGGGTGAGAGTGCCCCGCAGTTCGGCGAGTTTGAGCAGGTTGGCCTCGGCGCCGCTGGTGAGGGTCTGGGCCTCGCCGGCGTAGTGGTCGTCGATGACGGCGGTGAGTTCGGCGTCGTTCATGACGGGGTCGATGCGCGCGGCGATCTTGTTCATGTTGCGGTAGGAGCCCTGGAGCTGGAAGGGCGGCTCGGTTCGGGTGGCGTCCGCCTGGGCGGCGGAGGCGATGTAGGCGGCGTTGACGGCGAGGACCGTGGTGCGGGCGGTGAGCAGATGCCGCAGAACGGCGACGATCTGCTGAAGTTCAGCCGGGGCCCAGGGGTGGGTGAGTTGGTCGGCGTGCGCTGTGGGCTCTCCCTCGGCGAGTCGGATCAGCAGGTCGAGGTCGGCCCGGTCGCGTCCCGCGAGCGGGGCGAGCACCGGGTTCGCCGTCAGGGCGTTCTCGACGAAGCTGGCGGCGAAGGCGTCCTCCTTGCCGGTCAGGACGTCGCCGAGGTTCCAGACGTCGGCGCGGTTGGCGAGCATGTCCGGGATACGGAAGCGGCCGCCGGACTCCGTGTAGGGATTGCCCGCCATGCAGACGGCGAAGCGCTTGCCGCGCAGGTCGTACGTGCGTGACGTGCCGTTCCACACGCCTTCCATGCGTCGCTGGGCGTCGCACAGGGAGATGAACTTCTGCAGCAGTTCGGGGGAGGTGTGCTGGATGTCGTCCAGGTACAGCAGGACGTTGTTGCCCGCCTCCAGAGCAAAGTTGATCTTCTCGACCTCCTGGCGCGCGGTGGCGTTGGGTGCTTCGGCGGGGTCGAGCGAGGTGACGCGGTGGCCGAGGGCGGGGCCGTTGACCTTCACGAGGATCAGGCCGAGGCGGTCGGCGACGTACTCCATGAGCGTCGTCTTGCCGTAGCCGGGCGGTGAGACGAGCAGCAGCAGGCCGCCCGCCGTGCCCAGCTGCTTGTTGAGGCTGTCGCCGATGAGCGGCAGGTACACCTCGTCGACGAGGTGGTTGCGCACGAAGGTGGACATCGTCCTGGGGCGGTACTCGTCCAGGCGCAGACGGGCGCGCTCGGCCGCGGCCAGCGCGGAGCGCCGGGCCTGGTAGGCACGGAAGCCCGGTACGGTCTCCTCCCGGAACCGCCTGGTGCGGGCCAGGAGTTCGTCGATCCGGACGGTCAGGCGGCCGCCGTCGAGGAGTGGGTGGGTGCCGAGCAGTCCCGTGACGGTCTCGGCGACGGGAGCCGCGCAGTCGTAGCGGTCGAGTCCCGGGCAGAGTTCGACGGCCACCGCCTCGGCCAGGTCGTCGCCGCCTTCGCCGGTGGCCGCCGCGTAGGCGGACAGCCAGGCCTCCACGAGCTGGCGCCGCGGCGCCAGGTCGGTGACGTCCGCCAGGTCGTTCCGGTACGCCGAGCTGTCGACCGCGCGGTGGAACTTGTCGAGGAAGGTGCGTGCCGTCGCCGCGGTGACGAATCCTGCGGGTCCGGTGGTGAGTTCCTCGAAGAGGTAGGCGGATGCCGGTGCGCCGATGTGCGTGGCGAGTTCGGCGCGGAATTCATCGATGGCCGGAGCGAGTCCGAAGGTGTCGCGAGCGCGCGCCAGGGACACCGCTCGCCGGGTCCACAGCGCGCGCTCCTCGCTGTCGGTCCCGAACGTCCAGAAGAGCTGGGCGTCGGCCCGGGCCTCGGGGGTGTGGCGCAGCAGGCCCGCGGTGTCGTGCAGGCGCAGGAGCGAGGTGAGGATCCGGGTCGCGTCGTGGTCGTGCACGCCGCGTTCGTAGCCCTCGTCGTAGGCGGCTTCGGCCGCCGCGCGCACGAGGCCGGGCAGATCGTCGGTGGCGAGGAGCGTCTGTGCGCCGTGCTCCTCCAGGAGGCGGGCGGCCAGGTGTTCGGCTCGGTAGACGTCGGCGTTCTCGGACGGCAGGAGCTGGCCCCAGTAGGGGCGCAGTTCGGCGAAGGAGGCGTCGGTGACGGGCGCGCGGTAGTCGGTGCCGGTGAGAGCGAAGGCCATGCCGTCGTCGTACGGGACGAGTGTGAGGTCGAGGGGCTGGCTGTTGACGGCGAAGCGGTGCCGGCCCAGCCGGATGGTGTCGCCGCCGTCGGCGTACAGCTCGGTGCGGTCGCGCAGGGAGCGGGCGGCTTCCTGGCGCGCGTCCCTCAGCCGTCCCGCCAGTTCCTCGGCGCGCACCTGGTCGTCGAGGTCGCGCAGCTCGTCGATGACGCGGCGAACCTTGGCGACCATGGGGTCGGACGCGAAGCAGGTGTTGATCTCGTCGGCGGAGGTGAGCGTGCTCAGGCGTCGGGCCACCGTGTCCAGGACGCGTGCCGCGGAGGTCGCCAGGCGTTCGGCGTGCCGGGCCCGGGAGTCGGCGAGCGTCTGCTTGCGGGAGGCGAAGGCTTCGTAGACCTCGGTGCGCTTGCCGTCGAGGTCGGAGAGGAAGGTGTCGGAGTCCGCGAAACGGGACTCCAGGTTCTCCAGCCGGAGCAGCAGGCGGGCCAGTTGGTCGTCGCATGCCTCGGCTGTCGTCGCGACGGCGAGCGCGCCGGTGACGGCCTGCCCGAGCAGGGAGAACTCGGCGGCGAACTCGGCCTGCCCCTCGTGCGCGGTCAGTTCGCGGCGCCGGGCCTCCAGCGTGGCGCGGGCCCGGTTGACACCCGCGAGTACCTCCGCGATCCGCTCCAGGATGGCCGTGCGGACGGTGGCGTCGCCGATGTCCAGGCCGGTGATCACCTCGGTGACGGTCTGGAGCCCCTCGGTCAGCTCCTGGAGCCGGTCCGCGAGCGGATCCGCCTCGGCGGCCGTGTCGATCGTGGCGGCGTCGGCGGTGAGCCGCTCGATGTCGGCGTGGTGGGTGGCGAAGGCGTCCGAGCGGCCGAGGAAGGTGACGGCACGCTGTCCTGCCGCGGCGATGTCCCCCGCCAGGTCGTCGGCGAGTTCGTCGATGCGGTCCGTGTCGGCGTACCGCATGTCCTTGAGCGTGAGCAGATGCCCCTGGGCGCGGCGGAGTTCGGTGAGGCGCTCGACCCATTCGGGGGCGGTGCGCGGTGCCTCGCCCCGGATGCGGCGCACGAGGGTGGCGATGGTCACGGCCGACTCGGCGAGGGCGTCGGCGGCCTGCCGGGTGAGCGTCCGGACGGTCTCGAACTCGGTGAGGACCTGTTCGGCGGTGGCCCGCAGGGCGTCCAGCGGGGCCCACAGATCACCCGCCTCGGACTGGCCCAGCCAGTGGTGGGAGTCGGCGGCGCGCACGCAGGACGCGGCGAGCGCCCGGTACACCTCGACGGTCGGAGTGACCTCGGTGGCGGCGTGGGCGAGGGACAGGCAGTCGGAGATGCCGCGGACGAGGTCGGCGTTGCCGATGCGGGCCAGGGCGTCGTCGCCGGTCGGCAGCGCGGCGGCGTGGGTGTCCGAGACGTAGGGCGACTGCCAGGTCTGCACCGGGTGCAGACGGGTGTGCTCCTCGGCCTCGGCGCGCAGCACGGCGAGAGTGCCGTCGCCGAAGAGCGCGTGCCCGTGGCAGGACAGCGGGGTCGCGACTTCCTTGCGGATCAGGTTGTACGAGAGCAGGAGGCCACGGCCCTGCTCGCGCGCGTGGTACGCGTACAGCACGTCCTCGCCGTTGGGTGAGCGCACCGTGCGCTCGAACTCGAGGTCGGCGGTGTCGAGGCCGTCGAAGGTCTTGTGGGCCCCCGAGGCCAGACAGTAGCCGCCGGGGAAGACGATGCCCTGGTCCTCGGGCAGGCGGTGGCACGCCTGCCCGATGCCGTCGAGACGCACGACGGCACCGGTGAGGGTGTTGAGGACCAGGTGGCGCCAGGTGTCTTCCTTGTACGGGCGCACGCGCAGCAGGATCAGGGGGCCCACGCGTGCGTGGGCGACGTCCGCGTCGGCCAGGGACTGCAGCGGCTCGTCGACCGGCTCCGCGTAGACGCCCTTGTCGGTCTCGGTGTCGTTCTCGGTCTTGACGGTGAGGGTGCCGCCGACCGTCGCCACGAAGGCCTCGCCCGCGACGGAGATGTGCGGGTGGCGGCCCAGGACGTGGTCCTCGCGGGTCGCCTGGGTCCAGGTGAAGTCGTGGGACGGCGGGAAGGCGTGATCGCGCTCGCCCCGCGCGTCCAGGAACTCCGCGTGCCCCTCGCCGGTCAGCGCCCAGCGCAGTACCCGGATGTCCGCCGCCTTCTCACCGGTCTGGAAGACGGCGAGCAGCTTGCCCTCGGTCCTGCGCAGCTGCAGCAGGTGGGCGTCACGGTAATAGCGGAAGAGAGCGGAGAACTCGGCTGCGAAGGCGGGATCGTCGAGGAGGCCGGGGACGGCGTCGTCGGGCAGCCGGTTCAGGTCGCGGTCGTACAGGGCGAAGACATCGCCGACGGCGGTCTCGGTGCTGCGGCCGGTGAACACGTTGGAGCCGAACAGCAGGGCCTCGCCGACGGCGACGATGTCGCGTGGCACGCAGGCCCGGTCGGTGCGCAGGCTCCGGGTGCCGGTGAGGGTGAGTTCGGTGGATCCGAAGGCGGCTGTGCGACGGTCGTTGAGGGCCGTGGCGCGCTCGGCCAGTTGCCGGGCCTGTCCCGCGAGCCGGTCGCGCAGCACCTCGTACGTTCCCGTGTCCAGACCGGTCCCGGTCTCCATGTCCGCCTTCTTTCCTGTGGCTCCGTGCGCTGTGCGGGAGATGGTGTTCGTGCCGTGCGGGGGCGGGTCGTCCGTGAGCAGGGCAGGGGCCGGGGCCGCTCACCCCCGTGGAGCGGCCCCGGCCCGGTCCGAGTCAGCTCTTGAGCGAGCCGTTGAGCTCGGCGAGCGGCATGTCCGCGAGCCCCAGCTGCCCTGCCTTGTCGAGCAGTTCGCGCACCTGCCCGGACCGCTCCCCGTCACCCTTCATGAGCTTCATCAGCAGGGCGGACACCGTGAGGTTCTGAACGTCGGCCGTGGAGACCGACCCGAGCAGCCGCGTCAGGTCGTCGGTGAAGCTGGCGCTGCCGTCCAGCCACGGCCTGGCGAGGGCCTGTGCGGTCTCGGAGTTCTGTACGAAGCCGTCGATGCCCTTGCCGAGGGCGATCGAGGACACGAGGCGGTCGAAGAAGACCGACTCGCCGCCGACGATGCTGATGTCGGCGCTCTCCAGGCCGGTCGCCAGGACGGTCGCCTGCGCCTCGGCGACCTGGCGGTGCACCTCGATGCCCGCGAGCCGGACCTCCTTGTCCGCTTCCAGGCGCAGCCGGTACTCCTCGTGCGTGCGCGACGCCTCGTCCAGGGCCGCCATCGCGGCCGCCTTCTCCGTGAGCCCGGCGGCCTCGGCCGTCAGCTTCGCCTGGACGCCCTCGGCCTCCGCGCGCATACGGGCCTCGGTGGCCCCGGCCTCGGCGCGCCCGGCCTTCTCGATCGCGTCGGCCTCCTTCTCCCGTACCTGGACGGCCGCGAGCCCCTCGGCGGCGCGCTCGGCCTGGACACCTTCGGCGAGGCGCTGCTTGGCCTGCGCGTCCAGGTCGGAGGCCTTGAGCCGGGCCTCGGCGAGCGTGAGCTCCTCCGCGGCGCGGTGTGTGGCGGCCTGCTCCGCTGCCTCGGCGGCCTTGATGTTCTTGACCAGGCCTTCCTGTGCCTCGGCCTCGGCGGCGATGATGACGGACTGCCGCTTGCGCTCGGCCTCCTCCACCGCCCGCAGCTTCTTGATGGACTCCTCCTGCTCGGCGACCGTGCGGTCGACGGCGACGCGCTCACGGACGACCTCGGCGATCTCCCGCTTCTCCGCCTCGACTTCCTTCTCGGCGGCGATACGGGTCAGCTCGGTCTCCCGGTCGCGGGCGATGACTTCGAGGAGGCGGTCCTTCTCGATGCGCTCGTTCTCGATGGCGATGACGCGCTCGCGGTTCTTCTGCGCGACGGCGACCTCGCGGGCCTGGTTCTCACGCAGGACACCGAGCTTCTCCTCGGTGGCGAGGAAGGCGCTCTGCGCGCGCAGCCGCTCCTCCTCCGCCACGCGTGCGGTCTCCGCCTCCTCCCGTGCCCGTACGGTGTCGACCTCGCGCTTCTGCTTGATCTCGGCATCCGCCTGGCGTCGCTCCAGTTCGAGGATGGCCTCGCGGGCGTCGACGTTCTGCCGGGTGATCTCCTTCTCCTCGTTCCGTGTGTACTCGTTGGTGCGCACGTGCTCGACGGCCGTCAGCTCCGTGATCTTCCGGATGCCCTGGGCGTCCAGGATGTTGGCCGGGTCGAGCTGGTTCAGCGGCGTCTGCTCCAGGTAGTCGATCGCCGCGTCCTCCAGGCTGTAGCCGTTCAGATCGGTCCCGACGACCTGGATGATGCGGTCGCGCAGTTCGTCGCGCTTGGTGTACAGGTCGGAGAAGTCCATCTGTTTGCCGACGGTCTTCAGGGCCTCGGAGAACTTGGCGTTGAACAGCTCCTGCAGGGTGTTCTGATCGCTGGCGCGCGCCGTGCCGATGGCCTGGGCGACCCGGATGACGTCCTCGACGGTCTTGTTCACGCGGACGAAGAACGAGATCCGGATGTCGGCGCGGATGTTGTCCCGGCAGATCAGGCCGTCACGGCCGGTGCGGGTGATGTCGATGGTCTTCACCGAGATGTCCATGGTCTCGGCCTTGTGCAGCACGGGCAGGACGACCTGCCCGGTGAAGGTCACGTCGACCTTGCGCATCTTGGAGACGATGAGCGCCTTGCCCTGCTCCACCTTGCGGAACAGTCGGGTGAGGACCAGCAGCAGCACGATGACGATGAGCAGGACAACGGCGACGGACACGCCTATGCCCACGGTGATGGCATCCATGTGGTGACGTCCTAGTGATTCCTGGGGCGTGGACGTGGCCGGGCCCCGGTGAGGTGAGAAGAGGTGGTGGGCGGCGGTTCAGTCGCGGTGCGGCTGCGGATCGAGCGCCGCGTCGTAGGGCGCGACCCAGAAGAACTCGCCGATGTCGTCGTAGGCGTACAGCAGCCCGGTACTGCCCCGGCTCAGGGAGTCGGTGCCGTACTGCCGGACCTGGACGACGGCGGTGGAGCCGTCCCTGGCGGCGACCTCGGCCTGGCCGAAGTCCGCGTCCACCCGCCCCGTGCGGATGGAGCAGACCGACCCGATGAAGTCCTGCCGGGACGGCCCGGGTTCGTCAGGGAAGAAGCGCGCGAAGGGGCGCACGGCCACCCTCGTCACCCGCCAGGCGAACAGCGGTACGGCGACGAGCGCGACGGCACCGGCGACGAATCGCACCGTGCCCGAGAAAGCGACCGCCGACGAGAGCACGCTCGCGGACAGGCTCAACAACCAGGACAGCACCGTCATGAACGAGACGGCGACCGTGACGGGCACACCGCCCAGGCCCCATGCGGACAAGCTCGCGTCCGCGTCGAAGCCGTCGGAATCGGTGACGCCCGCGGCGACGAGGAGCCAGAAGACCACGACCACGGCGAGGGCGGCCGTGAACACGGCCGTGGGGAACCCCACGCTGGCTTCGACGAACGCCCGCATGCCCGTCCCCTCCCCCGATTCATCCCGTTCCTCGGTGCACGCCGGTCCGTGCACGACAGCCGAGGGCCCTGATCCCGGCATGGCTCCGAATGTGCCGGTATCCGGCATCAGGGCGATCCGCAGCGCTTCCCTCACGTCCATCATGCCCGGGATCGCCGTCTGCCGCATTGCCGGTTTCCGGCAGTGTTGGTACGGGCGTTCGTGCCAGGATGTCGCTAAGGAAACGTCAGCAAGTCATCAAGAACCAGCGTTCCGCCGACCCACGCCGCGAACGGTTCGGCGCACGACGCGCCTGTATCTACAATCCTGTAGAAGTGTCTCCCCTTGCGGGGTGTCTCAACATCCCCGCCTTTGCGTTCTGTTGGCCGGTGGTGGTGGGCGCCGCACCGTCGAGATGTGAGGAAGCAGGATGTCGGACCCCACGGCCGGGGCGTTATGCTCCCGCGAGGTTCTCGCGGCGCGCTGCAGGGCCGTCACCGAGGCGCGCTGGTTCGCGGTCACCGTCTTCGCGCTGATCCTCGCCAACGCGGCTCTGCTGGGCGTGGAGACGTACGCGGGTCTGGTGGCGGACTGGCACCGGTGGCTGAGCCTCGCCGAGCACGTCTGTGTGGCCGCCTTCACCATCGAGATACTCCTGCGCGCCGCCGCGCACGCCGACCGGCCCAGGGACTTCTTCCGCGACCCGTGGAACCTCTTCGACCTGGCCGTCCTCCTGTCCGCGTTCCTGCCGGTCATCCGCGAGAACGGCACCGTCCTGCGGCTGCTGCGCCTGGCGCGCATCCTGCGCGCGGCCCGCTTCCTGCCGCAGCTGCGCGTGGTGATGGTCGCCGTGGGGCGCAGCCTGCCGGGTACGGTCAGCTTCCTGCTCGTCGGCGCGCTGCTGCTGTATCTGTACGCGATGGTGGGCTGGGTCTTCTTCGCCGACCACGACCCCGAGCACTTCGGCTCCATCGGCCGTGCCGTCCTCACCTTGTTCCTGTTGATGACCCTGGACGGCCTGGGGGACGCGGTCCGCGCGGGTCTGGAGATCTCCCGCTGGAGCTTCGTCTACTACGCCTCGTACGTCCTGCTGGCCTCCTTCGTCCTGGTCAACGTCCTCATCGGCGTGGTCATCACCTCGCTGGAGGAAGCGCGCGACATGGAGAAGAAGCGCGATGCGGAAGGTGACGCCGTGGCTCCCTCCGGTGCAGCGGCGCCCGTCGACCCGGAGCTGCTCCGCGAACGCATCGCCACGGCGCGTCGCGCCCTCGACAGCCTCGAACAGGCACTGCCTCCTCCACCGCGGGACGCGGAACAGAGCGCCTCGGCGGGCGGCAGGCGCCCGTAACGAGGACGCCCACAACCGATACCGCCCCAACACCCGCTCGGGGGCGCTCACTTCACCGGGCGCTCACTTCACCAGCCGGGCACCGATCAGCCCTTGCCCTGGTCCGGGCCGGCCGTCCGGCGTGTGCGCCCGCGGGTCACAGATGTTCGGCGATGGCGGGCATGAGGCGAGGTCGACTGTTCGGCGATGGCGGGCATGAGGCGAGGTCGACGAGGATGGCTTCGTCGCCGCCGCCCTGACCCGCGCCGCCGCCCAGGTTGTCGCCGGTGTGACGCACGGACCCGTCCTCGCTGGCGAGGTTCAGGACCCACTCGCCGAAGTCGGCGGCGATACCGGCGAGGCCGCTGGCGTAGCCCTGGCCGACCGCGCGGAACTTCCACTCCTCGCCGTTGCGGTACAGCTCCCCGAAGACCATGGCCGTCTCGGTGGAGGCGTCCTCGGTGAGGTCGTAGCGGGCGATCTCCTGGCTGTCGGCCTGGTTCACGACACGGATGAAGGCGCCTCGGACCTGGCCGAAGGGCTGCTGGCGGGCCTCGGCGTCGTGGATGGACACCGGGAACGTGATCCTGGTGACGTCGGCGGGAACCGCGGCGAGATCGAACCGCTGGAGCCCGGCCACACCCGCTGCGCCCAGCGCGACTGGATCGCCCATTCGATCCAGTCGATGCCCCGGGTCTCCGAGACGCCGAGGGCGGCGGCGTGTGCCGACCGCCGCCCCCTCCCCTGCCCGACGCGGGTCCGGAACGGGAAGGGGGCACGCCGCGGCCCCACGGCCACGGCGGCCGGGCGAGTGCCCCTCAGAGGTCGAACTCGTGCGGCGGCAGGTCGAGCGTGTAGCACGCCTCGCGCACGACGGCCTGCTCGTCCTTGTCGAAGTCGCCGTCGGCACCACCGATGACGATGCCGATCTGGATGACCGCGCGGGCCTCGGCGGGCTTCTTCTTGGCCTTGGCGATCTCCTGGAGCACGCTGACCTTGCCGAGCTGGAAGTCGGCGGCCAGCTGGTCGAGGTTCGCCTCGAACCGGCGCTGGAGGTCCTCGGAGGGGAAGTTGCGCAGCACCTCGTTGGTGAGGATGAGTTCGGTGACGCGCTGGCGCTCGGAGGGGTCCACCGAGCCGTCGGCGGCCGCGACCAGGGCGCACATCGCCATGCTGGCGTCCCGGAAGGCGCCGCTCTTCAGGTCGTTCTTCTTGGCCATGAGCTGCGTCTGCATCTGCGACGCGGATTCCTTGAGCCGGTCCCACAGGGCCATGCCCGCTCAACTCCTGACGTGGTGAGGAGCGTTGCCCGGGCCGCAGAGGCACGGTCCGGGCGACACTCGACTTCTACAGCAAAGTAGAAGTTAGCAGGAGCGTGCCCGACGGACCCGCGCCCATGGCCCTGCCCGTGGAAGTCGTGCCCGTACCCGTCGCCATGCTCGTACGATCCCCGGTGCTCCGCGCGACCCCTGACCCCGCCGCCGACCGCCGCTGCTCGATCGCGCCGCCGGAGGTGCCCCCACACCGGGGCGGGAAACACGCCGGCTCCGAGGCTGCCGGACCGCTCACAGTCGCGGACGCCCCGGGCCCGACCTTGAGGCCGGCGACATTCGGCCGGGGCCGCGACCGCGGTGATCACCGCCGACCCCCTCGCCACCCGACCCCCGCTCGCGCTCGTGACCGCGGACGCCGAGGTGCTGCCGACCATCACCACTCGGTTGCCGCACGACCGCGACGCGTGACGGAGGCCATGGCCTCTGTCGCGCGGGTTTGCCATTCCTTTACAGTGGGTGTAGAAGCGGGCGCCTCGCCGGTGCCCGCTGATCTTGAATGACGTACGAGACATCAGAAGGAGCCACGGACCCACGATGGGTGAGCCTCCCAGTACCAGCCGTGCCATTGCCTGCCCGCAGCCACAGGTTGAGGGAACGGGGGTGGCACGGTGACCGAGGTCCTGCTGCTGCTCCTGGCCCTGCTGCTCACTCTGGCCTGCGCCGTCTTCGTCGCCGCCGAGTTCTCGCTGACCACTGTCGAGCGCGGTGACCTGGAGCGCGCCGCCGAGGCCGGCGAGCGGGGCGCGCACAGCGCGCTGCGGGCGGTACGCCGCCTGACATTCCAGCTCTCCGGCGCCCAGCTCGGCATCACGGTCACCTCGCTGGTGATCGGCATGCTCGCCGAGCCGTCACTGGCGGCGCTGCTGCGCGGGCCGCTCGAAGCGGCCGGCCTCGGTGTCGCGGCCTCGCCTGCGGCCACCGTCCTGGGCGTCACGGTCTCCACCGTGATCCTGATGGTCGTCGGCGAATTGGTGCCGAAGAACTGGGCGATCTCGCGCCCGCTGGCCGTCGCCAAGGTGGTGGCCACTCCACAGCGCGGCTTCACCGCCGCTTTCGGCCCGTTCATCCACCATCTGAACAACACCGCCAACCGCTTCGTGCGGCGCTTCGGCCTGGAGCCCGCCGAGGAGCTTGCTTTCGCCCGCACACCGGACGAACTGGTGGCCCTCGCCCGGCACTCGGCCGCCGAGGGGGCCCTGGAGGCCGACTCCGCGGAACTGTTCGTCCGCACCCTGCACCTGAGCGAGCTGACCGCCGAGAACGTGATGACCCCGCGCGTCGACGTACGGGCACTGGAGGCGCACGCCACAGCGGCGGACGCGGCGAACCTCACCCACGCCACGGGCCTGTCCCGCTTCCCGGTCTACCGCGACACCCTGGACGAGGTCATCGGCACCGTCCACATCCGCGACATCCTCGCCCTGGACCCGGACAAGCAGCAGCTCACCCCGGTCACCGACCTGACCAGCGAACCGCTGCTCGTGCCTGACAGCCTGCCCGCCGACCGACTCCTGGAGCGGCTGCGCGCCGCCCGCACGATGGCGGTCGTCATCGATGAGTACGGTGGCACGGCGGGCGTGGCCACGGTGGAGGACATCGTGGAGGAAGTCGTCGGCGAGGTCCGCGACGAGCACGACCCCGTCGAGGTTCCCGACCTCGTGCCCGCCGCACCCGGCCAGGACGGCCGTGCCGTGTGGGAGGCGGACGGCGGCGTCCGCGTCGACCAGCTCGGAGCAATAGGGCTGGCGGCACCGGAAGGCCCGTACGAGACAGTGGCCGGACTCATCGCCACCCGCCTGGCCCGCATCCCGGCCGTCGGCGACACCGTCGACCTCGACAGCTGGAGCCTGGCCGTCGAGGCGGTCGAGCACCACCGTGCCGACCGCGTCCGCATCACCGCGCCCGTCCGCCAGGGCGATACAGCCTTGGAGGAGGCCCGATGACCACGATCCAGCTCCTCATCGGCGCTCTGACGCTGCTGACCAACGCCTTCTTCGTCGGCGCGGAGTTCGCCCTGATCTCGGTGCGCCGCAGCCAGATCGAGCCCCGGGCCCAGGCGGGAAACCGCCGCGCCCGGAGCACTCTGTGGGGCATCGAGCACATCTCCGCGGCGATGGCCACCGCCCAGCTCGGCATCACCGTCTCCTCGCTGGTGCTCGGCGCGGTCGCGGAACCGGCCATCGCCCATCTGCTGGAGCCCGCTTTCGAGGCCACCCACGTCCCCGGTGCCCTGGTGCACCCGATCGCCTTCGCCATCGCGCTCACCGTGGCCACGTATCTGCACATGCTGATCGGTGAGATGGTCCCCAAGAACATCGCGCTGGCCGCCCCCGTACCGACCGCGCTGGTCCTCGGGCCGCCCCTGGTCGCCCTCACCCGGGCGCTCAGGCCGGTGGTCTTCGGCATCAACGCCTTCGCCAACACCCTGCTGAAGCTGCTGAAGGTCGAGCCGAAGGACGAGGTCGAGGCCGTCTTCACCGACGACCAACTGGCCCGCATGGTGATGGACTCCAGCCAGGCCGGCCTCTTGTCGGCGGCCGACGGTGAACGGCTGCGGGACGCCCTGGAGCTCGGCACGCGCCCGGTCGGCGAGATCCTCGTCCCGGCCGCGCGCATGCGCACCGTCGACGACACCGTCACCCCGGCCCGCCTCCAGCAGGTGGCAGCGCAGGCCGGCTTCTCCCGCTTCCCGGTCACCGGCAAGGGCGGGGCCCTGCTCGGCTACCTGCACATCAAGGACACCCTCGGCGTCACCGAGCGGGACAAGCCCTTCCCGCGCACGGCGCTGCATCCGCTCACCCGGGTGAGCATCGACACCCCGCTCGACGACACCCTCACCGCGCTGCGGGCCATGGACAGCCACCTGGCCGCCGTCACCGGCGACAAGCGCACCGTCATCGGCTTCGTCACGATGGAGGACGTCCTGTCCGAACTCGTCGGCCCGGACCCCGCCCTGGCCAACATGTGAGCGGCGGGTCACACGCACGAGGGTTGAACGCGCCGTAAGGGGAGTGGGAGGGTGCTGGGAATGTCCAGCACCCTCCCCACACCCACAAATCAGCTAAGACGCGAGAACCGGGTCCTGGGTTCCTTCAGGAGGGCCGGTGACTGACACACTGCGCCTGTCCCGCGTCGAGGCACGCACGCCGGACCGGCACGCACCAGAGCCCCAACCGGTCCGACCGGCCCCGCCGAAGCGGGACTCCTTCTTCGACAACGCCAAGTACCTGGCCATCGTCCTGGTCGCGATGGGGCACGCCTGGGAGCCACTGCGCGACGACAGCCGGGCCGCGGCCGCCCTGTACGTCGCCGTGTACACCTTCCACATGCCGGCTTTCATCATCATCTCCGGCTACTTCTCCAAGAGCTTCGACGCCGGCCCCGGACGACTGCGACGGCTGGTCACCGGCATCGCCGTGCCCTACGTCCTCTTCGAAGTCGCCTACACCCTGTTCAAACGATGGGCCGACGACGACCCGACGTACCCCGTCAGTCTCCTCGACCCCTGGTACCTCACCTGGTTCCTGGCAGCCCTGTTCATCTGGCGCCTGACCACCCCGCTGTGGAAGGTCCTGCGCTGGCCACTGCCCATCGCGCTCGCCATCGCCGCGCTGGCTTCCACGTCCCCCGACATCGGCGACGACCTCGACCTCCAGCGCGTCCTGCAGTTCCTGCCCTTCTTCGTCCTCGGCCTGTGCCTGAAGCCGGAGCACTTCCGCATCGTGCGCCGCCGCGAGGCCCGCCTCCTGGCCCTGCCCATCGCGGCCCTGGCCCTCGCCTTCGCGTACTGGGCGGCCCCGCACATGAACGCGGCCTGGTTCTACCGCCGCGACAGCGCCCAGGAACTGGCCGCCCCCGGCTGGACCGGCCCGGTCATGACCCTGGCGATGTTCGGCTGCTCCCTGGTCCTGGTGGCCTGCTTCTTCGCCTGGGTCCCGGGACGCAGGCTGTGGTTCACCGCCCTGGGCGCGGGCACCCTGTACGGCTACCTCCTGCACGGCTTCCTCGCCAAGGGCTCTCGCTTCTGGGACTGGTACGAGCACGACTGGATCCACCAGCCCCTCGGCGAGATCACGGTGACCCTTGTCGCCATCACGGTCGTCACCCTGCTGTGCACCCCGCCCGTCCAACGCCTCTTCCGTTTCGCGATGGAACCGAAGATGGAATGGGCTTTCAAGGACAGTCGGCAGTCCAGAGGCGGCAGGCACGCGGGCGGCCCGAGAAGAACGAGAAGAACAGGAAGCCCGGAGCGAACGGAGCGAACGGAGCGAACGGAGCGAGCAGGGATTACGTCATGAGCGGCCCGGCGCGGCTCCCCACGGTCCGTTTCGCCCGCATCGCACCGGACAGGGAGTCCGCCGCGGGGCGCCAGACCCTGACCGCTCTGGACCCCCACGACCGCCCAGTCGGCCGGCTCGACTTCCAGATCTGCCATACCTGCCGACGGGGCCTCATCCGCAACATCGCCGTCGCCGTCCACTGGCAGGACCAGGGCATCGCCCGCGAGGCGCTGCACCACGCGCTGGCCCAGGAACGACGCGCGCACTATGCCTGGTCCACCACCCGACAGACCTCCGACGGCCGCCACTTCTTCACCGCCATGGAGGAGGAGACCGACGTGGCCTTCCCCGCGAACGCCACAAAGTGCGCGCACATACACACTTCATAGCCGTCCCAGGGGCGTGAGGGGCGACGTACGCGAGTGCCCTCCCCGGCGTCGGCCCCCTGCCTGTGCCGAGGCCGCCCTGAGACCTCACCCGCCGCCTCCGGTGGTCTTTCTTCCACAGGTCGTTGAACGGCCGGCCGGGCAGCGGGGCGTGCGGGCCTGGCAAAGGCGCCTGGAGCCGGGCCCCGATAAAGTGTAAAGAACGCGTCAAGACGAGCGGGGTGTGCCGGGAAGTCTGGTCGGCGGGCAGGGACAGCTATGTCCGTTTCCCCGATCGCCGGGAGGCTTGCCATGTGCGCCGCCCCTCGTGACCGTTCCGTCTTCCTGGGCCTGCTGCCCTGGCCCGAACGCAGTGCGGTCTCCCGGGCCCTGCGCACCGAAACCGTCGGCGGTCTCGTCCTGCTGGCCGCCACCGTCCTGGCGCTGGCCTGGGCGAACTCCCCCTGGTCCGCCGCCTACGACACCGTGCGCGACCTGCACTTCGGGATACCCACGCTGGGACTGGACCTGTCGGTGGGGCACTGGACCTCCGACGGTCTGCTCACCGTCTTCTTCCTGGTCGCCGGGATCGAGCTGAAACGCGAACTGGTGGTCGGCGAGCTGCGCACCCCGGCCGCCGCCGCACTGCCGGTGGTCGCAGCCGTGTGCGGGATGGCGGTACCCGCCGCGCTCTACGCCGCCACCGCCGCGGCCGGCGGCGGCTCCCTGAAAGGGTGGGCGGTGCCGATGGCCACCGACATCGCCTTCGCCCTGGCCGTCCTGGCGGTCCTGAGCACCCACCTCCCCTCGGCCCTGCGGGCCTTCCTGCTGACCCTGGCCGTCGTCGACGACCTCGGCGCGATCCTGGTCATCGCGGTCTTCTTCACCGCCGACCTGAACCTCCTCGCCCTCGGTGGGGCGGTTGCCGGGCTCGTCGTGTTCTACCTGCTCCAGCGGCTCCGGGTGCGCGGCTGGTGGTGGTACGTGCCGCTGGGCATCGTGATCTGGGCGCTGATGTACAACGGCGGCGTCCACGCCACCGTCGCCGGCGTCGCGATGGGCCTGCTCCTCCGCACCACCCGCGACCCCGCCACCGCGAGCCGGACCGCCGAGACCGCCTCACCCGCCGAGCGCACCGAGAACCTGATGCGGCCCGTGTCCGCCGGGATCGCCGTCCCGCTGTTCGCCCTGTTCTCCGCCGGAGTCAGCATCTCCCTGCCCGTACTCGGCGAGGTCTTCACCCGGCCCGAACCGCTCGGCGTGACGCTCGGCCTGGTCCTGGGCAAAACGGTCGGCATCTTCGCCGGGACGTACCTGGCCGCGCGGTTCACCCGCGCCCGGCTCAACCCGAACCTGGCCTGGGCCGACGTCTTCGCCCTCGCCGTCCTGGCCGGCATCGGGTTCACCGTCTCCCTGCTGATCGGGGAACTGGCCTTCCCCGCACCCGCCGACGTCGAGCACGTCAAGGCCGCGGTGCTGACCGGCTCCCTGACGGCCGCCGCCCTGGCCGCGGTGCTCCTGAAACGGCGTGACCGGATCTACCGCAGGCTGTACGAGGCCGAGAACCTCGACCAGGACGGCGACGGCATCCCCGACATCTACCAGCAGACCCCCGGCAGCGCGGCATGAGTGCCCGACAACCGGGCCGAGATCAACCGTCGGGTCAGCGAGGCAGTGACGGCGAGCAGGCCGCTGAGCCGGTGGTGAGAGGTCCCTCTCGTAGAGTGGCCCGCTGATATGAAACAGGGAGAGGTAGAAGTGACTGAAGGTGCTCACGGCATAGGTGCGGCCAGTGCTGCTCCTCGGAACACACCGGCACGGGTGAGTATCTGGGCTGCCATCCTGGGTGTCGGCCTGATCGCGGGCATCTTCCTGACACCGGTGTTCTGGTTGATGTACGGCGGGTTCTACACGTTCTTCGTGTTCGTGTCCGGTCTTGTCGCGGTGCCCGCCGGACACCTCGGCCGCCGCCGGGGCAAGCGCCTGGGCGGCGTCGACCGAGGCGCCGCGCTCCTGGGCATCGTGACCGGCTGGCTGTTGATCCTCTTCAGCCTGCTCGTGGTCCTGGCCTACATAGGACTACTGGCGGGGCTCGCAGTCCTCACCGACTCCGCGTCCTGAGTGAGGGCAGCAGGCGCAAGCAGTCGAGTGGACAGCGCGCGCCGCCGACTACTCGAAGGCGGCCCGCCGGGCGTCCTTGACGGCGGCATGAGCAGCAAGCCACAGTCTCCAACTCGCCCCGTTCGGCGTCCATCACGCTGCCCTTCCCGCCGCGCCGCCCCGACGCCCGCTCCTCGCCGGGCGCGGGGCCCCGGGGCCCCGGCGGAAGCGGCCGACGCTTTCGGCGTTGTGGGCAAGCTGCCGCGTTACGACACTCTCGCCGTCCGCCACGAAGCCACCGCCCAACTCACCCTCATACGACGTGTCCCTGCCGGTGGGGAGCGGCGGCCTCCCGAATACGACGCCCTCGCGCCGCCGCCCTCCCCCGCCTGGCCAACACGTGTTCCCGCACCGCCCGGCACAGCGGAGCGCTGGTGGACAACCGCCCGGCTCCGGACAGTCCGTGCCGTGGTGGAGCCCGTGATCCCGCCGGACTTCATCGACGGGTACCGGGACGGCAGGCTCCCGGACGGGGAGATCTCCCTGCAGTGAGAGTGCCTGTGGCGCCGCCTTCGACCCATGGTCCCGGGTTGGCGAAGTCCGGCCGAGCCGCGTCGCCAGGCCCCGCTTCGACGCCTCTTGGGTGTCTGGATTTCACCCCTCAGCTCGGAGTGCCCCCAGGTCACATTGATCAGGATTCATCTATATAGATAGGTGCCTATAGTTCACGGGCGAAGTCCCGTCCGTACACCCCAGGTTCATATAGTCAGACTTCGATCCAAGGTGTCCGAACGGAGCGCGTTGCGCGCCGATCCACACGCCGGGGCACCCCGGCTGACACAAGGGTCGAGACTCGTGAACATTTCCTCTGCGTTGTGGCGGGCCAAGGCACCCCTGGCTCTTTCGGCGGCCGCGGTACTGGCGGCGAGTGCGTGTGGCGGTGGTGACGCGGGCTCGGGCGACGGCAAGGACGGCAAGCTGGCCGGGAACATCCGGGTCGACGGCTCCAGCACAGTGGCCCCGCTGTCCACGGCGGCGGCTCAGCTCTTCCAACAGGAGAACTCCGGCGTCAAGGTCACCGTCGGCACGTCCGGCACGGGTGGCGGGTTCGAGAAGTTCTGTGCCGGCGAGACCGACATCTCCGACGCCTCCCGCCCCATCAAGGACGAGGAGAAGGCCGCGTGCGAGAAGAAGGGCGTGAAGTACGAGGAGTTCCAGGTCGCCAACGACGGCCTGTCGATCGTGGTCAGCAAGGACAACGACTTCGTCGAGTGCCTCACCGTCGACCAGCTCCAGAAGATCTGGGGTCCCGAGTCGAAGGTGAGCAACTGGAAGCAGGTCGACCCGAAGTTCCCCGACCAGAAGCTCGAACTCTTCGGCGCGGGCACCGACTCGGGCACCTTCGACTACTTCACCGAAGCCATCAACGGTGAAGAGGGCGCCTCACGCACCGACTACAACCCGAGCGAGGACGACAACGTCACCGTCCGCGGTGTGTCCGGCTCCAAGGGCGGCCTGGGTTACTTCGGCCTGTCGTACTACGAGGAGAACAAGGACAAGCTCAAGGTCGTGAAGGTCGACGGCGGCGACGGCTGCGTCGAGCCGACCAGCAAGACCGTGCAGGACGGCAGCTACAAGCCCCTCTCCAGGCCGCTGTTCATCTACCCGAAGGCCAAGTCCCTGGAGAAGGACGAGGTCGAGGCGTTCGTCGAGTTCTACGTCGAGAAGCACGCCGAGATCGCCGAGAAGTCCCTGTTCGTACCGCTCAACTCCGCGCAGGAGACGGAGCTGAAGAAGGACCTCGACACGCTGCGGGAGCAGCACAAGTCATGAAGTCCGGCGCTCCGGGACAGCGGACTGTTTCAGGCGGCCCCGGCTTCCTGAAGCAGTCCCAACCGCGTTACGGCGAGAAGGTCATCAAGGTGCTCCTGGTGGCCGCCTCGCTGGTCTCGGTGCTGACGACGGTCGGCATCGTCATCGCCCTGATTCCCCCGGCCGGGGAGTTCTTCGGCAAGGTGGACTTCGGCGACTTCATCACCGGCACCAACTGGGCCCCGCTGTTCAAGCCGCCGCACTTCGGTGTTCTGCCGTTGGTGGGCGCCACGCTGATGGTGACCCTCATCGCGCTGCTCGTCGCCGTGCCGCTGGGCCTGGGCGCGGCCGTGTACTTGAGCGAGTACGCCAGTCCCCGCACCCGTACGGTCTTCAAGCCGATGCTGGAGGTGCTGGCCGGCATCCCCACGGTCGTCTACGGCTTCTTCGCGTTGAAGGCCATCACGCCGGCGCTGCAGGACCACTGGCCGTTCGGGGACGGGCCGCAGATCTTCAACGCGCTGTCCGCCGGGTTCGTCATGGGCATCATGATCATCCCTACGATCGCCTCCCTCGCCGAGGACGCCATGAGCGCCGTCCCGCACGCCCTGCGCGACGGTGCCTTCGCGCTCGGCTCCTCGCGCATGCAGGTCTCGACCCGGGTGGTCTTCCCGGCCGCGCTCTCGGGCATCGTCGCGGCCATCGTCCTCGGCATCTCCCGTGCGGTCGGCGAGACGATGATCGTCGCGATCGCCGCGGGCGGCCAGCCCAATCTGTCCTTCAACCCCCTTGAAGGCATGCAGACCATGACCGCCTTCATCGCGGCAGCCGGTATCGGCGACCTGCCCACGGGCTCCACCGGGTACCAGACGATCTTCGCCGTCGGCTCGCTGCTGTTCGTCATGACGTTGGTGATGAACCTGCTGAGCATCCGCCTGGTGCGCAAGTACCGGGAGGTGTACGAGTGATGAGCTCCAAGGTCCTCGAACGCGACCCCATCGCCGGTGCGCCCGGGGCGCCTCGGCTCAAGGGGCGCGGCACCCCGTGGCGCGAACGCTTCTTCCACCTCAGCCTGTGGGCCTCGCTCGCTGTCGGTGTCGTCTTCCTGGTCGGCCTGATCACGTACGTGGTCGTGGAGGGCTGGTCACGGCTCGACTCCCGGCTCTGGACGAACTTCCCCGACCTGATCACCCCGTCCAACGGCGGCGCCCAGTCGGCGATCATGGGCACGCTCTGGGTCATCGGCTTCACCGCGCTGTACTGCCTGCCGACCGGCATCCTCACCGCGATCTACCTGGAGGAGTACGCCGATCAGAACCGCTGGTACAACCGCGCCGTCGAGATCAACATCCAGAACCTGGCAGCCGTGCCCTCGATCGTCTACGGCATCCTCGGCCTCGGAGTCATCTCCCGCGGGCTGGGCTTCGGCCAGACCGTCCTCACCGCCTCGCTCACCCTGTCGCTCCTCGTCCTGCCCGTCGTGATCATCTCCTCGCGGGAAGCGATCCGCGCGGTGCCGCAGTCCATCCGGCAAGCCTCGCTCGCGCTCGGTGCGACGCAGTGGCAGACGATCTGGCGCCAGGTCCTGCCCGCGGCCGTGCCCGGCATGGCCACGGGCTCGATCCTCGCCCTGTCCCGCGCCATCGGCGAGGCCGCGCCGCTGCTGTTGCTCGGCGGGCTGACCTTCATCACCTTCAACCCCACCGGTGTGGAAAGCCAGTTCACCGTCCTGCCCATCCAGATCTTCAACTGGATCAGCCAGTCGCGCTCGGAGTTCGTCGCTCTGGCCTCCGCCGCGATCGTCATTCTCCTGGTGATCCTCCTTGCCATGAACTCCTTGGCGATCTGGCTCCGCAACCGCTACAGCCACAAGTGGTGACGGCCATGACCTCTCCCCCTCCCCCGGCAGCCGACCGATCCGGCCCCGCCGACAAGCTCACCCAGTCCGGCCAGGAGACCGCCATGAACCAGCCCTCCGACGCCCCCGGCGGCACCCGCACCCCGGAGGTCGTCTACCGTGACGCGCCGCCTCTGGCCAGCCCGGTCTTCGAGATAGGCGGCCTGTCGGTGTTCTACGGCGACCACGAGGCCGTACGCGATGTGAACATGCACATCGGTCACCGTCAGATCACCGCGATGATCGGCCCCTCAGGCTGCGGCAAGTCCACCGTCCTGCGCTGCTTCAACCGCATGAACGATCTCATCCAAGGGGCACGCGTCACGGGCAAGATGCGCTACCACAACGAGGACCTCTACGGCCGCGAGGTCGACCCCATCGAGGTGCGCCGCCGCATCGGCATGGTCTTCCAGAAGCCCAACCCGTTCCCCAAGTCCATCTACGACAACATCGCCTACGGGCCCCGGGTCGGCGGCTTCAAGGGCAGTCTCGACGACCTGGTGGAGCAGACCCTCACCCATGCCGCCCTGTGGGACGAGGTCAAGGACAAGCTCAAGACCTCGGCCCTGGCCCTGTCCGGCGGCCAGCAGCAGCGGCTGTGCATCGCCCGCACCATCGCGGTCAGCCCAGAGGTGATCCTGATGGACGAGCCCTGCTCGGCCCTCGACCCGATCGCCACCGCCAAGATCGAGGACCTGATGGAGCACCTCGCCCAGGAATTCACGATCATCGTCGTCACACACAACATGCAGCAGGCCGCGCGGGTCTCGCACCGTACGGCCTTCTTCACCGCGGCCGTCGACGAGGCCACCGGCGACCGCCACGGGCGGCTCGTCGAGTACGACGAGACGGCACGCATCTTCACCGATCCCTCCGACCAGCGCACCGAGGACTACATCTCCGGCCGCTTCGGCTGAGACGAGGTCCCGTGTGCCGCCTCCCTTTGCGCACCCCCCACGTGAAGGAGCTTCACGGGTGACACCCGACGCACACCGGGCCGCTCAGCCCGTCGCGCGCATCAGCATTCCGAGCGGCCCGGGCGACGGCAATACCGCCGATCTGCTCCTCGCCGAGCCCGACGAGGACCTGGCCGCCGAGGCCCTGGCCCGCTTCGAGAGCGCGGGCATCCGCACCGTCCTCTGCCACGACGGCGCCGAGGCCCTGTTGCAGGTCGGCGCCTGCCGCCCCCGGGCTGTCCTGCTCGGCGCCCCGCTGCCGGTGGTGAGCGCCGCGCGGGTCACCGAGCTGATCGCCCGGCTCCACCCGGTGCCGGTCCTGGTCGGGGCCGGGCCGGAGGGGGCCGAGGAGGCGGCGGCCGCGGTGGTGGCCGGCGCGATCGCCTTCGTGGCCCGCCCCTACCGGGCAGCGGAGATCGTCCCCCTGGTCGTGTCCGGCAGCCGGGAGGGTGCGGGGGCGGGCCAACCGCTCATGGTCGGCGACATCGAGCTCGACCCGGCGGGCTTCCACGTCTACGTACGCGGGCAATCGCTGCACCTGCCCGTCCGTGAGTTCATGCTCCTGCGCTACCTGATGGAGAACGCCAGCCGAGTCGTCAGCCGGGCCGAGCTCACCCGCGCGCTGTGGGGCACCGACGCCCTCGACAGCAACACCCTCACCGTGCATGTGCGCCGGGTCCGCATCCGGCTGAGGCAGGACGGCAAGAGCTGCTGCACCATCGACGCCATCCGTGGCATGGGCTACCGCCTGGAGTGCGGCAACGCTTGCTCCCCGGCAGCTCCGCCCACACCGTCGATCACCCCGGCTCCCACCGCGTAGGTCGCGCTCACTCCTGGATCACTCCGCTTGGCAGCAGCTCCCGCGCCAGTTCGTCGATCCGTGCGGCCAGCCCGTCCCGCACCGCCCGCGCGCTCTCGATGTCGAGGCCGGTCAGATCCGGCATGTTCCAGTCGAGGTAGCGGCGCCCGGGCCGGATCGGGCACGCGTCGCCGCAGCCCAGCGTGATGACGACGTCGGCAGCCGTGACGACCTCGGCGGTCAGCGGCTTCGGGAACTCCTCGCCCACGTCGAGGCCCTGCTCGGCGAGCAGTTGCCGGACAACAGGGGCGATGTCCGTGCCTGGAGCGGAGCCGGCGGACAGCACCCGGATCGCGGCGCCCGCACGGCGGCGCATCAGGGCGGCGGCGAGCTGCGAACGCCCCGCGTTTTCCGTACAGACGAACAGCACCTCGGGCACCGGCTTCGGCGAGAGCCCCATGCCGCGGGCCAGCGCACCGAGCCGCTGATCGGCGAACCGCTCGACCAGGACCGGCAGATGGAGCTCCACACGGGCGCGTGCCGCGAGCAGCCAGGAGCACTCCTCGACGTAGTTCTCGACCGTTTCCCGGGAGAAGGACCTGCTGTGGCGTGCAGCCAAGCGGGCGGTGAGGCGTTCGAGTACGGGGGTGAGGTCACGCAGGGGCGGGGCGGCGCGGTGGGGACCGCTGGGAGGGTTCGGCTCGCGCATGGGGCACCTCCTTGGTCGGCGGCCTGGCGCACCCCGCCGCCATTGATAATAGATGTGTATCTATTTATTGGACAGAGGGCGACCCAAGTGAACGCCCGGTGAACAACGCCCCCGCATGCACTCTCGAACACTTGGTGGGGTCAGAGTCGCGCTTATGGTGAATAGATGGCTATCACTGAACTGGGCGCCACAGCGGGGGCGGACGAGACGCAGGGCGAGACCTGCAGTCCCGGCCTCGCGTGCCTGCTCATCGAGCGCGACGAGGCCAAGCGTCTGGCCCTCATGCTCAAGGCCATCGCCGACCCCACCCGGCTGCAGATCTTCCGCATCATCGAGCGCGCACCGGCGGGCGAAGCGTGCGTCTGTGACCTGGCCGACTGCCTGGGTTTCCGGCAGCCGACCGTCAGCCACCACCTGAAGCTGATGACCGAGGCCGGCCTGCTGAACCGCGAACGCCGCGGCACATGGGCCTGGTACTCGGTGAACTACGACGGCCTGAACAGGGTGCGGGCGATCCTGAACCCGTCGGCCGTGGCCGCCGCCACGGCATGACCCCGCCACGGCCGTGCTCGCCACGGGCCGTCACCTCGCGTGGTCGTTGACGAAGTCCCCCATGAGCGCGGCGACTTCGCTCGACCTGCCCTCCATCGGCAGAAGTCCGCCTCGGGCGGGGTCTCCGTGTCGCCCAGGCCCAGCAGGTCGGGGGCCACGCACCGGAAGCGCGACCTCAGCGTCGGGACGCCCCGGCGCCGGACGAAGGACGAGAACGGGCAGCCGCGCAGCAGGACCACCGGCGGTCCGGCGCCCTCATCGACGCATGCGACGCGGGCCTCACCGACGTCCGCATACCGCTTGACCCATGGTTGTTCCGATGCGGTCGCCACTTCCCACCGGCCTTCCCCCCTCAGGCACGGCGCCATGTCCGGCACCGTCCTCGGGCAACCGGGCGTGGATCCCCTCCTCGCCGCCAGGCGGTGACGGGCTCCGCCGTCGCGGGTGCGTCGACGAGAGCCGCCGACGAAGACGGCGCCACCGAAGGCGAGAGGCTGGAGGTCGGCGCGGGCGGTGTGGAGCGCGGCGGCGCAGCCCGCGGGGCCCGAGCCGATGACGATGACCTCGCGGACGCCCCGGGTCACGCTCACACCTTGGGCTCCGGCCGCTCCGGCGCGATCTCCTTGATCAGCCCTTCGACGAGCTCCTTGATCTCGTCGCGGATCGGGCGCACGGCCTCGACTCCCTGACCGGCCGGGTCGTCCAGCTGCCAGTCCAGGTACCGCTTGCCGGGGAAGACCGGGCAGGTGTCGCCGCACCCCATCGTGATGCACACGTCGGACTCCTTGACCGCGTCGACGGTCAGGATCTTCGGGGACTCGGCGGAGATGTCGATGCCGACCTCGCGCATGGCCTCGACGGCGGCCGGATTGACCCGGTCCCCGGGGGCAGAACCGGCGGAGCGGACCTCCACCCGGTCCCCGGCCAGGTGATTCAACCACGCAGCGGCCATCTGGGAACGGCCCGCGTTGTGGACGCAGACGAACAGCACGGAGGGCTTCTCGGGCATCAGGGGCCTCTCTCGCCTCAAGAGGACATCAGGTGTGACTGACGTCAGTATCTAGTGGTATCAGGTGCGACTGATGTGAGAGTATCAGCCCATGATGACGTCAGTCGACACTGAACTGATCCGGGTCCTGGCCGACCCGCTCAGGCTCCAGATCGTGACCCTGCTGGCCCGCGAGACGCTGTGCACCACCCACCTGGTGGAGGAGACCGGCGCGAAGCAGACGAACCTGTCCAACCATCTGAGAGTCCTGCGCGAGGCCGGGGTCGTCGAGACAGAGCCCTGCGGCCGGTTCACCTACTACAGGCTGCGGCCGGACGTCATCGCCTCGCTCGCCGGACAGTTCGCCGACCTGGCCGAGACCGCCCGCACCGCCGCCGACAACAAGAGGGCCTGCCCGTGACCCGCACCGAAGCACCCGCGACCACCACCGGGGAGTCGTCGGTCGTCCAGAAGCTGTCGACGCTCGACCGCTTCCTGGCCGTCTGGATCCTCATCGCCATGGCCGTCGGCCTGGGGCTCGGCAGGCTCATCCCCGGCCTCGACGACGCCCTCGCCAAGGTCGAGATCGGCGGCATCTCCCTGCCGATCGCGCTCGGCCTGCTGGTCATGATGTACCCGGTCCTGGCCAAGGTCCGCTACGACAAGCTCGACGCCGTCACGGGCGATCGCAAGCTCATGATCTCCTCGCTGGTCATCAACTGGGTGCTCGGCCCGGCGATCATGTTCGCCCTCGCCTGGATCTTCCTGGCCGACCTCCCCGAGTACCGCACCGGCCTGATCATCGTCGGCCTCGCGCGCTGCATCGCCATGGTCATCATCTGGAACGACCTCGCCTGCGGCGACCGCGAGGCCGCCGCCGTCCTGGTCGCCCTCAACTCCGTCTTCCAGGTCCTGGCCTTCGGCCTGCTCGGCTGGTTCTACCTCGACCTGCTGCCCGGCTGGCTCGGCCTGGGCGACGGCGAGCACCTCGACATCTCCCTGTGGAAGATCGCCCTCAACGTCGTCATCTTCCTCGGCGTCCCACTGCTCGCAGGCTTCCTGACCCGCCGCATCGGCGAGCAGAAGCTCGGGCGCGAGAAGTACGAGGCCGACTTCCTGCCGAAGATCGGCCCGTGGGCCCTGTACGGCCTGCTGTTCACCATCGTCATCCTCTTCGCCCTGCAAGGAAAGACGATCACCTCGCAGCCCCTCGACGTGGCACGGATCGCGCTGCCGCTCCTGGTGTACTTCGCGGTGATGTGGTTCGGCGCCTTCGCCCTCGGCAAGGCGATCGGTCTGGCCTACGACCGCACCGCGACCCTCGCCTTCACCGCGGCGGGCAACAACTTCGAGCTGGCCATCGCGGTCGCCATCGGCACCTTCGGCGTCACCTCCGGCCAGGCGCTCTCCGGCGTCGTCGGCCCGCTGATCGAGGTGCCGGTCCTGGTGGCGCTCGTGTACGTGTCGCTGGCGTGGCGGAAGAAGTTCACGGCCGACCAACTGGGTTCATGACGCGGCACGTCGACGTGGTGGTGATCGGCGGCGGCCAGGCCGGGCTCGCCGCCGGTTACCATCTGCGCCGCCTCGGCGTCGACTTCGTCATCCTCGACGCCCAGGACACGCCGGGCGGCGCCTGGCAGCACGCCTGGGACTCGCTGCACCTGTTCTCCCCGGCCGCGTACTCCTCCCTGCCCGGGCGCCCCATGCCCCCGCAGACGGGGCAGATGTACCCCGACGCGGCCCATGTGGTCGGCTACCTCACCGAATACGAGCACCGGTACGAGCTGCCGGTACACCGGCCCGTCCGGGTTTCCGCGGTCCACCGGGAGGAAGACGCGTTCCTGCGCGTCGAGACCGACTCCGGCACCTGGCGGACCCGGGCCGTCATCAGCGCCACCGGCACCTGGTGGCGCCCCTTCCTGCCCGCTGTTCCCGGCCGGTCCGGCTTCCGTGGACGGCAGTTGCACACCGTCGACTACCGCGGCCCGCGCGACTTCGCCGGGAAGCAGGTGGTCGTGGTCGGCGGCGGCAACTCCGGCGCGCAGATCGCCGCCGACCTCGCGTACGACACCGAGCTGACCTGGGCCACCCAGCGCCCACCACGCTTCCTGGCCGACGACATCGACGGCCGCGCCCTGTTCGACGCCGCCACCGCGCGGCGCCGCGCCCTCGACCAAGGGCGGGCAGACAGCGGCGGTGTCGCCTCGCTGGGCGACATCGTCGCCGTACCGCCCGTGCGTGAGGCCCGGGACGCGGGGCTGCTCAAGGCGTCGCCGACGTTCGCGCACCTCGACCGTGACGGCGTCGTGTGGGCGGACGGAACGCGGGCGGACGCGGACGCGGTCATCTGGTGCACCGGTTTCCGCCCGACGCTCGGGCATTTGGTGCCCCTGGGGCTGCGGGGCCCGCGCGGCCGCATCCCCACCGTAGGGACGCGGGCTGTGGACGAGCCCCGCCTGTACCTGCTCGGCTACGGCGACTGGACCGGACCCGCCTCCGCCACACTCATCGGCGTCGGCCGTCCGGCGCGGGATACGGCCCGCTCCATCGCAGAACTGCTCACCGAGCGGTGACGAACGCGTCGGAGGGCTTCACCGCAACGTCCTGACGACCTCGCGCACCTCGGCGGCGACGGATTCCGGCAGCGGCGCGTAGTGGATCCTGGACAGGGGCCGCTGTCCGGCACGGCTGGCGGTGTAGGTCAGGAACGACTTGAGGGCGGGCAGGGTGTCGGGCGCGTTGCCCTTGTCGCACACGATCTCGTACGCCACCAGGACGATCGGATACGTACCGGCGGCCGAGGTCCGGTAGTCGAACTTCAACGTCATGTCCTTGCCCGCGCCCACGACTTCGGCGGCGGCGATGCCCGCGGACGCGGTCTTCGTCGTCGCCGGCACGGGCTCGCTGCCCCCGGTGTCGATGCGCGCGCTCTTCATATGGAACCTGGTCGTGAAGGACAGTTCGAAGTAACCGATGGAACCGGTCGTGGAGTTCACCGTCCTGGCCGCGAGATCCGAACCACTGGCGGAATCGCCCCCGCGCCCCTGCCACGCCTTCTCCGCCGGATGCGACCAGACCTCGGGGGCCGCGCCCGCGAGATACGCCTGGAAGTTCTGAGTGGTGCCCGAGTCGTCGGAGCGGTGCACCGCCCGGATGGGCATCGACGGCAGCACGGACTTCGGGTTGAGCCTGCGTATGGCCGGGTGGTCCCAGGTGGTTATCTTCGAGTCGAAGATCCTGGCGAGCGTCCGCGCGTCCAGGACCAGGTCCTCGACACCGGGCACGTTGTAGCCGAGCGCGATGGGGCCGCTCAGCATCGGCAGGTTGATCGCGCGGCCGCCCGGACACACGCCCTGCGCGGGCTTGGCGTTCTCCGGCTTGACGGGGGTGTCGGAGCCGCCGAACGCGGTGGCGCCCCGCATGAACTGCGCGACTCCGGCGCCCGAGCCCAGGGGGTTGTAGGCGATGCGCACCGGCGGACAGGCACGTTCGTACTGCCCGATCCAGTACTTCATCGCGTTCTGCTGAGCGGTCGACCCCGAGCCCGGCACCTTCCCGCTCCTGGCGCAGTCGGCCCGCGCCACGGCCGACGAGGCAGCCGATGCGCCGGAGCCGCCGTCGTCGGCCTGCCACCGCCAGCTCAGCACCCCGCCGGTCGCCGCGACCACGGCCGCGGCCACGCCGACCGGCAGAAGACGATTCCGTTTCCCGCGCCGATGCTGCACCCCTGGCCCCCTTCGGAAGGCGTACGGGTGGCGGATGGGGACAACGTCATGAACCGGCCGTCGACTCACGCCGCCACGTACCAGGAGATAGATGTTTGCCTATGCAGTCTCGGTGGGGGCGACGCTCAGGCGAACGTCTGCTGACACGTTCCTGTCGCGCCGGGGGTGCTGATGTGACGCAGGCTCAGCGGAGGGTGAGCAGGTTCCCCATCGCGGCGAGGACCGACGGCTCCACCCGGTAGTACACCCAGGTCCCGCGCCGCTCGGAGGTGAGCAGTCCGGCTTCCTTCAGCTTCTTCAGGTGGTGCGAGACGGTCGGCTGGGAGACCCCGACGTCGGAGATGTCGCACACGCAGGCTTCGCCGCCCTCGTGCGAGGCCACCGCCGAGAAGAGCCGCAGCCGGACCGGATCCCCCAGTGCCTTGAACATCGGCGCCGTCCGCTCGGCCTCCTCGGCGGTGAACGGGCGCTCGGTCAGCGGCGGGCAGCACGGCGCCACGACCTCGGCGGCGTCGGCGTCGGCGTCGGGTCCCAACAGCGGCAGCACCTTGGTGTTCGACATACATCTATGTTGACACATGTCGAACTAGTGCGCCCAGGACCGGCGCCCTCTCAGCCCCGGCGCAGGTACCCGGCCAGGCGGCGGGCGACCCGCTCCGCGTCCCGGCCCACCCCGCGCAAGGAGTTCGACGACAGGCTGCGCTGCCACTCCAGGCCGACGTACGCGAGGCCGGGGTGCGTCAGCGACACCCCTTCGCGATGGCGTGCAGCAGGGTGCCGGTGAAGCCCTCCAGGCCCGGGAGCGCCGGGCGGTACGGATGCCCGAAGGCTCCGGACGCGGCCACCACAGTCCGGGCCGACAGCCGCTCGCCGTCCTCCAGCGCCAGCGTGAACGCGCCGCCTTCGGCATGGACTTCGCGCACCCGGGCCCTCGTCCGGATGTCAGCGTCCAGGCGGTCCGCGTAGCGCAGCAGATAGGCGGCGACCTCGCCCCGGTGCGGGTAGCGATCCGGATCGCCACCGAACGGCATCCCGGGCAGGGAACCGCACCCGGCGGGAGAGAAGAGCGTGAGGCTGTCGTAGTAGCGCGGCCACGATCCCGCCGCCCGCTCGGACGCCTCCAGCACCACCGGCTCGAGCCCCACCCCGAGCAAGGAGTGCTCGGTGGCCAGCCCCGACTGGCCGCCCCCGATCACCACCACGTCCACGTGCCCCATGAAGCACACCTCGCTGATTCGATAGATGTCTATGTTGACGCTCATCGAATCAGGTGGCATGCTGACCGCGCAAGACATCGACAGAAGTCGAAACAAAGGGGAATCTCGTGAGCGCGCCCACTAACGATCAGCTGCCCGTCGTGGTCATCGGTGCCGGACCGGTCGGCCTGGCGGCCGCCGCCCGCCTCGTCGAGCGCGGCCTCGAACCGCTGGTCCTGGAGGCGGGACCGTCGGCGGCCACCGCCGTGCGGGAGTGGTCGCACGTCCGGCTGTTCTCCCCCTGGAGTGAGGTGGTCGACCCGGCCGCGGAGAAGCTCCTGGCTCCGACCACCTGGGTGCGCCCGGACGGCGCCACGTACCCGACCGGCGGCGACTGGGCCGGGCAGTACCTCCAGCCGCTCGCCGACGTCCTCGGCGAGCGGGTCCGCTGCGGCGCGACGGTGACCGGCGTGGCCCGCGCGGGCCGGGACCGGATCGTCGATGCCGACCGCGCCGAGCAGCCCTTCACCGTCCACATCCGCACCGCCGAGGGCGGCGAGGAGCGGATCGGCGCCCGTGCCGTCATCGACGCCTCCGGCACCTGGTCCACACCCTCCCCACTCGGCGCGAACGGCCTGCCCGCCCTCGGCGAGAGCGCGGCCGCCGACCATGTCTCCTACCAGGTCCCGGACCTCAAGGACCCAGCCGTGCGCGCCCGTTACGCGGGCAAGCGCACCGCCGTCGTCGGCTCCGGCGCCTCCGCCTTCACCGCCCTCGCCTACCTCGCCGACCTGGCCGAGCAGGAGCCGGACACGCACGCCGTGTGGATCCTGCGCCGCGGGCTCGGCGCCGACACCTTCGGCGGCGGCACGGCCGACCAGCTCCCGGCTCGCGGCGCACTCGGCCTGCGGGCCAAGGCCGCGGTGGACGACGGACACGCGTCGGCGGTCACCGGCTTCCGCACCGAGGCAGTCGACCGGGACGGCGACCAGGTCGTACTCGTCGCAGAGGACGGCCGCCGCCTGGACCCGGTCGACGAGGTCATCGTCCTCACCGGCTTCCGCCCCGACCTGACCTTCCTCTCCGAAGTCCGCCTCGGCCTGGACGAACGCCTCCAGGCACCGACCGCGCTCGCCCCGCTGATCGACCCCAACGTCCACTCCTGCGGCACCGTCTACCCCCACGGCGTGGCGGAGCTCTCCCACCCGGAGAAGGACCTCTACCTGGTCGGGATGAAGTCCTACGGCCGCGCCCCCACCTTCCTGGCCCTGACCGGCTACGAGCAGGTGCGCTCGATCGCCGCCGCCCTCGCCGGTGACCAGGAGGCCGCCGAGCGCGTCGAGCTCACCCTCCCCGAGACCGGGGTCTGCGGCGGAGCGGGCCTCTTCGACGAACCCGAGAACACCGAGCAGGCCGGGGGCTGCTGCGCCGCTCCCGCCACCCTGCAGATCGGCGGCGCGGCCGGCACCTCTGGGAGTTGCTGACCGTCGTGACCGACCTCGGCACCCGCGAGGACGCGACCGGAACGGGGGACCGGTCGCGCCCTCGCGCCGCCCTGCCCGCCCTCTGCGCCACGCAGATCACGAGCTGGGGCATCGTCCACCACGCCTTCCCGGTCCTCAACGCCCGCATCACCGCCGACACCGGCTG
The DNA here is from genome assembly GCF_030388665.1 of Streptomyces flavofungini. Classification (NCBI taxonomy): domain Bacteria; kingdom Bacillati; phylum Actinomycetota; class Actinomycetes; order Kitasatosporales; family Streptomycetaceae; genus Streptomyces; species Streptomyces flavofungini. Next base: position 6,463,365 of record NZ_CP128846.1, on the reverse strand, counting down.
GTCCGCGACCAGCACCACCGCGGCATTCTCCGCGGCGCTCCTGGGCTCGGCCGCCGTCGGCACCCCGGCGGGCCGGCCGCGTCCTCGACCGCCGCGGCCCGCGCGCCGTGATGACCACCGGCTCCGTGCTCGGCGTCACCACCGTGCTCAGCCTCGCGCGCGCTCCCAACCTGGCGGTCTTCACAGCGGCTTGGCTCCTTGCGGGCGTCACCATGGCCACCACCTTCTCTCAGCCCGCCTTCGCCGCCCTCACCGGCCGGTGAGGCGAGAACCGCGTCCGCGCGCTCACGGTCGTCACCCTCGCCGGCGGCCTGGCCTCCACCGCCTTCGCACCCTGACGGCCGTGCTCGCCGAACACCCGGGCCGGCGCACCACGTACACCGTCCTCGCCCTGATCCTCGCCGTCGTGACCGTCCCCGCCCACGCCCTCATCGCCGCAGGAGGCATGACCACGGCAGCTCTGGCCATCACACCGGGCCCGTACCCACTCCTACTGCTCCTGGCCATCACAGCAGGCCTGGTCCGCGGCAACCTCACCCGCCTCCACGCCACCGCCGTCACCGACCGCTGGGGCACCACCAACTACGGCCGCCTCTCGGGCATCCCCGCCGCACCCGTCACCATCGCCAGCGCCCTCGCCCCGTTCGCGGGTGCGGCCCTCGCCCCGTTCGCGGGTGCGGCCATCGCCGGGCCTCTCGGCGGCCACCCCGGCCTCTTCGCTCTCCTCGCCGGTGTCTCCGCCGCCGGTGCGGCACTCGCGACGGCCGCAAACACACGGGGGCGCAGATGACGCCCCAGCGAACCCCCGGCCTCATAAACGATCAATGCCATCGGGTCGGCAGCCTGGTGGGACCGCTGGTCATGCACGAGCACGATCAACCCACGGGCCGCCCGGCACCAGGGCGCCCAGCACGGCCAGCAACTGCGGCGGCTCAACCGGGTCTGCCAGCGAGCCCAGATCCGACCACGCTATCCACACGTGCGTGTCCAAATTGGTCTGCTCATCGGGGAGCAGACCGGTCCGCACGAGCGAGGGTCGTTCGCCGGCGAACTGCGCGACGAAGAAATACTCCGTCCCGGTGTACCGCTTGCCGTTCCACCGCACATCACGGTCAACCAGCACATACCGATCACGTACCGCAGCCGGATCGAGTCCGGTTTCTTCGCCCAGCTCACGTCGTGCCGCCTCCAGCGGCGTCTCGCCCGGCTCCATGCCGCCACCGGGCGGCTCCCAGAGCCATGTCCCGTCGAACGGATCACGCCAGCGCAGAAGAAGCAGGCGATGGGCGGCGTCCAGACAGATGACCCGGGCCGCGGGCCGGTGCGTTGTTTCCACCACCCTGACGCTATGGGGCACTCGAAACATCGATCAAGGCCTGAGCTGCGTTGATCGACATCTCAAGCACGGCTCAGCTCGGGCGGTTTGATCAGGGAAGTGATCAGCCATCTACGTTCGGCGCGCGGGCCGGGGGCACAGGGCGCGATCGCCGCTGCGGCCCCGGGCGCGGCGATCCCATCGCGCGGATGACGGGCCCCAAGAGACTCTGCCGTTGAGGATCTTCCCGTCGTCCACAGGTGAGCGACCGATCCCAGCGTGAGGGTATGAGCAGGGCCAGCAACCGCCTCTCGCGGTCCGTGAGTTCCTGTCGACCCACGCCGGCCATGAGCAGATGGCCAGCGGTCAGGCGCGTACGTCCCGCTGCTGCACTTCCTTGAGGACCGCCGCCACGGTGGCGAAGTCGTTGTCCACGTGGAGCACGGTGTGGCCGTGATGGACCGCTGTCGCGCACACAAGAAGATCGACGGCTCCGGCGGCCCGGTGCTGTGCCCGCTGGGTGAGCTTGTACTGCGCCGTATCGACCCAGCGCCACGCGTTCTTGGGCACCGGCGAGAACTGGCAGAGAGCGTCCAGCTCTTCGGCCAGCTCATCCCGGTGGGCCGGGCTGGTCGCCGAGTAGAGGAACTCCGCCCTCGTGGGCTCACAGATATGGAACACGCCGGCGGCGATGTGCCCTTCCCAGGGCCGCAACGCCCCCGGCGTACGGAAGAGGTGCCACAAGGCGGAAGTATCGAGAAGGTACGTGATCACTCGAAGGCTGCCCGCCGGGCGTCCTTGGCGGCGCCATGAGCAGCAGCAGCGGCCTCGAACTCGCCCCGCTCACCCCGCGCGGCCAGCTTCTCGGCGGCCTCAAGCCTCTTGATCCGCGCCACGTAGTCCCGCAGAGCCGTGTTGACGGTCTCCTTCTTCGTCGAGACACCCATCAGCCGCATCGCCTCGGCCAGCGCCTCGTCATCGAGATCGATCTGGGTAACAGACATACCGGCCACCCTTCACCGCGAGTCCATGATGTACATAACCAAGCTACATCACCAACATTCCTCGCGACAGCCCCCCACGCACGAGACAGACGCGATCCGACCGCCCGGACGAAACGGCCATTTCACCGGAAGGGCCGGGGGCACAGATGTTTCATGGATGAGCCGTGGGACCGTCAACCACAGCCCCCACCGAGGTGTACCCCCAAAGCCCCAGGCCACAAGGGGATCAGAGACCCGGCAGGCCGCACAGGCGCACGATTGCCTCACCGAGGTGAGGCAACTGCCTCACGCAAAACAACCGCCCTGCCGCATTTCCGCAGGTCAGAACGTTTCTTCGTAAGTACTTCTGTGGGGCGGGTGGGACTCGAACCCACGGCCGACGGATTATGAGTCCTTCGAGGATCTTGGCGGCTCTTGTCGATCATCGCCGAAACTGGCCGTTTTACCAGGTCAGAAGGCATGCGCTGTTCCTGCCCTCATGGACCCTTGTCGGTCTGCTCCTCTCCTTGCGTCCGGAACGTGTCCCGAATACGTCCTGGCTGGACGCCTTCGCGTGGAGGCCACGGGCATCGCTCCCGATGAGCCAGGGGTCATGAACCTCCGCGCGGCGGATTCCCTTTCCAAAGCGAAGAGGCTCCGCCCTGGGTCACCGGGCGGAGCCTCAATGCCTGCTCTAGCAGGCCAAGTTCGCCTAACCAGACTACAAGAACACGCTGCGCCCCTCAGTCGTCTTCCGGCATGGGGGCCGGCTCGGCCCTATCCATCCGCTCCTGCGTCCAGTACCTCTCGACAGAGTCGGGGTCGGGGTTCGTGCGTACACTTGTGCTGCCGCTGTCAGGCGATGGGGGCGTGTTCCCGTTGGTGCCGACTGCTGTCGCTCGCCAAAGCACTCCTGCTGTGACCAGCGCGACAGCAACTCCTGCCGTCAGAGCGATCTTTCGCTTTTTGGAGGGTCCCATGGCTTTCCTCCCGGGTGGGCCGCTGACAGCGTAGTGTCAGGGTGCGCGCGTGGCCACTGACGAGACCGTCATGACGGCTGGCTGTTGCGGTCGGGGTTAGGTTTCGCTTCCTTGCGCCTTGAACATCTTGTGGACGCTCTTACCGAAATAGGGGCTTCGGTTCCAGCCGGTACTGACCGTCGTACTGAATACACCGTTGATGTATCCCAGCCCAGTACTAGCGTTGTATTCGCGCAGCCATGGCCCGCCGCTCACCCCACCCCCGAAGTTACAATCAATTTCAATTCGGCCATCCAAGAGGCCGACACGCTTCGTGGTGTCTTTGCACCACCACTGAATTCTTCCGAAGTCACGATTGATGGGGTACCCCCAAGCAGTTACGCTCTGGTTGCGACTATAGTTGTACGATAACCCATTTCCGCCGGTGACGTTGATGAGCTTCTTGCCATTTCGAGGCCAAGTGGTGACCATACCCAGGTCCCAGTGCAGGTTGCTCTTTTCAATCCAGCCGTTGAAGGCCCTGAACTCCTTGGCCGCAAATGTGCCATGGGGGCGTGCGCCTGCTCGATACTGGGGGACATAGGTCCAGTTTTTTACCCATTTCCCTTTCCGACCGTTCTTGCCGCCCTCATTGACGCAGTGTCCGGCAGTCACAACCATCTGCTTCGACGGGCTGTTGACGGCACTTGCCGAGCAAGCGTATTCCTTGCCGTCAGACTTGGTGTAGAACACCTTGCCAACGGAACTCGTCTCCTCCAGGGCTATCGAGTCGCCAGCATCGGCGACTGGCGGTGCGGGAGGCGTAGATTCTGGGGTTCCGTCAGTATCCTCCTGATCGTCGTTCATCGACGGATCCGAGGCGTCGGCCGACGGGGCGTCGGCAGGGATGGCGTTCTCCATCCGCTCCGGAGTCCAATACTTCTCGACCGACTGCGCGGCATCGACTGTGTCGACGTCGGTGCCATCTGAGAGTTCCGGAACGGCTTCGACTGTGTCTGATCCGAGAGACGGTGGCTCGGCGCTCGGCTGAGAGGCGGCGGGTCCCCCTAACCCGAGGACGAGCAGTGTAGCCACGAAGGGAGACAAGAGGGCATGTCTTAATCGGCGCACTTGAGCCTTACCTTTCCAATAGAGGGCAGGACGGCGACTCTTGAACGAGCCGACAGGTGCTTCGCATCCGTAACGTAGCGAAATCGTTCGAACGTACGCAGTGGGCGATCGCGTCAATCCGCCGCAGCTCCAAGACTGCAACTCGGCCGGTCGGCACGTCGCGGCATGCCCCGCAACGTAGGAGCCGGGCATGCCGACGCCCCGTGAGCAGCGCGGAGTCCGACCGTTCCCGCAGGTATGGGTATGGCCTGAACGAGACAGCGGCGCCGTGACTGGTCGATCGAAGCGGCACAGCTGCAGCGGCACCTCACCAGCCTGGCCTGTGGCCAGGCTGGTGGCTCTCATTCCCCCTGCCCGCTGCCGCGCGCGCTCCCGCGTTCTAATCGGTTCCCAGACGCACACTCTCGCTCAACGCGCTGGCTACGGAGTTCGGTTCGGAATCGAACTGCACCTTGGGTTCACCGTCAGACTCTGGTGCGGGCTCGGCTTCGCCCCCCCTCCCCGGGGACGGCCGGAGGGCTGCCACGCCCGGCGGTGACTGTGGCCAAGGCGTTGTCGAAGAGGTCGACCCATGGCCGGTGGCCGACGTAGCGGGGCTTGTATTCGAAGGCGGGGAGGAGGTGGTCTTCGAGGGTGCGCAGGATGATGTCGGTGGGATCCTCGTCGTCCTCGCTGAGGAGGGAAGTCGCCTTGTTGTACCGGTGCCCTTCGGGAAGGCGGGCGGCTGTGCGGGCTTCGTGAGTGGCTCGTTTGGTTGGGGCGGGGGCGTCTTGTTGCGCGGGCACGGCGCTTCCGGTGATCCACAGTTGGACGGCGGTTCCGCCGAAGACGGGGCGGAAGCTGATGGCTCGTCCGTCGGTGTAGATCAGGTGGGCTGCGCCGTCGTTGGGTGCGTTGGGGTCGAGGGTCCAGTCGCCTTCGAGGCGTTGGGTGAGGGTGATCGCCGTTTCTCGGACTGCGGCGTCGGTGATGAGCATGGCGCTCCTCCAAGAGGTCTGCTGGGGTGGGCCCGCCCTGTTCGGGCGGGCCCTGTGTTGCTAGGCGGGGCGTACCTTGTCGCCCTCACTGAGGAGCATCGAGAGGGTGGAGCCGCTGTCCCAGTCGACGTCGAGCTGGCGGAGGGTGGCGCTGTACCTCTTGACGGTGCCTTCGTCCCCCGGAGCGAGTTCGGTGTATCGGTCGGCAGTGCGGACAAGTGCGATGCGGTCGCCGGGCTGGTAGGGCATGTGTCGCTCCTTGATTCACGGAGGGGTTCCCCCCTTCCTTCCGATTCTATTCTATATGCATTGCGGGCAGGGGCAAGATCTTCTCCAAGCAATTCTTGAGATTTCCGCAGGTCAGGCAGCTATACCTTGTAGCAGCGCCTGGACTTTCCGCACCGCCGTGAGGATGGCCGCCTGCGCTTGCAGCTGGTCGCGCCGCTCCAGGGACTCGCGTGCCTCCTTGGATGCTCTCGCGTAGACGTTGCCCTCGTGCAGCGTGTCGCCACACGCGACCAGCACGTGCGGTCCGAGATCCCACAGGATTGCGTTGACCGCGGCCCCGGCCGCAGCGAGCGGGTCAATGTCCGTCAGCGACCACCCGAATCCGTGCGGATCGACACCGTTGTCCCGAAGGACCTGCGCAGCCGCTCGGTACATTCCGCCCGTCCCGCCCGCGGGTTCGTCGAAGGTCATGCTGGTCTGGATGTCCTTGACGTCGAGCATCATTCGCGCCATCAGTTCGGCCATGTCGGGCGGCGTGTGGACTTCCGCGAGTGAGTCGTGAGCACCCGGTGAGCGCATGATGGTCAGCAGGGCGCCCATAATGTCCGTGGTGGAGCGGAGGTAGGCGTCGCCGCTGGTGGTGAGGTGCAGGAGGCCCCGGGTCACGGCGGCTTCGACGACTGCTCGTACGGCACAGGTGCGCCTGGAGTCTGGCTCCTCATCGTCGACCCATCTGTGCAGGGGGGTGGCCCTGTCGATGAGGTCGGGGCGAATGATCCACCAGCGGGCCCAGCACTCGCGAAAGGCAGTGAGGAGCTGGGTGTCGTCGAGGCTGAGCCACCAGTCGGCGGCAAGGTACGCGTCCGGGCCCCGCAGTGGCCACAGGGCGAGGGTGGCGACGACGCCCAGGGGGACTGCGATGCTGTCGCCGCCCTGGTTGTGGTGCCAGGCGTAGCTGACGGCTTCGGCGATGTCGAAGGCGGTCTCGTGGGGGTTGCGGTGCACGGGGCGGTAGTGCCCAAGATTGGTCCTGACCGGTGTGAGGTTCGGCCGGCGTGGTGGGTCGATGGTCACGGGGGCGGGCGCCGGCGGAAGGTCGACGAGGGATCGTCGGGGCGCGGCGGCGGGGGCGGAAGGTGACGGAGGTGGCTCGTCGAAGTCTTCGGCGAACAGGTCGAGCTGGCTCATGCAACGGTTCCTCGCGGTGAGCGCCCGTGTCGGCCCGCCGAGTACGGGCCGACACGGGCTAGCGGTCAGTGATTTCCCATCGCGCGTTCGGCGCGGCGGGCCTAGTCGGTGCGCCTGAGAGCCATCAGGACGCCCTGGACGAGTAGCGCGGCCAGGTCGTCGTCGGTGATCTGGGTGAGGGTGTCCGCCAGGGTGAGGTGTCTTTGGTCTGCGGGGCGGTAGGGGTGCCCCACGGCGAGGGTGAGCACAATCTCGGCGGTGAGCTCGTTCGTCGCTTCCTTGGTGAGGCCGAAGGTCCGACCGATGCGGTGGACGGCTTCGGAGTTGCCGAGGAGCGCGGTCTTGGGTAGGGCGCGGTGGATGGCTGTCGCGGCGGCGGCTTCCCGCTGTACGTATGCCTCCCAGTGCAGGCGGCCATCGGCCTCTCGGTCCGCGATCAGCAGGGAGCTGGAGGTGAGTGTGGCGGCGAAGCGGGTGGTGGGTATGGCCAGGCGGAGGTAGTGGTCGCAGGCGTGTCCGGCGAGGGCGACGGCGGGTTCCTGGGCTTCGGCGTGGAAGTGCTTGAGGGTGATGCGCTGTGCGTTCTCCACGATGTCGGGGTGGATGCCGTGCCGTCGGGCGATGCGGGCACGCAGGGCTTTCAGTGCGATCGAGTTGTGGTTCACGGGGTCTCCAAGAGGTCGGTGTCGCGGTGTTACTGCTGAGCGATGTGGGCGTTTGCGGCGGCCCGTCGTTCGGGGTTGGCGACGAGGTCCTCCGACCAGAGGCGCGCGGCGATGTCGCCCGCGGTGTCCTTGTCGGGTGCGGTGACCCTGTAGGCGGACTGTCCGGTCCGTTCCAGTTCGGCGTTGCGCTCGTCTCGTGCGGTGTCGTCTTCCGGGGCGGGCTCGACGGCGACGATGTCCATCTGGGCGGGGTTCGGCTCGCGGTAGGTGACCCACCACTGCGTTGTGTTCGGGTTGTTCACGGTTCTCCTTGGGGCGTCGGGTAGGGCGGGTTCAGCCCTGTGTGGGCGGCGAGGGGTAGTGGGCGAGGAAGTCGGCCATGGCGCGGGTGATGTGGTCGATGAGCGTGCGGATGCGGCGCTTGTCTCCGCGCAGGTACAGGGCCAGGTCGAGGAGTTGGGGTGCGCCGGTGTAGTTGAGGAGCTGCCGGTACTGCTCGACGGTGAGCGTCGCGAGGTCGCCCGGGCGCAGGGCCCATGCAGCGGTCGTGGCGTGGTCCACGAGGCGGGCTGCGTCGCGGAGGAGGTCGTCGTCGGGGGCGCGGGTGAGGAAGAGCAGGAGCATGGCGCCGACGTGGTGGTCGGGTGTCTCGATCGTCGGGATCGCGGGGCGCGGGGGCATGGGTTCTCCAGGTGTGTGAGTGAGGGGGGCGAACACCCTCGAAAACTTCTTTTCTATATGCATTCGAGATATGGGTATCCTCCCCCGAGGCGGCAGAGCGGATCAGGCGCGAGGGCAGTCCGCACGGGTGACGACGACGCCAGCGGCGCGTTCGCCCTCATCGAAGGCGGTCAGCCCATTGAGCAGCCCCACGGAGCGCGGGGCGAGGCCCCGCGGGTTGTCGGGGAGCGGGATCGCGAGATCGCGCGGGTCGGGCATGGGGTGCACGTAGTAGTAGCCGGGCGGATGGGCCCGAAGGTCGGCCAGCGCAGCGAGGAAGGACGCGTCGGCAGCAAGCCCACCCCATACGGCACCGGGGGTCCGGAGGGGGTCGAACTTGAGCAGGAGCCGCCCGTCATCACCGTGCAGGCGCCACAGTACGTGGCGCGAGGGCGCGTCGATCCTGGTGACGACGATCGTCTTGATGCGCGGCTCGACCTTGGCCGCCGTCTCGCCGAGGCGCCGCAGGACGGCTCGCGCGAGGTCACGGGTGGCCTGGCAGACCTGGCGGTCAGCGAGAGGGCATGGGTCTAGCGGGGACATGCACACCTCCTTGGTGCGGGGTCGCCCGGCGGTCGGGAGTGGCCGCTCCCGACCGCCGGGATTTCCCGGCGGGGTCAGGAGGCCGGGGAGATGAGTCCTTTAGTCCAGAGGTCCTCGAGGATGCGACTGGCCGCTCCGGTCGGCATCGGGTCGGCTGCGATCAGTCCGTCGTCGGTCCAGGCGAGGACCTCGACGAGGAGGTCAAGGAGCGATTCGGGGAGCATCTGGCGCCAGTTGTCGTAGTTGGCACCCGGGAAGGAGCTGGCACACGTTTCCTGGAGCGAGGCCACGATCACTTCAGCAAGTCGGTCGGCCTGGTCCGAGCTGATGTGGGCGGCGCTCAGCCGCTGGCGGATGCCCGCGAGGCTGAAGGGGTCGGTCACGGTCGCTCCCATGGGATATCGGAAGGGCTTCCCCCTTCCTTCTGCTTCTATTTTATATGCATTGAGGGTGAAGGCAAGATTTCCGGAGAGATTTTCGATCAAGGATGACCCTATTTCTGCAGGTCACGGCCCTGTTCCCGCCGGTGGCAGCTCGCGGATGTGGAGGACGAGGCGCGCGCCTTCCACCACATGCCCGAGCCGCATGTCCGGTCCCACGACACGGGTGTGATCGTCATCCTCCAAGATCCCCTGGTCCACGAGCCCGTCGACGCATGCCTTGAAGCTCGGGTACCAGTTGGCCGGGTCTCGCCGCTGCCGGTTCTGCGGGTGGAGTACGCCGATGATGTGCACACGCTCCAGAGGTGGAACGCCGCGTGAGGCTGCCCAGCTCGCGCGGCGCAGGACTCTCGTGAGTTCCGCGCGCCTGAACGGACTCAACCGTTGGTTCGCGTTGAGCAGTAGCAGCCGTGGGGGCAGGGCCACCCTGAACCGTCGGCCGGGCAAGCCCTCGAACCACTCCTCGGCGGGGGCCTCTTCGGGCGCAGGCCCATCGCTGCTCGTGCGTGTCCGAGTCATCGTCACCCCTTCTGATCCGGCTGGATGGGGACGATCCTCAGCACTCCGGCTTGGGCCAGACGCAGCGCCAGCGACGCTGCGATTCCGTGGGGATGGGTGGCGAAACCGGAGCAGATCGCCGGGGCAACGGTGTCGAGGGTCTTGTGGCAGACGATGTGCCCCTCCTCGGCGAGGGCCTTCTTGAGCATGCCCGCGACTCGCCCGGGTTCCAAGACCATGAGGTTGCCCGGCCGGAAGATGCAGGTGCTGCACCGGTCCGAGCAGACGCGCACTGTCCACGCGTGGGGGTCAGCGACATCGTGCCGGAGTTCATCTTGTGTGTACGTCGCCGGGCTGTTCAACGGCGGCCTCCCTGCGCGAGCACGCAGACCGCTCCCCCGGTCGCGGCAAGCATGGTGCCCAGGCACGCCGGCAGAAGCGCCGGGTCCAGGGATGTGCAGGCGGTGACGGGCAGGGCCACGGCCGCGACAGAGCCCAGGAGTTCGCGTATCGGGCGGTGGTGTGTCATGTGGTCTCTTCCGTGTCGGTCAAGGAGTGGGGAGTTCGAGCTGGTTGGGCGCATCGCGGAAGTGCAGGCATTCGCGGCACTGTTGCTCGACGGCGCGCCGGTGAGCGCGGACTCCGGCTGCCGTGCCGCACGACTTGCGGATCACGGGCGGCGGTAGTTCGCCGTGGGCCGCCTCCGGCAGGGCGTCGATGATCGTCCCGTTGAGCCAGATGCGGCCGCCGCAGACACCGGTGAACCCGCTTTTCGCCGGGATGACTTGCCGGATGCACGCAGCGCGGTAGGGGCAGTGTCCGCAGACGTAGAGGACGGGTTCACAGATGGCGACTAGGTCCTCGCTGGTGTTCCATCGGTCGTCGGCCACGGCGAAGTCGGGGTCGCCCCAGCAGGGGGCGTGTTCGGTGACGTGGGTGCCGTGCAGGGCGCTGCGCAATCCGGTCACAGGACGGGTTCCAATCGCTTGCCTATCCACCTGGCGACGTTGACGCTGACCGCGTTGCCTGCCTGCATGGTCTGTTCGGCCTGGTTGCCGTAGACGACGTACTTCTCCGGGAATCTCTGTCCAAGGAGTTGTTCGCGGGGCTTGAGCATCCGGAAATAGCAGTCGTCGATGGTCGGGGCACTGCGCACGAGGGCGGCCGAGTCGCGGGTGGACAGGGTATGGACGGGCTCTGCGGCCGTCTTGACGGCGGCCTTGCGGTAGGGGACGACGAGGGTGGCGCTCGCCTGGTCGGGGACGCGGCCGTTGTGGGTCACCAGGCCGTGGTGGTTGCCCTGGGCGGTGACGCTGGCCAGCGGGTTGCTGGCCGGACTGGCGGTGGAGTGGTTGCGGAACTCCACGATGAACGGGTTCACCGTGACGAGAGCTTCGCTCTCGCGGGTGGTGCGGGTGCGCAGCGGCACGTCGACCGGCGCCGCGTCGGTGTTCCACGAGCCGCCGGTCGGCACCAGGAGGGCGTCGCCTTGCTTGGCTGTGCGGGTGGGGAGAGGGCGGTCCTCGACGGCGTATGCCCTGTCTCCGCCGTCCTTGCCGTGTGTGAGGGTGATGGAGCTGGGCCGGTAGGGGAACTTGGCGAGGCCTGCGCGGATGCGGTCCATCGTGGTGTCCGCCAGTGGCTTCTTGCGGTCGCCGATCCGCGTGCCGAGGTCGTGCCAGTTGATGATGTCGCTGGCCGGTCGCACGTACGGCTCGACGATGGCGTGGCGGCAGCGGGTGTTGGGGCAGCGGTAGAGGTAGTCGCGACGGTACTTCCCGATGCGGACTCCCTCGACGTTCCAGGACTGGACGGCGTGCACGTCCTCGCCGCAGTCGGCGCAAGGAGCGAGGGGCCTGGGTTCCAGGTCGGGCTTGCGCATGGTCTTGAGGGTGAAGGCGATGTACATGCGGTCGCGCCACTGAGGGGCGCGCATGTTGGTGTCGTCGCCGATATGTGCGCTGCTCACGCACACGATCTGGTACTGGTAGCCGAGCAGTTCCATGGCTTCGAGCCACTTGGGGAACAGGATCCATTCGAGACCGAACTCGACGACGTTCTCCACGACGATCGCCTTGAACCGCTTGGCTTCGGCGGCGCGTACGACGCACCAGCCGGTGACGCGGGTCCGTTCGAAGGCGTCCTTGGTCAGGGTCGCCCACTCGTCTTGCTCCTCCTGGAGCAGATCGAGAAGGTCAAGCTGGTGGGTCTCCCTGCGTCGTCCGCCCGCGGGGCTGATCTCCGTGCAGATGACCGACGCCCAGAGCACGTCGGCGTTGGGCAGGTAGCGCATGGGGAAGCCGGAGATGTCGATGGTCGCGTGTTCGGCGTTGGGGTGGTTGGCGGAGTGGGTGTCGATCGCGAGTTGCCAGTGGTTGATCCCGAGGATCAGTTCGTACCCGGCTTCGACGAGGCCGGTGCTGCTGCCTCCGGCGCCACACAGCAGGTCGATGACTGTGGCCATGGTGGTGGTCGTTCTCCAAGAGTTCGCGCGGGGGCCCGGCCCCGCGTCGGCGGGGCCGGGCGAAGAAGCCGGGTCAGTAGGTGCGCAGGCCGCCGAGCGACTTGGCTCGGCGCAGGAAGGCCGTCCAGGTCGGCCATGTCAGGTCGCCTACGGGCATCTCGGCTATGTCCACGTTCGCGTTCGCCTCGTAGTTGGTCAGCGCGGCGGTAATCTCCGCAACGGTGACCAGGTAGCCGTCGTTGTGCTCCAGCTTGTACGCGGGGATGCCCGTCGGTTCGGGCTCCGAGGCGTCCTTGACCGCCAGGTATGCGGCTCGGTACGCGGCGACGCGGCCGGCGATGTCCTTGTCGGGCTCTGTGCGGGGCAGGAAGTCCGCTCGCTTCAGCTGGTACTCGGACAGCTTTGGGAAGGTCGGGATGGGCAGGTCGACGAGCATCCCGAAGTTGGTCATCGCGTCGAGAGTGCGCGGCATCGCCGTCGAGGCGAAGCAGAAGTAGTTCTCGTCTCCTTCAGCGTCCTTGCCGTCGGGGGTCTGGATGTAAATGGCGTATCCCACGAGGTGTTCTCCAAGAGGTGGGCCTGTCCGGCCCGGGCTGTTCGGGGCCGGGCCGGACAGGGGTTCAGCGGTGGGAGTTGCGGTGGTGCTGGCCGCACGATGTGCAGCGGGGGCGCCGGTTGCGGGCTTGCCAGCGCAGTTCGTCGGCGACGAGCACGAGCAGGCCAGAGGCAGTGGCTACGGCGAGCACGAGCAGCGCGTGTATGACGTTCACCGCGTCACCTGCTCGTCGCGAGCCGGGCAGGGCGCCATGAGCTGAAGGCAGGCGACCAGGACGGCGTGGGCGTCGTTCGTCCGGAGCGCGTTGTCCAAGCCTGTCTGGACTTCGGCGCGCTCCTTGTCGTTCTGCGCGTGCGCGATGAGGCAGTGACAGCGCCCGCCGACGGATTCCGCTGCGGTCTCCTGTTTGTCTGCGGCGCTCATCGAAGGATGGCCTCGCCGTCGCGGACGATGGACACGGTGACGACTTCGCCCTCGCACTCCCACACGGACACGGGCCACTCGGTGCCGCCCTGCTCGTGGATCCGGCGCCAGCCCTTTGGGGTCATCTCCTTGTCGATGAAGCCCTCGTAGCAGGCCAACGCCTGCTGACGGTCGTCGGCGCGCCCGCACACCACCGTGTTCAGCGGCTCGTGCTTCGCCGTCACCGCTTGGAGGTAGACGGAGTACAGGTCGATGATCTCCGGCCCGAATTGACGGTCCCTGACGAAGGCGGCGACGGCCTGCAGGAGAGGCACCGGGTTGTTGCGGTGCTCGGACTGCGCCCCGTCTTCTGTGGAGTCGTAGATCAGCTCGTCGACGGTCGGGTTGTCGAAGTGTCGCCGTGTGACCTGGAAGCCCTCGGCCTCGGCCGGGTTGAGGGGAAGGTCCGCGACCGAGGAGATCCACAGGTGCGAGCCGTCGTTGAGTTCGGTGGTGATGCCGAACATTCCGCCGCTGATCTCCACGTTGGTGAGGAGCGGCAGGCAGCGCAGCGAGGTGATGAGCGGCTCGTAGGCGTGCCACAGCTTCAGCCACAGCGGGTCGCTGGTCTGGCCGTGCTCCGGCAGGGGGGCCATCAGGAAGTTGCTCACGGGTTCTCCAAGAGGTCTTGTGCCACGAACAGTACAGAGTTGGGATCTATCTTGGAACAGTCGGAAACACTCAGCGGGCGAGGCGAGGGACCAGGGGCAGCGGACGGCGCCCCTGCTCTCGCACCTGCCGGGCGATGGCGGTCAGTGCCGCCAGCTCGTCGGCGCGACGCCGGGCGGCGTCGGCGATGAACTGGGCATGGTGGGCGAGACTGCGCGCCTGCATGAGCGCGTGATGGCTTTCGCGGGGGTCGAGGTGGAGTTCGGCACCGCCGATCTCGTCGAGGAGCTCCTGAACGATCTCGTCTCGCCTGTGCTCGGCGTGGCCGAGTCCGTCGAGGCAGCGTTCACGCTCGACTTGGTTCTCGAGGTCGGCGATCTCGGTGAGCGCGTCGCCGACACCTTCAGGGTCTTCGCGGTACAGGTCGGCGAGGAGGCGGATCTGCTCGTGGGCGGCGGCGCCGCCATCGAGCACGAGCGCACCCTTGTGTTCGCGCCGGATTGTGGGCAGGTAGGTCATGTCATCCTTCCGCCGAAGAGGGGGCTCCTCCCCCTCTTTATGTTTCTATTCTATATGCAATAGTGGGGATGTCTAGATTCCTGGCGAAAAGATCGCCCAGAGGGCTAGGTTTCTTTCCGCCTGTCCCCCTTGGCCCGCAGCAGTGCATCGCGCGCCTCCCGGCGCGCCGCCTCCGCGGTCTCGGCGCGCTCCCCGGCCTGCTGGCGGCGGCTGCTCGCGCCCTGGTGCCACTCGTCCCAGAAGCGTTTAACGCGCTCACGGTCCACCGTCTTGAGCGCCTCTTGCTGCCTCTGGCGTCCTGCGCGTGGGTTCGTGCCGCATCCACGGCAGGAAGCGGCGGGACGCCCTCTGTGACGCTCGCACCCAATCGCCACCACCTCACCGCCGGTGCCCCCTCTGCTCATGCCAGCGGCAGCAGGCTCCCCTACGGCGCCAGCCGTGGGGGTAGGGGGGACAGGAAGATCAGAGGAAGGACCAGGAAAGGAAGGGGTTCCACCCGAGGAACCCAGTGGGTTCTCCCCGTGAAACCTCTCGGGTTCCCCCGGCGGAACCCTGTCTCTCTCGGCCTCTGGGTTCCCGCCGTGGAACCCTGGTTCGGCCGGGTTCCCCGAGTGGAACCCTTGCCCGCTCACAGGGTGCTCCTGGTGGAACCCTGCCGGGGTCTGCGGCTCTTCGGTGCTCTGCGCGCGGGCCGCTTGCCTGGCTTCGACGTCCTGGTAGGTCATGGCAGGCTTGGCCGGGGCTGAGCGCGTCACGCCGGAGCGAGCCTTGGAAGGGTTCTTCGGGGCTGCCCTGCGCGCCTCCGCGGCCGACTTGAGCTCCGGAGTCGTGGGCGTGGGCGGTACACCGAGCGGGAAGACGCGATACACCGCTGCGCGCCCCGCCTTTCCTGTCTCGACGCGTTCGACGAGGCCTTTGGCTACCAGCTCAGTGACGATGGTGATGGCGCGCTTGTCCGTCACACCGACCCATGCCGCGAGGCGGGTCAGGCCGGGCCGCGCGAGGCGTGTCTCATCGTCGGCGCTGTCGGCGATCTTCATGAGGGCGAGCTTCTGGCTCTGGCTGAGCACGTCGGGCGGCAAGTACGCTGCCGCGATCATCAGTTGGATGGACACGGGTCCCCTTGGGCGGTGCGGGAGTGGCGGCAGGACAGGGCGCCCCGCCCGGTCCTGCCGGGCGGGGCTGAAGCGAACACCGGGGTCAGGCCGGCGCGATGCTGATGACCGCGGGTGTCTTCCTGCCGGTCTTCCGTCGCGGGACGGGCAGGCCTGCCGCCTTCAGGTTCTTCACCATGCGGTCGGCGTCCGGCTTCATCGGGACCGGTATGTCGGCGACCTCGTGGAGGTCGACCATCGCCTCCAGGTCGTCCTTCTCCTCGTCGTTGCCGCCACGCCAGGAGAGTTTGTTGGTGCCGTAGGTTCCGGCTGGGGACTGGTCGAGCTTCTTGCGGGCGAACTTCTTGATCCGGTCGCCCTCGCTGGCCAGTTCGTGTCCCTTCACGTAGTCGGCGAGGGCTTGCGCGCGGTCTACGTCGTTGTGGATGAGGGCGGCCTGTTCCGGCACTCCTGGCGCCGTACCGGGCCAGCACTTGGAACGAAAGGGGCAGTAGTCGCAGATGGTGTCCAGGCCCGGGCCGTGGAAGTCACGGGGCATCTCCTCGGGATCGCTGATCTCCCGTACACGCTCCACCCACCATTGGGCCTCCGCCGCGCGCTGGGGGTCGAATTCGATCTCCTGGACGTGCTCCTCGCCGCTGTCGCGGTTGATGAAGCGAAAGCGCAGTCGCTGGATGTCGAGAGGACCAAGGCGCGACAGGTACCTCTGGCCTGGGATGTCCTCGAACCCGACCTCAAACAACGCCCCGGCATACAGGTGGACTTGCCGGAGCTCGGCGACCGTAGCGCCGTAGCGCCGGACGCGGTCCCACATGTACGTGGACTTCGTCTTCACGTCCTCCACGGTGAGCACGTCGGCGGGCACAGCCGGTCTGTGGCGGGCGGGCAGATCGGCCGCGGTCGCCTTGTCGAGCTGGACGACGTCGACGTGCCCTCGGATCAGGGCGTCTTGGACACTGCGCTCGACCAGCCATCCGTACTCGGTGCGCGCCGATTCCAGAAGACCGTGGTGAATGTAGGTGCCGAGGATCGCGGCCCGCTTGTCGGGGTGATCGGTCGGCGTGGCGCCGTGCAGGATGTACGCGGCGCGTCGACCGCACACGGTGTCGGACGCCCCGAGCTGGGTCTGCCGCGAGCGAGGGCGGCGGGCGTCGACGTCGTGTGCGGCACTCCAGATGGACGGGGCGCCGCCGTCAGCGATGGTGACTACAGGCATGGAAGTACTCCAAGAGGTGAGGGCGGACTGATCACTGCTCGGCGGCGGCGTCCTGCTCAGCGGCCTTGCGTTTGGCTGCCGCGCGGAGTTTGTCGGCGTCGGTCAGTGGCCCGTCACCCATCTCTGGGCGTGGGTTGTCCAGTTCGGCGGCCCTCTGCTCGGCGGCGGCCCGGACAGTGGCAATCTCTTCCCGGCTGAGGTGGTTGGCCGGGTCCGGGACGGAGCGCCACAGGGCGCCGAGGGCTTCCTTGTCCTTGAGTTCGGAGATGCGGCTCAGCCACGGCTGGACCAGGTCACCGGAGAGCGCGGGCATGATGCGCGGCTGGGACTCGATGGAGCAGCCGAGACCGTTGAAGACCAGGTCCTCGATGCTGAAGTCCCGTATCGTCAGCGGCTTCCTTTGCTCTACGCGCATCCGCAGGGACCGGACCTTGATGATCTGCGGGTCCGCGTTGCGCTTCATCCGCACCCAGCAGGTGGAGTCGAAGCCCAGGTCCTTCTGGGCCGCGACCTTCCACTCACTCTTGTTCTGGATCGGCTGTCCATTGTCATCCGTTGCGCTGACCTGCTTGCCCCGGGCCAGCACAATGGCGATGCCCGGCAGAGTGCGCAACAGGTAGATGACCCGGCTCCACCGCTCCAGTGCGTCGTTCCACAGGTTCCGGCCAATGTCGTAGGCAGCGTCCGGGTCCTCCTGGAGCAGCGCGCGGTTCTTCCGCGTCCTGCGGCCGCGCTCGTAGGTCCAGTTGGTGAGCATGCGCCATAGCGCGGATCCCGAGTCGATGACCAGCACGACCGGAGGCTCCCCCGCAGCAGCGACGCGGCGGGCCTCGGCGTGTACCGCTTCCACCTGTTCGAGGATGTCTCGGTACGTGCCGTCGTGCACGATGATCAGGTAGTTGGCACCTTCGATGGCGGCGTACTCGTCGGCCGATCCCTCATCGAGGTCGATCCAGTACATCTGCCCGATTCGGTCACTGCGGGAGAACTCGGCGGCCGCGTACGTCTTGCCTGCGCCTTCCTCGCCCTCGATAAGCAGAAGGGGCCACGGGACGATGCCGGTCGGCTTGCGGGACTTGATCTTGATGGCGGGCGGTGTCGCGCTGCCCGCTGGTGCGTTCACGATCTGGCTCCAAGAGGTCGTGGTCAGTCCGCGCGCAGGGCGCGGACCTCGAAAAGCGGTGCCCACTCCGGGTGTTCGGCCAGCAGGAGCCGCACGTACCGGGAGCGGAAGTCGTTGTTCAGTGCGAACTCGTCACCCTTGGTCGCCGCCCCGTACTGGTAGCGCAGGAGCTCGAAGAGCATCCCGATGCTGATGCGGCCGAACCCCTTGTCGGCGCAGTCGGCGGTCAGCCGGGCCAACGCCCTGAGGACCCAGGGGTTCAGTGCATGGAAGGCCTCGAACCGCTGCTGGATACCGGCGGATTCGGGATGACGAACGGGCTGGATCGTGCCGAACAACGGAGGCTGGTCAATCACGGCTCCCCCTCAGAGATAGTACGCACTCCGTGGAGTGTTGGAATCTATCTTCGATCAGGCGGAATGTCGATCAGCAACCAACCGAACCAGTCCCCGGCGGACCCCTACAGCGCGACACGACACCCCTCCATACGAGCGAGCAAGCACCCCATCCAGTGCAGTTTCATTCTATATGCACAGAGGTTACAGATCAAGATCAAATGATCCTGACCTGCGATTATTTACTCAGCGATTCGCCGCGCGGCCGCGCGGCATGATCTTCGAGCCGGGACCGTCATAGGTCCCATCTCGCAAGACCGCAAGGATCTTCTCCTCCATGGACCAGTCCACCGCACGCGCCCCTGCCTGGAGAGCTGGCACGTCGTCGACGATGGGCTCCAGAAGCCAGATCGGCGACCCCGACAGCGTGTAGTCGGCAGGCCGGAACCGGCCCGACTTCACGGCGTTCCGCAGAAGCGCGCTGGACGGCAGACGGAACAGCTCCACCAGCTCGGCCTGACCGACGAGCGGGGGAAGCTCACTGACCTCACTGACCCAGCGACCGGGCGACTGCTCCGCCTCCAGGCGCGCGAGCTCCACCGTATTGAGCTGCCGCGGGCGCGGAGTCGTCTCCCCGAATCGCCGGGCGAAGGAGAGAAGCCAGTAGGGCGAACCGCTGATGATCTTCGCGTACCGGTAGTCGAGCGTCTGGTCCCGGCTGATCCACTGGCTGACCTGGAGCCGCTTGACGCCGTACAAGGCAGCGAATTCAGCCCCACCCGCCAGGTACGGCTTCCTTCCCATCCTCGCGTCCCCGCTTGCCACCGTTGCCTCCCAGTCAAGATGCCTTATGCATATAGATTGTAACCAGGCGCCGAGTGGTGTCCTACGTCTCTCGTCCGTTGGTACCCTGGAGCTTCCAAGAGGTCGAGGGCCCCCGCCGTGAGGCGGGGGCCCTCTTCCTTCAGCCCTTACTCTTTCGCTGTCCTGGCAAAGTGCTGCCGTACCGCTTGCCTCAGCTCCGCGCGGCTAAGTCTGGCCACACCCTGCCCCTTACTCCGCGACCTGCCCGGGTGCAGCTCATCCCATTGCGTCCGAGGGCCCGCTCGTGCCCCGGCACCGTGGGGGTGGACTCCCAGGCCGCGTACGACGATGTTCCATACCGGGCGGTGATCACCGAGCATGAGCCGCTCTGGGCCATCCATCCAGATCTCTTCCACAGGCAGGTAGCGCACCTGGAAATCCTGAGCATCGAGGTCTTCGACCTCATCGAGTGACTTACGGTACTGCTCCAGTCTTCGGCCCATATGGCCTCGCAGGCCCAGCTGGCCACGAGAGTTCCACCCCGGTCTGGCCGTGCCTACATAGACAGGGACAGTGCAGGCTGGCGACGACACCGGGCGGTACAGCGGGTGTGGCCCCGTGTAGTACAGCGCGTAGAGACCGTCGATGGGCGCTTCTGGAAACGAGACGAGTGGAACGGGGGGCGCGCTTTCAAGCGCCCACTGAACCGCTCGTTCCAAATTCTCACGTCGCAGCGGATTGAAGAGGGCGAAGGCGCCTTCCGTGCCATCGGGCTCCACCTCGGGCTCTCGCGTGAACTGCCTACTGCGGTCTTCTGCCCGCGGCCCGGGGGGAGGGGTCCGCCGATCCTCCCTAGCCTGCCTGACCAGCTCAAGCAAGGGAGCCGAGTCAGCTCCGAGAGCTCGGCAGATCCTGACGACCGTATCCGCTGTTGGGACCTTTCCCCCACTACCGGCGTTGAGAGCCTTGCTGACTGTCCCGCGACTCAGGGGCGCGCACCTGGCAACGAGCTCCTTGACGTTCCAGCCTCTCTTGAGCCGCAACTCCGTGAGCCGATCTGCCAGTTGAGACAGCGGGTCGTTCTCCATGCACCTTCCCTGCGGCCTCACCGTGTTCAATTCTGTCCAGCATTGCACACCGTGAACAAAAACTGCCGATCTCGGGGGGAGGGTGGGTCCGGACATCGACGAAGGAGGCAATGGTGTCGCACGAGTACGTCGCTATCTGGGTATTGAGCGCGGTAGTGGCCCTGCTCCTGGCTCTGATCTGCGGAGGGATCGCAGGCTTCCTGCACCACCTCGGCGGCAACCGCCTGCCAGCGGTTCTGATGAAGGCTGGTACCGCGTTTGGGGCCTGTCTGGCGTTGAGCGCCTCGATGGCGGGCCTCGTGATCCGCATGGCCTGATCGCTGACCACGAGACCAGGCGGGGCCTGTCCAGGCTTCACTGGACAGGCCCTCACCGTCGGACGCCCACCAGCAGGCGTCTTATCGGATCGCGGGGAGCTCCTGCTTTGGAGGGCGGGCGTAGCCGAGAAGCCACCCGAAGCGCGGGGACAGATGCATTTCCGCGAAACGAAACACGGCGTAGTAGATGAAGATCGCTACCGGCGTGATCACACTGGTGACAGCGGCCTCGTCCAGATTGAGTCCGTACCGCAAAGCGACGGCTACGAGCCAGCCGGCGACGGCAGGGACCCCGGTTCGGATGAGGGAGGCGTAGAGGTTCACAGGGTGTCTCCTTGTTCGGTAGGGCCGGTCAGGCAAAAAGCAGGCGCCAGGTCTCGGGCCCCGGGAGCCCGTCGGCATCCGCCCCGCTCCACCCCTGAGCAAGCTGAAAGTCCCTGACGTTGCGCCGGTCCGCCTCGCCCCACTCACGGGAGGGGCCGACGCGGTAGTGCTTGCCGAAGCCCCGGCGGACGAGTTGCTTCCCCAGGAGGAGCACCGAGGCGTTCGACTTGCCGGGTCCGAAGGAGTCCCGGCCAGGGAACGCAGGCCTCCCCGGCTTGGGCTTAGGTCCCTTGGTGGGCCACTTCGGCATCGGACCAGGGTCGGTGTGGCTGTTCTCGGGCACGTGAGCGTGGGCGTAGTGACCGCCCTGGCGCCGCCAGACACTCTCGCTCCGCTTCGCGCTCCAGGTGGGCGTGCCCATCGGCCACACGTCGGGCACTCCCCAACTCCGGGCCCACTTCAGAATCTCGTCGAGGCCCTTGCCGGGGGTTTCTCTGACGGTGCGGTAGGTCATGCCTCCCACTCGGCAGTAGGGGAAGAACAGGGTCTCCACCTGGAGGACGACGCGGCCTGTGCGGTTGGTGCGGGTGCCGCCGGCGGTGTCCACGACGGACTTCGAGCGGCTGTTGGCGGGGTAGAACTGGGCGGTGCGGCCGGTGAAGGGGTCCCACAGCAGGTGCGGGGCGGCGCTCTTGCCTGCGCCGGTGAAGTACCGGACGAGGTTGTCGAACGGCACACGGTCCAGCGGTTTCGTGGGCGAACCGTTCTTGTCCCAGGTGATGTGCCAGATCACCCGGGGGTCGTACTGGGCGTCGGTCGGTGCGGTGTCGCCGAGCGGATGCCGCTCGGCGCTGGGGAGCCAGAGCTCCGGCATGGCGCGTCCTGCTTCTCCCCCGCGCCGAGTGTGGACTTACAGTTCGAGCACGCTGACGAGGATCGCCACGGCAACGCCAACGACGACCGGGGCGACGAGGGCAGTGAGCGCCAGGCGGCGAGCGCCGCGGGCGGCCTCTCGCTCTGCCTCCCAGGCACGCCCCAGATCCGCCACGTCGTCTTCGAGGTTCTTGATCCGGATCTCGTCAGTACGCCGGTCGGCGTCGTACTGGATCTTCGTGACCATCTCCGCGAGCCGTGCCCCGAGTTCAGCAAAGTCGGCACGCAGGTCGTCGCGCATCTGCTGCATGGCGCGCAGCAGCTCCCAAGGGGTGGGGTCTTGGTTAGGCGCAGTCACGTGAGCCCTCCATCGCGCCCCACGCCGTCTCTCAGCTTAGGGGCTCTCACGAGCAGCCCAACCTGCTAAGCCCACGTCCAGCAGGACCAGAGGTTGTCAGCGACACCCACGACGCTCTATCGTTTATCGATAACATCGAAAAACGATAGAGTGATGGAGTGGCCCGATGACAACGCCGCGCAATCCACTGGAGCCGATGTCAACGACAGTGAGGATCGTTGTGACCGTGGTTGCCACCCTGATCGTCGCAACTCTGCTGGCTGCACCCTTCGTCAACATCACCGTGCTCGGCATCGGCGGCGAATCCGTTTGCGCCACTGATCAAGCCACTAAAATCAGCACCGGCCAGAAGCCCTTCACTGATGATGTCCAGCCAGCCCCCGGAGCATCAGTGACCCTCTCCGCCCACCCCCGCTACTGCACGAAAGACCCCAGCGCACTCCAGGGCCTGCTCAGCTCGGCACATCAACTGGCCCCCCTCGTCTACTTCTTTGGCGCCCTCCTGCTGATCACGCGGTTGATCAGAGGGGCAGAGCGAGACGGTCTCTACACCGCGCAGACTGCGGGACGGCTGCGCACACTCGGATGGTGGCTACTGGCCGGAAGCGTGCTTGCCGCGATTGTCGGCTCCGTGACCGAGACGGCCCTTGCCGCTTCGCTGAGCCGCGACAGCGGCGTACTCGCCGCTTCCGGACTATGGATGTGGGACCTCCCGCTCACGGCAATCTTCACCGGGCTCGGCATCTTTTCGTTCGCCCGAATCATGCGCATCGGGGTGAGCATGCGTGAAGACCTTGCCGGAACAGTCTGATGGGGCAGGACAAGAAGGAGCACGGGATAGAGGTCCATCTGGACAGGCTGCTCGAAGAGAGAGGCATGACTCTCACTGAGCTTGCGAACCATGTAGGTGTCACGCACGCGAACCTCTCGATCCTCAAGAACGGCCACGCGCGGGCTGTCCGATTCAGCACCCTGACCCGCCTCTGCGAGGTGCTGGACTGCCAGCCCGGCGATCTGCTCAGCCATCAACGTTGAACGCTTCGCGGTCCGAAAGAGTTGAATCGGCCATCCAGACACCACTATTTGAGGCCCCCTTGAGGTAACACCGCCACCAGATGGGGAGTTTGTCCAAGATCGCCAGGAAAGATCATTAAGATCAAGCCGCTTCTCTCACAAAAGCTTCACCACGGACTAGGCCGTGAGTTAAGTTTTCCCTGCTCGGCACGACCGGCCGGGTGAGGGGGATACATCGAAGCTTCGGGATACGTGCGTGCACTGCCGCGCGTCCTGCGCCCTGGAATGCCCTTCATCTCGTCGTGCGAGCAAAAAGGGCCCCGTGGCGGTAGGACGCCACGGGGCAACAGACACCCCTTTGAAAGGGCACCCGTGAGAGTCAGCACCATCGCACGTCCCCGCGCTGCAGGCAAGGCAGCCCTCATCGCCGCTACGCTCGTCGCTAGTGTCGCGACCTCCGTCGCGCCAGCCTCGGCGGCTGACAGCCCGATGTCTGCCGAATCGGCATCATATGTCGCCTGGCTTGCCGCTCAGCAATCCACCGAAGCCGACGAGATCGCGCGCCAGTTCAAGGAACTGTCCCCGCAGAATCAGCAGAAGTTCCTCGGCTACCTCAACGATTCAGCGATAGCCAAGGCCATGGCGGATGCCGCCACGGAGGCTGCCCCTGCCTCTAAGGTCGAGCTCGCCGGCGGGGACGTCACCCTAGAGGCGGAGACCGGCGCGAAGCAGACTGCAGCGCCGAGCCAGGGCGAGTTGAGCGCCGCAGGGACGGCTGGCGACTGGCAATGCTGGTCCCACCGAAGCCAGAAGGTCTTCGGCATCAAGGTGACCACATACAAGTTGGACCAGTGGTACCGCGCAAGTTCAAGCAAGGTAACCAAGGTTTACAACGTGGCAGCCAGGATAAAGAACTGGAACCCTGGCGTGATTATCGACAACCAGCCAGAGGAGCAGTGGATCTCCAAGGCGGGTAACGCCCTTGCATACGTTACCTGGAATGGGAAGATCACCGTTTCTGGTCTTACGGTTCAAGTCGACAAGCGGCAGCACGTACGGTGCGATGAGACCGGCTTCCGATACGACTACCTTAAGAACGCCTAACCTCTCATCGGTTGCCCCGGTGTCTCACCCGAGGCAACCTGATCCTTTGTATTCCAGGCACCCGCTCCATGGCGGGTGCCTGGAATAGGGCGGGCTAACAGACGCCCATGAGAACCACTCGCCGAGCCTAGCTCAACTCATGCTCCAGGTAGGCGATTTGGCGTCCCTCTCGGTGGGGACAGGTCATTGACGGGGCGCTGGCACTGACCGCACTGGCCTCGATATGTCGGAGGCTCCCGGTTCTCGTAGTACAGGCCCTCATAAGGGGTGCCCTCCGCCGGACAGCCGAGTGTTCGGCAGGTGGCTACCAAGAGGACTGAAGGCCAGTCGTGCAGTTCGGCGGCGTAAGTCACGCTGTCAGCTCCCGATAATCAGGTAGGCAATGTTCGTGGCCGTGCTGTTGCTGCGTCTCACCCACACCGTCAGGCCCCTTTCGCTCACGTTGGTAACCGTGCACTCCTCGACGGTGCCGGGCACGGAAGAGGCCGCGGTCACGAACCCGTGATGGGCCTTACCTGCGACGTCGAGGCCGCTCACGGTCACCGATGTCGGCACGTTCGGAGTCGGCGTGATCGTGACGGCACCCGTCGCGATGCTGGGCACGCTCAGTACTCCCTCGACGTAGCGCAGTTGGCGCGTGCCGCCGTGAACGGTGACGCCGCTGCCCTTGACGATGACGGAGTGGTAGCCGCGTCCCGCTCTACTGCCTCGTGATCCATACAGCGTGACTGTCGAGTCGGCGCCGGGGCCACCGTTCTCCACGGTGACGTGGGCGTGCCCGTCGGTCTGGCCGGAGGGCTCAATCCTCACCCGGCCCTGCCCGTCCACTTCTGGCGAGCGGAGTGTGATGCCAGCGCGTGATCCACCGACAAGAGGGGACTCGACGGAGATTTCCGGCTGGAGCCAGGACCCCATGTCGAGGACCTCTGAGCGCACACGTCCGGGTGCGATCTCAGCCCGGGATCCGGAGTGCATCTCCAGGGCGGGCTGGCCGTCGCGTGTCGCCGGGTTCATGACGAGGCGCCGCCCGCTGGTCGCTGTCTGGACGACGGCGCCGGTGACGGTCTTGCCGTTGATGGCGTCCGCGTCCAGGTGTTCGGCACGGACGGAGCCCACGGCGAGGTTGTCGACGGTGACAAGCCCGGTCTGCACCGCGGTCACGGACACCCAGTCGACCTGCATCGTGCCGAGGCTGTTTTCGTAGTTGAGCCGGACGTACGGGCTGATGTAGCGGACGTAGTCGTGCATGGTGCCCGGGTTCCGCAGGTCCCGGTTCGGACCGCTCGTGCCGGGCTCGGCTCTGCCCCTCACATATCCGGTGTACGTGGTCCAGCCAGACGTAGCGGCGACGCTCGCGCCGGCGGCCGCGCTGTAGTTCTGCGACAGCAGCGAGGGCTCGCCGTTGCGGTTGACGAGGGTGGTGCCGTCAGCGGCGTACCCCAGCAGCCCCAGGAAGACGGTGTCCGGTGCGACTGGGTCCGCCTGAGTGGTGGTGCGTACGCGGACGGACACGCGGTAGAGCGTGGTCGGCTCGTAGGGGATGCGGACACGTCCTCCCAAGGAGACGGCCCCGGTGGCTTGCCCGACCGTTCCACCGCTCTGCGCGTCGAGGGAGCCGACGACGGTCCACGAGGCTCCTGAGCCGAGGCCGACGACCGTCCAGGTGGAGGGCTTGAACGTGGCGTCGGCGAACCCCTGGGCGACGGAGTCAGCCAGTGCCCCCGACAGGTGGGTCAGTTCGACAGCACCGGCCGCGAGGTCGTCTCGATCGGCGCGGCGAGGCGCTGCAGGCGTGGCCGGTGAGGCGGCGCCTGGGTTGCCGGAGGTGTTCAGGGCGGTGAGCCGCACCCACACGGCCTGGTAGCCCGTGACCCCGATCGTCACTGTGGCCCCGGATGCGGCCTCGATCGTCGCCGCGGGGCTACGTACATCGGGCTCTGACGTGGGATCGGGCAGCACATGCACCTGTACGCGGGCCAGGTCCAGCGGCGCCGACACGGCGTCGGTGAACGTTCCGTCCCAGGTGACCTTGACGGCAGCGACGCCTGCTTCAACGAGGGGTGCGCTCGGTGTGGGGGGGAGGTGTGCCGTTCACGGCGACGATGCCGGTCGTGCCGTCCGGCTGCACCCCCACGATCCCGGTGAGGGAACCCACGTGGTTGTGGACTTCGACCGCCCCGCCCTCGATCGACGAATGGGCCAGCTTCGCGGTACGGGTCGTACGGGTGAGCTGCTTCTCCAGGGCGGCGACCCGGGCGGCAAGGGAGGCGATTTCTCTGCTCATGTCTCGCCCCCGTACGTGAATCGGTCGGCGCGCTGGAGCTGGATCACTGCCCGTTCGCTGTCCTCCGCGCCGGGGCGAATCTGGTAGGAGACGATGCGCGACCACATGTCGTAGTCGGCCCAGTCGTCGTGGACGCGGACACGCACTTCGTCGCCGATCTGCCAGGAGCCGATCGGCGCGGCCGGGTGATCGCGAACAGTGATCTCGGTGACCTCGCCGGTCACCTGGCGTGCGATGCGCTCCGTGCGCGCCCGTGCTGCGAGGCGGTCCTTGCCCTTCTCGGAGGGCAACTCGAGTACGTGCTCCAGGCGCAGGCGCCCGGTGCGTACCGCGTTGATCTCGCGCCGCCGGCTCCGGCCCTCGCCCGCTCCGAGGCCGATGACGACCTGGGCGGCCTCGTCGGCGTCGTATTCGACGGAGACGGGCTCGATGATGTTGACGCCTGTGGTGAACGTGAGGTCTCTGCGGCGGGTGCCGAGGCGGGGCCAGCCGAGGCGGATGCGGTTCCGGGGCTTCTCCCCCGCCCAGGACACGGTCTCGGTCCATTCCGGTCCGCCCTCGACCTGAACCATGTCCTCGATGACGTCGCCGAGCACCGGGGCTTCCCACCAGTCGATGCTGTACCGGTCGCTGGGGGTGCCGATCTTGGCTTTGGAGGTGGTGTAGTCGACGATCACTCCGAGGTCGCCGTCCGGCTGATCCTGGAGGTACGCCCAAACGTCCCGGATGACGCGGCACGGGTCGGCGTAGACGTATGGTCCGCGGCCTGCGAGGTTGCCGTGGAGGTCGTGGCGGCGGTGCGGGTAGGACCCTGGCCCGGCCGCCTCCACGGTGAGCCGCGAGCCCTCGGGGGTAGCCCGCCAGATGAGGCCGCCCCACATCAGGCGTCCATCGCGCTCGACGTACAGCCAGGTGTCCCCGGCGTCGACCTGGGTTCGCACGAGGGTGGCCAGCCTCGGGGCGACCGCGCCGGAGAAGCTGCCCGCGGCCGACAGCGCGGGGCCGAACTCTACGTCGCTCATGGGCAGGTCCCAGGTGAGCACGTCGCCGGTGAGCGCGCGGGCGGTGATGTACCGGTAGGCCATCAGCGCAGGCCTTCGCTGAACTCGATGTCCAGGATGATCGACGTGCCAGCGTCCACGGACAGGTTCCCGGTCTCCTGCTTGTACATGTACGTCTGCAGGTACAGGGGCTGGGTGGTGCCTCGTTGGCCGGACGAGATGCTGATGTTGTCGGCGATGACGACGGTCTGCCGTCGCACGGGCGTGCCCTGGTTGTCGTCGATGATCGTGTCCTGGCCCAGGTCGCCGCCCAGGGCGATCTGCATCTTGGCCCAGATGTCGTTGTCGTACATACGCAGTCCGGCGATCGTGACAATCGCCTTCGCCGAGGTGGCCCACGGAGGGATCGCTATCTGCCAGGAGGCAGCGGTAGGCCACTTGTGCCACTTGCCGTCCTGGTACGTCAGCTTGGACAGCGAGGAGGGGAAGGACGTGTGGAGCCTTCGGTCCCGTCGGGGGTTCGCGATGCGCCGCAGGTCGGTGATCATGCTGTCGGTGATGGTGGCCGTGCGCGGGGGGATGTTGAGGCGCGCCAGGGGGATCGCCGTGTAACCCGACGGGGCCGAGGTCTGATTAGCGGACACTCCCGACACCACTTCGTAGTGGCCGATGGCGTCCATCATCGGGTCGAGGGTGCCCTCGTATTCAGGGTCCTCGACCCGCAGGATGATCAGGTCGTTACGTTCGTTGCTGCCGGTGGCGGCGATCGGGACGGTGGTGTCGCCAACGTTGAACAGAGTGTAGGAACCTTGGGAGCGCGAGGTGGCACCGGTGATGATCGCGGCGCCGTCGCCGACACGTACGCCGTCTCCTGGCGTCACCAGTTGCCGGACCTGCAGATCGTCGCCTTCGACGACGCCTTGCGAGGCGCGGGCCAGGTTGCGGGCCATCATGCGCATCACGCGTGCCGAGTGGGTGGCGCCGTTCACCATCAGAGGCGGCTGGATGAGAGCCATGGCTGCTTCTCCTAGAGGGCGGTGTAGGCGTCGCGCCAGGCGACGGTCAGGCGGGTGGAGTTGGTGTAGTCGCTGCCGGTCCACGAAATGTGGGACCAGCCGTCGGGGAGCGTGAAGCGGTCCAGTCGTGAGTTGCGCGTGAGAGCGAAGCTGGCGTTCGCGCCGTCGTGGAGAACCCACCGCGTTCCGGGGCGGGTTTCGATGCGCAGGGTCTCCCCCGTCTTGATCGAGTAGTCCAGGGCGATGGTGCGGCCGGTGGCCTGGCAGTCGATGCGGGGGTTACTGACGGGTCCCTGGATGGTCATTGAGGGCCATGCCGGAAGGTCTCCGTCATTGATGGCCCACCCGTTGCGACGCTCCGGTTCCACCACTCCGGTCGTGATGGGCGCCACGAGCGGGGCTTTGAAGCCGACACAACTGGTGGAGATCGTCAGCGGCAAGGAGAGGGTCTTCTCCGGCTCCCCGTGCCAGCGCGGGTCAGTGGCGACGAATTCGCAGGTGATCGGGATCCAGCCGAAGTTGACCTTGCTCATGGTGGCGGTCTCGACCCTGCGCACCCGGCCGTAGAGTCGACGGGTTCCGTTCCGTCCTGGCCAGCGCACGCGCAGCACGGCCAGGTCCCCCGCGTCCCGGCGGATCGACGGAGTGGACGCGGCACGGTGCAGTTCGGCCAGAGCGTCGGTAGCCGCTGCCGGGTCCCCGGGCGTTCTGATGCCTGCTTCGATCATCACCACCCGCGGCTGGTAGTAGTCGGCGCCGGGAAACGCGCCGTCGTCGGCTGCCAGCTCGACGTCCTGTGTTCGCAGCTCCGGTGTGCCCAGACCGCTAATCTCCGAGATCAGGTAGGGAGTTCCAGGCCCCATGGGCACACCGGCGAAGTTGACGGTGATCTGGGCCATCAGATCCGTCCTCCCCGCTGGGCGCTGCGAAGGCGCCTCATCACTTCCACACCGACGCGGTCGGCGGCCGCGGGGGCGGCGTTGCCGTGCACGGTGACGGGCATCGAGCCGATGAGGGCGGACGGCTGCTCTCGTACGACGACGACCTGAGTGACGCCCCGTGGGCGAGCGTCGATGAGTCGCATCGGGCCGGTGACTCCGGAGCGGGTCAGCTCGTAGCCGAAGCGTGTGGCCACATCCCGCAGTACCGCGATCGCTGAGTTCCGCTGGGCCCCGCCGAGTGGGATGAACGCCTCGCCCTGGGTCTGGGGTTCGGCGAAGCGGACCAGTCCGTTGCTGGTGGCGTAGATGCCTGGGGTGAGGATGCCTCCGTTGAGGTAGGCCAGACCCTTCTTCGCCTTGCCGAGATCGCTGAGGAAGCGTTTTGCCTTCGAGCCGAGGGCGTTCTTGATGCGCGAGCGGCCGAGCGTCGCGACTTCGATGATGCGGTCCTCGTCCAGCTCGGTGGCTTCGGCCACGGAATGGATGCCGGTCTTGCTGTTCTTGATCGCGCGGATGATCGCGACGAGGTCGGGGAGGTCGTCGTCGGGGATGACCTTCCCTGCGGACTTAGCTGCCTTGTTGGCCTTCCGGGCCTTCGACTTGGACTTCACGGCCTGGGCGGCGATCTCCGCTGCGTCCTCGTCGGCTTGGTCGGCGAGCATCCCGGCCAGGTCACCGAAGCCCATGGCGCTGAGCTTCGACAGGTTCTTCTCGAAAGCTGTCTGGTCCTTGACTGCCGAGCGGAGTTGGCTGGTGAAGTCGCCGATGCTCGCCTTCGCGATGACGCCGAGCTTCTCCAGGTCCTTGGCCATCTCCCGGATGTACTTGCTCGATCCCTTGGCCATCTTCCTGGTGAGCTGAACGCCGTCCTCGCCCATGGCCTCCAGGGCGTCGGCAACATCCTGGCCGGCGCGTCGGGCGACGGTGGCCAGGTCCCTGCGCCAGCGCCCTGCCTGACGTGCAGCACGATCGAGGTTCTTCTCGAAGAGCCGAAGGTCGAAGATCTCGACCTCCTTCCTCTTCTTCCCCTTGCCCCGCTTCACCTTCCGCATGGAGTCCGAGTGGATCGACGACACGTCGGACAGCTCGGCACGGCCGTTTGGCGAATACGACCAGCCGGACAGGCCGCCCTCGGCGTACCACTGAACGCCCTTGCCGCCCAGACGCCTCACGGTCTCCTCCGCGATGGCGCGGGAGCGAGGACGCTTGCTGTGAGCCAGAGGGATGTATGCCTCCCCTCCAGTGGATTCCTCCGCCCACACCCGCCACGTGCCAGCTCGGGCGATCTGCGCGACGTGATTCTCTCGGCGGCGGACCCCGCCGTCGGCGTAGTAGTCGATCACGCCCCCGTTGGCGTGCTTGCGGGCCTGGATGGAGTCCGGCACGAAGTTGGCGTCGCGGTCCCACGAGGTAGGCGTGGCCCTGCCGATGATCGGGATGATGACGGACGAGGGCCGGTTGACGCTGATCGTGATCGTCTTCGAGCCGGGGATCCGTTCCACGGAGGCGCCGATGCCGTCGAGCTGTGTCTGCACGGCCGCCATGTCCCCCGACAGCAGGGCACTCGTCAGCGCGGCAGCCGCGGCGCTGCCCTTCTTCTGCGCCACGGCCACGATCAGGGTGAGCATGCCGGACCACTCGGCGTGGGAAGTTGAGCCAGCCGACTTGAACGCGCCCACCACCGCGGACAGGTCCGGGGCGCTGATCGGCAGGCCCGCGCCGTACAAGTAGCCGAGCTGGGAGCGGATCTCTTCGATGTCGCCCTTCAGGAAGGACTGGGCGAGCGAGGTAGAGGCCTCCTTGCCGAAGCGCGCGGACACATCGGAGAGGAGCTTCATGCCCTTCTCAAGTTGGGCGGAGGCGGCCTTGGGAAGGCGCCTGGCCGCCTTGGACATGTCCGCGACGGCCATGTCCCGCATGACGCGAGACAGCTTGCCGGGGTCGTTGGTCGCCGCGGCGTCGGCCCAGGCCTTGGCAACCTTCTTCCCGTATCTCGCAGAGATCGCCGGGAGCTGTTCCAGCCCGGCACGGAATGCGGGAGTGGAGCGTGCGGCCGACTCCAAGATGATCTTTTCAAGCTCGTCAGCGACTCTCCCCTTGCCCTTCTGGAGTTGCTTGACGAGCTCGCCGAGGATCGGCGCCGAGTCAGGTCCGAGCTTGGAGAAGTGATCAGCGAGATCCAGACGGCCCTCGGATGCCAGCAGACCCAGGTTGTGCTGGAAATCTTGCTGGGCCTTGAGCTGCTTGCGCAGTTCCCTCACGTAGTCGGCGAGCGAAGCCTTGGAGGCGTCGGCAGACCGGCCAGCCTTCCGGTTGGCCGCGGCGACGTTGTCCTGGGCGGCCTTCCACGCCTTCGCAGGGTCAACGATGGATTCGAGGGTCTT
Source organism: Streptomyces flavofungini (assembly GCF_030388665.1). Taxonomy (NCBI): domain Bacteria; kingdom Bacillati; phylum Actinomycetota; class Actinomycetes; order Kitasatosporales; family Streptomycetaceae; genus Streptomyces; species Streptomyces flavofungini. The sequence goes on along the minus strand of NZ_CP128846.1, from coordinate 6,431,811 downwards.
GGCCATCGCCTCCATCTGGTCGGTGAACTGCGGAGCACCGTTCTTGTCCGTCGGCAGCCCTTGGGTGATGTCCCAGGCGCCAGCCGCCTCCCGACGGTTGGCCTTGATCTTGTTGTTGACGACGGCCATGTTGGCCGCGAGCTCGTTCTCCTTCTTGACCGCGTCCGACCAGATCTTGTGCTGCTTGTTCAACACCTTCTTGGCCCGGTCGAAGTCGACGTCGTAAGTCCAGCCGCCGCCCGGAATGGTCTCCCACGACTCGGTCTTCTTCAGGTCCAGCTCGTCCCTGAGGCGCTGAAGCTTCTTGCCGCCCGAGGTGATGGCGTCGATGGCACGGTTGACGTCGACGTCGGCCTCCTTGAGCTGGTCAACGTCATCGCTGTTGGTCAACTGCTCCGTGAGGGTGCGCAGACCCGCGCCCTGCTCGCCCTCCTCGCGTTCCTTGCGCAGAGCGGTGACCAGCTCCTCGGTGGCGGCCTTCGCCTTCTGCTTGCTGGCCGAGTACGCGGCGTACGCGCCGACACCAATCGCCAGCAGGGCGGTGAGGCCTGCGACGGCGATGCCCGTGCCGCTGAGCACAGCGGGCATCATCGACCCTCCGGCACGTGCTGCCGCGAGCTGGGTGCGGAACGTCGCCAACTGGACGGAGAACCGGAGGAACGCGGCCTTCGCGAGCAGCGCGGCAGCCGACAGGCCGATCAGGACGCCCATGAGGGATTTCACGGGGCCGGGCAGGTCGTTGATCGCGCCCGCCAGGACGTTCGCGTACTCGCCGACGGCCTGGAGGGCGGGGAGGAGAACGCGGGCCATGTCGATGCCGAGGGCGGCGGCCTGGTTGCGGAAGAGACTCCACTGGCCTGCGGTGGTGTCCATCTGGATGGCGTACGCCCGCTGTGTCGCGCCCGCCCGCTCAACCTCGACGCTGATGCCCTTGTAGGTGTCGGCGTAGTTCTGCCCGTCAGCGGCCGACAGCGCCAGGGCCGCCCGCACCGCGCGGATGTCCTTCAGCAGGGGGACGAGCTGGTCGGCGCTGCCGCCTGTGGCGTTACGGACCTTCTGCATGACTACGTACAGGCCGTCCTGTTCCAGGGCGGCTGCTGCGGACTCGTACCCGAAGCCCTTGATCATGTCCTGGAGTTCGCGGGTGGGCTTCATCATCCGCGTCATCAGCATGTTGAGCGCCGTCACCGCTTCCGCCGCGGGAATGCCGGTCAGGGTGACGGCGGCGAGGGCGGAGCTGATGTCGTCGAACTCGACTCCGGCGGCAGAGGCCATGGGTATGACGTCGCCGAGCTGTTGGGCCAGTTCGTCGAACGTCACCACGCCGTAGTTGACGGTCTGGAACATGACGTCCATGACGTCGCTGGCCTGCGAGGCGTCCATGCCGTACGCCTTGAGCACGCCCAAGAGAGCGCGCGCGGACGTCTCAGTCGTGGTCAGACCGGCGGCGGCTCCGCGAGCGGCGACCTTCAGGATCGTCATCGCGTCCGAGCCATCGAATCCCGTCGAGACGACCTGGTACAGGCCCTCGGCGAGCTGGTCGGCGGTCTGCGGGAGCTGGGTGCTCAGCTCGATGATCTGGTCGGTGAATCCCTCAATGTTGGTGTTGTTGATCTCCTTGGAGATCGTCATGACGTTCGCCATCCGCTTTTCGAGCTCAATGGCGTTGTGCACTCCGATGAGGAAGGCCCCGCCGAGGGCGGCGCCCGCCACGGTGAAGCCGGTGACCATGGCGCGGCGGGTCTGGTCCGAGCGCGTGGCGAGCTGGTTGAGGTCGCCGTCGAGGCGGCGTATCTGTCCGCCGAACGCGGTGACGTGGCCGGCGGCGGTTCGCAGGCCACCGACAAGGCCTGCGACTCCGGCGTGGATATGAACGTAGAGGGTGTAGGCCCCAGCCACCGGCTACGCCTTCCTGGGCCGAAGCCCGACCTTCACCCCGCGGCCTTCCGGACCGTCCGGAACCTGTTCCTGCTCCATCGCGATCAGCTCGCAGCCGAGGCACCGATGGGTGTCGGTGACGTACGCGAACCGATCGCCTCCTTCTTGTTCGTCCCATTCCTGCGCGCGGGTTCCGCACGATTCGCACACAGACCTGGCGTAGGCGAGGTAGGCGACGGCCTTCGCGCGGTCGAGCGCCGTCCACCGGCCGTCCCCGGCTCCGGTGAACTGGGAGTGTGGGATGCCGTACGTGGAGCAGACCTCCATCTCCGCGCGGAATCCGGCATCAGAGATCAGCCTTTTCCCAGGTCGGCCCTGAGCGTCTGGTTGACCACCAGCGCGCTGGTGAACAAGGCCTTCGCCTCCGAGTCCGGCCAGGCATCGAGAAGTTCCTGAGCCTCTTGCTCGGTCATCCCCGCGACTTCGGTGCCGGTGTCGTCACGCTCGATGTGGCAGGCAGCGATCAGTGCCGCCGGGTAGGTCTCGATGTTGTATTCCATGCCCTGGTCGGCCTGGGCCTCCGTGGGCGGATGGTCGCGAAGGAGTTGCTCCCAGGCTGGTCGGGGCAGCGCGCGGAAGGTGAGGACCACCGTGGCGTCAGCCAGGGCATGTTCGGCGTCGTCGAGCTGGAGCTGCGCGGCGACGACTTCGGCCTGGGCGGTGATCCACTGCTCGCGTTCGGCTTCCGCCACGCCTTGCTCGACGGACGCCGAGCGGGCGGTGGTGCGGGCCTTGGCCAACTCCAACGCGGCGTCGGTGGCGTTCTTCTTCGCCTCGTCGTCATCACACAGCCTCAGGGCGCGCTCCGGCAGCTTCCTGGCCTTCAGCCGGGACATCTTCGCCGACCAGTGAGGGTCGCGGGCGACAGCAGCCGCCGGAGGTTCAGGGACCATCGCGGTCACGCGGTGCCGCCTCCGGTGCTCTTGGCCGGCACGGCGGCGTCGAGCGTGGGCTCCTCGGTGATGCCGAACGTCACCTTGAACTTCGCCGGTTCAGAGCCAGTGCTGTAGGAGGCACTGCGGCTGCCGACGCGGACAGGGAACACATCGAGCGACTTGGACGCCGGTACATCCCCCTTCCGCAGAATGACGATGAACCCGACAACCCCCTTGGACAGCAGCGTCTCGACGGTGTCGGTGACCTTGTCCTCGTAGAACGTGAGGCTGCTGTTGTCGGCCTTGTCCTCGCCCGGGATCGACGTCGCAAACGTCGATCCCATGTCGGGGGTGTCGATCGGGGTGTTCTCCAGCGACCACCCCTCAACGTCGGAGATGGTGCCCGACAAGTCGGTGGCGTTGGCTGCGGCCAACTCCGCTCGTGTGGGCACGTTGTCGTCGGCTGCGATCTTCTGGAGGAAATAGAAGAGGGTGGTCCCTCGGCGCATGAAGCGTTGCTGCGTGGCGGCCACGCGACTCTCACTCTCCGGGGACCAAGGCGGCCCCGGTGCACGGCAGGCCCGTCCCCAACAAATCAAGCTGGGAGTCGGCCCGTGCCGAGTGGCCGGGCGTCCGCGATGGGCCTCCGCGGTGAGGTTCTGCGGTCAGGCGACGAGGGTGGTGACCTCGATGGCGAACCGCTGAATGTAACTGTATACGCCGCTCGCAGCGGTCACGCCTTCCTCCTTGTCCAGCTCGCGGGACATCACCACGTACCCGGGAGGCGTGATCGGATGGGCGTAGCCGCGCGGGGTCTGGGCGAGCATCCCGATGCGCACCTTGTCCGCCATCCACTCGACTTGCTCGGCTGTGGTGGCCACCGACGTCACCTGGTACACGATCCGAGCATCGGCGCTGGCGTCTCCGAACGGGGGCCCGTCGCTGGTCGAGCCAACGGGGTACAGGACGCTGTACGGCACGGCCGCCCCTGTCGGAGTGCTGCTGGTGGTGGGTGCGGATCCGTATCCGCAGGATCGGCCCGTCGCGCTGCTGAGCATCGCTTGGACGGCGAGGCTGATGATCCGTCCGGATACGGCCATCAGTCGCCCACCGCCGCTTGCAGGGCCGCCAGGAAGGCCGGACGGATCTCTTCAACGGCCGGTCCCACGTGCGGGAATGGGGGCTGGTTGTAGATCCGGCCGAGGCTGTCGGCTCCAACGAACCCGTACTCCAGCCGCCGCCCCTGCGGCTTGTTCGTGCCGACGGTGGCTTGGACTGCCAGGCCGTTGCTGCTGATCTCGTGGGTCCAGGAGCGCCGGTAGTCGCCCGTCGGCGCGTTCGGGCCGGGACGCCCGCTGGCGTGGGCCTTAATCCTGGTCTCCAGCAGCATGGCGTGATGCTGCACCACACCGGCGACCGCGGGCAGGGCTGCTGCGGCGCGGGCGTTGATTCGGGCGGCGATCTGCGGGGCATTGGAGGTCGCGCCGCCCCGACGGCGCGAGCCTCCGGCCATCAGCTTCGCCCCTCTTCGGTGAACTCTCCCCGTGCCCACTGCTGGAGTTGCGCCAGGACTGCCTTGGTGAATCCGTGCTGTCCGCCGTCGAGATCCGGCCGCGCCAGTGCCGCCTTCTCCAGCAAGCTGGCATCGATGGCGCTCAGGAAGCGCGCTGCGGCCTCCCCTGGCTCGTATGGGACACCGACGGCGACGCGCGCGTACCCGTCGAAGGCGGGGACCGTTCGCCCCGAGGCGCACTGGATCACCAACTCAGCTGGCCCCCCGGCCTGTTGATGGAGGGTGTAGGCAGCGACCACCCGCGAGTAGTCGATGCCGTCGACCTCGATGGTCTTGCTGCCGTCCATAGCTATGCGGACTTGATGGGCTTCATCGGCCACACCATCAGTGATCTTCATGCATCGAGCGTAGGACTCTTGAAGGAAGTCCCAACTCGCGTCACGAGGGCGGTGTGATCTCGTCCAGGCGCGTCACTCGCACCAGCTCCACGGTCGACGCCTCCGCCGGGTCGAGGACCTGCCAGACGCGGCCGCCAGTGGCGGCGCTGCCCGAGTGGGCGACGGTCACTTCCACCCGGTCGTACCGGGCTGGAACCGGTGCGCTGAGGGGCGTCAGGAGTCGGTACCAGGAGACGGTGTCGTCGAGCCACTGCTTGCCCACGATGCCCTCGGCGGTGACTTGGCCGTGGCCCGACAGCAGGGCGCCAGGCCCTTCGTAGAGCACTTCCGCAGGAATCTCACCCAGGAGCCCGGTGGCCGGGTCAAGCTTCGGGGTGCCGATCGGCCGGGTGATGCGCACCGTGTCCAGGAGGAGCTTGGCCTCCAGCTGTTTCCGGATCTCCTCCGGGTCGATCACTGTGCTCACTTCGGGCCTCCGGTGGTCGCCTGGGTGTTCTGGTCCACCCATGTCGTGCGGACGACGGGCAGGGTGGAGGTCTCTCCGATGTCGAGCACCCGCCAGGTCCGCCCGGCCGCGGGCGCATCTCTGGACGCAAGGACAGTGACCTTGTCCTCCCTGGAGGCCACCGGGGCCGACAGCGGCGTGAGGAGCCGGTAGCGAGACGGGGTGTCGTTCACGTACGGCTGCCCGGCCAGGTGGAGCACCATGGACGGCCCGCCCGCCGGAAAGATCGCGCCAGGGCCCTCGTAGACGGTGACTGGTGGGCCAGGCTCGTATTGGCCGGTGTCCGGGTTGAATACCGGTTCCCCGGCTCGAAAGATCTTGACCGTGTCGGTGAGGATCTTCTTCTCGACGATCGCGCTGACGGCCTTCAGCGTCAGCCCCACGGCATTCTCACTCACGTGCTCGAAGGTATCGACACCCCCCTCAACTCCCCCGCGCGACGATTCGATCACATGACGTAGCCGACTTGATGTTGCGCAGAAAATCGAACACGCGCTCTAATTCAAGACATGGACAGCACCACCTTCCCCTCGGACCTCCTGGAGGCCCAGACGGCCTGGTACGTCACCTACAGGAACCTCGCAGCCTCTCCACCGGACGGTGACACCGCAGACCGCCGACGACTTCTCCGCCTGTCCCGGCTGATCGCAAGCCACCCGTACTGGCAGACTTCGGCCGGCACGCCAGCGGCGCGAGTTGCCCTCAAGGAGATGGCACGCCAGAGGGCCGGGTCATGAGCCTCACCGATCGCCAGCAGCAGATCGTGCGCGGTGCGCGGGAGTGGATCGCCGAACACGGGGAGGAACCCTCGCTGCGCGAACTCGCCGAAGCGGCTGGACTCGCTTCCGCCTCGTCGGCCCACTACCAAGTGCAGCGCCTCCGCAAGCTGGGGGTCGTGATCGAGACAAGAGGTCGGCCAAGTAGGCGCTGCCCTCACTGCGGAAAATGACGCCGTTGACGGTGTCCGATCTCAGCGAAGGTGGCGAATGTCCGCCTGGCGTAGCGAGTCCCTTAATGGCGCGAGTCCGCGCGGCGTGGCCAATCCAGGGTTGCTGGTGATCGGGGCTATTTGCATCTCCCCGCCCCTGAGCCCGGGGCGGGGCAGACCTGCTTGCCGGAGTTCCCCATGCGCCGGCCAAAATTCAGGCTTCGCCATTCGCCACTGCACTCACTCGCTTGGTCCAGCATTGCGTGCCACGTGGAGGGGCAGAAGACGAGGGTGCTGGTATGGACCCGGGTACCGTGTCACTTTTGGCTGCGGGAATCGGCGGCACTGCTGGTGTGCTCGGCGGTGCAGTCGGCGCCTTCCTGTCGTCCAGGTTCCAGCTAAAGATCGTTCGCGAGCAGTTGTCGCATGACCACCATAGGTGGCTTCGACAGGAGGGCTTGGCGTCCTACGCCTCCCTTCTCGCTGCATACCACTCGTTCACCACAGCTGTTAGCCCTGTGACCGGCCCGTCCCGGAAGAAGCTGAAGGATCATCTGCCTGAGATCAATAAGACGGAGTACGTGCTTGTGCAAGCTCAAGCACAGATCCGATTCGTGGGCACGGTCGAAACAGAGAAGGCTTCTCGGAAGTTGTGTGACGCGGTTGTACACGTGGCTGACACCCTCCGGAGGAAGGGAACATCCGTCGAGGTGGACGAGAGCGTCACGGCAGTTTGTGATGCGTACGACGCCTTCGTTACGGCTGTGAAGAGTGCGATTGCGCCGGCATAGATCCTCCATGTGCGTCCGCTTGCCATCGCTGATCACTGAGTCCTCGCTCCCCATGCTTCAACAACGCACGAACTGAGGCGAAGTGCAGCAGCCGATTTCAAGGCTGCGGCCGCAGTTGTGTGATTCGACAGTAGTCGCCCTCTACGGTGGCCTCATGGTTCGATTCAGCTCAGGCGGCGATGAGTACCCAGACTCCGGAGCCCAGCAGTCCTCACCCGAGGGGCGAGACGTACAGGCGCATGCCGGGGTTGCGGGGGCATCCGTCACGGCCGAATCCGCGTCTATTCAGACGACGACCCACCTCTGGCTGATCTGGGCGACCATCACTGTTGATCGAGGGATCGCGGCTCGCCGTGCCCGCCACGCGGCGCTTCTGGAAAGTGACAGCGCGGAGGTGTCTCGCTGCATGCGTCAGGAATTCGACGCATCGCTGGTCGCGGTAGCAGACGCAGTCCATGCTCTCGATGCCCTCTATGGGTCCACGGCCGTGCCCCAAACCACACGTGATACCTGGCGAGGCAAGGGTACGAAGCGGCACGGGAAGATCCGCGAGGCGCTGAAGTCCCTCTTCGAAACCGGTCCCGTCCAAACGAAATGGGTCACCGACTTTGAATGGCTGTTCGACCTCCGGGACGCTGCAGCTCACCCAAAGGAGAGTCCGCAAGAGACGGTGCCTCACCCTCTGGGCACTCACAGCGCCCCGACGTTCGTCGACTACTCAATGGAGTCGGCAATCAAAGCCTGCGAGATCACACTTGCGGTCCTGCGGCGGTGTACGGACAACCCTCGGTCCTCTCAACCGACCGCTCTAAAATGGGCCGCAGCTCACGAGCCGGACATCGCTGAACTGGAACGCCGCTGGACACAGGCGTAGGCCAATGAGGTTCACGGGATTCCGGTCAGTGCCATTTTCAAGGAGCCCCATCGACTGAGGTCGGGCAGGCGCCAACACATCTGGATTTGGGTGACGTGTGCCGCCCTTTAAACACCGGGTATCGCTCACGAGTGAACTGCCTGACGGTTGCCTTCAGTTGGCGAACTAGCTGTAGGTGAGGACGATTCGGCTGTCCTGCTTGATGATGACGTGGCCTGCCGGAAGGTCGGAATCCGATGCGGCGATGGGGTGCACGCTGAGGTGCGGAATCGCGATGCGGTCGGCTCCCCATGCGGTGACATGGGCTGTGAGCCGGTGGGCAAGTTCGGGGCCGTTGGGGCCGTAGCTGGCGGCGCCGAGGCGGGACGGGCGCTCGGCGTCCTGGTCATCACGTTCGGCGACGAGGTAGGCGAGGGAGTCTCCTGAGACGAGCGCCGGGCTGAGGCCGGGGATCGCGGGGCGGCGGATGCCGTTGGTCAGGGCTTGTTTCGTGGTCTGGATGCGGCAGACAGTGTCCTCGAAGGCTGTGGCGCGCAGCCAGATTCCGTCGAAGGACTCGGTCCGGCCGACGCGCACCGTGGTCCACAGGTCGGTGGCCGGGTTAGCGAGTGCCTTGTCGAGCAGGTAAGGCTCGATGGGCTGGTCCTGGTCGTGGTGGAGTCGGACGGTGCCGCCTGCCAGTTCGGTAGTGCGTTCGCCGTACTGGCCGATGATGGGCACGAATCCGCACAGTTGCATGCCGGTGGAGATGAGGGTGTCGCCGTGACGGGTGAGGGCGACGGACCGGGTCTGTCCGCGCCAGCGCAGCGGCAGGACGAGTCGACCGCCTTCGGCGAGCTGGTCGTGCAGGGTGCTGGGGATGTCCCAGAAGCCGACGGTGCCGATGATCCGGTCGTAGGGGCCGTGCTCGGGCGCTCCTGCCAGGCCGTCGCCGTGGATGACGCGGACGTGGTCGTGGCCTGTGTGGTTGAGGGCTCGTCGGGCATGCAGTGCGACATCCGGGTCGATGTCGATGGTGGTGACCGTGCCGGTGGGGCCGACGATCTCGGACAGCAAGGCCGCGTTGTAGCCGGTGCCCGCGCCGATCTCCAGGATGTTCTCCCCCGGCTGGGCGTACAGCTGGGCGAGCATCATCGCGACGGTGGAGGGGACAGAGGCGCAGGAGAGCGCGAGGGGCCCGTCGGGGTTGTCCTTGATCGTGACTGCGCGGTTGCTGTAGGCCGCGCTGGGGTCGAGGCCGGGCAGGTGCAGGTCGCGGCGTACGGTCCTCAGCGCGTGCTCAACGGAGGTCGGCAGCGGCTGCTGGGCGGTGATCTGGTCGACGAGTTGGTTCCGGAGGTCGTCGATGGAGGGCGTGTCGTCCACGAGGTCTCTTTCGTCTTCAGCCGAGGAGGAGGCAGGTGTCCCACCTGCCTGGTCCAACGCGGCGGGATGGGGTGAGGGTGTGCAGGCTGAGCAGGATGCCGTCGGCTCCGGTCAGGAGTCCGGCAGTCCGCGGCGGCGTGTCTTGATCCGCGTGGGCGGCCAGGGCTTCGTGTGCCGTGCGTCGGCAGCGGTGAAGCGTGCTGTCGGGTCCGGCGTCGGCGGCGGCGCGGTCGAGGGCCAGGCTGAGCCCGGCCCAGCCGTGGCAGACGGTGGCATCGGTGAGGCGGGCCAGCTGTTCGGGGTCGGCGGCGCAGGAAGCGAGGGCGTCTTCGGCGCGGCGCTGGGCCGGGGCCTCGTCGCTGGCGAGCGCGGCGAGTTGGAGGCTGCGGGCGATGCCCGGTGCGCCGTAGCACCATGAGGCCCGGCCCGAGTACGCACGTGCGGGCGGACCGGCCAGCCACGCCTCCAGGGTGAGGGTTTCGGGCCAGCAGGCACTGCCGGGGGCGGGCCGGGCCCAGTCGGTCAGGAGCTGGCAGGCCTGTTGCAGAGCCTGGTGGTGTCCGGGTACGTGATATCCGGCGCGGGCGCACAGGGCGAGCAGGGCGATGGGCCCGGAAACGCCGTGGGCCATGCCGAAGTTGCCATGCCCACCAGGCCAGTCCTCGGCGGGTCGGCCGGTGGGGCTGTCCGTCGTCCACCAACCGGGCATCCGGATTCCGTGGACAGTGACGGGCTGCTCGATGAGCCGGACCAGGTAGCCCAGCACGCCGTGGAGCAGGTCGGGCCGAGTGCCTCGATGCAGCAGGTAGGCGCCCAGCCCGGTGAGGCCGCTGATCAGGTCGTACTCCTGCATGCGCGGCGGTGTGCCGGTGTCCATGCGGTGCAGCGCGCCCGTCACGCGTGCGTCGATGAGCGGTGCGATCCGCTCGTCCAGGGTATCGAGCGCCGTCTGGTAGGCGGGGTGGCCCGCAGCGTGAAGGGCGTAGGCGACGGCGGGGGCGCCCCGGTACAGGCTGGCGTCCGCCTCGTTCACGGTGGCGGGCTGGCCCGCCATCTTCTTCGCGATCTGGTGGGCCGCGTCCCACTTGCCGCTGTCGCGGGCAAGGACGCCCTCATGCAGGGCGGTTCCCGCTAGGCCCTTCCCCAGGTCGTGGACGAGGTCACTCACGTCCGGCCTCGCCTGGTCGTGAGGGAGCGGGCTGCCTGCCGGGCGGCGTGGCGGCATGCTGCCTCGGCTTCCCGGCCTGGGCCCATGAGGCGGTTGTGGTGCATGTGAAGGAGGGATTCCAGTACTGCGACCGCTCGGTCGTTGGTGAGGTGGGTTCGGTAGGCGGCCAGGAGGTTGCGGCGCTGTGCCCAGAGGTCATCGAGCTGGACAGTCAAACCGAGGCATTTTGGGAGGCCGCCGTCACGGACGAGCTGGAGGGTCTGGCGGGTCACCGTGGGATCGGCGCTTCCGCGGGCGGGTGTGGTGGCCATCCACTGTGTTCCGGCGTCCTGGCCAAGGAGTCCACGGGCGATGTCGAGCATGCCCAGGGCGCACAGCACGTGTCGGTCGAGCCCGAGATCGGTGAGGGTTTGGCGCACCGCAGTGCTGTCCGCGACGAATACGTCCTCGGCGGCGGCCAGGGCCTGGTCGGTGCCGTAGCGGCCGGACTCGGGTCGGTAGCCGTCGAAGAGGAGTCGCGCGGCGAGCGCGTCCGTTTGCAGGTGGGCTGCCCACCGAGCGAGTGCCTGCGTGGTCTCAGCGTGCCGGGCCGGTCCTTGGACGGCGATCCGGAGCCGGAGGTGGTCTTCTTCCTGCGGGGTGCGGTAGCGCACGAACCAACACCGTGGGGCGCCGAGTTCATGTAGGAGGCTGGGTAGGCGGCGGGTGAGGATCTGGTCCATGGCGTTCGGGTGGGTGAACAGCTTGGCCTGGACCCAAGGCTGCTCGGTGTCGCCGGGGTTGGGCAGCATCTGATTGGTGACGACGGGGGCAGAGCCGAGGTCCGGGTGGGGCTGGGGCGGCCGGATGGAGGTAAGGGGCACGGTGAACTCGTGGGCGTGGCCGATCCAGCCCAGTGCATCGTCGGCCGGTGTCTCCAGCAGTTCGGCATGCGGGTGCCGCTGGAGGTGGCGGTGCAGTAATCGTGCGTGCAGGGCCTCCCGTAGGTCCAGGCGCAAGGTGCGGTCGTCGTCGCGCAGGTCGACCATCGACGGGCACTTCCAGGTCCGCGTCCACTCCTCCAACCCCGCGCGCCACTCCACCCGGTAGGGGCCGGCGGGAAGGGCACGGGCGCTCAAGCGCCACCGCGCGGGAGACAGGACGGTCTTGCGGTAGCGGACTCGGGGCAGGTACGGCAGCCCGCTCGCGGCTGGTCCCCAGTCGAAGTGCGTCCAGGCAGTGGCGAATCCGCGCCCTATGAGGGCGATGAACCGTGCCAGGGGCGGCGCCTGCTTCTCCAGCGCGAGAGGGTGTAGGACGACTGGCTCGACGATGCGTCGCCGGGAGAGGCTGACCAGGTGCAGACGGCGGCTGGTGGACAGGACCGCAAGGTCGTCGACGGGGATGATGTGGGCTTGTGAAGCGCAATGCTCTCCGACGGAGATCACGTGCGGCACGAGGGCGGGAGTACGGGCCACGTTCTCGGCGTGCGGATAGGTCGGAGCGAAGGAGAGCTGGGCGAGCAGTGCTCCGTCCACCAGGGTGGGCAGCTTCTCGTACGTGGCAGCCAGGGCGCTGTCGTTGAGGAGGGAAGCGAAGCGGCCGGTGAGCGTGCCCGTGCTCCAGGCGGGCCGGACGGCGAGAGTGAACTCCCCACGGTCAAGGGCCTGCGAGCTCGGCGCGTGCACGCGTATGCCCATCTCCATGTGCGGAGCGATCGCGGTGTCCTCGGACGAAGGTCCGCAGAGGTCGTCGAGATCGTCTTCGGTGAGCTGGACCTCGCGCGAGCCTGCGACCGCGGCCTGCCACGCCTTGGCCATCAGCAGTTCGTCACGCGGCAGCGATCTGGCGGGCGGCTGCGGCCACAGCGACATCGGAAAGTCGGCAGGTAGCCCCGCCCCCGCCGCGAGGTCGACAGCGTCCCGTACGGGCACCAGGCTTCCGGCACCGTACCGTTCCCAGAACAGCGTGTGGTAGGCGGACCACACGGGCCGCTCTCCCTGGTTCCGTGTCAGGCGCAGCAAGGCATCGGCCGCTAACTCTGCTTCGTCCAGGACATGTTCGGGAATCTGCACGGCGGCATCAAGGCATAGGTCGACGCTGAGGCGGACGCGGCCCTGGTCGTTGATGCCGGACATCCGGTCCTCGGCTGTCCGCCGCAGCATCGCCGCGGTGGTGGGCTTCGGTGTCGTGTTGTGATCGGTGAGGAGCTGGTGGATGGCGTCGAGTTCCCGCAAGACCTCGACGGTCTCGACATCCAGGTCCGCGGCCACGGGCAGCAGCGCGCCCACGAGATGACCTAAGGGGTCGGTGTCGGTCACAGGTGCGGCCAGTGAGCTGGTCAGCAGCCCCACATCGAGCGCGCTGGTGATCAACTGCTGGATCAGTTCGGCTGTTGCGCCCCTGGGGGTCAGCTGCTCGGCGATCTCAGCACACCGCGCGGGGTTCACGGCGGCGTCGAGGACGGCTTGCAGGGGCCGGGTCAAGCGAACCTTTGCCCTACGACCGCCGGGAAGGGGCCGCTCCAAATCGTCTCCGAGCCGCACCACGAGGTCGCTGACCTGCACCCGCAGGTGAGGCACGACGTCATGGCGGCCTTGGAGGTCACGGCGAACGCGGTCGAGCCACAGCGTGTCGGGGCGCGCGAGCACCCGGTGTGCGGAGCCGATCCGAGCCTGGGCCGGGCCGCACGATGCCGTGGTCACGCCTGCGAAGAGCCCGAAGGGCGTCGGGCGGCCGGTCGCCCGTAACAGGTATCTGGCGACCGCGTTGGTCGCCTTGTGCACCTTCCTGGGCAGCGTTGCTTCACTCGTGATCGCCGCTTCAACAGCGAAGGCCAGTTGGGGAGATGCGGCGCGCACCGCCTCAGCGAAGGCGGCCTGCGACCACACCTCAGTCAGCCACTGTCGGCACTCCGCCGTATCCTCGCCCGATGGCCAGCACGTGTGCTGCATCTCGGCCGGAAGGACTGTCGCGCGCAGGAGGAGGGCGTCTCCGCGCTGAAGTAGGCGACTGCGCTTCATCGCTGGCTCCTGATCTGCTGGGCCTGTGCGGGCCGGCAGCGCCGACCCGCACAGAACGGGGCTGAGGATTAGCTGGTGCAGGACGAGTCACAGGTTGACTCGCACCCGTCACTGGTGTCGCACTCGTCCGACGCTGCGATGCGGGGTGTGTCGGTGATGGTGATGTCCAACTCCCACTCCTCCGTTGCGAACGGCACCGTTTCTATGAGCGTGTCCATCCAGCACCTCCGGGGCTAGCGGTCCGTCCGCACCGCGCGCGGACGAGGGAGCGCGGGGCTCCCGCACTCGGCTGCCGTGCTGCGTGCAGCCGACTGCGCAAGCACCGCATGAAGCCCTCGTGACGACCGGATTCGGCGAGGTTCAGGCTTGCAGGGGCGAACCGATCGCGAAAGGCCACCCGCCCGTGCCGCATCCGTGGTCACCGGTGCACGGCCGGATCAAGGGACGGCCGTGCACCGGGAGCTGGCGGTCCTCCGTCAGGCGGTGAGTTCCAGGTCGGGCGAGAGGGCCTGGTGCAGCTTCGCGCGGCTGAAGGTGGCGACGACGGGCGCGTGGTCGGAGGCGTGCCGTACGTCCTCGGTGTTGATGACCTCCAGCTTCATCAGGGCCTTGGCGACCTGCGGGGTGGCGTAGAGGCGGTCGATGCGCCGCATGGGTCCTTGGTCCTTTCGCCACAAGGAGGCCGTGGGCGCGAGGGGGTTGTTGTACTGCTGGCCCAGTTCGGTGGCGGCGTAGTGCCCCAGTTCCCGGAAGACGGGTGGCTGTCCGTTGTGCTGGCCCGACAGGATCTCGTCCGGGCGGGTGTCGGAGACCAGGCGGCCGTCGCGTTCGAGCGTGCGGTGCGCGACGTAGGAGCGGTCGGTGATGGTCGACCAGTCGGGCATCGGGGCCGTCTCCATGCGGGTGTGCGGGAAGGAGTTGCCGTCGCCGCCGGAGATGGTGGCCATGCCGGGCTTGCCCAGCGTGGTGAGCCGCTTCGCCTCGCTGGCCCGTTGCTGGGGGTCGAAGGAACACAGATGGAACGAGGCGACGCTGAGGTTGGTGGTGGTGCCCTTGAGGCGGACGACCGGGTTGCAGACCGGGTGCCACATGCCGGTGACGTGCTCGTAGTACTCGACCACGTCGAAGAAGCGCGGGTCGACGTAGACGCCGGTGGGGTTCGCGGACTCCGGGGTGGCGGTGGCCAGGAACGGAATCATTCCGCCGAGTTGTGCGGCCTCGGCCCAGACCGTGCGGGCGCCGTACATGTGCGCGCGGGTCAGTTCCTGGCGGAGCAGCAGGTGTGGCTTGAGGTCGGCGAGGACGTGCATGGCGGTGTGCCAGCGGGTGTCGTCGCCGTTGCGGTCGATGCCGTTGTGCTCGAGGTTCCAGGTGACGACGCGGATCACGTCGTCCTTGACCGTCGGGCTGGGCATCCGGGCCGTGGTCATGCGGCGATCCTCCTGAGATCAGAGTGGGTGTCGTCCTCGTCGTGCTCGTCGCGGACCGCCGTGTTCTGCGGGTCGCGGGCGTAGCGGTGGCGCAGGTGCTGCAGCGCGGTCGCGGCTGGCCGTAGGCCGACTCCGGCACGGCGGGCATCGAGCCGGGTCGGGTCCCGCACCGGCAGGGCCTCGATGCCGTGGGGGCCGAGCTGGTACTGGGTGCCGTAGGTCTGCTCCTGGCCGGAGCGGATCGCGCACCGGTCGTGCAGGTGTGCCCACTGCTGAGGGGTCGCCTGGCCCTTCTCGGCGGCCGCGTGGAGCAGGCGCAGGGCAGCGGTCTGAAGGTCGGGGAGGTGGTCGGCGTGCAGGATGATCCACCAGGCCGCCTCGGCCGCCTCCTTGCCGACGAGGTCGGCGCCGGGCCAGCCGTGGTCGGCGAGGATCCGGCGCAGGACCTGAGCGGTGGCGTGTTCGAGATGCTGGCCCCGGCCGATGGCGTCCGCAGTGAGCAGTCCACGGGTGAGCCGGGCGCGATGGGAGCGTGCCTGCTCTGCGCGGTCGAGGAGGTCGCGGGCCAGGTCCGGCCGGGCCGGTATCGGGCTCACGCCGGCTCCGGGTGGCTTTCCAGGGCGTCGGCCAGACGCCGCGCGGTCGCGACGGGGATGGAGCCCAGCGCGAGCAAGGCTTCGGCGTTGCAGTGCAGGCAGTCCGGATGGAACTGCGGATCCAGGAAGCCGCCCCGCGTGGCCTGTTTGAAGGCTTTGCACAGTCGGGCGATGAGGAGCTGGGCTTCGGGCCAGTAGGAGAGTTCCACGTCCGGGTCCGGGAGCGGGCCGCCGAGCAGGCCGGTCAGGCGGTCCGCGGCGGCGAGGGGCAACTGCCCGAGTTCGATCCGACCATGGCGCACGTACGGGTCAGGGATATCGAGCGCGCGGGCGTGGAAGGCGGCTCGGAGTCTTTCGCTGGCGCGGAGGGCCTGCTTGATGCTGCGGCGGATCAGGCGGGTCAACTCGTCCGCGGTCTCCGGTGCCACCCACCCGATGTCCACCTGTCCGGGGCGCTCCGTGCTGGGCAGGGCTGAGAGGCTGAGGCCCGCGGCGGTACATGCGTTGTGCAGGTCGAGCGAGGCGGTGGACGCGGCCCGGCGGGCGTCAGGACGGGCGTGGGGGCCTAAGCGGTCGGTGAGCGAGGTGATGTTGGCGGTCACAAGATCTCCAGAGCCTTGGTGCAGGGTTCACATGGGCGCGGTGTCAGGGGCGTTGGGTCCAGAAGACGATCGGCGGCAGCCCGAAGTGGTCGGCCTCCCGGCAGACGGCGAGGAGGGGCAGCACGGAGACGGGGCGGATAGCCCACGCCCACGTCCCCATGGGCGTGTTCAGTTCGAAGGAGACGGGGAATTGCCTGCGCAGCTCACGCAGAATCGCGTCGGCGCACATCCGGTCCTCCAGCCAGGCCTGGGCCTGACTGGACGACGCGCTGTCCACCACGGCCAGGTCGCGGATCTCCGCCCTGAGCCAGCTCAGCGCCACCTGCGGATGTGGCGTGGTGACGCCGCTGGGCGGGAGCGGCTCAACAGCGGCCCCTGGCACGACCGACCGCTCTGGTGTGCGAGGGCGTACGTCGAGGTGGCACCAGTAGGCGCGCGCGAGCGGCCGCCTCATGGCTTGCTCCCGTCCGGACTGTGGGGAGTGAAGGCCAACGGAGGCGAGCCGTCGAGACGGTCGAGGAGGTTCAGGACGAGGAGAGCCAGACGTCGCGCGATCCCGGCATCAGGGACGGCCCCGGCTCGGGTTCGCTCCAAGTGGAGGTCAGCGGCGAACCTGACCTGTAAGACCAGGTAGTCGTCGGGACACCGGTGACTGCGCTGGAGTTCGTCGCCGAGCAGGCCCCATGCGCACTCACCAAGCAGGCGCACGTACCGCTCTGCCTCCACCGCCGACAGTGGCACCGCGTCGTCGAGAATCCGGTCCAGCACGTCGAGGACGTCGTCGGTGAGCAGCGACGCCCATAACGCTCCCCGTACCCGCTGCGCGAGATCGGGCGGCACCGGGCGAGCGGGCTCAATCTCCCGCCCTGCGAAGTCGGTTCCAGCACGCAGGGGAAAGTCGGGTACGAAGGTCATCCGTCGGCTCCCTCACGCGGAGAGCGTGGGTAGAAGATGACCCACACGTTCTTTCCGGAGGCCGTTGGGGCTGCGCCCCAGGCGTCGGCGGTCGAGGCGATCAGGAGCATCCCGCGACCGTCTTCGGCGTCCAGATCGATCTCGCGAACGACGGGCATGCCCTTGCAGTCGTCGCTCACCACGATCCGAACCGAAGCCGATGAGGACTCCAACAGGAGCTCGCAGTCTCCTGAGCAGGTGTGCCGGGCGACGTTGGCCAGTAACTCTGTGACGCACAGCAGCGCCGGATGCGCCACTTCGCCCCAGCCCCAATACCGAAGCAGTGCCGCCGAGATGCGGCGCACCCGTCCGATCTGCACGGGATCTGCGGTGAGTTGCTGCTGGTAGTGCGTTCCTGTCCGTGCCATGACGGCCATGGCTCCTCCATGCGCCTTGAGCAGCGCAAACGAATGGCCGACGCTCCGTGACTCCCCAAGCGCCTTCAGTGATGACCAACAGGGTGGACCCACCTATGATGGATTCGCAACCTATTCGCGCTCCAAAGTTGCAAGTCCGCAAGAAGAGTCCTAACTCGCTGGCATATGACGACTGTTGGAGGGGACGTGGCCTCGTACGACACACTGGTGCCCGACCTGCACAGAAGGGGGGCCACGTTGTCCAGTCGCCCACGTCATCCGCAACCGACCGTCCGGCGCCGCAGGCTCGGCAGCGAGCTGAAACGCCTGCGCGAGGCCGCCAAGATCAGCATGGACCAGGCCGCCGAGCGGATCGGCGGCGACAAGTCGAAGATCAGCAGGCAGGAGAACGGAAGGCAAGGCGTCACCAAGCTGGAGATCGAGGCGCTTCTGGACCTCTACCGCGTCTCGGACAGCAAGCTGAAGACCGCCCTCGTCACCCTCGCTCGTGAGGGCCGACGCAAGAACTGGTGGGCACCGTTCAGCGACATACTCGACGAGCGGTTCCAGGAGCACCTCAGCATCGAGGCCGACGCGGGACGAATGCTTCTGTTCCAGCCGTTGCTGGTTCCTGGCCTGCTCCAGACACGCGAGTATGCCGAGGTCTCCATCCGCGGTGACGAGGATTCCCACTCCGACGAGCAGGTCGAGTCACACGTCTCCGTGCGGATGGGACGCCAGGAGATCCTGCAGCGCGACAGCCCGCCCCAGTTGGTCTGCATCCTCGACGAGGCGGTCATCCGGCGCGTAGTCGGGAGCCCCAAGGTCATGGCCGATCAGCTGCGCAAGCTGATCGAGGTGAACAACCCGCCGCGCCTCTCCATCCAGATCATCCCCTTCTCCCAGGGGTGCCACGCTGGACTCGATGGCGCGTTCAGCGTCTACTCGTACCCAGATCCCATGGACCTGGACGTTGTGAGCCTGGGATACCTCGACGGTCTCATCTATCTGGAGGAAGATGGTCCTGTTGAGCGGTACAAGCTCGCGTTTGACCAGCTCCGATCAAGCGCCCTACCGTCACGGCAGTCCATGGATCTGATCGCGAAAGCGGCCAGAAGTCTGACCAGTTAGAGGCAGGTACACCAGATGATGCGGCACGACCTTCCTGCGGAAGGGTGGCGGAAGTCCTCTTACAGCCCCGACAACGGGCCGAACTGCGTCGAGTACCAGGTAACCGACGGGGGTCGTATCGCCGCGGGCGACAGCAAGAACCGCCACCTGGGAGCCCACACCTTCGCTCCGACCGTGTGGCAGCAGTTCGTCACGGCCGTCGCCGAAGGCCAGATCTAAGGCCCACCGAACGGCGCCGCCTAGATGCTCAACGTCGAGCCCTTGCCCACCCTCCCGGTGGGCAAGGGCTCCTCTATGTCGGGTCGAGGGCCGAAGGAGCGTCGGCACCGCGGATGGCTGATGGGCCACTCGGCGGCTTCCTCGACGCTGCGCAGCGTGCCGGTCGCCTTGTCGGGGTCCTGGTGCGAGGTCCAGCCGCAGTCCCCGCCGTCGTAGACCTCGACCTGGCGCACGCCGGCCTGACGGGCCCGGTTAAGGGTTCCGGCGTTGTAGGCGACGGCGGACTTCGTCAGCGTCGCTGCCTCCGCCCAGACGCGCACTGGGACGCGGGCGCCATTGCGGTAGACGACGTGCGTCAGGCCGTACCGCTCGGCGAGCTTGTCCGCGAGGTTCTTCGCGGCCTGCTTGCCGGTCATGTTGCCCGCGGCGAGCAGGGGCATTTCCTCACGGGCGGCCTTGCGGACGGCCCTGTAGACCTGGTGGGCCATGCGTTCGGCTTCCTGGGAGCGGCGCAGGAAGTCGGCGTAGGAGTCGGCGGCGAGCGACTGGAGCGCATCTCGGTGGAATGTGGTCCACGCGAACGTTGTTCCCAGGGTTTCGGCGGCTGCGCGGGCGCCTTCCTCATACAGATGCGGGAGTTGGCGGCGCACGAACTGCCGGGCCTCGTCGTCCACGCGGCGCCGGAACGCGCGGATCGCCTCCTTGAACTCGTCCAAGGTCGCGGCGACATGAGCTCTGCGGGGGTTGCGGGCGAGCTGCTGGAGGATGGCTCGCTGCTGGGCATCAAGTCGCGACCAGGCGTCGTCGAGCACGGCGGCGACCCGGCGCGCGATCTCCTCAGGGTCGCCCGGAACCAACGGCGGCCACTCGTACGGCATCGCGACTACCGTGTGCGGCGCACGGGCTGGAGCGGGGCGCTGACCAGATCCGGCCCGGCTTCGCCCGGGGCCGGGTCGTCGGGGGCAACCAGGTCCTCCAGGGCGGCGATCTGGCGTTCCAGTCCGGCGAGGTTGTTGGTCTGGTCGATGGTGACCACGCCGTCCACGTTCATTCGCAGCGGTTCCGCGAGGAGCGTGGCGCGGCGTTCGGCCAAGACCTCGGCGGCGACGGTGCGGGCGCGGCCGAGCCGGGCGTAGCGCGTGGTGAGGTCCTGCTCGTTGGTGGCGGGGCCGAGCTGGGCGCGCAGCCAGGCCAGCAGGGCGGGGTTCATCGGGCTCCCGAGGTGGGCGTGACCCACCCGCCCCGCGCGCTGTTGGCGGGGCGGGTGAGAGGGCGAGGCTAGGCGTTGGTGCGGGTCGTCTTCGTACGGCGCTTCGGCGACGTCGTCTCCGGCTCCGGCTCCGGCTCCGGCTCCGGCTCCGGCTCCGGCTCCGGCTCCGGCTCCGGGGCAGTGTCAGGGCCGGTGAAGCCGAACGGCGGCGGCCCCTGCTCCGGCCCCGGCGAGCGGTCGGGCACCTCGCCGTCCTCCCAGGCGTACGGGTTGGTTATCTCCGCTGCGAGCGCGGGTTCGGGCTCGTCGCCGGGGGCGAGGACGATCCACTCCCTGGTGGTGGGGTGCTGGACGTGCACGGCGGCGGTGAGGCGGGCCATCAGATCACCTTCGCCACGATGTGGGCGTCGGGGGTGTGCAGCACGGGCATGCCGACGGCGGCGCCCTTAGTCCAGATCTGCACCGGGTCGTCCTGGACCCCGCGAGTGATGATGATGCCGGGCCGGTCCTCCTTGGTGATCTCCGGGTTCGTGCCGCGCGACAGGGCCAGGCCCTCGGCGGTCACACCGAAGATGGTCTGCCCCCACTTTGTGCGGTCCGGGGGCAGCATGATCCACCGGTCCTCAGGCAGCACCTTCGTCTGCACGCCGTCCACGCGGACCTGTCCCTTGTAGAAGGTGATCGGCGGCAGCCCGTAGTTGCCGCGCACCACGTTGATCTGCTGCGGGGTCAGCGAGGCCGTGGGCGTAGTCGAGGGGTTGACGCTGCCGTAGTAGGCGGCCCGGTAGGCGTTGTTCGCCGCGAGGAAGGAGAACGCCTTACGGCTGGTGAGCACCATGTCCGGGAAGGGGGCGCCCCGGTCGTCGAGGTACTGGATCCACGCCAGCTCGTCCTTGATCGGGTCCGAGGCCGGATCGGACCACAGCTTGGGGGCGGTGGGCAGGTTGCCCGCGGGCACACCCCAGTCGACCTCGACGGTCAGGCCGTTCTCCGCGCTCAGGGAGAACTTGCCGTCGACCAGCACGTCACCCCAGGCCAGCTCGATACGCGAGCGGATCGCCTCGACGTGCCGTTCGGTGTCGTCGTAGAGCAGCTCGATGAGCCGGTCCTCGTCCGCGCCGCGGGAGGTCTCCAGCAGGATCTGCTCCTGCTCGCCGACCAGGAGCTTCTGGCCGAGCGGGGGCAGCATGCCCTCGCGGGTGGTCTGCCACGCCTCGCGGGTCGCGAACGGCACGCTGGCGTCGAAGGCGCGGTACTTGGCGACGTTGACGTACCGGCCGTTGTCCTTGATCCGCCACTTCACCTCGTCCATCTCCAGTGACGGGATGATCCCGTTGTTCTGGGTGAGCAGGTGATCCTTCTGCGAGGGGATGGCCCGCGCGAAGGCCGTGAGGTCGTGTGCGGAGACGTTCTTGATCAGGTCCTGGATGGTCATGGGCTGCTCCTCACACGAACCGGATCTGCGGGCCGGTCACCGATGCGGTGACCTTGCTGGGGTCGATGCCGCCGGGCACCTTCGCCGCGGCGACCACGCCGTGCCACAGCAGCGCGGCGGGCACCTTCGTCGCGCCCGGGGCGAACAGCGTCTCGGCGAACACGAACCCGGCCAGCGCCTGGCGGCCGTCGGTCGCGGCCGGGTCGAACGCGCCGTACAGGCCCGAGGCGGTGATCTTGCCGACGGGCACTCCGGACAGGACGCGGCTGTAGGGCTGGGCGGTGTCCGTCGAGGCGACGTGGTGGGTTCCGGCGGTCAGCTTGGAGATGTCGAGCGTGACGGTCTCGGTGGAGTCGGTGCCGTGCAGCGACGCGAGCCAGGCCCGGTCAGCGGTGTACGACGTCGACGTGGTGATGGGCTGGAGTGTCACAGCCGTCCTCCCGTGGACGTGAAGCGAACGGAGTCCGCGCACTCACCGGTGGTGGTGGCGTCCACGGGAGGAATCAGGGCGTGGTCCCCTTCAGTCCGGCCTGCCCGCCGGTGGGTATGGGGGTCAGGTGGTGATGAAGCCGCGCCGCCGTGCCATCTCCAGGCCCGCCGTGCCCGACTTGGCCGGGACTCCGGTCCGCGGCGGCGGGCCGCCGGCGGGCGATCCGCCCGGTGCGGGCGGCGATGGCTCACGGACGCTGCCGAACAGCTCGGGCCGCCGCTCCTTCAGCTGCTCGGCGGCCGCGGCCACCGTCTCCTCGTCGGGGTCGGCCTGCTCGGCCAGGGCGCGGTTGATCAGGAGGGCGGCGTCGTCCAGGTCCTCGCCACTGGCACCGAGCCCGGCGAGCACCGCGCGCCGGGTTGCCGCCCGCTCCCTGGCGATCGCTTGCACCTCACGATCCTGGGCGGCCTTCAGCTTCTCCTCGACCTCATGCTCCCGGCGCTCAATGTCCGACAGGGCGGCACGGTCCGCGTCCCGCTTCTGCGTGACGAACTCGGACAAGGCATCGGAGTTCTCGAACCCGAGGTCGCCGAGCAGCTTCTTCACCGCGGCCCGGCCGCCCTGCGTCTTCTCGCGGGCCAGGAGTCGCGACAGGTCGTTTTGTGTGAACGTACCGCTACCTGCCGACGGGTCGTCGTCCCCGCTGGGCTTGTTGGAGTCGTCATCGGGCGCGGCACCGAGGATCGGGTAGATCGGCCGACCGTCACGGCGAAACCCCACCGGCGCAAGCGGGTGAGGAAGTGAGACGCGCTTCATGCAAGAACCATCCACAGATCTCCAGCGCCCCCACGCCGAGGATCAGTCTACCGACAGCGGCACGAGTCAAGTCATCAGCTCATGCACAGCAAGGCGGCTCCATGACCGAACCTACTCTTCGGCAACCAGCCTCGCATAGTAGTTCCGCATCTCGTAATCATCCTCTTGCCCGCAGGCGTCACAAATATCTTCCCCACGATTGTTCGGCTGGAACAGCCTGGGGCACCTCCCACATTCGACAAGGCCTTCAAACTCTTCACTGCAGTTGAAACACAGGTCGACAGGAGAACTCGGATCATATGCAGCGCAGACGTCACGAACGAGAGCTTCAGATTCGCAACCAGGGCAAACCCGAGGCGCGACAAACCCACCTTGCAGGGAAGCAACCTGGCCTGCAGCGTCTTCAAACCAATCGATCCCACAGAAATGACATCGGTTTGCATCTCCGTCAACGAGCAGCGCGAAGAGGCAACAGGTGGGGCACACAACAACCCTGGGCGAGTACTCATCGAGCTCGCTACGCAGCCGCTTCATCCGCTTCGCGACGAAAGACTTGACGTCAGCAAGGCCAGCGCGAATGTGATCCATGTATTGCCTGTCAATTCGGGCCAAATCAGCAGCATCGAAGGTTCCCAGTAACTGCTCGTCAAGGAACACTTTAAGGAAGTCCAGCACCGCTGCAGCTTGCGCCTCCGTTGCAGGGCCGCTAGCCGCCAACCCATAGTGCTGCAGCCCGTTGCGCGTCTTAGCTAGACCATGGAGCGCCTTGACATCTTTATCCTTCAGATGGATCCCCACGATATCCCGCAGGCGGTCTATCGCCTCAGACGTGCCACAGCTCTCGAAGTCGCCAGACTCGAACCTACTCCGCACTGCAACACCAGGATTCCTGAAGACCAGACTCCAGTGCTCTTGCTGAAGCCGCGCTTTAAGCAGAACCTCAACTGCGGCCTGGAGATGTAGAACCGCATACTTAAGGTCCCGTGCGCTGACCCTCTCCCCTGACTTTTTTACCAGGTGGCCGACCACACTGCGCAGGTAGTCGAGCCCACTCGATGGGAGGGAACCGCACATCGCTGCCAGGTTGCTCGACGTCAGAGCCGATCCATACCCCGTTCTGTGTCATGCCTCATGGTCGCCCCTCCCCTGCTCATCGGGAAGCGTTTTTCGAGCGTCGGGCATCTCAAGATCCGCTTCAGGAAGCCCGAGATACATACGGACCGCAGTGTTATCACCGGTGGCGTCGGCAAGGCGAGCAGCAGCGTCGAAGGCTCTGGCCTGGATGCGCTCGATCTCCTCCTGCGCGTCCTCGATGGGGTATCCGGCGTCCATGAGCATGCGCACGCCGGTCTCCACGGACAGGACTCCCGCGCCTACGCCCTTCACGACCTCGTCGAGGACAGCCGCGCGGTCGGTCGGGGTGTGCGGTCCCCACACCAGGCGCGCGAGCAGCGACTCCCCCGCGGGCCACCCTTCGGCCTGTCCGGCTTGGTGGAGGCGTTGCACCATGCGGAGCAGCACGACGTACTTGTGGTTGCGGGCCAGCCGCATGGCGGCGACGAGGGAGTCGAGTGGCCCGAGGGCGAGCTGGAGGGCGTATCCGGAGGGAAGGGCGGTGGGGTCGAGGGTGCCGAGGCCGGCGGCGGTGAGTCGGGAGTTCGCGGCGATGCGATCGAGCACGTGGTCGACGCGGGCGCGGAGCTCTGCGAGTTGGGCGGAGGTGTCGAGGACGTCCATGCGGCCGTTGTCGTTGAGCTGCCACACGGTTCCCGCGCGGACCTTCACTGGCAAGGGTTGGCCGGTGGTGCGGTCGATGGGGAGACGGGCTCCGGCGAGGCCGATGATCGGGGTGCCGGTAGTGGCGGAGGCGCCGGAGCTGTCGGTGTCGGTGGCGGACAGCTCGTCGAGGGCCTGGAGGACGGTGGCCACGGTGGGCTTGCCCCAGTGCTCGCCACTCGCGGGGATGCTGTTGGTGAGGTGGACGAGGGGGATGAAGTCGACCATGAGGTCGAGCCGGTCGAGCACTTCACCGTCGGAGCGCACCCGGTAGCGCGCCTTGTGCATGGGCAGGTCGTACAGCACGTCGGAGTGCTTGAGGTCGTCCAGGTCCCATTCGGCGTCAGTGAGGAAGCACGTCCACGCAGAGGGCCGGTTCGGCGCCCACTGGTAGGTGCGGGTGATCGTCCCGGTCTCGGGTGTGAGGGTGTCGCCCGCGATCAGGGCGGGTCCGCCGTCCTCGGCGGTCAGGTACTCGCGTACCGGGCTGCCGTCCTTCGTCGTACCGCGGCGGCTTGCCGGGGCGATGGGCGCCAGCTCGTAGGTGATCCGGCGCAGCCTCGCCTTCAGGCCGCGCCGCTCGTCTTCCGGCAGCTCCCACGCAAGGTGTACGCGGGCGGGGAACTCGGCTCCGTCGTGCTCGCCGTCTTCTGGCCACTCGGGGAAATACAGGCCCGGGTCCCAGGTGCGCAGCAGGACGCGCTGCTTGCCCGGGTCCCAGGCGAGGGAGTACACGGCGTCGCCGAGGAGGATCGCGGTGCGCTCGGCCTGCTGCCCCCGGAGCGGCAGCAGTTCCTTCTCCGCCCACTCACGGAGCCGGTCTTGCACGGCGAGCGCCGCGGCGGCCTCGGGGCTCGGTTCATCGTCGGCGTGCTCGGCCCCGGCAACGCTGATGGTCTGCTCGGAGCCAAGTAGGTAGCCGAGAGCAGTGTCAACAAGCTTGGAGGCGTCGCCGAGTTCACGGCGCTCCAGCCCAGTCTCGTCATCACCGGTGACGGCGGCGAGTTGCCCCGCCTGGTTGGAGTCATAGGCGGCCAGCATCCGGTACGCGGCGAGACGGCGCAGGTCCTCGTCAGGCACCCACGAGCCGGTCAGCTTCGCCCACTCGTTGCGGCGGCCGGCACGGCGCGGGTCAGCCATGGCTGGCTTGTAGTCCAGCCAGCTCCACACGTCGGTGATCAGGTCGCGCAGGCGCACGGTGCCCCTCCAGGCAGTCGGCCCCGCGCCGAGCCAACACTCTATGCCGTCGAGGCTGCCATCACAGACCAATGATAACGAGTAGATAACGAGACGAGTTCTCTTCAGAGTTAAAACGCACCAGTTCATACCGCTTTTCGAGCCCAAACCGTCCCCTTGAGCCTCTAAGTCACCCTGTCTTGTCAGGGTGACTGGGCTAGCCTTCAAACGGGAGGTGCGTGATGGCAACGGATGAGCTGGTTGTGGGGGAAGTCGTGACGCGGCGCGAGCTGCACAAGCGGTTCGGCGGCACTCCACAGGGCGGCATTTCACCATCTGCGAAGTCGCAGATGGTCATGGTGTTCGTCGCGGACAACCCAGGACCGCACGACCCTCTCACAGGGTGGGGAGAGGACGGCATCTTCCACTTCACGGGCGCTGGCATGTACGGCGACCAGGAGATGACGCGCGGCAACCTCGCGCTACTGCGCCATGTAGAGAATGGCCGCGCACTACACGTGTTCCACCAGCTCCCGAAGATCACTGAAGGTGTCAGTCTCAGGACGTATCGCCATCTGGGCCGGTTCGAAGTGGATCCCGAGCAGCCGTGCTACACAGCAGACGCCCTGGACGCGAGCGGAGACATGCGGGCAGTGATCGTCTTTCGGTTGCGGCCGGTCGGCGCCACGGCCGCGGGCGGGCCACGGCTACCAGCAACTCCAGCAGCGGAAACACGCGTCCTCAGGGCGCTCCCCGAACCGCACATTGAACCCATCCGCTTGCGCGCTCAGGAAAGCCCTCGCGCCCTCACAGCTCGTCTGACAGCGGACTACGCCAGCCATCTGCGCAGCCTCGGCCGCGAGCTCTCGGCTGTGCAAGTGCGGGTGAAGGGCGAAACCAGAACTTCCTATATCGATCTTCTGGACGTGACCGAGAACAGGCTGATCGAAGTGAAGAACAGCAGCACCCGTCAGTCCGTTCGGCTAGCGATCGGCCAGCTCATGGACTACCGCCGCTTCTTCAACCCGACCCCTGCCCTCGCGCTGCTCCTGCCGTCGGCGCCGAGGGAGGACCTGCTCGACCTGTGCGCGTCCCTGTGCATCGAGGTCGTTTGGCCAACCCCTGAAGGAGGCTTCGTATCGACTCATGACTGACGGCTGAGGCAACAGGCGCACGGGAATGCGCCGCCGCCTCAGCCGCCGCTTGGTTACCACAGGGGTCCTAGTCGCTGTGAGTAACCGTGCCCTTGCCCAGCAATGAACAGGAGCTTCTCCAGTATGTGCCAAAACAGTCCCAGGGCCGAAGTCGACAACGGACACGACCACACTGCCGCCCGCATCTACGGGCTCTCCCTCGTGGCTGGTGTCCTGCTGATCATCTTCGGAGACACGAGCCCGGTCGAGGCCTCGGGCTTCGTCTCCCCGTTCCTGGTCATGTTCGAGCAGCGCCGATAGCTCGACTGCGGCGGCCGTCCCACTGGGGGCGGCCGCCGTCTCGTCCACCGGTCTGATCATGGCGCGGAGGGGGTCGGCGCAACGCGTTCTGCTCATGGTGCGCCGCTCCCGGCTTCGGCCACGGCTTCGTCGTACCCGTTCGTCCCTGGTGCTGGGAAGGAGGAGCAGGCTGCGATGAAACCGGCCCGGTCGCCTCCCGTCTGCTTCCGCTCGCCGAGCTTGTCCCAGCGCGTGCTGCACTCGCGCTCACTGGGGCTCGCCTTGGACGGGGCCGCACCGCTGTTGATCTTCTGCTCCTGCATCGCCAGGCCCTCGCTGCGCCCCAGCCTGTACGTCTCGCGAACCCGCTCCAGGTGCCTGGCGCGATGCTGATCGTCCGTGGGCTTCTCGCTCTTGTCGGTGCAGCCGACGAGTGCTGTAGCCGTGATCGCGACGCAGCACAGAGCCTTGGCCCAACTCCCCCTGCTCCCCATGATCGGGAGGCTAACAGCCTGCGCCCGGGGCCGTTTCCTCATTGGGCCGTTTCCCGCGGTTGTCCGCAGGCAGCTCGATATCCACAACTGGCCATCGTGGACGGGGCTTCTCTCGTAGGGTGAGCGATAGGTCACCGAACTCACTTGCTCCCTCGGCGCAGTTCAGCAATTGGCACTCGCCGCCGAGGGGCGGTGCCCTGAGAGTGAGGAGAGTTCGGTGTCACGAGGAACGGGAAGGCATCGCCGCCCCGATCCGCCCGATGATGGGCGGAACGGTCGGCTGGCACTCACGGTGCTGATTCAGCTGTTGTTCTGGCTGATCGACCGCTAGCCAACCGACCGCTCCCCTGGAGGGGGCGCAGGACTTGGCCTTGCACGCGTGGTCCTGTGCACCATCTCGGCGGACTGCCGCTCATCGCGGCGGTCCGCCGTTCTCGTGCTGCGGCTCTAAGCGCAGCCGCCTTACCCAAAAGATTGGGTGTCTCCTAAGACCCTACGGCAGGGCACTGGTCTATGCGTGCCTTTGGAACAGGAAGACAA
Source organism: Streptomyces flavofungini (assembly GCF_030388665.1). Lineage (NCBI taxonomy): Bacteria > Bacillati > Actinomycetota > Actinomycetes > Kitasatosporales > Streptomycetaceae > Streptomyces > Streptomyces flavofungini. The sequence continues at coordinate 6,403,856 of NZ_CP128846.1, read as the reverse complement.
CTACAAGTAGGACTGCAACTCCAATGCGTCGTATCAGGCTATCGACGCCCGTCGAAGCGTCCGTCGTCGACACCGCCCGGCAGTGTGTCGAGCTGGTCAGGGTCGGCCAGTTCGGTCAGCCGTGGACTGCGGCATCCATGCGGTCGGGGCTGTCCATACCCTCAACCCAGGTGACCATCTGGTCCTCCAGCTCGGTGTACTCACCGACGTGGTGGACGAGTTGCTGTTCGTAGAGCTGGGCGACGGGTGCGGCACGGAGGCGTTTGCCGACCTTGGCAGCGACCTCGAGGATCATGGGCATGAGCAGGCCCTTGGTGGCGCCTTCTCGGCGGAGCTGCTCCCATGCCTGGGTGACGATCTGGCGGGCCATGTCGCCGCCGTAGTTCTTCTCGACCACGATTGCGTCTGCCTTGAGTTCAAGGGCCAGGCGGCAGGCGGCAAGGCCCCAGTCGTTGGCGCCCATGGAACCGGATCGATCGGCCAGGAGGTAGAGGTGACGGTCGAAGTCGCGGCCCACGCCTATGACTCCGGTCTCGTCTCCGACGGTGGACTCCCCGCCGGCGGGGTCGACGGCGACGACGATGCGGGCCATGTCGAGGCCGGAGAACTGGACGGCGTTGATGCGGGCGGTGTCGATCCACTCGCGCTTCCACACGCCTCCCTCGGGCGGGCGGGGCTTCTGCATGTAGAGGGCGCCCCAGACGCGTTCGCCGACGCGCTTGCGGGTCTTGGCGTGGTGGGTGGCGTCGAAGCGGTCGGGCCACAGCGGTTCGCCGGGCTCCCGGCCGAGGGGGTCGTTGGGGCTGTCGGCGAGAGCAGGGAGGTCGATGACGCGCCAGGCGTCGCGTTCGGTGGCGAGGATGCGTCCGGCGAGGTCGTCTTCGTGCCAGCGGGTTTGGATGAGGCAGATGGCGCCGGTGGGTTCGAGTCGGGTCTGGAGGACGGAGGTCCACCAGTCCCAGGCGCGCTTGCGCATGGTGGGGCTGTCGGCGTCGGCCATGTCCTTGACGGGGTCGTCGACGATGGCGATGTGGGCGCCGCGGCCGGTGAGGCCGCCGCCGATGCCTGCGGCGAGGAGGCCGCCTTCGCCGCCGACGATGTCGAAGCGGTTGGCGGCCTGGCTGCCGGTCTTGAGCTGGATGCCGAGGTCGTCGCCCCAGGTGTAGATGGCGTCGCGGATCCACCGGCCGTGGTCGTCAGCGAGGTCGGCGGAGTAGCTGGCGATCATCATGCGGTGCCCGGGGTTGCGCCGCAGGTACCAGAGTGGTGCCCAGCGTGAGGCGCGGCGGCTCTTGCCGTGCCGTGGGGGCATGGTGAGCATGACGCGGTCGCAGCGCCCTTCGGCCATGTCGATGAAGGCCCGGTCGATCAAGTCCAGGTGGGGGGCCTGCATCTCCCGGCCGCCGGTGAGGACGGCGGCCAAGGCTCCTGGCGAGCGGTCCATGGCGAGTTGGCACTCGGCGCGGGCGAGGTCGGCCCGCAGCGTCTGGCTTGCGTGTCGTGCGATGGCGCGCCTGCGGGCTGCGGGCAGGGTCTTGTACCGGGCGACGACGCTCGCGTGATCGCGTGGGGTCATGCGGTGCCGGGGTCGGTGAGGTCGATCAACGCGTCGAGCTCGTCAGTGGTGACGTTCTCAACCTGAACCGGGCCGCCCTGGGGGCCGGAGACCTCGGTCTTGGTCGGCATGTCGAGGCCGAGGAGGCGTGCGCGGCGTTCCATGATGCGCAGCGTCCGGTCGACCGCGGCGAGGTCCTGGTCTCGGACGGCTCTCTTGTACGCGACGAAGAACAGGCGGTCGAGACGGTCGGCTTCGAGAGCGCGGAGTTCATCGACGTCGTCGTTCAGTTCAGCGCGCCGGTCGGCGAGTGCGGCGCGGACATCTCGGCAGGCGGCATGGATGAGGGCTTCGTCGGACGGCGCGTCCTGCTTCTTCCGGTACCGCTCGATGCCGTAGCCCTGCGGGTAGGCGATGCCGTCGGAGTTGGCGGCCGGGTCGGCGGCAAGCTTGCGGGCGATCGTCAGCCAGTCCACGCCCGCGAGGCGCAGGTCGATGGCGTCCGAGCGGCGGCGTGCGATGGCCGCACGCGCGGCTTTGTCGGGGCGTCCCACGGCGGGGTCCTCCACAGCTCGGGTGCGCCCCCGCGCCCGCCACCATGATCGCACCACTGTGAACCCGAAGCAGTCCTCAGCGAATCTCAAGAAGTTCCTGACAGCCTCCGAAGTGCGGACTAGCCTGCTTCTCGAAGACGGACTCGCTCTGATGGCGGGAATCATCGGAGCCTGAAATGAGTCCAGCGATGGCGTACCTCAACACCCCAGCGGATCCGGCGACCCGTGTGGATACAAGCGCCATGGCATGATCACCACGAACCTGCTCCACCACACTGTCAGCGGAGCTTATACCGCACCGTCTGAGTTTCAACCGCCGGCACGAAATTCAGTTCAGCCACTCGTTGTGGCCGGACTGATGTGCCTGCGCACAGTTCGGCCCCTGATTTAGAGGAAGCCGAACAGTGGACTCGACCATCATCCTTTGGGTCTTGGCCTGGGCCGGTGTCGCCTCCATCGCTCTTACTCAGCTCACTGGCTTGATTGAGCAGCTTCGCCGTCTGATCGTGTCATGGCGTGAGCTCCTTCGTGCAGCCCGCGGGGAAGACGAGGGTGAGTCAAGCGAGGAAGCACCGTCGCACCCCGAAGATGAAGCGGAGCCGGACGGCAATCGCCCTGCTCCGCCAACGTCACATCAGTGACATTTGCTCCCCGTCGCTGTCTCGCTTGCGTGCAACGGGTTCGTGCGGCGCGTCAGGCGCCGCACGGTGGGCACGGAGCCACCAGGCGAATTGGTAGTTGCGGCAGGTTCGATATCGGCTGGAGCGCCGGAGCGGCTCTTCCTCGGGGATGCTGTGCTCGCCCCATCCGGTGATGGGGCGAGCGTTGTTCAGCCGCACATGGAGGCCGGGGACGAGTGCGGGCCCGTCCCACTGTTCGCCGGGGGCGCCTTCGAAGGCCAGGTGGGCGTTCTTCGACCACTCCCATGGCTGGGGCAGGGCGCACAGGTACCAGGCGAGCGGGGCGTGCTGGGTGGGGAGTTCGAGAAGCTGATGTCGGCGGGCCGGGTTCACGCGCGGCCTGTCGGGCTGGCCGAAGCTGCGCAGGCAATGCTGATCGAGGGCCACGTGCCGTACGCCCGCTAGCCACATGATCTGGTAGCGGTCCCGTGATTCTATGTAGAGCTGTATTCGCGGTGACACACACTCCCCATTCCCCATCGATCAGCCGAGAGATTCATTCCTTTTCATTGTCAATTCTATCAAATTTGCCACCAATTCCAGATGCCTGTCATGCCGGAAGCCGTTCGGGTAGGGCATGTTGAATTCCTCATCCAGCGCCCTTTCATATTCCTCCCTGGGGAGCGTGACGGGCTGACGGCAGGTGGCCTTGAGGTTGGACCCACTGAGGTCGCTGACTTCGACTTCTTTGAAGTACCTGCGGAGCAGGGGCTCCAGTGTTTCTGGGGTGTGAAATCGAAGCTTTTGCCACTTTCCCTTGACGAAGTTCATTTCCACGTTGTCTCCGTCGAGGAAGCTCATCTTCGTGGTGGCGGTCGAGGATGTGACGCGCTTGGCCTGCTCGTCGCGGAGTTCGCGGGCGAGGTTGCGGGTGCCGAGGCATACGACTCCGTCGGCCGCGCATAGGGCGTTGACGGTGGTCATCACCCAGTGCTGGTAGTCGAGGGATGTGGTGGCGTTGATGACGGAGTCGAGGACGACGACGTCGAACAGGCCGTGGGTCTGGATGTCCTTGTCGATGTCGCGGATCATGCCGACGACGGCGCGGATGTCGACCGCGTACGAGCCAGCGCGGCAGCGGTAGGGCTCGTAGTCGTGGATGTTGAAGCCCTTGGCACGCAAGTGCTTGGCGTAGTCGCCGTATCCGGCGCCGAAGTCCACGACGCGGTGGCTGGGCTTGAGCCAGGGGGTGACGAGCTGGTCCCACGTCTCGGACCCGTAGGCGAGCTTTCCAGCCTTGGCCTTGGAGGAGAACTTCCGCAGCCGTTTGGGCTGGACGATGTGCTGGTTCCACACGGGCGCCTTGTTCTCGATGGCGGTCCAGTCGTAGACGCCGTACTCGCCGGAAAGGTCGGCGTGGAGTTGGGCGGCTTCGGAGGAGGGCACGGTCCAGGCGAGGACGTCGAAGCGGGAGAGAGAGGCGACGACGGCGTACTCGGCGTTGAGGACGACGCGGCCCTGGTCGTCGATGACGACGCTCCCCCACGGTCCGTGGCCGGCGGTCATGTGGGCGATGGCGTTGACGAAGGAGAGGTTTCGCTGTTCGGCGACGCGGATGGTCTGCCAGGGAATCCAGGACCAGGTGCCGAGCTGGCCGGGTTCGGCGTAGACGACGCTGGCTTCGGTCTCGACGCGGTTGTGCAGGAGGTTGAACTGGATTTCGTCCTGCAGCCGGACCTTGGTGCCGAGCATGACCGCGGGGGTGTGGGTGAGGCCGATGGCCTTGAGGCCTTTGGTGCGCTGGTGGCCTGCGACGAGGGTGCCGTCGGCGTTGAGGATGACCGGCTTGACGACGCCGTGGCGGCGGAGGGATGTCTGGAGCCGGGTGAAGGCGTTCTCGCTGAGGCGGCGCGGGTTGTAGTCGGCGGGGCGGAGCTGGTCGAGCGGGTAGGACTCGTGGAAGGTCGTGGTGGGGGCGCTCATGCGGGCTGGCCTTCCTCGTGGGCCTGCTGGAGGACGTGCCATCCGAAGCCGAGGTCGCTGTTCGTGGCGTCGACGAACTTGGTGTAGATCGCGTTGAGGGCTTCGACCTCTTCGGAGGTGATCCGGACGCGCTTGGACTCCCACTGGAGGTAGCCCCATTGGAGGTAGTCGACGGTCGCGGCGGCCCCAGTGCCCGCTCCGTCGCTGGTGAGTTCGAGGGTTTCGGGAAGAGAGGTGTCGTCGAGGAGCTGGTCGACGCTTTCGCGGTCGTAGCCGGTTCCGGCGAGGTCGGGGATCTCGGAGAGGACTTCGGCCAGGAGCTGGGTGTCGTATCCCGCGAGGTCGTTGGTGCGGTTGTCGACGATGACGATGCGTGCTGCTGCGTCGTCGTCGACGTCGATCCAGGTGACGGCGATCTGCTGCCAGCCGAGCTGCTGGGCGGCGGCGAAGGTGTGGTTGCCTGCCAGGATCTCGTTGGTGCGGCCGGTGCGGCTGCCCTTGTTGACGACGATCGGGCGGTACTGGCCGTTGATGGTCAGCGATTCGGTGATCGAGTCGATATCGCCGTTGCGCGGATTGCGGTGGTACGGCGTGAGGTCCGCGGTGGGGACGGCTAGCGGCTGGAGCTGTTCGGGGATGTTGGCGTGCGTCGCGGTCACGGGGAGTCCCTTGTGTAGGCCGTTCCCCGCGCCCTACGCCACGCCAACACTAGACGATCACCGGGGCGCCTCCGGAGTAGTTGAAGGCTTCGCGAGCTGGGTGGACGGGGGCTCCGCCGTTGGCTCCGGTGGCGCTGTCGTGTCTTGAGCGGTGTCCGTGCGTCCGGTGGACGACGCGTTGCGGTAGCGGCGCAATTCGGCTCGTATAGCGTCGAGTTGGTCATCGGTGATGGTGCTGGCCGTGAGTCGGTCGATGTCGACCGGCTCACGGCCGTGGCGTGGGGTGGTCATGCCGCGGACGCTAGCGGTTGTTGCAGCGGCAGAGGCCGGAAGGTAGGCACCAGGAGTCGCAGGACTTGCACCACATTGCTCCCGGCACGGGAGGCTCGCGGTGATCCTGGGACGGGTCCTGATGCTCGGTCATGCTGCGACTCTCTTCGTTGACTTGGCGAGGGTGGTCTTCTGTGGTTCTGCGCGTGGCCCGGCTGTCTCCTGTTGCCGGTTTCGCGGTGGCGCGAGGCCGGGGTCCCTCTCGGCGAGTGCTTTGAGGAGTTGGCCGTCTCGTTCCGCAAGGAGCCGCATGTACAGGTCGCGGTCTTCCGGGAGGCCTTTGAAGTCGTCTGCGCTCATGGCTCTCCTGAGTGCACGGGGACCCGCCCCAATGGGGTGGGGCGGGTCCGGTCGCGGTCGTGGGCCTGGCGGCCATCCCGGTGGCTTCGCTCTCTGCGCGGAGCCGGTGTCTGGCGGGTAGGGCGCGGGGGATTGGCCACCCGCCAGACACCGTTGGGAATGCCGGTGCCACGGCGTGTTGGCGGGCCGGTTCCTCGGCTGTGGCCGTTCCCTCCAACGAAATAGACCGTACCACCATCGAGTGTTGGGATCTATCTGTGCCGTTTGGTTGGCGTCGGCCACAGGGCCGCCCGCCGTGTGCGATCAGGTCAGCCTGCGAGCGCAGGGGTGGCGTCGGCGGGCTCACCCTCGGCGGCGTGACTGGCCCCGTCTTCGCCCGCTCTCGCGAGTGACTGGTCCGTCTCGCCCTCGCCGACGACGGCATGCGCGGCCTCGCCCTCCTCGTCGGCAGCGGGCGCGGACTGAGTGGGCGCGGCGTCCGGCTCACCCTCTCCGCTGCCGTCGACGATCGCAGCCAACTGCGCCTGCGCCGCCTCGGCTTCGGCGGCGAGGTCGGGGGCTGCCGCGTCAGGGCTGACCATGATCTCGCTGGCGTCGGCGTGCGCCTTGGCCTGGCGGAGCTGGAATCGGGCCTTCTGGAGGAGGTCGGAGACTCGGTCCATCTGCTCCAGCCTCTTGCCCACCTCTCCCTCCAGGTGCCGGGCGAGCTCCATCGGGTCGGCCTTGCGGATGCCGTCCAGCAGGCCGCAGATGCGCTCGATCTCGTCGAGGTCGTTTCGGGTCTTGGCCTGTGCGCGCCCCCTCTTGGCCTTCTCCTCCTCCGTCATCTCCTCGACCTGGACCATGGAGTCCTGCGTGGCCGCCTTCTCCTGCTTGCGCATGGCGTAGGCGATGTGGACGAGCTGGTTGTCGCTGGTCTGCCCCTTCTTCCACGTCTCGAAGACGGCCTTCTGGTTGCCCTGGTCCAGGGCGGCGATCTGCACGGCGGCCTGGGTGCCGATGTGGCCGAGGTCGACCGCCTTGGCGATCTCGGGGCGCAGGGCGAGCAGGGCGAGGCGCTGGGTCACGTACGGGACCGTCTTGGAGAACGTCGCGGCGACGGTGGCGGGGGTGGCGCCTTCTTCGGCATCGAGGACCTTCTTGAAGCCGCGGGCCTCCTCCAGCGGGAGCATGTCCTCGCGGTTCAGGTTCTCGGCCATGGCCTTCTTGAAGGACGTGAGGCTGTCGATGCCCTCCGCGCCGTCGCCGAGGAGGATCTTCGCCTCGATGAGGATGTTGCCCGCCATGCCGTTCGCCCGGTATCGGCGCTCTCCGGCAACGAGCTCGTACCCCTTGTCGGCCTTGCGGACGACGACCGGCTGGAGCAGGCCGTGCTGCTGGATAGAGTCGGCCAGCTCCTTCAGCGCCTCCTCGTCGAAGGTCTCGCGAGGCTGCCCGGGGTTGCGGTGGATCTGGGCCATCTTCAAGGTCGCGTACTTGTGCGGCATTTCGGGACTCCAAGAGGTCGAGAGGGGGTCCGTCTCCCCCTCCCCTTATGCTTCTATTTTATAAGCATAGAGGGTCTGGGTCCACAATTTCCGAAAGATTCCCCAGGTCAAACGCAAGAGTGCGGGCCCTCCCCCGACGGGGCCCGCACTCGTGAAGCGATCTACGTTCAGGTCACGCGGCTACGTCGACCGCACTCGACACCCCCTTCTGCGACTCGACCTTCTTCGGGTCGACCACAGCCAGGGCTCCGAGCAGCTCCACCACCTCCCCGTCCGTCAGGCGAACGTTCGGCACGCCGCCGGACTCCTCCAATCGAGCCAGCACGCGCCCGAGTTCGATGTGCACCCCGTCGCCTCCATGTTGCAGCGGTCCGCCCCGCCGACTGGGGCGGGCATCCACTTAGATCCCCACACAGAAGAGTTCACGGCACACATCAGGGGCCACGAGAGTACGTTCGCGCCTTCGCGGTCCAGAGGGCGGAAGTGGGGAGGCGACCCGCTTGGTGAGTACAGCGATCTGCTTCTACCGTTACAGATCTTGCTGTGCCCGTCACCTATTGTCAACTGGCCTAGACATTAGACTTCGCGAAGTCAGCACCCGCCCTCCGCAAGGCAGTTCAGCTGCCGTGCGCACGCCCACCCGTCAAACCGACCCGCCGAAGGAGCAGCCCCGCCATGCCGCCCGGCTCGGATATCCCTCTATCCAGCAAGCTTGCTCACCTCTTGCGGCGCAAGCTCGGCAAAAACGGCAGAACGCCCAGTACGCGGGCACTTGCCGCAGCAACTGCGCAAACGGCAGGGGGCAAACCGGCGATGACCCACCAGGTCATCAACGATCTCCTCAACGGCGTCCGGGAAAACCCAACAGCGTCACAACTCGTCGGCCTCGCAAAGGCTTTCGATTGTCCGATAGCGTACCTACTGCCGGGTTACAACGGTTTGACCTCGCTGTCGGTCTATGAAGGCCAACAAGACGCCCGCAAAGCACTGCTGCTCATCCACGACCTGGGTGAGGCTGGAGCTGCTGAACTCTTGGAGGCCGCACGTGAGATCCGGCTGCGCCATGGCCGCAGCGACCTCGGCGTCCCCGAAGTTCCCGAGCCGCCGCCCCCTGCCGCTGAAACACCACGGCCGGGCCGGCGAAGGCGGCTCAGCTTCAGCGAAGCAGCCGAGCGGGCCGTCTCTGATCTGGAAGGAACCTGAAAATGGACGGCATCGTCTTCGGCTTGTGCGCTCTGGTCTGCATAGCAGGCACCGCACTGTCAGGCCGCGAGGCTTGGCGTCAGCGCACCCGTGCGGAGTACCGCATCGCCCGCTTCGCGCGCACGGTGGCCTTCGGAGTCTGCGGCGTGGGGGTCCTCTTCGCGGTGCCCCCCGTCGAGTCATTCTTCGAGTCCCTGACCGGAATGAACAACGCCGCCAAGCTCGGCGCACACATCTGCGCGGTGCTGTGGTGCGGCAGCCTCCAACTCATGCTCGTGGACTGGTCGTACAACCGTGACGTGCTCAAGGCAAGCCTCTACGCGCGTATCGCCTTCGGCGCATGCGTACTGGCAGCGATGCTCCCGCTCTTCATCGGCGCAACCGACGAGAACACCGAGTTCACCACCGAGTTCGCCACGGTGCCTGGCGTCACCGTCTACCTGATGGTCTACCTCTGCTACGTGGCGGTGACGTGCGGAGAGATCGCCTTCCTCTGCTTCGGAATGGCCATGTCCACCCGGCAGGGCGGACATGCATGGACCGCCCGCGGCCTGATCGTCTCCGCAACGGCCGCCATCCTCGGCGTCGCCTACGCCGTCAGTAAGGGCTCGTACCTCGTCACGCACTACCTCGGCCATCCCTGGCCGCTGCGGTACGAGGAAGTCGTCTCTCCGCTTCTCGCGGGCCTGGCGGTGATCGCGTTGATCACAGGTCTGACCATGGCCATGGTCGGCAAGCGGCTCGCGTCCCGGAAGACAGTGGCGTCAGCCGACGCCTGACAACTCCGGCGGCAGCTTCCTCCAGTGCAACACGACACGACCGGGTTCGATGGTGCGAACCCCGCGAGCACTCGCGGGGAACACCTCCACCTTCTCCAGGAGGAGCCTGAGGATCGCGCTCCGGGAGACGTGCGGCGCCTTGTTCCACCACTTGACGAGATCCTTCGCGCCACCCAGCTTGAAGTTGACCATCTGTTCGGCGAAGCGGATCCGAGCAGCGAGCTCCTTGACGCTGGCCGTGATCTCACGGTCGGCGGCGACGAACGCTTCGCTGCTGATCTCACGCTTGCCGTACAGGGCACCAGCTTCGGTGCGCCGCACCTTCAGGTCCTCGACCGCAGCCTTCATCTCCTCGACCTGCTCGCGCACGGCCTCCTGCGCCTTGAGGATCTGCTCCCGGATGCCGGGCTTGAGGAGTTCGGCGACGGCGTACTCTGCGACGTGGGTCTCCAGCAGCTCGGCGTCGATACGGACTTCGCCGCAGCCTCCGCCAAGTCCCTGTTTGTCCTTGGGGCGACACCGGTAGCCAGGCGTCCCGGCATTCGTGCGTGCCCCCTGGAGATGGAAGCTGCACATGCCGCATTCACTCGCCCCGTCAACGAGGAGATACGGATACACGGGCGCCGCCGAGGCCGGTTTCCGGCGTGCGTCTCGCTCTTGGAGAGCTTCGAACTCTTCGCGGGTGATCGCGCCGGGATGGTTGGCGTCGACGAGGTTTCCTTCGTCGTCGTAGCGCAGTCCGGCGATGGCGGGATTGCGGAAGAGCCTGCCGACGGAGGCGTCCTTCCACTCTCCGCCCATCGTGCCCCGGTAGCCCTCGCCATTCGCCCACAGGGCGACGTCTCCGTTCGACAGCTCCTCGTCGGCCAGCGCGCGGCTGACCATCTGCCGAAGGGGATCCACTTCGTCATCCCGTAGCCGCTGACGCGACTGGTCGTCGAACCCGTAGAGCCGTGGCATGGTCGTCCGTTCTTCTCGTGCCCCCGTTAGCCGCCCGATCTTAGGCCACAGCCCGCCGGAGCGGGCCATGGCCAGACAGGCCGGAACGAAGGCCACGACTGATCACCGTGCCATCGGGCTCACACCGAGGACCTTCCAGAGCGCAGCCGTGGGGATCTTCACCGTGTGCCCCAGCGTCAGTGGCTGCACGGGGAAGGACCCCTCCTTGATCAAGTCGTAAGCCTTGTGCGTCCCGATGCCCAGTGCGCGTGCCGCCGTGACGACGTTCACCGTCGGCGGCAGCGCGAGCAACTCCTCCAAGGTCATGTCGGTGACCTTGGATTTTGTGACTGTCGAGGCGTTCTTGTTTGTCATCGCTGTCGCGTCCTCCCCCGCGCCAACGTGACTTTAAGGATACGCCAACACTGGAGTGTTGGGGCAAGATAAGGGCGTGGTCCAACAAGGACCGTCACAGAACGTCCACAAGTGAAAAGCTACGGAGGGGGACCCTTGTTCGACCCCAGCTACTCACGGCAATGCGCCTGCCAGGAAGCCGTCCTCGACGATGACGGCTCGCCGATACTCCTGGCGAACGGAAGACCCAAGAAGCGCAAGATCGGCGCCACCTGCCCCAAGCTCGAACAGAAGGGCCACGGCACCTGGTACTTCTACTTCGAGCTCGAAGCCGGCGAGGGCGGGACGCGGCAGCGTGTCCGCCGTGGCGGCTTCGCCAAGAAGGACGATGCGAAGAAGAAGGCCGAGGAGATCTACCTCCAGGCCACCGGCGGCGCCGACGTCATGAGCAAGACAACGGTCGGCGAGGATCTGCACGCCTGGCTCAAGCGCAAGAGGAACCTGGCCCGCACCACCCGGCACGGCTACGAGGAGCACATCAAGCTCTACCTCGAACCGCACCTGGGCCACATCAAGCGACGTGACCTCAAGCTCCGGCACATCGAGGCGATGTACGACGCCATCGAACGGGAGAACGCCGAGCGGCTGCTCCACCACGCCAAGGTGGTCGAGCTGGAGCTGAAACGCGACGCCGCCCACACGGCCTGGGTTCGAGCCGCTGGGAAGCAGCAGGAGCGCCGCGAAGCACGGCGGGCTTACCTGAAGGCCAACGCGGCCCTCCGCGAGGGTCGCATGGGCAAGCGGAAGATCACCAGCGCGGCGACGCTACACCGCATCAACGCAACTCTCAGCTCGTTCCTGAACAACGGGATCAAGAGGCAGGAGTACGCGACCAACCTGGCCTCACTCATCGAGCTGCCGCCGATCAAGCGGCCCAAGCCCCTCGTGTGGACGCCCGAACGCGTCGAGGAGTGGAAGCGCACAGGCGTGAAGCCGGGGCCGGTCATGGTCTGGACGGCGGAGCAGACCGGCGCCTTCCTGGACTTCGTCCGAGACGACCGGCTGTACGCGATGTGGCACACGTTCACGTTCATCGGGCCGCGGCGCGGCGAGGTGGCCGCCCTGCCCTGGACGGAGGTCAGCACGACGGCGCTCACCCTGCGGATCTCCGCACAGATCGTCGAAGTGGCCTACCGGCTGTACGGCGAAGCCCCCAAGGCCGACAGCGTCCGCATGAACACCCTGACCGAGGAATCAGGGAGAGTCCTCACCGCGTGGCGCATCCAGCAGGACCAGGAGCGCGAACAGTGGGCCGAAGTGGAAGCCTGGCAAGAGTCCGGCTGCGTCTTCACCCAGGAGAACGGAGCGCCGCTTCACCCTGACTGGATCAGTCGACGCTTCCAGCGGCTGGTGGAACTGTCCGGGCTCCCTCCTGTGCGCCTTCACGACCTCCGCCACATCTCCGCGACCCTCTCGCTGCTCGCCAAGAACGACATCAAGACGGTCCAGGAAAGGCTGGGGCACTCCTCACGCCAGATCACCTCCGACACGTACACCAGCGTCCTGCCCGAGCTGATGCGCGCCGAGGCGGAGTCCACCCTGGCAGTCGTCCCGCGCAACGTGCCGTACCAGGAACAGCAGCGGCTGAAGGTCCCCGAGGAAGCCTTCCGGGACGACGTCGCCGTGCTCTACGTCCACGGCTCCCGGTACACCGGAGGCAAATGGTCCGTCGGCGCCAAGCTCCGGCACGACGGCGACGTCCTGGGCGAGATCCGCGCCGTGAGTAAGGGCCCGGACCAGACCAGCGACGCCGCGATCAAGTGGATCAGCGAGCACTGCGCCAGCAACAGCTACGAGGTGCTGCGCGTGGAGGACCACTCCAACCAGTACTCCGAAGAGCAGCGCCCCTACTTCGCTCTGCTGAGGTTCTTCATCGCCCGGCCCGCAGGGCGCGACGTTGAGAACTTCGTCCGGCCTCAGCGCCCCGAGCAGGACGCTAGCCATCAGATCGAGGCCCCTGAGAGAGGGCGGAGCGTCCCAGAAGACGACCCGAACGAGAGTCTGCGTCCCGCAGCTTGACGCGCGTCCCGAATTTGTCCTGCCGATCATGAAATCTTGATCGAGCAAGAGCCGCCAGGACCCCTCGGACATCGCCCCGACCAGCAAAGATGCTGGTCAGAACGATTCTTCGCACAAAGTGCGGAGTGGGGCGGGAGGGACTCGAACCCTCGACCGACGGATTATGAGTCCGCTGCTCTAACCGGCTGAGCTACCGCCCCTAACGGCGCGTCGCGCACATTTGTGCGCGCCGTCTGCCGCAGCATAGCCGCTCATACGATCTCCTGCTCCGGCTGGTCGGCTATGCACGACCATGAGGACCCCGTTGCGGCCCGCGTGGTTCCACCGGGGGCGAAACAAGCACGTACGAGGGATCGTTGGGGGTGGGTCCCGGAGGGGTCCGGGTATGCGAGAGGGCCCCGGGGGCGTCGTGGACGGACGCTTCAGGGGCCCTCTCGGACAGCTCTCCCGACTGGACTCGAACCAGTAACCTGCCGGTTAACAGCCGGCTGCTCTGCCAATTGAGCTACAGGAGACCGCGCTCCCCCGACTGGACTCGAACCAGTAACCTGCCGGTTAACAGCCGGCTGCTCTGCCAATTGAGCTACAGGGGAATGACTCTTGGTGACGGAGTCACTGCAACAATGTCACCTACCTGGGGATTCCCGGGCGGCGTGCGCTTGCTGCGACACATACATTAGCGCAAGCAGGGGGGTGCTCCGCCAATCGGTTCCCCCACGACCGACGTCGGGACAGTCGAGGCAAGGGAAGGGTGGCCGTCATGCGCTACCGGCTCACATTCGTGGCAGGTCTGGCTCTCGGGTACGTGCTCGGGACCCGGGCCGGACGCGAGCGTTACGAGCAGCTGAAGAAATCGGTTCGTGAGATCTCCCAGAACCCCGCCGTCCGCAACACCGTGGAGTCCGCGGCCCAGCAGGGCCGGGGCGTCGCGGGCAAGGCCTTCCACTCGGTGTCGGAGAAGGTCGGCGACCGGATGCCGGACTCCGTGGCCGACCGGGTGCGGTCGCTGCGCGAGCGCGGGCAGGGCGCGGAGGACGACTGGGGCACCAGCAACACGTAGCCGCGTCGGCGGCAGCGTGCGCGGCCGGTGTGCGCCGGGCGCGCTCCGCCGCGCGTCACCTGCGACGACGAGCCCCGTACGGACAGCCGTGCGGGGCATCGTCCGTTGTGCGGCAGAATCCTCGGCATGGGGATAGTCGCGGGGTTGGACAGTTCGCCCGAATTCACACGCATCGTGGTCTGTGACGCCGACACGGGCGCCGTACTCAGGCAGGGCTATGCCCCGCATCCGCTGGAGACTCCGGAGGGCGGCGGGAAACCGACGGACGTCGACCCGCAGGCCTGGCTGCTCTCCCTCGGTGAGGCCGCGGGCGGTGGACTGCTCGAAGGCGTGCAGGCGATCGGCGTGTGCGCGCAGCAGCACGCCCTGGTGCCGCTCGACTCGCAGGGCAACACGGTCCGGCCCGCCCTCGTCGGCAACCACCCGCGCGCCCAGGTCGCCGCCGCCGACCTCGTCGACGGTCTCGGCGGCCGGCAGGCGTGGGCCCAGGCCGTGGGCTGCGTACCGCAGGCCCCGATGCCCGTGACGAAGCTGCGCTGGCTGGCCCGGCACGAGCCGGAGGCCGCGCTGCGCACCCAGATGCTGATGCAGGCCCACGACTGGCTGGTGTGGCAGTTGCTCGGGCGGCCCGCGCGGCGCAGCACCGACCGGGGCGGGGCCTCGGGTACGGGGTACTGGTCGGCGGCGACCGGCTCCTACCGTCCGGACCTGGTGGAGCTCGCGCTCGGGCACCAGGCGATGCTGCCGGAGGTCATCGGTCCGGCGGATGCCGCGGGTACGACGCCGGAGGGGCTGCTGATCTCCGCCGGCACCGGCGAGACCATGGCCGCCGCCTTCGGGCTCGGGGTGCGGCAGGGCGACGCCGTCGTCTCGCTCGGCGCCTCCGGGTCCGTGATGGCGGTGCACCACGAGGCGCTGGTCGACGCGAGCGGGACGATCACCTCGCTGGCCGACGCCACCGGCATGCACCTGCCGGTCGTCCACACCCTCAACGCCGTGCGGACGCTGCGCGGCACCGCCGAGATGCTGGGCGTGCCCGATCTCGAAGCGCTCTCCGACCTGGCCCTGAAGTCGACGCCCGGCGCCCACGGACTCGTGCTCCTGCCCTATCTGGAGGGCGAGAAGACGCCGAGCCTGCCGCACGCGGCGGGCACCCTGACCGGCCTTCGACGCGAGTCGATGAAGCCCGAGCACCTGGCGCGCGCCGCCTTCGAGGGCATGCTGTGCGGGCTCGGCGACGCCCTCGACGTGCTGCGCGGGCGGGGCGTCGAGGTGCGGCGCGTGTTCCTGCTCGGCCCCGCCGCCGACCTGCCCGCGGTGCGGGCGATGGCGCCGATGCTGTTCGGCACGCAGGTCGTGGTCGTACAGCCCGCGGACTACGCGGCGATCGGTGCCGCGCGGCAGGCCGCCTGGGCGCTGACCGGGCAGCTGCCGCTGTGGCAGGGCGCGGTCGCGCAGGTCTTCGAGCCCGGTGAGGAGCTGGCCGTCGGGCAGGCGGTGCGGCAGCAGTACGTGACGGTGCGGGAGCAGGCGCACCCGGGGGCGTTCTCGGGGACGCCGGTCGCCTGAGCTGTCCCCCAGCCATTGCCACCGACCCGTCGGCAACGTTCGGCCGGGTCGGCCGTTTTGCTGCGGAATCGGGCATTCCGCAGCACTGCGTGAGGGAATCAAAGCGTTCAGTGTGCCCAGTTCTTTACCAAGGCTGATTTTTGACCGAGTCATGGGTTAATCGGTTGCACGAGGGCGGGTGCGGTGGCGCAGGATGGTGGGCGACTTCGTCGACGCCTCCCCCATCCGAGACTCAGCCGAGAGACGAGCGTGCTCATACGACTCCTGCGGACCCATCTGGGTCCGTACAAGAAGCCCATCGCCTTGCTGGTGCTCCTGCAGTTCCTGCAGACCTGCGCCTCGCTCTATCTCCCCACCCTGAACGCCGACATCATCGACAACGGTGTCATCAAGGGGGACACCGGCTACATCCTGTCGTTCGGTGCCCTGATGCTGGCCGTCACCGTGGGCCAGATGGCGTGCAACATCGGCGCCGTCCTGTACGGCGCCCGCACCGCGTCGGCCGTCGGCCGGGACGTCCGGGCCGCCGTGTTCGACCGGGTGCAGTCCTTCTCCGCGCGGGAGCTCGGCCAGTTCGGGGCGCCCACGCTGATCACGCGGACGACCAATGACGTCCAGCAGGTCCAGATGCTCGTGCTGATGGCGTTCACGCTGATGGTGTCGGCGCCGATCATGTGCGTCGGCGGCATCGTGATGGCGCTCGGCCTCGACGTGCCGCTGTCGTCGGTGCTGCTCGCCGTGGTGCCGGTGCTCGGCATCAGCGTCAGCGTGATCGTGCGCCGCCTGCGGCCGCTGTTCCGCACCATGCAGGAGCGCCTGGACACGGTGAACCGGGTGCTTCGCGAGCAGATCACCGGCAACCGCGTCATCCGCGCCTTCGTCCGCGACTCCTACGAGAAGGAGCGCTTCCGGGGCGCCAACGCCGAGCTGACCGAGGTCTCGGTGAGCACCGGCAAGCTGCTCGCGTTCATGTTCCCGATCGTCATGACGGTGGTGAACCTGTCGTCGATCGCCGTCGTCTGGTTCGGCGCGCACCGCATCGACGACGGCGGCATGCAGATCGGCGCGCTCACCGCGTTCCTCGCCTATCTCATGCAGATCGTCATGTCCGTGATGATGGCCACCTTCATGTTCATGATGATCCCGCGGGCCGAGGTGTGCGCCGAGCGGATCCAGGAGGTCCTGGACACCGACACCAGCGTGGTGCCCCCAGCGGAGCCGGTGCGGGAGCTGCGCGGCCACGGCCACCTGGAGCTGCGCGGCGCCGGCTTCCGCTACCCGGGCGCCGAGGAGCCGGTGCTCAAGGCCATCGACCTCATCGCGCGCCCCGGCGAGACGACCGCCGTGATCGGGTCGACGGGCAGCGGCAAGTCGACGCTGCTCGGCCTCGTGCCGCGGCTGACGGACGTGACCGAGGGCGAGGTCCTGGTGGGCGGCGTCGACGTGGCCACCGTCGAGCCCGCGCTGCTGGCCCGCACCGTCGGACTCGTACCGCAGAAGCCGTATCTGTTCGCCGGGACCGTGGCGAGCAATCTGCGGTACGGCAATCCGGACGCGACGGACGAGGAGCTGTGGCACGCCCTGGAGGTGGCGCAGGCCAAGGAGTTCGTGGAAGGGCTCCCGGAGGGGCTCGACGCGCCGATCGCGCAGGGCGGCTCCAATGTGTCCGGCGGTCAGCGGCAGCGCCTGTCCATCGCGCGGACGCTGGTGCAGCGGCCGGAGATCTACCTCTTCGACGACTCCTTCTCCGCGCTCGACTACGCCACCGACGCGGCGCTGCGGGCCGCGCTCGCCGAAGAGACCCACGAGGCGACCGTCGTGATCGTCGCCCAGCGGGTGTCCACCATCCGTGACGCCGACCGCATCGTGGTCCTCGACGAGGGCCGGGTCGTCGGCACGGGCCGCCATCACGAGCTGATGGACGACAACGAGACGTACCGGGAGATCGTCCTCTCCCAGCTGACGGAAGCGGAGGCCGCGTAATGCCCCCTGGTGGCATCGGTGGACCGATGATGGGGCCCGACTCCCGGTCCATGGACTTCAAGGGGTCGGGGAAGCGGCTGCTCGCGCAGTTCCGGCCCGAGCGGGTCACGATGTACGGGATGCTCGCGGCCGGCGTGATCAGCGTCGCGCTGTCCGTGCTCGGCCCGAAGATCCTCGGTCACGCGACCGACCTGGTCTTCGCGGGCATCGTCGGCCGGGACATGCCCGAGGGCGAGTCGAAGGCCGAGGCCATCGAGCGGCTGCGCGAGCACGGCGACGGCGGCATGGCCGACATGCTCTCCGGGCTCGACTTCACGCCGGGCGACGGCATCGACTTCGGCGCGGTCGGCTCGGTGCTCCTGCTCGCGACGGGCGCGTTCCTCGCGGCGGGCCTGATGATGCTGGTGGCCACGCGGCTCTCCAACCGGGCCATCAACCGGACCGTGTTCCGGCTGCGCGGCGACGTGCAGGCGAAGCTGTCGCGACTGCCCCTGTCGTACTTCGACAAGCGGCAGCGCGGCGAGGTCCTGAGCCGGGCCACGAACGACATCGACAACATCAACCAGACGCTCCAGCAGTCGATGGGCCAGCTCATCAACTCCCTCCTGACCATCGTCGGCGTGCTCGCGATGATGTTCTGGATCTCCCCGCTGCTCGCCCTGGTGGCGCTGGTGACGGTGCCGCTGTCGTTCGTCGTGGCGACGAAGGTCGGCAAGCGCTCCCAGCCGCAGTTCGTGCAGCAGTGGAAGTCCACGGGCGCGATGAACGCGCACGTGGAGGAGATGTACACCGGGCACACCCTGGTGAAGGTCTTCGGCCGCCAGGAGGAGTCCGCGAAGGCCTTCGAGGAGCACAACGACGCGCTGTACGAGGCGTCGTTCAAGGCACAGTTCAACAGCGGCATCATGCAGCCGCTGATGTTCTTCATGTCGAACCTGAACTACGTCCTCGTGGCCGTGGTGGGCGGCTTGCGGGTGGCTTCGGGAGCCCTGTCCATCGGTGACGTGCAGGCCTTCATCCAGTACTCCCGGCAGTTCTCGATGCCGCTGACGCAGGTCGCCTCCATGGCGAACCTGGTGCAGTCCGGCGTCGCCTCGGCCGAGCGGATCTTCGAACTCCTCGACGCCGACGAGCAGGACGCCGACCCCGTGCCGGGCGAGCGTCCCGTCGACCCGCGCGGGCGCGTGGAGATGCAGCACGTGTCCTTCCGGTACGAGCAGGACAAGCCGCTGATCGAGGACCTGTCGCTGGTCGTGGAGCCGGGGCACACCGTCGCCATCGTCGGACCGACCGGCGCGGGCAAGACGACACTGGTGAATCTGCTCATGCGGTTCTACGAGGTCACCGGCGGCCGCATCACCCTCGACGGAGTCGACGTGGCCCGGATGTCCCGCGACGAACTGCGCGGCGGCATCGGCATGGTGCTCCAGGACACCTGGCTGTTCGGCGGCACCATCGCGGAGAACATCGCGTACGGAGCCGCATCAGGAGGGGCGGCGCGCAGCGCCTCAGGCAAGGGTGGTGGCGGGAGACGGGCGGGAGTCTCGCGCGAGCAGGTCGAGGAGGCCGCGCGGGCCGCGCACGCCGACCGGTTCATCCGGACGCTGCCCGACGGGTACGACACCGTCATCGACGACGAGGGCACGGGGGTCAGCGCGGGTGAGA
This sequence comes from Streptomyces flavofungini, assembly GCF_030388665.1. Classification (NCBI taxonomy): domain Bacteria; kingdom Bacillati; phylum Actinomycetota; class Actinomycetes; order Kitasatosporales; family Streptomycetaceae; genus Streptomyces; species Streptomyces flavofungini. The sequence continues at coordinate 6,384,737 of NZ_CP128846.1, read as the reverse complement.
AGCAGCTCATCACCATCGCGCGGGCGTTCCTCTCCGACCCGGTGATCCTCGTCCTCGACGAGGCGACGAGTTCCGTGGACACGCGGACCGAGGTGCTGATCCAGAAGGCGATGGCGCGGCTCGCGCACGGGCGCACGTCGTTCGTCATCGCTCACCGTCTTTCGACGATTCGTGACGCCGACACGATTCTGGTGATGGAGGACGGGGCGATCGTGGAACAGGGCACGCATGACGCGCTGCTGGCCGCGGAGGGGGCGTATGCCCGGCTGTACGCGGCTCAGTTCGCGCAGGCCGTGGCTGAGGTCGACTAGGGTCGTCGGGCTTTCGGGGTTCTGCGTGTGCCGGTCCGTCGTGGCTGGTCGCGCCCACGCGGCGGTGCCGCACACGTCAGAGCCCCGCGCCCCTGGCCGTAGCGACAGGCCGAACCCTCTAGTCCAGGTAGCCGCGCAGCTGATCCGCGAACGCGTGGTCCCTCAGCTTGTTGAGGGTCTTGGACTCGATCTGGCGGATGCGTTCGCGGGTCACTCCGAAGATGCGGCCGATCTCCTCCAGGGTGCGGGGGCGGCCGTCCGCGAGGCCGTAGCGGAGTTGGACGACCTTGCGTTCGCGTTCGCCGAGGGTGGAGAGCACGGCCTCCAGGTGTTCGCGCAGGAGCAGGAACGCCGCGGACTCCACGGGGCTGGCCGCGTCGCCGTCCTCGATGAGGTCGCCGAGCGCGACGTCGTCCTCCTCGCCCACGGGCGCGTGCAGCGACACGGGCTCCTGGGCGAGGCGCAGGACCTCGCTGACCCGCTCGTGCGGCAGGTCCAGGTGGGCGGCGACCTCTTCGGGGGTCGGTTCGTAGCCGCGCTCCTGGAGCATGCGGCGCTGGACGCGTACGACCCTGTTGATGAGCTCGACGACGTGGACGGGCACGCGGATGGTGCGGGCCTGGTCGGCGAGGGCGCGGGACATGGCCTGGCGGATCCACCAGGTCGCGTACGTCGAGAACTTGTAGCCGCGGGCGTAGTCGAACTTCTCCACGGCCCTGATCAGGCCGAGGTTGCCCTCCTGGACCAGGTCGAGCATGGTCAGGCCGCGGCCCACGTACCGCTTGGCGACGGAGACGACCAGGCGCAGGTTGGCCTCGATGAGGCGGCGCTTGGCCATCCGGCCCATCACGACCAGCTTGTCCAGGTCCAGGGCGAGCTGGGAGTCCGGGTCGGAGGTGCCCGCCAGTTTCTCCTCGGCGAACAGGCCCGCCTCGACGCTGCGCGCCAGCTCGACCTCCTCGGCGGCGGTGAGCAGCGGTATCCGACCGATCTCGCGCAGGTACTGGCGGAACAGGTCGGAGGAGGGGCCGCCGGTGTCGGCGCGGCTGCGGGGGCTCGGTACCTCGACGACCTCGACGACCTCCTCCGGCGGCTGCTCGGGGGCCTGTTCGGCTGCCTCCGGCAGTTCCGGGTGGAGCGGCGCGGGGGCCTGCGGCGGGACCGCCGCGATGATGTCGACGTCCTCCGTCGCGGCCGCGGGCGCGGCGGTGTCGGTCTGGGTGAGGGTCTGGGTCTGCACGGGGGCGACCTCCAGGGTGATCGCTGCGGCGGGGGGCGGCAGCGGTACAGCGGGACCGGGGTCGACGGCCTCGCCGCTGTCCGTCCCGAACACGATGTGTGGAACCGCGGGAATGTCGGACCCGCTGGCTTCTGCGGGCCGGCCGCGCTCCGAGGACTCAGGCACCGCAACCCAGTGTGGAGTACGACACACGGCCGCCACGAGGGGCGTGCGGGGACTTTTTGAGTCCGGTGCGTGACCGGTCGGTTACCCCGCGCGGGGCGCCCCGGTCCCGCCCCTTCTCCGAAACCGGGGGCCGCGCCCCCTGGACCCCCGCTTGTCGGCGCTCCGCGGCTCGCCCTCAAGCGCCGGACGGGCTGACTCGGGCGGGCGTCCCCGGCGGGTGGGACAGGCCCCCGCCGAATCGGCGCTCCGCGCCTCGTCCTCCAGCGCCGGACGGGCCGATATGGCCCCTGCGGCGGGTGAGGGGCAGGTCAGAGCGCCGCCGCGCCGCGCTCGCGGAGCGCGCGGCCGTACTGCTGCAGGACCCACAACTCGTTCTGGACGGCGGAGAGTTGCTCGGGGTCGCCGTGGCTTCCTGCGAGGCGGGCGAAGGTGCCCTGGACGTCGCGGACACGCCGGTCCACCGCGCGCAGCCGGACCGTGACCAGCTGCTCCCCCGCGTACGCCGCGTCGACGGTGCGGCGCATGATCGCTTCGACGGCCAGCTCCGTGACCATGGCGCGAACCCCGTCGTCGGGGGCGGCGTCGCGGACCCGGACCAAGTAGTCCTGCGGGTCCTGGGTGCCGTACTCGGCGCCGCCCGCGTCGAGGATCGCCTGGCGCACGGCGGCGTAGGGCGCGGCGGTGAACTCGTCGACGCCGTACGCGTCGAAGGCCGGGGAGACCAGGTCCGGGTGCTGGAGGGCGAGCTTCAGGAGCTCGCGCTCGGTGGCGTACACGGGGTTGCGGAGGTTCAGGGCCGGACCCGCGTGGCCCTGCCGGGGGGCGGCGGGGGCGGGGCCCTGGGGGGCGGTGCCGCGCTGCGGGGCGGGGCCCTTGCCGCCGCGCTCGCGGGCCCAGCGGGCGAGCTGTGCCACGCGCTTGACGACGAACTGGGTGTCGAGGATGCCGAGCATGCCGGCGAGCTGCACGGCGACCTCGTGCTGGGCGCCGGTGTTCTTGATGCGGGCGACGACGGGCGCCGCCTCGTCCAGGGCGGCGGCGCGGCCCGCGGGGGTCTCCAGGTCGTAGCGCGCGACGATCTGGCGGAGCGCGAACTCGAACAGCGGGGTGCGGGGTTGGACGAGGTCGGCGACCGCCTCGTCGCCCTTGGCGAGCCGCAGGTCGCAGGGGTCCATGCCGTCGGGCGCGATGGCGATGTACGTCTCGGCGGCGAACTTCTGGTCGTCCTCGAAGGCGCGCAGGGCCGCCTTCTGGCCGGCCGCGTCGCCGTCGAAGGTGAAGATCACGCGGGCCGAGCCGTTGTCCATGAGGAGGCGCCGCAGGATCTTGATGTGGTCGCCGCCGAAGGCCGTGCCGCAGGTCGCGATGGCCGTGGTGACGCCCGCGAGGTGGCAGGCCATGACGTCGGTGTAGCCCTCGACGACGACGGCCCTGCTGGCCTTGGCGATGTCCTTCTTGGCGAGGTCGATGCCGTACAGGACCTGGGACTTCTTGTAGATCGGGGTCTCGGGCGTGTTCAGGTACTTCGGGCCGTTGTCGTCGTCGCGGAGCTTGCGGGCGCCGAAGCCGACGACCTCGCCGCCGATGTCGCGGATCGGCCACATCAGCCGTCCCCGGAAGCGGTCGATGGGGTTGCGGCGGGACTCCTGGGAGAGGCCGGAGAGCAGCAGTTCCTTGTCCGTGAAGCCCTTGCCGCGCAGGAAGCGGGTGAGGTGGTCCCAGCCCGCCGGGCTGTAGCCCACGCCGAAGTGCGCCGCCGCGGCCTGGTCGAAGCCGCGCTCCGCGAGGAACTTGCGGCCGATCTCGGCCTCGGGGCTCTCCAGCTGGGCGATGTAGAACTCGGTGGCCGCCTTGTGGGCCTCGATCAGGCGGATGCGTTCGCCTCGCTGGTGCGAGGGGTTGTACCCGCCCTCCTCGTAGCGCAGCGTGATGCCCGCCTTGGCGGCCAGGCGCTCCACCGCCTCGGAGAAGGTCAGGTGGTCGACCTTCATCACGAAGGTGAGGGTGTCGCCGCCCTCCTGGCAGCCGAAGCAGTGGAACAGGCCCTTGCTGGGGCTGACCTGGAACGACGGGGACTTCTCGTCGTGGAAGGGGCAGAGGCCCTTGAGGTTTCCGCCGCCGGCGTTGCGCAGCTGGAGGTATTCGGACACCACGGCGTCGATCGGGACCGCGTCCCGAACCGCCTTCACATCCTCGTCATTGATCCGCCCAGCCACGCCCAGATTCTACGGCTCGGCGCGGACACGCCTGTCCTCAGTGCCCTCGCGGGGACGCCCGGTCCCGCCCCTCAGGGGGGCCAGAGGGCGCGGCCCCCGTTCTCGGAGAAGGGGCGGGACCGGGGCGCCCCCGCGAGGCCTAGCCCAGGAGGGCGGACAGGGGGCGGGACGGGTCCGCGAGGGTGTCGGGGTCGGGGCGGGCCCCGGTCCTGATCAGGTTCTGGATGGATTCCGTGACGTCCCACACATTCACGTTCAGGCCGGCCAGGACCTGCCCCTCGCGCAGCCAGAACGCGATGAACTCCCGCTTCCCCGCGTCCCCGCGGATCACCACCTGGTCGTACGAGCCGGGCGGCGCCCAGCCGGAGTACTCCAGACCGACGTCGTACTGGTCGGAGAAGAAGTACGGCACGCGGTCGTAGGTGACCTCCTTGCCGAGCATGGCGCGGGCGGCGGCCGGCCCGCCGTTGAGGGCGTTCGCCCAGTGCTCGACGCGCAGGCGGACGCCGAAGAGCGGGTGGAGGACGGCGGCCACGTCGCCGGCGGCGTAGATGTCGGGGTCGGAGGTGCGCAAGGAGGTGTCCACGGCGATGCCGCCGCCGTCCGAGCGGTCCACCAGGGTCAGGCCCGCGGACTCGGCGAGCGCCGTGCGCGGCGCGGCGCCGATCGCGGCGAGCACGTCGTGCGCCGGGTGCTCCTCGCCGTCGTCGGTGCGGGCGGCGAGGACCATGCCGTCCTGGCCCGTGATCTCGGTGAGGCGGGCGCCGAAGTGGAAGCGGACGCCGTGCTCGGCGTGCAGGTCGGCGAAGATCTGGCCGATCTCGGGGCCGAGCACGGCGTGCAGCGGCGCCGGCTCGGGCTCGACGACGGTGACCTCCGCGCCGTACTCCCGCGCGGCGGCGGCGACTTCGAGGCCGATCCAGCCCGCGCCCGCGATCACCAGGTGGCCGTTGTCGCGGCCGAGGGCGGCGAGGACGTGCCGGAGGCGGTCGGCGTGGGCGAGGCGGCGCAGGTGGTGCACGCCCGCGAGGCCGGTGCCGGGGACGTCCAGGCGGCGTGGCTCGGCGCCGGTGGCGAGGAGCAGCTTGTCGTAGCGGATGACGGTGCCGTCGCCGAGGCGGACGGTGTGCGCGGCGCGGTCTATGGCGACGACGGTCTGGCCGAGGTGCAGTTCGACGTCGGCCTGCGCGTACCACGCGGGTTCGTGGACGAAGACGCTGTCGCGGTCCTCCTTGCCCAGCAGGTAGCCCTTGGACAGGGGCGGGCGTTCATAGGGGTGGTCGCGCTCGTCGCCGATGAGGATCACCCGCCCGGTGAAGCCCTCGGCCCGGAGCGTCTCGGCCGCTTTCGCACCCGCGAGGCCCCCTCCGACGATGACGAACGTCTGATCCGCGTCGACCACTTGATGCCTCCTAGAAACCTTCAGCTCATGGGAGCGTCCCGCACGGAGGGTGATGGCGGAAGGGGGTGCGCGGCCCTGTGGCACCCTTTTGCGCCTAAACCGGCGCCGCTCGCGCGGAACCGGTTACGCACCGTTCGGGCTCCTCAATTTATGGGTTGCTCCGATCATTGCCCAGGACGACCGCCCGTGAGCCGCAGGTGCAAGGACCGCGCGGCGGCGTCCGTGAGGGAGGCGATCTGGTCGATGACGACGCGCTGGGCGGCGCGGTCGTCGGTCGCCGCGTCGTACAGCGCCCGGAACTGCGGGTCGAGGCCCTCGGGGGCGCGGGCGGTGAGGGCGGCGGCGAGTTCCGCGACGATGACGCGCTGGTCGGCGCGGAGCCGCTCCTGGGCGGGGCGCTGCATCACGTAACGGTCCGCGACGGCCTTGAGGACCGCGCACTCCAGGCGGGCCGCGCGGGGCACGACGAGTTCGGCGGCGTAGCGGGTGAGCGGTCCGGTGCCGTACCGCTCCCTGGTCGCGGTCTCCGCGGCCAGGCAGAACCGGCCGATGAGCTGGCTGGTGGCGTCCTTGAGCCGGGCCTGGGCGACGGCCGACCCGTCGTACCCGTGCGGCCACCACTGCTGTTCCTGCAGCCGGTCGAGGGCCTCGGCCAGCTCCTCGGGGTCGGTGTCCTCGGGTACGTAGCGGCCGATGGCGACGGCGAAGACGTCCTGCCGTTCGGGTTCGGCGTGCAGCAGGTTCGGGTCGAGGTGTCCGGCGTGCAGGCCGTCCTCGACGTCGTGCACCGAGTACGCGACGTCGTCCGACCAGTCCATGATCTGCGCCTCGAAGCAGGTGCGGTGCCCGGAGCCCGGGTGGGCGGGCGCCTCCTTGCGCACCCAGTCGAACACCGGCCGGTCGTCCTCGTACACGCCGAACTTCACCGACGACGGGTCGGTGGGGTGGGAGCCGCGCGGCCACGGGTACTTGGTGGCGGCGTCCAGCGCGGCACGCGTGAGGTTGAGGCCGACGCTGATCAGCTCGCCGTCGCGCCCTCCCCGGGTGAACCGCTTCGGCTCGATGCGCGTCAGGAGCCGCAGCGACTGGGCGTTGCCCTCGAACCCCCCGCACCCTTGGGCGACTTCGTTCAGCGCCTGCTCGCCGTTGTGCCCGAACGGCGGGTGCCCCAGGTCGTGGGAGAGACACGCGGTCTCCACCAGGTCCGGATCACACCCGAGCGCGGCGCCCAGCTCCCGGCCGACCTGGGCGCACTCCAGCGAGTGCGTCAGCCGCGTCCGCGCGCTGGCGTCCCACTCCTGGCTCTTCGTGCCCGGCGTCACCACCTGCGTCTTCCCCGCGAGCCTGCGCAGCGCCGCCGAGTGCAGCACCCGCGCCCGGTCCCGCTGGAAGTCCGTGCGCCCCGGCCGTTTGTCCGGCTCGGGCGCCCAGCGCTCGACGGCTGCCTCGTCGTAGAGAACGGTGTGCGGGTGCGGTGCGGTGCCTGCCATGGACTGACAGTAGACGGGACGGGAGGCGGGCCGCGCGGGGGGCCCGGCTGCGGCGGGGTGTCCGCGTCAGGCGGACGCCAGCTGCCGGTGGCGCGTGGGTGCGGCCGACCGTGCCTGGTCGTAGCGGTGCAGGAGCAGGGCCGCGAGGGCCGGATGCGCGCCGAGCGGGGCGGCGGCGAGCCACGGCGCGGCGTCGGCGACCTGGGTGGCGAAGCGGCCGGGCGCGGTGAAGTACGACGCCACGGCGGCGTGGCGCACCCCGCGGGCCGCGAGCGCGCGCAGGGCCGCGGGCACCGTCGTCGGGGTGTGCTCGGTCGGCGCGGCGTACGCGGGCACGACCGGGACGCCGAGGCGGCGGGCCAGGAGACCGGCGGCCCTGCGGGTGTCCACGGCGGCGTCCGGGTCGCGGGAGCCCGCGGCGGCGAGGACCACGCCGTGTCCCTCCGCGGCGGCCCCGGCGGGCCAGCCCGCTTCGGCGAGGCGGGTGTGCAGGGCCTCGACGAGGAGGGGGTGGGGGCCGAGAGGGGCGGCGAGGAGGAGAGGGCGGGCCGCCGCGGCGGCGGCTGCGGCGGGGATGTCGTGCTTGACGTGGTAGCCGCGGCTGAGCAGGAGCGGTACGAGGACGGCGCCGGGGCCGTCGGCGGGCAGGCCGCGCAGCGTCTCGTCGAGACCGGGCTCGTTCAGCTCGATGTGCCCGAGCCGCACGTCCAGACCCGGGCGAAGGGCACGGACGACGTCGCTCAGCGCGGTCACGGTGAGGCGGGCGCGGGGGTCACGGCTGCCGTGGGCCACGAGGACGAGGGCGGGCGCGGGGGGCGTGAGGGGTGCGGAGGCGGGAGCGGGGAGTGCGGGGGCGGGGAGTGCGGGGGCGGGGGTGCGGTCGGGGTCCGTCCTGCGGGACCCGGTGAGGGTGACGTGCCCGAGGCGGGTGCCCAGCTCGCTGGTGATGCGGGTGATGAGTTGGGCGGTGGTGTCGAAAGGAGCGGTGAGGTCGAAGGGAGCGGTGAGGTCGGAACGAGCGGTGAGGGCGGAAGGGGTGGTGGCCGCAGGGGCGGTGGGGGCCGCCTGGGAGGCGAGGTCCGGCGATGCCGTGGGGTCCGGCAGGGCCGTGGGGTCCGGATGCGGATGCGACGGCGTCATGGACCGAGGATGGCGGGGGCAGATTGCGGTCCCGTTGCGTCGCCGTGACGAGTGCTTTCGGGAGGGCTCACTGGTGGGGTGGGGGGACTGTCAGGGTGGGGTGATGGTGAGGGTGGGCGGTGATCGGCCACACGGAGTGGGCGCGTCAGGAGCCGGACTCGCGCGAGGGTGGCACCGACGAAACGCGGCGGCGGGTCGATAGGCTCCCGGTCCATCGGACGAACCCTGCTCCGCCCAGGCATCAGCTCCGCCCAGGCATCAGACGAGGACCCCTCCCATGCCCCGTGCTTCCGCCCTGATGTGTGCCGCCGCCACCGCCGTGGCCCTGACCTTGCCGTTCGCGACGCCCGTCGTCGCCGCCGAGCCCGGTGGGTCTCTGACGATCAACGGCACCACGTACAACGACCCGCGTCCGGGCTGTTACCCCAGCAACGCGCCCAACGCCCTCGTCGTCAACAACACCGGGCGCGACGCCTACGTGTACGCCGACCCGCGCTGCCGGGACCTGAAGGAACTCCAGGTCGTCGCTCCTGGGGCCACCGGCTATGTGTCGGGCGGCCAGGGCGTTCACATCATCTGAGCCGGAGCGTTCACGTCATCCGGAATCGGCCCCGGCCTCACAGCCGGGGCCGGCCCCGCCGGAGGTCGCCGTACCGCTCGCGTAACGCGTCGGCCCGTGGCGTGAAACACGCGCGACCCAGGGTGGGCGTATGCACCCCACAGTCGCACCCGAACGGATCCCCTCCGCGCCGGCACCGCGCCCCGCCCCCTCGGAGCACGTCGCGCCCGGCGAGGCCACCCCCACCCACTGCCCCTACTGCGCCCTCCAGTGCGGCATGGGTCTCGTACGGGGAGCGGCGGGCGTGGAAGTCGTCGAGCGGCCCGCGTTTCCCGTCAACGGGGGCGCGCTGTGCGGGAAGGGGCGCACGGCGCCCGCTCTGCTGTCGTCGCGGGTGCGGTTGACCGAGCCGCTGGTGCGGTCCCCCGTCAGCGGGGAGCTCGAACCCGCGGGGTGGGACGAGGCGCTGGACCGGGTCGCCGACGGGCTCGCCCGGGTTCGGCGGGAGTACGGGGCGGATGCCTGCGGGGTGTTCGGCGGGGGCGGGCTCACCAACGAGAAGGCGTACGCGTTGGGGAAGTTCGCGCGGGTCGTCCTCGGGACCTCGCAGATCGACTACAACGGGCGGTTCTGCATGTCCTCCGCCGCTGCCGCCGGGATCCGGGCCTTCGGGCTCGACCGGGGGCTGCCCTTTCCGCTCGCCGATGTCGCCCGCACCGGATGCGTGATCCTCGTCGGCTCCAATCTGGCCGAGACCATGCCGCCCGCGCTGCGGTACCTGACCGGACTCAAGGACAACGGCGGTACGTTGATCGTCGTCGATCCGCGGCGTACGCGTACCGCCGAGCACGCCGACCTCCATCTCGCCCCGCGCCCCGGCACCGACCTCGCCCTCGCTCTTGGCCTTCTGCACCTCGTGGTGGCCGAGGGGCGCGTCGACGAGGCGTACATCCGGGAGCGTACGACCGGGTGGGAGGAGGCCAGGGCCGCCGCCATGGCGCACTGGCCCGAGTACGTGGAACGGGTCACGGGAGTTCCCGTACCCCAACTGAGGGAAGTCGTACGGCGGTTCTGTGACGCCGAGAACGCCATGGTGCTCACCGCCCGCGGGCCCGAGCAGCAGGCCAAGGGCACCGACACCGTGGGCGCCTGGATCAATCTGTGCCTCGCCACGGGGAGGCCCGGGCGGCCGCTGTCCGGGTACGGGTGCCTGACCGGGCAGGGGAACGGGCAGGGCGGGCGCGAACACGGGCAGAAGGCCGATCAGTTGCCGGGGTACCGGAAGCTCACCGATCCCGCGGCGCGGGCGCATGTCGCCGGGGTGTGGGGAGTCGACCCCGATTCCCTGCCGGGGCCCGGACGGTCCGCCTACGAGCTCCTCGACGCGCTCGGGAGGGACGTGAAGTCGCTGCTCCTGATGGGGTCCAACCCTGTGGTCTCGGCTCCGCGGGCCGCCCATGTGGAGGAGCGGATACGGTCGTTGGACTTCCTGGTCGTCGCCGACGTGGTGCTCTCCGAGACCGCTCGGCTCGCGGACGTCGTCCTGCCGGTCACCCAGTGGGCCGAGGAGACGGGGACCGTCACCAACCTCGAAGGGCGGGTGCTGCTGCGCCGGCGCGCCGTCGACCCACCCGCCGGTGTGCGCAGCGACCTCGACGTGCTGCACGGGCTCGCCTCGCGGCTCGGGCACGGGGAGAGGTTCCCGGTCGTCGCGGAGGAGGTGTTCGAGGAGTTGCGGCGGGCCAGTGCGGGCGGGGTCGCGGACTATTCCGGGATCACTTACGGACGGTTGCGGGAGGGGGGTGGCGAGGGGGTCTTCTGGCCCTGCCCCGAGGAACCTGAGGGACTTGAGGGGCCTGAGGGGCCTGAGGGGCCTGAGGGGCCTGAGGAAGGGGGCAGGGAGGGTGAGGGTGTTCGTGGGGGTACGCCTCGGTTGTTCCTTGAGCGGTTCGCCACCGAGGACGGGCGGGCCCGGTTCGTGGCCGTCGCCCATCGGGACTGTGCCGAGGAGACCGACGCGGAGTATCCCGTCGTGCTGACCACCGGACGAGTGCTCTCGCAGTACCAGTCCGGGGCGCAGACGCGGCGCGTGGAGGAGTTGAACGCCGCCGCGCCCGGGGCGTTCGTCGAGGTGCACCCTCGGCTCGCCGCGTGGTTGCGGGTCGCCGAGGGGGACGAGGTCGCCGTGGTGTCGCGGCGGGGGCGGGTGGTGGTGCCGGTGCGGGTCACCGCGGGGATCCGGGCCGACACCGTGTTCATGCCGTTCCACTGGCCGGGGGAAGGGCGGGCCAATACGCTCACGCATCCCGCGTTGGATCCTGTTTCGAGGATGCCGGAGTTCAAGGTGTGTGCGGTGCGGGTGGAGCGGGTCTGAGGCCTGCCCCGCCGGCTCCGGCCTCCTCGGCCTCCGGGGGCCACCTGCCGCCGGGCAGCAGTACCCCCCGCGTCCGCAATCGCTCCGCGAGCCTCTCCCCCGCCACGTACACCCACGCTCTCCGCCGCGTTCCGTCCGCGCAGTGCACCTCGCGGGAGACGCGTTCGTAGAGGTTGTGGCGGGCGCCGGGGGTGTATTCCTCCAGGTGGTCCAGGGCCGTGCGGACCGATGCGTAGGCGGCGGGGTGGGGGGTGATCAGGTCTCCGTGGACGGGGCCCGCGGTGGGGGTCTCCACGGCGTAGGGGTAGCCGGGGCCGTCGTAGAGGGCCGTGTCGGGCAGGCGGGCGGGGGTGTGGGACGTGATGCGGCCGGCCAGGTGGGCGGTGTGGTTGCGTTCGCCGGGGCGGAGCGTGCCGTAGACGAAGAACGGCAGGTGCTCCAGGTGATCGGCGTCCGCGTCGGCAGGGGTCACGCCGGGTCCCCCGCGCTCGTCTCCTCGGCCACCCAGGCCAGGTACGCCGCGCTGCCCCGGGCCACGGGGGTCGCGATGATCTCCGGCGTTTCGTAGTCGTGGGCCGCGAGGAGCCAGGACTCCAGGGCGGGGTAGCGGGACTCGGTCGTCTTCAGGAGCACCTGCCACTCCCGGGCCGTCTCGACCGCGCCCTCCCAGCGGTACACCGACGTCACCGGGCCGCTGATCTGCGCGCACGCCGCCACCCGCGCCGCCACGGCACCGCGCGCCAGCGCGTCCGCCTTGTCCGGGGTGTCGGTCGTCGTCAGGACGGTCAGTACGGTCACGGCGGCGGGGGCGGTCTGGTCGGTCACGGGGGACGCTTCCTCTCCTCGGAGCCTCTCGGGGCCTCGGGCCCCAGGTACGGGGAGGCTACCGGCCAGGCCGAAGGTCCCGAGATCGGACGTTCGAATACTTTGGCCACAGCTGTTACACAACCTCCCGGTTCTCGTGATGCGCCCTTCCTAGCGTCGATGGCGGTGACCGGTCACCGCCATCCCGCCCCCCACTCCCCCGGCCCTCACATGAACCCGCGCTTCCGCATCCCGCCCGGCGTGCCCCTGGCCGCCCTGGCCGTCGCCGTGCTGTCCGCGTGCGGCGCCACCAGCGGCCTCGGCGACTCCGAGCCCGCGCCGCGGGTGTCGGTGCAGCCGCGCCCCGAGCCGCTGTGGTCCGCCTGGTCGGGTTCGCCGCCGTCGGCGCCCGGCGCCGATCCGACGTCGCAGCAGCCGCCGCCCGAGCCGCTGGACGGGCTCGACCCGCTCGGGCCCGGCGGGCTCGCCAAGGCCGACGTGCGGGAGCTGCTGCGCGCCGACACCCGGCTGCGCACCCTCGCCGACCGGCCGCTGGTCAAGAAGCCGGGGCGGCCGGGCATCCGGCCGCCGGTGCTCACCGACCTCACCGGGGACGGCAAACCCGAGATGCTCGTCGCCGTCGACGTGGAGAGCGGGCGCAGCGTGCTCGTCGTCTACTACGAGAAGCGCGGCAAGGTCCATCCGATCCTGTTCACCGCCGGGCGGCGCCTCGCCGTCGAGACGCTCGGCACCGACCTGCTGGTACGCAGCCCCTGCGCCGAGGGCGGCGAACAGGCCGTGCGCTTCCACTGGGACGGCACCCGGATGTCCACCGTCAGCGACGTCAAGAGTTACGGCAAGGGCGGCAAGGGCGACACGGATGGCGGCCCGGGCGGCTCCGGGCACCCGGACTCCACGGGCTCCCCCGGGACCCGCCCATGAGGCTCCGCTTTCCGGGCGTCCACCGGGTGCGCGCCGCAGCCCGCCGCGCCCTCGCCGCCCTGACCGCTCTCGGCCTGCGCTGGCACACCCTCGGCCTGCGCTGGAAGATCGCCGCGCTGCTCGCCGGAGGGTGCGCGGTCGTCGCCGTCGCCATCGGGCTGCTCATCCACAACGCGCGCCTCGACCAGGTCTGCGAGGGCGCGCGCTCCGCGGCCACGGCGCAGCTCGTGCGCGTACGTCAGGTGTACGAGCTGACCGGGCAGGTCCCGCGGGACGACACGGACGCGGCGATCGACGCGCGCGGACTTCCGGAGCCGCTGCGGGCCGCCGCGCTCGACGGGCAGCGCGCCACGTACCTGGACCTGGACGCGGACGAGCCGTCGGTGTGGGCGGCGCGGCCGGTCGGCGACCACGTCCTGTCCGTGCGGCTCCCGCTGCGCGAACAGGCCGACGAGATGGCCGAGTTCGACCAGCAGCTGATCGTGTCGGGCGCCGTCGTCGTGGGGCTCGCCGCGCTCGGCGGCGCCGGGCTCGCCAGCAGACTCAGCCGCGATCTGCGCACCGCGGCCGCGACCGCGCGCCGCATCAGCCAGGGCGATCTCGACGCCCGCATCGGGCACCCCCTGCCGCCGGGCTTCCGGCACGGCAGGAACGAGGTCGCCGACCTCGCCACCGCCGTCGACACGATGGCCGCGACGCTGCAACGGCGCCTGGAGGCCGAGCAGCGGTTCACCGCGGACGTCGCCCACGAACTGCGTACCCCGCTGACCGGGCTGCACACCGCGGCCGAACTCCTGCCGCCGAGCCGCCCCACCGAGCTGGTGCGCGACCGCGTCGGCGCGCTGCGGGGCCTCACCGAGGACCTGCTTGAGGTCGCCCGGCTCGACGCCGACGTGGAGCGGCCCGACCTGGAGGTGCATCCGCTCGGCACGCTGGTCGCGGGCATGGTCCAACGAGCGGGCCGCGCCGAGCAGTTCAACGGGTGCGGGGTGCGGGTCAGGCGCGCCGACGAGCGGCTCGTACGGACCGACGCGCGCCGCCTGGAGCGCATCCTGACCAACCTTGTCGCCAACGCCTACCGACACGGGCGCGGCCCCGTCGAGCTGTCCGTCGACGGAGCCGCGGTGACGGTGCGCGACCACGGCCCCGGCTTCCCGCCGCACCTGCTGCGCGAGGGCCCGCAGCGGTTCCAGACGGGCGCCCGCGAGCGCGGCCAGGGCACCGGGCTCGGCCTGACCATCGCCCTGGGCCAGGCGGCGGTCATCGGCGCGCGGGTGGAGCTGAGCAACGCGGACGGCGGGGGCGCGGTGGCGGTGGTGCGGCTGCCGGAGGCCTGAGCCGAGCCGGGCCCGGCCGCGCCCCGCGCCCGGCGCACCGCTCAACTCCCGTACGCCCGCACCTCCTTGGCCGACCGCAGCGCCCACGCCCACCAGTGCAGCTGGTCCAGCATCCCCTTCGCGGCGGCCTCCGCGACCGACGGGTCCCGGTGGGCGCCCTCGTCGTCGAAGAGCGCGCCGGCGTTGTGGAAGGAGACGGTGTCGCGGACGGTGACCATGTGCAGCTCGGCGAAGACCTGGCGCAGGTGCTCGACGGCGCGCAGGCCGCCAGAGATGCCGCCGTAGGAGACCAGGGCGACGGGCTTGGCCTGCCACTCGTCGCGGTGCCAGTCGATGACGTTCTTCAGGGACGCGGGGAAGGAGTGGTTGTACTCGGGCGTGAGCACGACGAACGCGTCGGCCTCCGCCAACTTCGGGGTGACCTTGGCGAGTTCGGCGAGGACATCGGCGGACGGGCGGAAGGAGAGGGACGTGGGCAGGTCGACGTCGGCCAGGTCGACGAGGTCGACCTCGAAGCCCTCGTGGGCACGCACCCGGGCGAGCAGCCACTCGGCGACGACGGGGCCGAAGCGGCCCTCGCGGTTGCTGCCGACGATCACGGCGACCTTCACCGGCGTACGGGTCGAGGCCGCGAAAGCGGGGTCGGTGGAGGGGGACGCAGAGGGGGAACCGGAGGGGGAACCAGAGGGGGAATCGGACGCGGAAACAGAGGGGGAAGCCGACTGGGAAGCGGCCTTGGCCGTGGTGGTGTTCATGCAGAGAGCTTCTTAGTTAAACCTTGGTTCAGGTCAAGCCGCGACCGCGATTAATCTGGCGGCATGACGACGCACCTCGCACCGGACGCCAAGGAAGCCACCGTCGGCGAACTCGCCGAGCGCAGCGGAGTCGCGCCCTCCGCCCTGCGTTTCTACGAGCGCGAAGGACTCATCTCCAGCCGTCGCACCAGCGGCAACCAGCGCCGCTACAGCCGGGACACCCTGCGCCGCGTCGCCTTCATCCGCACCTCGCAGCGGCTCGGCATCCCGCTGGCCACCATCCGCGACGTGCTGCAGCTGCTCCCGGAGGACCGCACGCCCACCCGCGAGGACTGGGCCCGGATCTCCGAGTGCTGGCGCTCGGACCTGGACGAGCGCATCCGCACCCTGCAGCGCCTCCGCGACAACCTGAGCGACTGCATCGGCTGCGGCTGCCTCTCCCTGGACCGCTGCGCCCTGTCGAACCCGTGGGACGAACTGGCCGCGCGCGGCCCGGGCCCGCGCCGCCTCCTGGAGGACTGAGGGGCTGAGAGGGCTGAGAGGGCTGAGAGGACCGGACGGGGCGGGCGGACCGGGTGAGCCGGGCGGACCGGGCGGAACGGGCGGAACGGTGGGCCGACTCCGAAGGCCGCCGAAGTCCGAACGTACGGTGGCCCCATGGCCGCACAAGGACCCGTCACCACCACCGACGTCACCCGCCTGGAGATCGACGGCGCCCCCGCCACCGTCGACGCACTGCGGGCCCGCGCCCTCGACACCTTCGGGCACTTCACCGCCATGCAGGTCAGGGGCGGCAGGGTGCGCGGCCTGGGGCCGCACCTGGAGCGCCTGGACGGCGCGACGCGGGAGCTCTTCGACCAGGAGCTCGACGGGGAGCGGGTCCGCGAGCTGATCCGGCACGCGCTCGCCGGGGACGGCGGCACCGACGGCGCGACCGGCGTCATCGCCGACGCCTCCGTCCGCGTGTACGTGCACGCCCCCGCGGGCGCCCCCTCCCTGATGGTCACCGTGCGGCCCCCCACCGAGCTGCCCGCCGCGATGGCCCAGCGGGCGCAGGCCCTGAAGTCCGTGCCGTACGTACGGCCGGTCGCGCACATCAAGCACCTCGGCGGCTTCGGGCAGGCCTACCACGGCCGGCAGGCGCGCCGCGCGGGCTTCGACGAGGCGCTGCTCACCGGCCCCGACGGCCTGATCAGCGAGGGCGCCATCACCAACGTGGCCTTCTTCGACGGGCACGAGCTCGTGTGGCCGAACGCCCCGCACCTGACCGGGATCACCATGCGGCTGCTCCGGGAGCGGCTCGCGGACGCGGGCGTGCCTACGCGCCTGGGTCCGGTACGGCTGCGGGACCTGCCCTCGTACCGGGCGGCCCTCGTCACGAACTCCTGGGGCATCAGCCCGGTGCGCCGCGTCGACGACCTGGACCTGCCCGTGGACGAGAAGCTGATGGCGGCCGTCGCCGAGGTGTACGAGGCCGTGCCCCAGGACGTGATCTGAGCCGGGCTCAGCTGTCGGCCCGGCCCCGGGTCACCCATTCACAGGCGCCGCGGCGCGGCTTCGGATCCTTTCCGCGACACGCGTGGTGACCTGCTGGAACGCTTCCTTCGATGCGTCAGGGGCCGGGCCCGGGCAGGGATTCTGACGGGGCTTCAGCAGGCGTACGCGGCCGGGTGCCACTTACCTCGGAGGTGCGTCCCGCACGAAGGCCTCGACAGGAGCAAGCCCCATGCGCACAGCCCGCCAGCTGACGACCGCCGCCGCACTCGCCGTCACCTCGGCGGGCCTGTGCGCCGCCCCCGCGTCCGCCGGACCCGCGGGCGGCCTCCAGGTGTCACCGGCCACCGTCACGCCCGGCACCACCGTCACGGTGCGCACCACGGCGTGCGGTGCGGGCGGCACCGCGACGGGCGACGCGAGCGCGGTCGGCGCGGGCACCTTCGCGATGGCTCCCAAAGCGCGGGCCGATGCGGTGTCCGGGCGGTTCGAGGTGCCGCCGTCGGCGCAGCCCGGCACGTACGAGATCGTGGCGCGCTGTGCCGGTTCCGGCGGCCGTGAGGTGGCGGGCGACCTGTCGGTGACGCTCACGTCCACGGCGTCGGCCCGCGCGGAGCAGCCCGCTCCGGTGCCGGTGCATCCCAAGGGGCACGTGAAGACGGGGGTCGGTGGCGCGCTCGGCCCCGACCCCGTGAAGACCGCGGCGGGCGTGGCGGCACTCGCCCTCGCCGCCGCGGGCGGTACCTGGCTCCTGCATCGCCGGGCGAGAGGCGACAGGATCTGACGGACCCCCTCCGCGGTCCGCGGGTACCGACGCTCCCCCTCCTCCGTCCGGCCGCACGTCCCTCGCGACCGGCGGGGGAGGCGGGAGCGCCACCACCTGCACCGATACTTTTCCCTACCCTTCCCCGAGGGGGCGAGCCATGCGGCGGACCGAGCGGCGAGGCAGGTTCGGTACCTGGGTCATAGTGGTGGCCACCGCGCTCGCGCTGTGCGGTGGCGCCTGGCTGGTGCGTGAGGGCACCGCCGGGCACCCGCCCCCGCAGCCGTCCGCCGCGCAGGCGGCGGCGCCGGGCACCACCCGGGCGGGCCCGGGCCTCGCCCCGCTCCCCCCGTCGCCGCCCGACCGCGTCCGGATCCCGGCGATCGATGTGGACGCCCCCCTCATGGGCCTCGGCCTGACCCGGCAGGGCAGCCTCGACGTACCGCCGCCGCGGCACAAGAACCTCGCCGGCTGGTACGAGGCGGGCACCACGCCGGGCGAACGCGGCACCGCGGTGCTGGCCGGGCACGTCGACAACGCGGAGGGCCCGGCGGTCTTCTACCGCCTGGGCGGCCTCGCGAAGGGCCGGGTCATCGAGGTGGAGCGGCGGGACGGCGGGGTGGCGTTGTTCACGGTGTACGCCGTGGAGGTGTACGACGCGAAGGGCTTCCCCGACGAGAAGGTGTACGGGGCGGCGGCGCGCCCGGAGCTGCGGGTGATCACGTGCGGCGGGGCGTACTCGAAGAAGACGGGCTACCAGGGGAACGTGGTGGTGTTCGCGCACTTGACGGGCGCGCGCTGAGGTCGCCGGCCGGGGGCCCGGGCCGGACGGCTCGCGCGCCTGCGGCTACGCCACCCACTGCTCGTACGCCATCTTCGCCACGAGCCCGACGACGGTCGTCAGGAGCACGATCCGCACGAAGCCGCTGCCCTTCTTCAGGGCGGTGCGGGCGCCGAGGGTGCCGCCCGCGAGGTTGAAGACGGCGAGGGCGGCGGCGAGCTGCCAGAGCACCGCGCCCTGCCAGGCGAACATGGCGAGGGCGCCCGCGTTGGTGCAGCAGTTGACTATCTTCGCGTTGGCGGAGGCGGTGACCAGGTCGAAGCGGAGCACGGCGGTCAGTGCGAGCACGAGGAAGGTGCCGGTGCCGGGGCCGATGAGGCCGTCGTAGAAGCCGATGCCGACGCCCGCGATGCCGATGGCGGCGAGGATGCGGCGGGGCGGCAGCGGGCCGGTCGCGGGGGCGGTGCCGAAGTCCGGGCGGAAGATGACGAAGGCGCCGACGCCGACGAGGACAGCCATGATCACCGGCTTGAGCACGTCGGTGCTCATCCCGGCGGCGAAGAAGGCTCCGCCCATGGACCCGGCGAGCGCCGCGAGCCCGATCCTCACGGCGGTGCCGACGTCGATGGGCGCCTTGCGTACGTACGTCACGGCGGCGCCCGTCGTCCCCACGATCGCCACCGCCTTGTTCGTGCCGAGCGCGGTCGCCGCCGGGGTCGACCCCGGCAGGCCGAGCAGCAGCGCGGGCAGCAGCAGGAGTCCGCCGCCGCCCACCACGGCGTCGATCCAGCCGGCCGCGAACGCGGCGAGGCACAGGACGACGACGGCGGTAGTCGATATGTCGGGCATGATCGCGACCCTATGGACGGGGTAGGTGGTGCGTCCATGAGAATCGGGGCGACTTGAGGGACTTCAGAGGTTGGCGCCGCGGGCGGCGTGACCGGCGCTGCAACCGTTCTCCGCCGCCGCGCGGCGAAGCCCGTCCCACCCGTCCAACCGCACGGTGGTCCCAGGGTGACCGCGACACCGGCCGGACCACGGCAGGTGGCGGAGGGCGGGCGGACGACAGACGGCAGGTGGCAGACCGCAGACAGTAGGCGGCAAGCGGCAAGCGGCAGGTCCAACGGCCCGGCTCGGGGCCCACCCCGTGTCCCGGGGCCAACGGGTGGGCGGGTGGACGGCTGGGGAAACCCCGCCGCGCCAGCGGCGGGCACCGCCCATCGGCCCGAGGCCAAGACTCCGACGGGGCCCGCGGCCGACCCCGTCCTCACAAGCGGCCGGCCCCCTCGCTGAGCCCACCGTTCCCCCGCCGAAACACCCCGGCCCCCGCCGGGAAACCCCAGCCCAGCAGGGTGCAGAGCATGACCACCAGCGCCCCGCAGCCACGCACCGTCGTCCTGGGAGCCGGCCTCGCCGGCACCCGGCTCGCCGCCAGGCTCGGCGACGGCGCCCTGCTGATCGGCGAGGAGCCGTACGCGCCGTACAACCGGGTCCTGCTCACCGAGGTGCTGGCGGGCCGGTACGGCCCGGAGGTGATCACGCTGCCGGAGCCGGGCCGGTACCTGCGCGCCCGGGCGGTCAGGATCGACCGGTCGGAGCGGCTGGTGCTGTGCGAGGACGGCTCCCGGGTCCCGTACGAGAACCTGGTGCTCGCCACCGGCGCGAACCCGGTGCTTCCGCCGCTGCGCGGACTCTTCGCGCCGGGGGCTCGCGAACTGCCCGGCGGGGTGCGCGCGTTCCGGACGATGGCGGACTGCCTGGCCCTGTCGGAGGCGGCCCGGCCGGGCGCGCGGGCGGTCGTCGTCGGGGGCGGCCTGCTCGGGGTGTGCGCGGCGCGGGCCCTCGCGGACCGGGGGGTGCGGGTGGTGCTCGCCCAGCAGGGCGACCGGCTGATGGAGCGGCAGCTCGACCCGGACGCCTCGGAGCTGGTGCGCCGCCATCTCACCGCGCTCGGCGTGGAGGTGCACACCGAGTGCCGGGTGCGCGGCGTACGGCAGTCGGACGGCGCCGTACGGTCGGTGGAACTGGCCGACGGCTACGTCCTCGGCACCGACCTGACGGTCCTGGCCTGCGGCGTGCGCCCCCGCACCGGCCTGGCCCGGGCGGCGGGCCTGGACGTGCGGCGCGGCGTCGTCGTGGACGACGGCCTGCGCAGCAGCGACCCGCACGTGTACGCCATCGGCGACTGCGCCGAGCACGCGGGCGCGGCCCCCTGCCTGGCGGCCCCCGCCCTCGACCAGGCCGACGCCCTCGCCGCCGCCCTGACCGCCCCGGAGTCGGCCCGCCCGTACGCCGGCACCCGCTCCCTGACCCGGCTGACCCTGCCGCACCACGAACACCCCCTGGACATCGCGGCGTTCGGCGACCCGGAGACCCGCCCGGACGACGACGTGGTGCGGCTCACGGACGCCACCCGGGGCACGTACCGCAAGGTCGTCGTGCGCGGCGACCGCCTCGTCGGGGGCGTGCTCCTCGGCGAGCTGACGGCCGTGGGCGCCCTCGCCCGGGCCTGGGCGGCCGACGAGGCCCTGCCCGACGACGGCAGTCCGCTGCTGCACCTGCTCACTCACGACGGAGGCCACTGACCCATGGACGCGACCTCGACCCCGCGTGCGACTCCGCACCCGGCACCGAAGAAGAACCTCGTCCTGGTCGGACACGGCATGGTCGGCCAGCGCTTCCTCGAAGCACTCGCCGAGCACGGACTGACCGCGACGCACCGCGTCGTCGTCCTGTGCGAGGAGCCGCGCCCGGCCTACGACCGCGTCCAGCTCACCTCGTACTTCTCGGGCACGACGCCGGACGAACTCTCCGTCACCGAGGGCGGGTTCATGCAGCGGCACGGCATCGAGCTGTGCCTCGGCGACCCGGCCGAGCACATCGACCGGGAGGCGCGGACGGTCACCGCGCGCTCCGGGCGCGTCCTCGGCTACGACACCCTGGTCCTGGCCACGGGCTCGGTGCCGTTCGTGCCGCCGGTGCCGGGCAGGGACGCGGACGGCTGCTTCGTCTACCGCACCATCGAGGACGTCCTCGCCATCGAGGCGTACGCGAAGGCGGGCGCCTCGACGGGCGCGGTGGTCGGCGGCGGCCTGCTCGGCCTGGAGGCGGCGGGCGCTCTGCAGGGGCTCGGACTGACCACGCACGTCGTGGAGTTCGCCCCGCGCCTGATGCCCGCGCAGGTCGACGACGGCGGCGGCGCGGCCCTGCTGCGCACACTGACCGGCCGGGGGCTCACCGTGCACACGGGCACGGGCACGCAGGAGATCGTGACCGACGAGGCGGGCGCGGTGCGCGCGATGCGCCTGTCGGACGGCTCCGAACTCGACGTCGGCCTGGTGGTGTTCTCGGCGGGTGTGCGCCCCCGCGACCAGCTGGCCCGCGACTGCGGCCTCGCGGTCGGCGAGCGCGGCGGCGTCGCCGTCGACGAGCGCTGCCGCACGAGCGACCCGCACGTGTACGCCATCGGCGAGTGCGCGCAGGCCGTGGACGGCCGGGTGTACGGCCTGGTCGCGCCGGGCTACGAGATGGCGCAGACAGCCGCGGCCACCCTCGCGTCCGAGGACTCCGCGGGCACGGACGCCTCGTTCACGGGCGCCGACATGTCCACCAAGCTGAAGCTGCTCGGCGTGGACGTGGCGTCGTTCGGCGACGCGCACGGCACGGCGGAGGGCTGCCTCGACGTCGCGTACGCGGACTCGCGGGCGGGCACGTACAAGAAGCTCGTCATCGGCGCGGACGGCACGCTCCTCGGCGGTGTCCTGGTCGGTGACACCGAGGCGTACGGGACGCTGCGGGCGCTGACCGGGTCGGTGCCGCCGGTGCCCGCGGAGCAGTTGGTGCTTCCCGCGGGCGCGGGCGCCGCCCCGGCCCTCGGCCCGGAGGCCCTGCCGGACGACGCCGTGGTGTGCAACTGCCACAACGTCACGAAGGCCGCCGTGCAGGCGTGCGCGACGCTGCCCGAGGTCAAGAAGTGCACCAAGGCCGGTACGGGCTGCGGGAGTTGCGTCAAGCTCATCGGCCAGCTGCTGCCGCGGTCGGGCGATCAGGGCCTGTGCGGGTGCTTCGCGCAGACCCGCCAGGAGCTGTACGAGATCGTCCGCACCCTGCGCGTCACCTCCTTCCGGGACCTGCTCGACCGGCACGGCCGCGAGTCGGCGCGCGGCGGCGAGGGGTGTGAGACGTGCAAGCCCGCCGTCGCCTCGGTCATCGCCTCCCTCGCGCCCGCGATCGGCGCCGACGGCTACGTCCTGGACGGCGAGCAGGCGGCCCTTCAGGACACCAACGACCACTTCCTCGCCAACCTCCAGAAGAACGGCTCCTATTCGGTGGTGCCGCGCATCCCGGGCGGCGAGATCACCCCGGACAAGCTCATCGTGATCGGCGAGGTGGCCCGGGAGTTCGGCCTCTACACGAAGATCACCGGAGGTCAGCGCATCGACCTGTTCGGCGCCCGGGTGGAACAGCTCCCGCCGATCTGGGCCCGCCTGGTCGAGGCGGGCTTCGAGTCGGGGCACGCGTACGGCAAGGCGCTGCGGACGGTGAAGTCGTGCGTCGGGCAGACCTGGTGCCGCTACGGCGTGCAGGACTCGGTGCGCATGGCCATCGACCTGGAGCTGCGCTACCGGGGGCTGCGCGCGCCGCACAAGCTGAAGTCGGCGGTGTCGGGGTGCGCCCGCGAGTGCGCGGAGGCCCGCTCCAAGGACTTCGGCGTGATCGCCACGGCGAGCGGCTGGAACCTGTACGTCGGCGGCAACGGCGGCGCGACCCCACGCCACGCGGACCTGCTGGCCCAGGACCTCGACGACGCGGGCCTCGTCCGGCTCATCGACCGGTTCCTGATGTTCTACATCCGCACCGCCGACCGCCTGGAGCGCACCTCGGCGTGGCTGGAGCGGATCGACGGGGGCCTGGACCACGTACGGGACGTGGTGGTGGACGACTCGCTCGGCATCTGCGCCGACCTGGAGGCCCTGATGGCGGACCACGTCACGCACTACCGCGACGAGTGGGCCGAGACCCTGGCCGACCCGGACCGCCTGGCCCGCTTCGTGTCGTTCGTGAACGCGCCCGAGGCGCCGGACCCGCTGGTGGCGTTCGTCCCCGAGCGCGACCAGATCAAGCCCGACCTGCCGCTGCTGACCCTGCGGCCCCTGGAAGGAAGTTCCGCGCGATGACGACGATGACCGAGACGGCCCCCGCCGCGAGCACCACCACCGCAGACACCAGCGTCCAACTGCGCCTCGACGGGGCCTGGTTGACGGTGTGCGCCACGGCCCGCCTCACTCCCGGCCGGGGCGTGGCCGTGCTCCTGCCCGACGGGCGGCGGCAGGCGGCGCTGTTCCTGGACCGCGCCGGACGCCTGTACGCCATCGACAACCGCGACCCGTTCTCCGGCGCGGCCGTGCTCTCCCGGGGCCTGGTCGGCTCGGCGGACGGCCGCCCGTTCGTGGCCTCGCCGCTCCTGAAGCAGCGCTTCGACCTGGAGACGGGACGGTGCCTCGACGACGACGAGGTGGGGGTCGGGGTGTACGAGGCCAGGGTCTGCGCCTAGTATTGGATCATCCAGTCCAATACTGGCGGGCGCGGGGCCCCGCTCCTCCTGGAGAGCCCCCGCGCCCGCGCACCGAGGGAGCCCCCATGCCCGCCACCACCCGCACCGGCGCCCGCGCCCGCTTCACCGACCGCACCGCCCTCGTCACCGGCGGCGGCTCCGGCCTCGGCCGGGCGATCGCCCTCGCCTTCGCCGCCGAGGGCGCGGCCGTCGTCGTCACGGGCCGCTCGGAGGGCCCGCTCAAGGAGACGGTGGCGCTGATCGAGGAGGCGGGCGGCACAGCCCTCGCGCACACCGCCGACGTGACGCGCGCCGCCGACGTCCAGGCCGCGGTGCGCGCCGCCGTCGACCGCTTCGGCTCCCTCGACGTGGCCGTGAACAACGCGGGCGTCTTCCGCGGCGGCACCCCGATCGCCGACCTCCCCGAGGAGGACTGGCACACGCTCCTCGACACCAACGTCACCGGCGTCTTCCTCGCCCTCCAGGCCGAGGTGCGCCAGATGCGCACGCAGGACGGCGGCGGCGCGATCGTGAACATCGCCTCCAACCTGGGCGCCCACAAGCGCCGCCCCGGCATCGCCGGCTACGTGGCCGCGAAGGCCGCCGTCTCCGCGCTCACCCGGGCCGCGGCCCTGGACCACATCCAGGACGGCGTCCGCGTCAACGCCGTCAGCCCCGGCCCGTCCGCCACCACGATGTCCCTGCGCCCCGGCGAATCCACCACCGACCGCGCCACCCGCATGCGCACCGAGTCCCCCCTCGGCCGCGTCTCGGACACCACCGAGATCGCCGCGGCCGTCCTCTACCTGGCGTCGGACGACGCGGCGTCGGTGGTGGGCACGGACCTGGTGGTCGACGGGGGCGCGGCGGCCTGACTCCTGACGGCCCGCGCGGACAGGCGCACGCTCAGCCGTATGACGGGCAGCGGACGGCGTGCGGGGGGGTCGGGGTGCGCGTGACATGCCCGGGCAGGAGGGGCGTGTCGCCGTGGTCGCCGGGGTCAACAGCGGGATCGGGGACGTCATGGCCCGCGAACCGGCTCGCCGTGGGGCCCGGGGGGCTCGCCTGTCGTAGCGCGGAGCGCGGTGGGGGCGGCGTGCGGCGGCACCTGTCCGAAGTGCCGGGCGCCGACCTGCTGTTCGTCCACGAGCCGGCCAGGCGTCTGGCCGCGTCGGGCGCCGACGTGGTCGCCGCCGCCGCGCACCCCGGCTGCACCGCGACGCACCTCCAGTCGGCCGACCCCCGGATGGCGGGCCGCCGTGCCACGGAGGCGTTCATGGCCGTCGGCAACCGCCCCGTCGGCCCATCCGCGGAATCCGGCGCCCTGCCCACGCTGTACGCGGCCACGGCTCCCGGTGTGCGCCCGGACTCCTCCGCGAGCCCCCCGCTTCCTGGCCTGGCGCGGGGCACCCGCCCCGTCCCCACGAGCCGACCGGACCCGCGACGACGTGGCGGGCGAGCGGCTGTGGGCGGCGTCGGAGGCGCTGACGAGGGTGACCTACGCCGCGCTGAAGGGCTGAGCACGAGGCGCAGGGGCGGCGCGGCACCCGGCCCCCGTCAAGGGGACCCGCGCGCGACCCCCACCGCCCCGCGAGCGCAGCGCTACCGCAAGCCCGACGCCTCGAACACGGCCTTGGCCTCCCGGCCGTCCAAGCGCGTGAGCAGCCGCGAAAGCTCCGCCGATCCGGATCTCAGCAGCCCCGACGCCCGGGAAGCCCGCGCCCCCGCGTCCAGGCGGTGCAGCAACAGCGGATTCTCCGCGAGCACCTTCGGGTCGAACTCGACCCGGTTGCCGAGCGAGTCGCACAGCACCAGCCGCGCGGCGACGGTCTCGCTGACCCGCGCGGTGGTGAGCAGGTCGAGGCACACGTGCCCGCGCCGCACCGGCCCCCGCACGGCGAGCCAGCCGGGCCCCGCCGTGACGCGCGCCGGATACAGGATGACGTACAGCAGGACGGCGAGCCCCGCCCACAACCCGGCACGCACGGCGCTCAGCGTCCCGGCCCCGAAGTCGACCAGCACGATCAGGGCGAACAGGGCGAGCGAGCAGAAGACGGCGGACCGCAGGTCCGCGGCCCGGCCCCGGTCCTCCACCACCGCGTCCCGGCCCCCGGGCGCGGGCAGGTCGCCGCCGCCGTCCTCGGGCGACGTACGCGGGTGCGGCACGTGGTCCCGCGCGAAGCCGCGGACGAGGTCGCGCGCACGGCCGCGCGCCGTGACCCGGTGGTGCGTGCCCCGAGTCGTCCAGTCATGTCCCATGTGCCGCACCGTAGGACGGCGCCCCCGCGCCGTCCGCCCCGTTGACGTCCTGCATACACGTCCGCGACACACCTTGACGCATCGCTGACGACCCCCCTCAACAAGTCGTCAAGAGGTGCGCCCGCCTCATCAAGGACACGCCAAGGAGTGCGGACGAGTCGCCGGCACACGCCGACGCTGGGATGGCCGCCGACTTGACCACGTCGGCTGACCTGCATGAAAGGCACCAGCATGACGACTGTCTCCGAGCGCCCCGACGCCCCGGCCATCGAGGAACCTCCCGATACCGGCGCGGCGGACCCGGGCGACCGTCATCGCCTGACCGCTCTCCAGGGCCTGGCCGCGCTGTCCCTGGACGCCATGGCGTCGGTCGCGTACGGGCCGGAGGCGATCGTGCTCGTCCTGGCCGCCGCCGGCGGGTACGGGCTCGGCTTCACGCTGCCGGTGACCCTCGCCATCGCCGCGCTGCTCACCGTGCTCGTCGCCTCCTACCGCCAGGTCATCGCCGCCTTCCCCGACGGCGGCGGCAGCTACGCCGCCGCGAAGACGCACCTGGGCCGCCGCTCCGGCCTGGTCGCCGCCGCCTCCCTCGTCCTCGACTACGTCCTGAACGTCGCCGTCGCCGTGACGGCGGGCGTCGCGGCCCTCACCTCCGCCTTCCCCGAGCTGTACGGCGACCGCGTCGCGCTGTGCCTGGGCGTCCTCGTCGTCATCACGGCCGTCAACCTGCGCGGCATCGTCGACTCCGCGCGCGTGTTCATCGCCCCGACCGCGGTGTTCGTCGGCGCGATCCTCACGATGGTCGCCGTCGGCCTGTTCCGGGACGGCCCCGTCTCCACCGAGGCCGCCCAGGGCCATGCCTCGGTCCTCTCCGACAACGCCACCTCGGTCGGCGCGCTGCTTCTGCTGAAGGCTTTCGCCTCGGGCTGCTCCGCGCTCACCGGCGTGGAGGCCATCGCCAACGCCGTGCCGTCGTTCCGCGCCCCGCGCGTCAAGCGCGCCCAGCACGCGGAGGTGGCGCTCGGCGCGCTGCTCGGCGTGATGCTGATCGGCCTGTCCGTCCTCATCTCCCGCTTCGGCCTCCAGCCGGTCGAGGGCGTCACCGTCCTCGCCCAGCTCACGGACGCCTCCCTCGGCCACAACTGGGCCTTCTACGTCGTGCAGTTCGCCACGATGATCCTGCTCGCGCTGTCCGCCAACACGTCCTTCGGCGGCCTGCCCGTCCTGATGAGCCTCCTGGCCAGGGACAACTACCTGCCGCACGTCTTCGCCCTCAAGGCCGACCGGCAGGTCCACCGGCACGGCGTCATCGCGCTCGCCGTCGCGGGCGCGGGGCTCCTGGTGTTCTCCGGCGGCGACACCAACACCCTCGTACCGCTGTTCGCGATCGGGGTCTTCGTCGGCTTCACGCTCTGCCAGACCGGCATGGTCATCCACTGGCGCAAGGCTGGCAAGCCCGCGAAGGCGCTGCTCAACGGCTTCGGCGCGGTCCTCACCGGTGTCTCGGCCGTCGTCGTGACGGCCACGAAGTTCACCGAGGGCGCCTGGCTGATCGTGCTCGCGCTGCCCGCGATCGTCGCCGTCTTCGAGGTCGTGCACCGGGCGTACGGCCGCATCGGCGCGGACCTCGGCCTCGGCCGGGTCCCCGAGCCGCCGCGCCGCGACCACTCCCTGGTGATCGTCCCCGTGTCCGGCCTGTCCCGGCTGACCTGCGAGGCCCTGAACGCGGCGGTGTCCCTCGGCGACGAGGTGCGGGCGGTGACGGTCACGCACGACGACGCCGAGGACCGGGCCGCCGCGCGGTCCCTTCGCCGGGACTGGGAGCTGTGGGGGCCGGGCGTGGACCTGGTCGAGCTGCCCTCCGCGGCGCGTACCGTGGGGCGGCCCGTGGCCGACTACGTCCGGAAGGTGTACCAGTACCACCCGGGGACGCGGGTCACCGTGCTGATCCCCGAGGTGGAGCCCGCCCACCTGTGGCAGCGGTTGCTCCAGAACCAGCGCGGGGCCGTGCTCGCGCACGCGGTGCGGCGGGACACGGATGCGGTGATCTGCCGGTTGCGGTTCCGCCTCGCCGGACGGAAGTAGCGGCTGCGCCGCCGTGCGGACGGGGGTGCCACGGCTGCGCCATGGGCGACCGCGGGGCAGTGCGGGCTGGTCGCGCGGTTCCCCGCGCCCCTCGCGGGGCGCCCCGCGAAGGCTGCACGCGGCTGCAATACCCCTGTCGTAATCCCCCTGCATGGTTGATCGTTGGGCCCGGCATGTATCCGACGATCCACGCTTCAGGGGGAGACGGCATGACCATCGACCGCAGGACAGTGCTCGCGTCCGGTGCCGCACTCGGGCTGCTCACCGCGTGCGGCTCCAACACCGGCCGCGACGGCGACGGCTCGGACGGCAAGGGGCCGAAGCTGTCCCAGTGGTACCACCAGTACGGGGAGGCGGGGACCGAGCAGGCCGTGAAGCGGTACGCCGAGGCGTACGACAAGGCCGACGTGTCCGTGCAGTGGCGCCCCGGCAACTACGACGAGCAGACCGCCGCCGCGCTCCTCACCAAGTCCGGCCCCGACGTCTTCGAGGTCAACGGCCCCACCCTGGACCAGATCCAGGGCGGCCAGGTCCTCGACCTCACCGACCTGCTCGACGGCGTGAAGGACGACTTCAACCAGGCGGTGCTCGCGCCGAAGACGTACGACGGCCGTAACTGGGCCATCCCCCAGGTCGTCGACATGCAGCTCCTGTACTACCGCAAGAGCCTCCTCGCCGACGCGGGCCGCACCCCGCCCACGTCGCTCGACGAACTCGTCGACACCGCGAAGGAGTTGACGACCAAGAAGGTCAAGGGGCTGTTCCTCGGCAACGACGGCGGCGCGGGCGCCCTCGGCGGGACGCCCCTGTACGCGGCGGGCCTGAGCCTCGTCACCGACGAGGGCGAGGTCGGCTTCGACGACCCGGCGGCCGCCCGCGCCCTGGCCCAGCTGCGCGCCCTGTACGAGGACAGGTCGCTGCTGCTCGGCGCGCCCTCGGACTGGTCGGACCCGTCGGCGTTCACGCAGGGGCTCACGGCCATGCAGTGGTCGGGCCTGTGGGCGCTGCCCGCCGTCGAGAAGGCGCTCGGCGACGACTTCGGCGTGGCCGCGTTCCCCGCCGCCGCGCCCGGCGCCGAGCCCGCGGTGCCGGTGGGCGCGTACGGTTCGGCGGTCAGCGCCCGCAGCGCGCACAAGCAGGAGGCCAAGGACTTCGTGCGGTGGCTGTGGGTCGAGAAGACCGGCTACCAGCGGGACTTCGCCCTGTCGTACGGCTTCCACATCCCGGCCCGGCTATCCCTGGCGAAGAAGGCGGACGTCCTCACCGAGGGCCCGGCGGCCGACGCGGTGCGCTTCTCCACCGGGCACGGGTACGCCGAGCCGCTGCTCTGGACCCCGGCGAGCCGGGTCGCGTACCAGGACGCGCTCAGCCGGATCATCAAATCCGGGGCGAACCCGGAGAGCGAACTGCGGTCCGTCGTACGGAAGGTGTCGGCGGAGCTGGACCGGGTGAAGAAGAAGTCGTCGTGAGCGCGGGCGCCGTGCGGCGGCGCGAGCGGCTGTGGCGGCGCCTGGCGGGACCGCAGAACCGCAACCTCTGGTTCTGGGTGTTCGTCGGCCCCTTCGCGCTCGGCCTGGTCGTCTTCACGTACGTACCGCTGGGCTGGAGCGTCTACCTCAGCTTCTTCGACGCCCACAACACCGTCTCGCCCACGGACTTCGTGGGCTTCGACAACTACACGTCGATGCTGCGGAACGACGCGTTCACCGACAGCCTGTGGACGTTCGTGGTCTTCACGGCCTTCATCGTGCCGACGACGTTCGTGCTGTCGCTGTCCCTCGCGCTGATGGTGAACCGGATGCGGCGCGCGCAGGCGTTCCTGCGGTCGGTGTTCTTCCTCCCCGCGGCGTGCAGCTATGTCGTGGCGGCCCTGATCTGGAAGATGTCGATCTTCAACGGGGTGCGCTTCGGGCTCGCGAACACCGTGCTCGGCTGGTTCGGCGCCGAGCAGACGGCGTGGCTGTCCACGACGGACCCGCCCTGGTACTGGCTGGTCATCGTCACCGTACGGCTCTGGCTGCAGGCGGGCTTCTACATGATCCTGTTCCTGGCGGGCCTGCAACGCATCTCGCCCACCCTCTACGAGGCGGCGGCCGTCGACGGCGCCCGGCCCGGCTGGCAGGTCCTGCGCCACATCACGCTCCCCCAACTGCGCACGACGTCCGTGGCGGTGACCCTGCTCCTGGTCATCAACGCCTTCCAGGCCTTCGACGAGTTCTACAACCTGCTCTCGGACGCCCGCGGCTATCCGCCGTACGCCCGGCCGCCCCTCGTCTACCTCTACTACACGGCCCTCGGCCAGGGGCAGAACCTGGGCCTCGGCAGCGCGGGCGCCGTGCTTCTCGCCCTGATCATCGCGGTGGTGGCGATCGGCCAGGCGCGCTGGTTCGGCCTCGGCAGGAAGGAGGACTGACGTGTACGACGCCTGGGTCAAGGTGGGCCGTGCCCTCAGGGTCGCCCTGCTCATCGCCCTCGCCCTGCTCTTCCTGATCCCCTTCTACCTCCTGGTGCGCAACGGGCTCGCGTCCGAGCAGGACATCACGTCCCCCGACTGGACGTTCTTCCCGTCCACCCTGCACTGGTCGAACGTCCGGGAGCTGTTCGAGGACTCGACCGTCCCGATGGCCCGCTCCCTGTACAACTCGGCCCTGATCGCCGTCCTCACGACGGCGGGCACCCTGCTCCTTGCCTCCCTGGCGGGCTACGGCCTGGCCCGCATCCCCTACCGCCACGCCGACCGCGTCTTCTACGCGATCCTGGCCACGATGATGGTCCCCGCCGCGGTCACCTTCGTCCCCAGCTTCGTCCTGGTCTCCTCGCTCGGCTGGGTCTCCACCCTGCGCGGCCTGATCGTCCCCACGCTCTTCTCCGCGTTCGCCTGCTTCGTCTTCCGCCAGTACTTCCTGGGCTTCCCGAGGGAGTTGGAGGACGCGGCGCGGGTGGACGGCCTCGGCCACTGGCGCACGTACTGGCTCGTCGTCGTCCCGAACTCCCGCCCCGTGTTCGCGGCCGTGGGCACCATCGTGTTCATCGGCGCCTGGAACTCCTTCCTGTGGCCCCTGGTGATCGGCCAGGACCGGGACGCGTGGACGGTCCAGGTGGCCCTCGCCTCCTTCACCACCTCTCAAGTCATCCGCCTGCACGTGGTGTTCATCGCGGCGGCGGTGTCGATCGTGCCGCTGCTCGTGGTGTTCCTGTTCTTCCAGCGGTGGATCGTGGCGGGGGTGGAGCGGTCGGGGATCGACGAGTAGGCGGCGGGCGGGCGCCGTCAGGCCTGGGGTGAGTGCGCCGGGGGCCGTTCGGGGTCGTTGGAGTCCTGGAGTTCGGCCAGGAGGGCGGTCTGGCTGGCGAGGAGTTCGGTGAGGATGCGGCGTGCCGCGCGCAGGAGTTCGGCGACGTCGCCGCCGGCCAGCGCGTAGGTGACGGTGGTGCCTTCGCGGGTGGAGACGACGATGCCGGAGCGGCGCAGCACGGCGAGCTGCTGCGAGAGGTTCGAGGGCTCGATGTCGATGGCGATGAGCAGGTCCCGTACGGATACCGGCCCGTTCTGGAGGAGTTCCAGGACGCGGATGCGGACGGGGTGCCCGAGCATGCGGAAGAACTCTGCTTTGACCTGGTAGAGGGGCGCCTGCACGGGATCGCTCGCTTTCCTGACGCGGATGAGGCCCTGGAGACGGAGTGCGGCGGCCTCGGCTGCCGCCGCACCCGGTGTGACGTCCCATCCTTCCCGGCCGGGGCCTTTCGAGCCGAGAGTTCGGCAGATGCAGAGATGACTGCTTGAAGAATTCTTCAAGCAATGGGCGCAGAAAAGGCGCCCGAGGTCACACCTCCATCTGCTCCTCGGTGCGCTTCAGGAGATGGCGTGCCATGGCGAGGTTCGACCGGCTCTTGTCGATGACGAGATAGATGAACAGACCGTTGCCGGCCCTCCCGGTCACCGGCCGGATGAGGTGGTACTGGGAGCCCAGTGTCACCAGGATGTCCTCGATCTTGTCCTTCATGCCCAGCGTCTCCATGGTGCGCGCCTTGGCGCGGATCAGGTCGGTGTTGCCGGCTGCGGCGACGGACAGGTCGAGGTCCTTTCCGCCGCCCAGGGTGCCGAGCGCCATGCCGCTGGTGTAGTCGACGACGGCGGCTCCCAGCGCTCCGTCGGCCTCGGTCAGCAGGGTCTTGAGGGACACTTCCACACTGGTCACGGGTCCTCCTCCAAGGGTGGTGCGGGCCGGTTCTCCGGCCCACGCGGGGACTCTAGGAAGTCGCACCGCCCGTTGAGGTGACAGCGGGAGAAAGCAGCCGCAGTTGCCCGATCCGGATCGGTTGGATGCGCTTTCGCGCGATCCGGATCGCGTCCTGTCCGGGGATCGGGGGCTGACGCCCGTGCGCGGGAGGGCGTCCCCGCGCACGGGCCCCGGCCTAGCGCAGCCCGAAGGGCGTGGGTGCCGGACGCGCGGTCTCGGCGCGCCGCTGGCCGCCGGAGGCCGCCTTGCAGGTGAGGTCCTTCGCCGGGAGCCTGCCGGTGCGCAGGTAGCCCATGGTGGCCTTCTCCGCGCAGGAGTTGCGGGTGTCGCCGAAGACGACGCCGTGGCCCTCGCCGCCGGAGACGGTGACCATGCGCGAGCCCTTCAGGGCGCGGTGCATGGCCTGGCCGGTGACCAGCGGGGTCTGCGAGTCCCACTCGTTCTGCACGACCAGCGACTTGACCGCGTTGTCGACCTTGGTGGCGGGCTCGGCGCCCTTGCCCCAGGAGGCACAGGGGGTGATGGAGGAGGCGAAGTCGCCGTACAGCGGGTAGCGGACGGTGTCGCGGATCGCGTCGCGGCGGTACGTCTCCGGGTCGCGCGGCCAGGAGGCGTCGGAGCAGACGACGGCGAGCTGGCTGGAGGTCACGTTGTCGGGCGACTGCTCCTGGGCGCCGGGCAGTTCGCGCACCTGGCGGCCCTCGGCCGCCTTCTTCAGGTCGGCGACGGTCTTGGCGCCGCTGCGGACGGTGAAGAACTCGGCGCGCGTGATGTCGCGCACGGCGGCGCCGTCGAGCTTCTGGCCGTCGACGACGATGGGGTCGACGTCGGCCCGCGCCACCAGCTTGCGGAAGGTCCTGGCGACCTTCGCCGGGGAGTCACCGAGGTGGTAGGTGGCGTCGCGCGCGGCCGTCCACTTGGTCCACCGCTTGAAGGCCCGCTCGGCCTCCGGCGCCCAGACCTGGAACATGCCGCGCCACATCCGCCCCGGGTCGACGGCGCTGTCCAGGACGAAGCGGTCGGCGCGCTGCGGGAACAGCTGCATGTAGACGGCGCCGAGCGCGGTGCCGTAGGAGACGCCGAAGTACGACAGCTTCTTCTCGCCGAGGGCGGCACGCATGACGTCCATGTCGCGCGCGGTGTTGCGCGTGCTCATGTGAGCCAGCGAACTCCCGTACTTGGCCCGGCACTTGTCGGCGACCCTCTTGGCCCACTTGGTGTTCGCGGCGTGCTCGGCGGCACTGCGGGTGGGCCGCGGGAAGACCTGCTCGGCCTCGGTGAGCCCGCACTCCACGGGCGTGCTCTCGCCGACACCGCGCGGGTCGAACCCGACCATGTCGTACTGCTCGCGCACGTTCTTCGGCAGCCCGCCCGCGAACACCAGCGACAGGTCGAGCCCCGCCCCGCCGGGACCGCCCGGGTTGAAGGTCAGCACCCCGCGCCGCTTGCCCGGCACACTGGTCTTGACCCGCGATATCGCGACGTCGATCCGCTTCCCCTCGGGCTTGTCGTAGTCGAGCGGCACCTTCAGCGTGGCGCACTGGTACTTGGCGGGCTGATCGGCGGCACACCGCTTCCAGGTGAGCTTCTGCCGGGTGAACGGGGCGAGCCGGTCGGCGTCGGCGTCTGCTCTGGCCACCGGGGACGACGCGGCCGCCCCGTCCCCCGGGGCCGCCGACGCCGACCCGCCGACGAGCCCCGGCGCGAGCCCGGCCACCACTCCCAGCGCGAGCACCGGCACGAGGCGCCGCCGATATGCGGAATGTTGCACGTGACGCTCCTTCTGATCGGTTTTGGGTACCGCTCAGTTGGACGCAGAAGGAGCCCTGGACACCTCCATCGGATCGCCCTCTACCCTGAGCCGGGGCGAGTGAGCGGGGGATCGACGGTGAGCATGTACTTCGACGTGGGCGAAGAGACCCTGTGGAACCCCTCCAACGGGGCCGGCCGTCTCTTCCTGCGGCAGACACAGGTCTTCGAAGCGGAGCTGCGACTGCCCTCGGGCATCGGCCCGGGCAAGGACCGGGGTGACCCGGACACCCTGGAGATCGACGCGTCGCTCTACGCGGAGTTCGTGCGCGGCCTGGTCGCCTGGCACAGCCGGACGGGGCACTCCGTGATCCTCGCGCTGTCCGAGGGGTTCGTGGCGACAGCGGTCGCGCTCGCGCGGCGGGCACGGATCGAGGTGGAGACACTCGCCCCTGGAGACGGCCTCGTGCCCGACGGCCGTGACGTGCAGGTCCCCGGAGCCGCGCAGGCGGCGTCGCCCTCCGCCGTCGACACGCTGGACGCGCGGGCTCGGGAGATGGACCGGTGGATGGCCCGCTGAGCCGGTGGACCGGGGCACACCGAGCTGTACGCCGGGGGCCGCCGGGAGAGGTCCAGGGCGAGGCGAAGAGGCGCCACCCCCGCACAGGGTGGCGCCTCTTCCTCGTGGGCCGGGACCGCCGCCGCATCGGTTGAGGGTCGGGGACACGGCGGCGGGCCCGGGGTCTTCGCGGGCGAGGGCCCGCCGGGGTCAGCGGTGGTCGCTGCCCGTGGAGGTGGAGGCGGCCCGGCCGGCTTCCAGGCGGGCCACCGGGATGCGGAACGGGGAGCAGGAGACGTAGTCCAGGCCCACCTCGTGGAAGAAGTGGACGGACTCCGGGTCGCCGCCGTGCTCGCCGCAGACGCCGAGCTTGAGGTCGGGGCGGGTGGCGCGTCCTGCCGCGGCGGCGTCGCGGACGAGCTTGCCGACGCCGTCCTTGTCGATCGTCTCGAACGGGGAGACGCCGAAGATGCCCTTCTCCAGGTAGGCGGTGAAGAAGGAGGCCTCCACGTCGTCGCGGGAGAAGCCCCACACCGTCTGGGTGAGGTCGTTCGTGCCGAAGGAGAAGAACTCGGCGGCCTCCGCGATCTGCCCGGCGGTGAGCGCGGCGCGCGGCAGCTCGATCATCGTGCCGAGCGCCAGCTTCAGGGCCACGCCGGTGCTGCGCTCGACGTCGGCGATGACCTGCTCGGCCTCCTCGCGGACGATCTCCAGCTCCTGGACGGTGCCGACGAGCGGAATCATGATCTCCGCGCGCGGGTCGCCCTTGGCGTTCTTGCGCTCGGCGGCGGCTTCGGCGATGGCGCGGACCTGCATGGTGAACAGGCCGGGGATGACCAGGCCGAGGCGTACGCCGCGCAGGCCCAGCATGGGGTTCTGCTCGTGCAGGCGGTGCACGGCCTGGAGCAGGCGCAGGTCGTTCTCGTTGTGGTCCTTGCGGGACTCGGCGAGGGCGACGCGCACCGAGAGCTCGGTGATGTCGGGCAGGAACTCGTGCAGCGGCGGGTCGAGGAGGCGGACGGTGACCGGCAGGCCGTCCATGGCCTCGAACAGCTCGACGAAGTCCTTCTTCTGGAGCGGCAGCAGCTCCTTGAGGGCGTTCTCGCGCTCCTCGTCGGTGTCCGCGAGGATCAGGCGCTCGACCATCTCGCGGCGCTCGCCGAGGAACATGTGCTCGGTGCGGCACAGGCCGATGCCCTGGGCGCCGAACCGCCGGGCGCGCAGGGCGTCCTCGGCGTTGTCGGCGTTGGCGCGCACCCGCAGCCGGCGGACCCGGTCCGCGTACGCCATGACCCGGTGCACGGCCTTGACCAGCTCGTCGGCGTCGTCGGCACCCGCGTGCATGCGGCCCTCGAAGTACTCCACGACCGGGGACGGGACGACCGGGACCTCGCCCAGGTAGACCTTGCCGGTGGAGCCGTCGATGGAGACGACGTCGCCCTCCTCGACGACGTGCCCGTTCACGGTCAGGCGGCGGCGCTTGGTGTCGACCTCCAGGTCCTCGGCGCCGCAGACACAGGTCTTGCCCATGCCGCGCGCGACGACGGCCGCGTGCGAGGTCTTGCCGCCGCGCGAGGTCAGGATGCCCTCGGCGGCGATCATGCCGTCGAGGTCGTCGGGGTTGGTCTCGCGACGGATCAGGATGACCTTCTCGCCGGAGCGCGACCACTTGATGGCGGTGTACGAGTCGAACACGGCCTTGCCGACGGCGGCGCCCGGCGAGGCGGCGATGCCCCGGCCGAGCTGCTCGACCTTGGCGTCCTCGTCGAAGCGCGGGAACATCAGCTGCGCCAGCTGCGCGCCGTTGACGCGCTGGAGGGCCTCGGCCTCGTCGATCAGGCCCTGGTCCACCAGCTGCGTGGCGATGCGGAAGGCCGCGCCCGCCGTGCGCTTGCCCACGCGGGTCTGGAGCATCCACAGCTGGCCGCGCTCGATGGTGAACTCGATGTCGCACAGGTCCTTGTAGTGCGTTTCGAGGGTCTCCATGATCTGCATGAGCTGGTCGTAGGACTTCTTGTCGATGCCCTCCAGATCGGCGAGCGGGACCGTGTTGCGGATGCCCGCGACGACGTCCTCGCCCTGCGCGTTCTGCAGGTAGTCGCCGTACACGCCCTGCTGGCCCGAGGCCGGGTCGCGGGTGAAGGCGACGCCGGTGCCGGAGTCGGGGCCGAGGTTGCCGAAGACCATGGAGCAGACGTTGACCGCGGTGCCGAGGTCGCCGGGGATGCGCTCCTGGCGGCGGTAGAGCTTGGCGCGGTCGGTGTTCCAGGAGTCGAAGACCGCGTGGATGGCGAGGTCCATCTGCTCGCGGGCGTCCTGCGGGAAGTCGCGCCCCGCCTCGGACTTGACGATCTTCTTGAACTTGGTGACGAGCTTCTTCAGCTCGGCCGCGTCCAGGTCGGTGTCGACCGTGACCTTCTTGGCCTGCTTCGCCTTGTCCAGCGCGTCCTCGAAGAGTTCGCCGTCGACGCCGAGCACGGTCTTGCCGAACATCTGGATGAGGCGGCGGTAGGAGTCCCACGCGAAGCGGTCGTCGCCGGACTGCTTGGCGAGGCCCTGCACGGACTTGTCGGAGAGCCCGATGTTCAGGACGGTGTCCATCATGCCGGGCATGGAGAACTTGGCGCCCGAGCGGACGGAGACGAGCAGCGGGTCGTCGGCCTGGCCGAGCTTCTTGCCCATCGCCTTTTCGAGGGCGGAGAGGTGCGCACTCACCTCGTCACGCAGTGCCGCGGGCTCCTCGCCGCTCTCCAGGTAGACCTTGCAGGCCTCGGTGGTGATGGTGAAGCCCGGCGGCACGGGAAGGCCCAGGTTGGTCATCTCGGCGAGGTTCGCGCCCTTGCCGCCGAGGAGGTCCTTGAGCTCCTTGTTGCCCTCGGTGAAGTCGTAGACGAACTTCACGCCCTGAGTTCCCTGAGGTACGTGGGGATCTTTGTTTTCCGACACGGGTCTCGACTCCTCGAGGACGCGGTGGCTGCCCTGACGGCGAGGAACATACCCAGATCGAAGGCGTCTGGGTACGTCCACTTGTGGGTCGCCGGGGCGTAACCACCCGTCCGCCGCTAGATCGAAAGTGACTCCGGAGTAGCGCAAGTGGCCCAACTGAGTTCAAGAGTCGAACGCGGAACTCCCGATCAACCGCCATTTTGCTCAGATGAGCGGGGTGAACTCAGATGTGAGTTCAGGTCATAAATGATCGAGCGATGGCACTGAGTGCCACCCCTTGGAGAAGTGCAGCCACCCATATCTCGCTCATCTGAGCGCAAGCCCCATCAAGGGTGGCGAGAATCACGCCGTTTGAAGCGGCCTGATCCGGTCCCGGTCTCGGCATCCGGGCACCTCCGCGCCCGCTCGCCGACACCCCCGCGCCACCGCCTCACACCCCGAGCGCCACCAGCCGCTCCTCCACCCGCTCCGGCGCGTACAGGTGCTCCACCACCAGGGCACCCGCTCCGACGAGCCCCGCCCGGCTCCCGAGCCGCGAGGTGACGATCTCCAGATGGGCCGTGGAGCGCGGCAGGGCCCGCTGGTACAGCAGCTCGCGCACGCCGGTGAGGAAGGGGGTTCCGGCCAGATCTCCGGCGATCATGAGAACGCCGGGGTTCAGGAGCGTCACGACGGTGGCGAGGACCTCGCCGACCTGCCGCCCGGCCTCCCGCGCGAGCCCCACCGCCTCCGGATGCCCCGCGGCGAGCAGCTCCCGCACGTCCGAGCCCGACGCGGCCGGCACGCCCGCCGCCGCGAGCCGGGCCGCCACCGCCCGCCCGCTGGCCACCGCGGCCAGACAGCCGTACGAGCCGCACTTGCACAGGGCGGCGGCGCTCCCCGGCGCCCCGGGCACCCGGATGTGCCCGATGTCGCCCGCGCCGCCGTCGATGCCCCGGTACAGCGAGCCGTCGACGACGACGCCCGCGCCGATCCCGGTGGAGACCTTGACGAGCGCGAACGCCGAGCAGTCCGGGTAGTGGGCGCGCTGTTCCGCGTACGCCATGAGGTTCGCGTCGTTGTCGACGAGCACCGGCACCTGGGCGGGGGCGGCCGCGCGCCCGGCGCTCTCGGCGTGCTCCGTGAAGGCCCGGCGCAGCCTGCCCGCTATGTCGTAGCCGTCCCAGCCGGGCATGATCGGCGGCTGCACCACCCGGCCGGTCGCGGTGTCGACCGGGCCCGGCACGGCCAGTCCGATGCCGCACACCGCGGCCGCGTCCCTGCCGCTCTCGCACAGCAGCTCGCCGAAGACCGCGCCGAGCCGGTCGAGGACCCGCTCCGGGCCGTCCTCCACGCGCAGCGCCCCGCCGCGCTCGGCGACGACCTCACCGGTGAGGGTCAGCAGGGCCGTGCGGGCGTGCCGGGTCTCCAGGTCGGCGGCGAGGACGACGGCGTGCTCGTCGTCGAACTCCAGGCGCACCGAGGGGCGGCCGCCGAGCGGCGAGCTGACCGGGGTGCCCGCGCCCTCCCGCAGCCAGCCCGCGCGGAACAGCCGGTCCAGGCGCTGGCCGACGGTGGCCCGGGACAGGCCGGTGACGCGTTGCAGCGCGCCGCGCGTGGTCGCGCGGCCGCTGCGGACCAGGTGCAGCAGATCGCCCGCGCTCGCCTGAGCGGCGGCCGGACGCGCCGGAGTCCCGTTCCTCATGCCCACTCCCTGCCCGGGCCCGCGGCCCGACAGCCTCTTGCGCTCGTCAACTCGACGTTACATATTGAGTTTTGCGTGTTGCGCAGACGTAACTCTATGGTGGATGGATTCAAACTGACAGGCTGTCGGGCGCGGCTTCGGCGTGCGGTCCCCCAGCCCCCGGGAGTGCCGCGTGGACCGTACGACCACGACGAGGGCCGCGATCCGGCCCCCTGCCGCAAGCACCGCCGGGCCCTCGGCGCGGCGCGGCGCGGGCCCTTCGCCCTCGGCCCTCCCCCCGCGCACTCCTGGGGCCCCGCAGGCCGCCCCCGCCGCGCTCCGCGAGCGCGCCGCCCGCGTCCTCGGCGCCAACTGGACCGGCGCCTCCACCGTCCCCTCCCGCGCGCTGTACCCCCACCAGTGGTCCTGGGACTCCGCTTTCATCGCCATCGGGTTACGCCACCTCTCGCCGCTGCGCGCCCAGTTGGAGCTGGAGTCGCTCCTGGCCGCGCAGTGGGCCGACGGCCGCGTGCCGCACATCGTGTTCAACCCCGCCGTCCCCCTCGACGCGTACTTCCCGAGCCCCGACTTCTGGCGTTCCACCACCGCAGGGCGCGCGGCGGGCGCGCCGCTCGCCGTGCAGAC
Organism: Streptomyces flavofungini; assembly: GCF_030388665.1. Lineage (NCBI taxonomy): Bacteria > Bacillati > Actinomycetota > Actinomycetes > Kitasatosporales > Streptomycetaceae > Streptomyces > Streptomyces flavofungini. Next base: position 6,345,266 of record NZ_CP128846.1, on the reverse strand, counting down.
CTCCGGCATCGTGCAGCCCCCGGTGCACGCGCTCGCCGCCTGGCTGGTGCACCTGGCCGACCCCGGCCTCTCCCGGGCCCGCTCCTTCCTGGCCCGCCTGCACCCCCGTCTCGCCGCCTGGCACCGCCATCTGCTGCACCACCGCGACCTCGGCGGCGCGGGCCTCGCGGCCGTCGTCCACCCCTGGGAACAGGGCATGGACAACAGCCCCTGCTGGGACGGCCCGCTGAGCCGCGTCCCACCCGCGCGCCCGCGCACCTACCGCCGCGCCGACCTCGACCACGGCTCGCCCCAGGACCGGCCGACGGACCTGGACTACGGCCGGTACGTGCGGCTCGCGGCGGAGTACCGGGACGGGGGATACGGGGCCGGGCCGGGGCCCGGGGGCGCGGCGAGTGCGGGTTCCAGGGCGTCCGGCGGGGCCGGCCGGGGCTTCGGCTTCGCCGTCGAGGACCCCGCGTTCAACGCCCTCCTCATCGCCTCCGAGCACGCCCTCGCCCGTATCACCGGCGAGCTCGGCGTGCCCTCGACGGCCCGGCACGACCGCGCGGAGCGGCTGACGCGGGTGCTCGTGGAGCGGCTGTGGGACGCGGAGGGCGGGATCTTCCGGTGCCGTGACCTGCTGGCCCGGGGGTCCGATCCGGTGACCGGGGCCCCTGGGCGCGAGGGCGCGAGCGGGGCGCTCGTGGGTGAGCGCGGGGTCACCGGGCTGATCCCGCTGATGGTGCCGGGGCTGCCCCGGGACGTCGCCTCCGATCTGGTGCGCACGGCCCGCGGCCCGCACTTCGAGCTCGGCGGCCGGGCCCGCCTGGTGCCGAGCCACGACCTGCTCAGCCCCGCGTTCGACCCGCGGCGCTACTGGCGCGGACCCGCCTGGTTCAACACCAACTGGCTCCTGGAGCGCGGGCTTCGGCTGCACGGCGCGCGGGAGCACGCGGACGCGCTGCGCGCCGCGTTCCTCGACATCGCGGTGGCATCGGACTTCGCGGAGTACGTGGATCCGTACACCGGGGAAGGCTGCGGCGCCCGCGGCTTCAGCTGGAGCGCGGCGCTCGCCCTCGACCTGGGCGTGGCCGCGGGGCCGGCCCACGACCTCAGCCTGGGCGGGGACTCGGACAGGGCCATGAGCGGGGACTTGGGCGGGAACTTGAGCAGGGACTTGAGCAAGGATTCGACAGCGGGGCCTGGTGCGGACGAAGGGGCTCGGAAATGACTGACCGGGAGCATCGACTGCTGGTGCGGGGCGCGACGTTCGCCGCCGTGGGCGCGGGCGGCGACATCCGGGGCGTGCCCGGCGGCACCGCTCCCGACGGGCTCTTCGTGCGTGACGCCCGCCATCTGAGCCGCTGGCAGCTGACGGTGGACGGCGCCGTGCCCGAAGTGCTCACGCCCGCCACCGCGTACGGCCCGACCGCCGACGCCGACGTGGCGCGCTGCGTGCTCGTGCCGCGCGGCGGGCGCCAGGAGCCGCCCGCGTACACGCTCTTTCGTGAACAGGCCGTCGTGGACGGCTCGTTGGTGGAGGCGCTGCGGATCACCAGCAATCTGTCCGCGCCGACGACGCTGCTGCTCGCGCTGACCGTCGACGCCGACTTCACCGACCAGTTCGAGCTGCGCTCGGATCACCGGACGTACACGAAGTCGGGGGCCGTGCGGTCCCGGCGGGTGCTGCTCGCGCCGGCGGACGGCGCGGCCGGGCCCGACGGGGTGGTGGCTTCACCGGCCGCCCCGCTCGGCGTCGAGTTCGGGTACCGCCGGGGTGACTGGCTGTCGCGCACCACGGTCACCGCCGATCCCGCCCCGGACGCCGTCGAGGAGACCGGCACCGGTGCGCGCCGCATGGTGTGGAGCCTGGAGCTGGCCGCGCACGGGTCGGCCGACCTGGCCCTGACCGTCACGGCCGGGCCGCACGGCGGGCCGCCGCTGCCCGCCCCGCCCCGCTCGCCGGACGCAGCCATGCGCCAACTCACGGACGCCCAGCGCGAGTTGACGTCATCCGTGACGCTCCCCGGGAGCTGGCCCGAGCTGGCGTCGGCCTGTTCGCGCGGCCTCGCCGACCTCGCCTCGCTCCAGGTGCCCGCGCGCGGGCCCGACGGCGAGGAGCTGAGCGTGCCCGCCGCCGGGGTGCCGTGGTTCCTCACGCTGCTCGGCCGGGACGCCCTCCTGACCTCCCTGTTCGCGCTGCCCTACGTACCGCGTCTGGCCGCCGCGACGCTGCCCGCGCTCGCCGCCACGCAGGCCGGTGAGCACACCGAGGGGCGGGTGGCCCAGCCCGGCAAGATCGTGCACGAGGTGCGGCACGGGGAGCTGGCCCACTTCGGTCAGGTCCCCTTCCGGCGATACTACGGCTCCGTCGACGCGACCCCGCTGTTCCTCGTACTCCTCGGCGCGTACACGGAGCAGACCGGCGACACCGCGCTCGCCCGGCGCCTGCAGCCGCACGCGCGGGCCGCGGTCGGCTGGATGCTCGACCACGGCGGGCTCACCGGCCGCGGCTACCTGGTGTACCGCGCGGACGAGGGCGGGCTCGCCAACCAGAACTGGAAGGACTCCCCCGGCGCGATCTGCGACGCCGACGGGAACCGGACGCTCGGGCCCGTGATGGCCGCGGGGGCGCAGGGGTACGCCTACGACGCGCTGCGGCGGACGGCGTGGCTGGCGCGGACCGTGTGGGACGACGACGTGTACGCCGCCCTGCTCGCGCAGACCGCCGCCGACCTGCGGGACCGGTTCCAGCGGGACTTCTGGATGCCGTCGCGCTCCTTCCCCGCGCTCGCCCTCGACGGGGACGGCGGGCAGGTCGACGCCCTCGCCTCCGACGCGGGGCACCTGCTCTGGTCCGGGCTCCTCGACAAGGAGTACGGCGAGGCGGTCGGGCGGCGCCTCCTCGAACCGGACTTCTTCTCCGGCTGGGGTGTCCGTACGCTCGCCGCCGGGCAGGGCGCCTACCACCCGCTCTCCTACCACCGGGGGTCCGTCTGGCCCCACGACAACGCCCTCATCGCCCTCGGCCTCGCCCGCTACGGGCTCCACGACGAGGCCCGCACGGTCGCCCGCGCCCTCGTCGACGCCGCCGCCACGGCCTCGGGCCGCCTCCCCGAAGTCCTCGCCGGCTACGCCCGCACGGCCCACACCGCCCCGGTCCCCTACCCCCACGCCTGCGTCCGCGAGTCCCGCTCGGCAGCGGCCCCCTTGGCCCTCCTGACGGCGGTGGGCGGCCCCTAGCCGCCCCGCAGCGGCGGGTCAGCCGCCCGACGTGTCCAGTTCCGCGTCCGCCGAGATGCCCGCGCAGTCGTAGGGGTCCTTCAGCCAGCCGTCGGGCAGGACCACACGGTTGTTGCCGGACGTGCGGCCGCGGGGTCCGTCGGCGCCGACGGGCCACGCCTGGTCGAGGTCCAGCTCGCCGAGGCCGTCCTCCAGCTCGGCGAGGGAGGACGTGACGGCGAGGCGCTTGCGCATCTCGGAGCCGACCGCGAACCCCTTCAGGTACCAGGCGACGTGCTTGCGGAAGTCGATGACGCCCCGCGCCTCGTCCCCGATCCACTCACCGAGGAGCGCGGCGTGCCGCAGCATGACGGCGGCGACCTCACGGAGGGAGGGAGCAGCGGGCGCCCCCGTGCCCTCGAACGCGGCCACCAGGTCCCCGAAGAGCCACGGCCGGCCCAGGCACCCGCGCCCCACGACCACCCCGTCGCACCCGGTCTCGCGCATCATCCGCACCGCGTCCTGCGCGGACCAGATGTCGCCGTTGCCGAGCACGGGGATCTCCGGGACGTGCTCCTTGAGGCGGGCGATGGCGTCCCAGTCGGCGGTGCCGCCGTAGTGCTGGGCGGCGGTCCGCCCGTGCAGGGCGATCGCGGTGACGCCCTCCTCGACGGCGATCCGGCCCGCGTCCAGGAACGTGATGTGGTCGTCGTCGATGCCCTTGCGCATCTTCATGGTGACGGGCAGGTCCCCGGCGCCGCTCACGGCCTCCTTGAGGATGGCCCGCAGCAGCGGCCGCTTGTACGGCAGGGCCGAGCCGCCGCCCTTGCGGGTCACCTTCGGGACGGGGCAGCCGAAGTTCAGGTCGATGTGGTCGGCCAGGTCCTCCTCCGCGATCATGCGGACGGCCTTGCCGACGGTCGCGGGGTCGACCCCGTACAGCTGGATCGAGCGCGGCGTCTCGCTCGCGTCGAAGTGGATCAGCTGCATGGTCTTCTCGTTGCGCTCGACCAGCGCGCGCGTGGTGATCATCTCGCTGACGAAGAGCCCCTTGCCGCCGCTGAACTCCCGGCACAGCGTGCGGAACGGCGCGTTCGTGATCCCGGCCATCGGCGCGAGCACGACGGGCGGGCGCACGGTGTGCGGGCCGATGGCGAGAGACGTCGGCGACGGCGTCAGCGGCTGGGACATCGGGCGGCTCTCCGGGAACGTACGGGAAGGGGGCAAGCCTCCATTGTCCCTCACGCGCGGGACAGCTCCGCCGGCCCTGTCCCTGAGTCCCCGGACAGCTCCGCGAGCCGCCCCAGCGCCCGCTCCGTCTCCTCGTCGGCGGGCACGTACGCCACGAGCCGGTGCGCCTGCGGCTGCGGGGCCATCCACAGGTTGCGGTGCTCCAGGCTCAGCAGCCCCACCTCGGGGTGCAGATACCGCTTGACGTGCGGCGACATGGTCGCGACCTCGTGCCGCCCCCACAGCTCGCGGAACTCCGCGGACTGTGCGAGCAGCCCGTCGAGCCGCTCCTTCCAGGCGGGCTCGGCCACGTGCTCGGCCATGCCCACGCGGAACTTGGCGATCAGGTCGCGCAGCATCTCGTCCCGGTCGAGGAACGTCTCGCGCCAGTGCGCGCTGGTGGTGAGCAGCCACAGGCAGTTGCGCTCGCGGGGCGGCAGCGCGGTCAGCTCGCCGAAGACCTGGGCGAAGGGGCGGTTGTGGGCGAGGACGTCGTAGCGGGCGTTCTGGAGGGTGGCCGGGTAGGGGGCGATGGTGTGCATCAGGCGCAGCGCGGTCGGGGAGAGCAGCGGGCAGTCGTAGTCGGGGCGCTGGTCGATGACGCCCGCGAGCACGAAGAGGTGGGCGCGCTCGGTCGGGTCCATGAGCAGCGCGCGGGCTACGGCGTCCAGGACCTGCGCGGAGACCCGGATGGCCCGGCCCTGCTCCAGCCACGTGTACCAGGTGACGCCGACGGCGGCGAGGTGCGCGACCTCCTCGCGGCGCAGCCCCGGCGTCCGGCGCCGAGCCCCGCGCACGAGGCCCACCTGCTCCGGCGTGACGCGTTCGCGGCGGCTGCGCAGGAAGGCGGCCAGCTCCTGGCGGCGGATGTCGGGGGCCGCCGCGGGGACGGCGTCGTGGGCTCCGGCGGGGGCCGCCGCGACGGCGGGCTCCGCGATGACGGCGGGCTCTGCGGTGACGGCGGGCTCTGCGGTGACGGCGGGCTCTGCGGTGATGGTCACACCCCCAGGCTGCCGCACCCCCCACCCCGTTTCCAGGTGCGCCTGCTACCAGGATAAAGAGACTCTGGTACCCCCCTGGGGCGCCGCCCATCGTCGTATCCGTGACTCCAGCGACCTCCTCTCCCCGGCCCCGGACGGGGGCCTCCCCCGTGCCCCGCGCCCAGGCGAAGGCCCCCGCCCTCACCCCCCTGGGCCTCGTCACCGTCCTGCTCGGTGCCGCCCTGCCCATGATCGACTTCTTCGTCGTCAACGTCGCGCTGTCCGACATCGAGTCCGACCTGAACGCCCCCGCCGCGACCCTGGAGATGGTCGTCGCGGGCTACGCCGTCGCGTACGCGGTGCTGCTCGTCCTCGGCGGGCGGCTCGGCGACAGCTACGGGCGGCGCGGCTTGTTCCTGTGGGGCGTCGTGGCCTTCGGCGTCACCTCGCTGGCGTGCGGGCTCGCGCCGACCGCCTGGTGGCTGGTGGCGGCGCGGGTGGCGCAGGGCGCGGCGTCGGCGCTGATGCTGCCGCAGGTGCTCGCCACGATCCACGCGACGACGAGCGGGGAGCGCCGGGCCCGCGCGGTGTCGCTGTACGGCTCCGTCGGCGGGGTCTCGATGGTGCTCGGGCAGATACTGGGCGGTGTCCTGGTGGCGGCCGATCTTGCGGGCACCGGCTGGCGCATGGTGTTCCTGATCAACGTGCCGGTGGCCGCGCTCGCCCTGGTGCTCGCGGTGCGCTCGGTGCCGGACAGCCGCGCGGAGCGCCCGGCGCGCGGGGACGTCGGCGGCACGGTCCTGCTCGCCCTGGCCCTGACCGCGTTCCTGCTGCCCCTCACCGAGGGCCGGGCCGCGGGCTGGCCGCTGTGGTCGATCGTGACGCTGGTCGCGGCGCCGTTGCTGATCCGGGCGTTCGCGGTCGTGGAGCGCCGCGCGGAGGACAGCGGCGGCAGTCCGCTCCTGCCGCCGTCGCTGATGCGGGAGCCGGGCGTCCGTCGGGGCCTGCTCATCGGTCTGCCGATCTTCATCGGGTTCAGCGGCTGGATGTTCGTGAGCGCGGTGACCCTCCAGGAGGGCCTCGGGTACGGCGCCCTCAAGGCGGGCCTGACCCTGATCCCGATGGGCGTGGCCCAGTTCACCGCGTCCCTGCTCGCGCCCCGCCTGGTGAACCGGCTCGGCAGCCGCGCCCTGACCCTGTGCGCCCTGGTCCACGGCGCGGGCGTCACCGTGCTCGCCCTGACCGTCCTGTGGGCGCCCTGGTCCGCGCTCACCCCGCTCGCGCTCGCCCCGGGCCTGGCCCTGTGCGGCTTCGGCCAGGGCGTCCAGCTGCCGCTGTACTTCCGCGTCCTGCTGTCGGCCGTACCCGCCGCGCGGGCGGGCGCGGGCAGCGGCCTCGCGGCGACGGCGCAGCAGTCGTGCCTGGCCGTGGGGGTGGCGACGCTCGGGTCGCTGTTCCTGGCCCTGTACTCCGGGGTGGGCCTGCGGGAGGCGTTCGCGACGGTCCTGGCCGTCCAGCTCGCCGGGCTCCTCGGGCTCGCCGTGCTGAGCCTGCGGCTGCCGCGCGACCTCGGCTGACGCCGGGCCTGGGCGGGGCGCGCCGCTCCGGGGCCGGGGTCCGGCCGGGGCAAGGCGCGCCACCCGGGGATACCGTCGACCGTATGCCCGAGCTGAGTCAGCGGCGCCGGATGCTCGTGCTCGCGATCTGCTGCATGAGCCTGCTGATCGTGAGCCTCGACAACACCGTCCTGAACGTGGCGCTGCCCACCATGCGCCGCGAGTTCGGCGCCGGGGTCTCGGGGATGCAGTGGACGATCGACGCCTACACCCTGGTCCTCGCCTCCCTGTTGATGCTCGCGGGCTCGACCGCCGACCGCGTCGGCCGCCGCAAGGTGTTCCAGGCGGGCCTGCTCGTGTTCACGCTCGGCTCGGTCCTGTGCTCCCTCGCCCCCAACCTGGAGTGCCTGGTGGCGTTCCGCATGGTGCAGGCCGTCGGCGGTTCGATGCTCAACCCCGTCGCCATGTCGATCATCACGAACACGTTCACCGAGCCGCGCGAGCGGGCCCGCGCCATCGGCGTGTGGGGCGGTGTCGTCGGCATCTCGATGGCGGCGGGCCCGCTGGTCGGCGGGCTTCTCGTGGACTCGGTGGGGTGGCGGGCGATCTTCTGGGTCAATCTGCCCGTGGGCCTCGCGGCGCTCTTCCTCACCGCCCGCTACGTCCCCGAGTCCCGCGCCCCGAAGCCCCGCCGCCCCGACCCCGTCGGGCAGCTCCTGGTCATCGGCGTGCTCGGCGCCCTGACGTACGCGATCATCGAGGCGCCCACGGCGGGCTGGACCTCGCCGCTGATCATGACGTTCGCCGCCATCGCGGCGACCGCGTTCGCGGGTCTGCTCCTGTACGAGCCCCGCCGCGCGGAACCCCTCATCGACCTGCGCTTCTTCCGCTCGGCGCCGTTCAGCGGCGCCACCGTGATCGCGATCGCGGCGTTCGCGGCCCTCGGCGGCTTCCTGTTCCTCGCCACCCTCTACCTCCAGGACGTACGCGGGCTCGACGCGCTGCACGCCGGTCTGTGGATGCTGCCGATGGCGGCCATGACGCTGGTGTGCGCGCCGCTGTCGGGGCGTCTCGTCGGGGCCCGGGGGCCGCGTCCCTCGCTCCTGATCGCGGGGGTGGCGATGACGGCGTCCGGGGTGCTCTTCGCGGCCTTCGAGGCGGAGACCGCGGTCCCGAGCCGGATCCTCGCGTACGTCCTGTTCGGCCTCGGCTTCGGCTTCGTGAACGCGCCCATCACCAACACGGCGGTCGCGGGGATGCCCCGCGACCGGGCGGGCGTGGCCGCCGCCGTCGCCTCCACCAGCCGCCAGATCGGCCAGACCCTCGGCATCGCGGTGATCGGCGCGGTCCTGGCCTCCGGGGTCGCGGCGGCGCACACGGATTCGTACGCGGCCGACTTCACCGAGGCGAGCCGCCCCGCGTGGTGGATCATCGCGGGCTGCGGTGGCGCGGTCCTGGCCGTCGGGGCCCTGACCAGTGGGGCGTGGGCGCGGAAGACCGCGCGGCGGACGGCGGAGCGGCTCACCTCGACTGACAAGTTACAGATGACAGATAACAAAACTTGAAATCTGTCATCGAAGGGTGCATGGTGGAACCACGCCCCCGCCACGGGAGCGCGCCCGCCCCCCGGCAGGGGCATCCCGTGGCCGGGCACCCCCTCGTCCACCCAAGGCTCTGGAGCCCTCATGCGCACCCTGAAGCTCGGCACCACCGGCCCCACCACCTCCGCCCTCGGCCTCGGCTGCATGGGCATGTCCGCGCTGTACGGCGAGGCCGACCGCGCGGAGTCCATCGCGACGATCCACGCCGCCCTCGAAGCGGGCGTCACGCTCCTCGACACCGGCGACTTCTACGCGATGGGCCACAACGAACTCCTCATCGGCGAGGCCCTGCGCACCGCCCCCGCCGCCCACCGCGAACAGGCCCTGACCAGCGTGAAGTTCGGCGCCCTCCGCGACCCGGACGGCGGCTGGTCCGGCTACGACGGCCGCCCGGCGGCGGTGCGGAACTTCGCCGCGTACTCGCTGCAGCGCCTCGGCGTCGACCACATCGACGTCTACCGCATCGCCCGCCTCGACCCGGACGTCCCCGTCGAGGAGACCGTCGGCGCGATCGCCGAGCTGGTCGAGAAGGGCCATGTGCGCCACATCGGCCTCTCCGAGGTCGGCGCCGAGTCCCTGCGCCGCGCCGCCGCCGTCGCCCCCATCTCGGACCTGCAGATCGAGTACTCCCTGATCTCCCGCGGCATCGAGGCCGAGATCCTGCCCACGGCCGCCGAGCTCGGCATCGGCGTCACCGCGTACGGCGTGCTGTCCCGCGGCCTGATCTCCGGGCACTTCGAGCGCGACCGGCAGCTCGCCGCGAACGACTTCCGCGGCATGAGCCCCCGCTTCCAGGGCGACAACCTGCAGCGCAACCTCGACCTCGTCGACGCCCTGCGCAAGGTCGCCGAGGGCAAGGGCGTGAGCGTCGCGCAGACCGCGATCGCCTGGGTCCTCGCCCAGGGCCCGAAGTCCGGCGCCGCGATCGTGCCGCTGGTCGGCGCCCGCCGCCGGGACCGGCTCACCGAGGCGCTCGGCGCCCTGGACGTCACGCTCGACGACGCCGACCTCGCCGCGATCGAGCAGGCCGTCCCCGCCGACGCCGTCGCGGGCGCCCGCTACCCCGAGGCGCAGATGGCACACCTGGACAGCGAGCACTGACATGGCCGGACACCGGCGCCGTCAGCCCTGCCGGCGCCGTCGGCGCTGTCGGGCCCGTCGGCGCTGTCAGGTCCGCCGGTCGCGCCAGGTACCTTCTTGACCATGGCTACGACCGAGACCCTGACCGCCGAGCGCGTCCTCGCCGCGACCGAGGAGGTGCTGCGCCGGCACGGCGCCGCCAAGGCGACCGTGGTGGACGTGGCCCGTGTGCTCGGCGTCAGCCACGCCAGCGTGTACCGCCACTTCCGCACGAAGGCCGCGCTGCGCGAGGCGGTCACCAAGCGATGGCTGGACCGGACGTCCGACGCCCTGTCCGGCGTGGTCGACGCGGACGGGCCCGCCGAGGACCGGCTGCGGCGCTGGCTCGCCGGGCTCTTCGAGGCCAAGCAGCACAAGGCGGGCGACGACCCCGAGCTGTTCGGGACGTACACGGTCCTGGTCGGCGAGGCCAGCGAGGTCGTCGACGAGCACATCGCGGACCTCACCGGACAGCTCGCCGCGATCGTCCGACAGGGCGTCGAGGGCGGCGAGTTCACCCCGTCCGACCCCGAGGTCACAGCCCGCGCCCTGTTCGAGGCCACCGCCAGGTACCACGACCCGGCGTACGCGCCCGACTGGTCCCGCGCGGACGCCGAGGAGGCCTTCCAGGCCCTGCTCGACCTGCTCGTCCGGGGCCTGCGGCCCTGACGGACACCCGAAAGGGCGCCCGATTCCACCGTTCCGCTGACTCGCCCCCGCCCCTCCTGGTTCCCTGAACCCCGGCACACCCGTGGGACATCAGGAGGCTGAAGTGGCGTCAGGGGCAAGCGAGTTGGCGGCGCGAGGGGCGATCGAGGCCGACTACGTCGTCATCGGCGCCGGGTCGGCGGGATGCGTGCTCGCCGCGCGGCTCAGCGAGGACGCGGACACCAGCGTGCTGCTCCTCGAAGCGGGCCCCGGCGAGACGAAGGCGGACCTCGCGACGCCCTCGGCATGGCCGTCGCTGTTCGGCTCGGACGTGGACCACGGCTACACCTCGGTGCCGCAGGCCGGGCTCGGCCGGATCGCGCCGCCCTGTCCGCGCGGCCGCGCCCTCGGCGGTTGCAGCGCGATCAACGCCATGGTGTTCCTGCGCGGCCACCGCGCCGACTACGACGCGTGGGCGGCGGCGGGCTGCGACGGCTGGGGGTTCGACGACCTGCTGCCGTACTTCCGGCGGATGGAGTCGGTGCCCGGCGGTGGCGGCGCGGGCGCCGAACTCCGGGGCGACCGCGGCCCGTTGCGGCCCGCCCCCGCCTCGGACGCCGACGTCCACCCGCTCTCGCGCACCTTCGTCGACGCGGCCGTGGCCGCGGGTCACCCCCGCACCGACGACTTCAACGGGGCCCGCCAGGAAGGCGCGGGCCTGCACGACCTGACGGTCGCCGACGGGGTCCGGCAGAGCGCGGCCGACGCCTATCTGCACCCCGTCACCGCGCACCGCCCGCACCTGACGGTGTCCACGGACTCCCGCGCCCACCGGCTCCTGTTCGACGGCGACCGGTGCACCGGCGTGGAGTTCACCCGCGCCGGCCGGACGGTACGGGCGTACGCGCGCGCCGAAGTGATCGTCAGCGCGGGCGCGGTCGACTCGCCCCGGCTCCTCATGCTGTCCGGCGTCGGCCCCGCCGACGAGCTGCGCCGGGCCGGGGTCGCCGTGCGCCACGACCTGCCGGGGGTGGGCCGCAACCTCCAGGACCATCCGCTGTGCGGGCTCGTGTACGAGGCGCGGCGGCCGGTGCCCGCGGGCTCCCTGAACCTCTCGGAGGCGTCCCTCTCGTGGCGCGGCGACCCGTCCCTGCCGGGCCCCGACATGCAGCTGATGTTCATCCACGTGCCGTACCACCCGCCCACGATGGCGGCGCCGGAGAACGGCTTCACCCTCGGCGTGGCCACGGTTCCGCGCGCCCGGGGCTCGGTGCGGCTCGCCGACGCCGACCCGGGGACGGCGCCGCTGATCGACCCGGGGTACCTCGGCGACGAGTCGGACGTGCGGCGGATGCTGCACGGGCTAGAGGTGGCGCGGGAGACCGTGGCCGCGGGCCCGTTCGCCGAGTGGGGGGCGCGTGAGGTGCTGCCGGGCGCCGGGGTGCGGGACGCGGCGGGGCTGCGGGCGTTCCTCTCGGCGGCCACCGGTCCTTACTTCCACCTGGCGGGGACCTGCGCGATGGGGGTGGGGCCGGAGGCGGTCGTGGGGCCTGACCTTCGCGTGCGGGGGGTCACGGGGCTCAGGGTGGCGGACGCGTCGGTGATGCCGAGCATCGTGTCGGTCAACACGAACGCCGCCGCCCTGGTCATCGGGGAGAAGGCGGCCGACCTCGTCCGCGGCGCCGGATAGGGTTCCCCGCGCCCCTCACGGGGCCGACCCCGACGGATCCACCGTCGCCTGATGTTCCTGGGCCAGGTGTTCCTCCGCCTTGAGCCACGGCAGGAACTGCGCCTTGCGGGTCCAGCCGCAGGTGTCGCAGGTCAACTGCCGCTGCACGCCCACCCTTTGCACGTGGACGACGTGCTCACGCCCGTGCTGGTCCCATCTGGTGACCTTGCTCGTGGTCGTCGAAGGCATGGCGCCCAGTGTGCAGCAAGGCCCCCGGTTCCGTGGCCGGAACCGGGGGCCTCGACGCCAAGAAAGGGTGAACGTCAGCAGCCGACGAGGCGCGTCGCCAGGTAGCCCTCGATCTGGTCGAGGGAGACCCGCTCCTGCTTCATGGTGTCGCGCTCGCGCACCGTCACCGCGTTGTCCTCAAGGGTGTCGAAGTCGACCGTCACGCAGTACGGCGTGCCGATCTCGTCCTGGCGGCGGTAGCGGCGGCCGATGGCGCCCGCGTCGTCGAACTCGATGTTCCAGTTCTGCCGGAGCGCCGCCGCGAGACCCTTGGCCTTCGGGGACAGCTCGGGGTTGCGGGACAGCGGCAGGACGGCGACCTTCACCGGGGCGATGCGGTGGTCGAAGCGCATGACGGTGCGCTTCTCCAGCTTGCCCTTGGCGTTGGGGGCCTCGTCCTCGACGTAGGAGTCGAGGAGGAAGGCCAGCATCGTGCGGCCGACACCGGCGGCGGGCTCGATGACGTACGGAGTCCAGCGCTCGCCGGCCTCCTGGTCGAAGTAGGAGAGGTCCTGGCCGGAGGCCTTGGAGTGCGCCGACAGGTCGTAGTCGGTGCGGTTGGCGACGCCCTCCAGCTCACCCCACTCGGAGCCGCCGAACTGGAAGCGGTACTCGATGTCGGCGGTGCGCTTGGAGTAGTGGGAGAGCTTCTCCTTCGGGTGCTCGTACCACCGCATGTTCTCCTCGCGCAGGCCCAGGCCGGTGTACCAGTTCCAGCGCTGCTCCATCCAGTACTCCTGCCACTTCTCGTCCTCGCCCGGCTTGACGAAGAACTCCATCTCCATCTGCTCGAACTCGCGGGTGCGGAAGATGAAGTTGCCGGGCGTGATCTCGTTGCGGAAGGACTTGCCCATCTGGGCGATGCCGAACGGGGGCTTGCGCCGGGAGGTGGTCTGCACCTGGGCGAAGTTGGTGAAGATGCCCTGGGCGGTCTCGGGGCGCAGGTAGGCGACGGAGCCGCTGTCCTGGGTGGGGCCGAGGTGCGTGGAGAGCAGGCCGGAGAACTGCTTGGGCTCGGTGAACTGGCCCTTGGTGCCGCAGTTGGGGCAGTTGATGTCGGCGAGGCTCTCCGGGGCGCGGCCCTTCTTCTCCTCGTACGCCTCCTCCAGGTGGTCGGCGCGGTAGCGCTTGTGACAGGAGGTGCACTCGGTGAGCGGGTCCGTGAAGGTGGCGACGTGGCCGGAGGCCTGCCAGACCTCGGTGGCCAGGATCACGGACGAGTCGATACCGACGACGTCTTCCCGCGAGGTGACCATGTAGCGCCACCACTGGCGCTTGAGGTTCTCCTTCAGCTCCACGCCCAGGGGTCCGTAGTCCCAGGCGGCTCGCTGGCCGCCGTAGATCTCACTGCACGGAAAGACGAAGCCTCGGCGCTTGCTCAGGCTGACGATGGTGTCGATCTTGTCGGCGGCCACGGTGCTCTCTTCATTACGACGACGGCGAAGCCACGCTTCGGGGCTGACGAAGCGCATGCCTCAGGAGCGAATGCTTCAGATTACCGGCGGCCGTACCCCTCGGATCAAATCGGTTGTGCTCACGATGGGTTCCGGCCGCGCGACGCGGGGCACGGCGGCGGCGGGTGGGCCATACACCCATCGCTCAGCGCGAGCGTTTGCGTACACATCGACACTTTGTTGACAACCGTTTCCAAGTTTGTTGAAAATGACTGTCATGAACGTACGACGACGCCTCATACCCACCGCCGCCCTCGCGACCGCCACGGTCCTGGGCGTCACCGCCCTGTCCGGCTGCTCCGCCGACGCGGCGGACAAGAACAACGAGGGCAAGCTGGACGTGGTGGCGTCGTTCTACCCGATGGAGTTCCTGGCCAAGGAGATCGGTGGCGACGACGTCGAGGTCACGACGCTCACCGAGCCCGGCCAGGAGCCGCACGACCTGGAGATCAGCGCCAAGCAGACGGCACAGCTGGAGAACGCGGACGCCGCGCTCTACCTGAAGGGGCTGCAGCCCTCCGTGGACGAGGCCATCGGCCAGTCCGGCATCAAGACCAAGATCGACACCGCCTCGCTGACCAGCCTGGAGAAGCACGGCACCGAGGTCGGCGGGTCCACCGACAAGCACGCGGAGCACGACGAGCACGGCAAGGACGACGAGCACGACGAGCACGGCTCCGAGGAGGAGCACGGCCACGAGGGCCACACCCACGAGACCCCGGGCGGCAAGGACCCCCACATCTGGCTGGACCCGGTGCGCTACGCCGAGGTCGCCGAGGGCGTCGGCAAGGCCTTCGCGAAGGCCGACCCGGACCACAGGGCCACGTACGAGAAGAACACCGCCGCCCTGGTGAAGCGGCTCAAGGGCCTGGACACGGACTTCAAGAACGGCCTGAAGAACACCGACACCAAGGTCTTCATCACCACCCACGCGGCCTTCGGCTACCTCGCCGAGCGCTACGGCCTCACCGAGGAGGCCATCTCCGGCCTCGACCCCGAGGGCGAGCCGAGCGCGAACCGCGTCAAGGACCTCCAGGAGATGGCGAAGGCCGACGGCGTCACGACCGTGTTCTACGAGACGCTGGTCAGCGACAAGACGGCGAAGACCCTCGCGAAGGACACGAAGCTCAAGACGGACGTGCTCGACCCGATCGAGGGCATCACGAAGAAGTCCAGGGGCGACGACTACATCGAGGTGATGCGGTCCAATCTCGCCGCCCTCCAGAAGTCGCTCGGCGCCAAGTGACCCCCATCACAAGCCCGTCACCGTCACGGAAGGCATCCGCCATGGCCGACTCCAAGAGCGAGCCCGTCATATCCCTGCGCGCGGTGACGGCGGAGCTGGGCGGCCGCCCGGTGCTCCGCGGCATCGACCTCGCCGTGGCGCGCGGCGAGGTGGTCGCGCTGCTCGGCGCGAACGGCTCCGGCAAGTCCACGGCCGTGCGCACCGTCATCGGGCAGGTCCCGGTCACCGGCGGCGCGGTGGAGATCTTCGGTACGCCGCGGCGGCGCTTCCGGGACTGGGCGCGGGTGGGCTACGTCCCGCAGCGCACCACGGCCGCGGGCGGCGTCCCCGCGACGGTCGCCGAGGTCGTCACGTCCGGGCGGCTCTCGCGGGCCCGCTTCGGCGTCCTGCGCAAGGCCGACCGGGAGGCCGTGGCGCACGCCCTGGAGCAGGTCGGCATGGCGGACCGCGCCAAGGACTCCGTGAGCGCCCTGTCCGGCGGCCAGCACCAGCGGGTCCTGATCGCCCGCGCCCTGGTCTCCGAACCCGAGCTGCTGATCATGGACGAGCCGATGGCGGGCGTCGACCTGGCCAGCCAGGAGGTCCTCGCGGCCACCCTGCGCCACCAGGTCGCGCAGGGCACGTCGGTCCTGCTCGTGCTGCACGAGCTGGGCCCCCTGGAGCCGCTGATCGACCGCGCGGTGGTCCTGCGCGACGGCTGCGTGCTGCACGACGGCCCGCCGCCCAAGGCCGTCGGCCAGCACGCGCTGCCCGGCCACGACCACGTCCACCCGCACGACGCCGACGCGGCCCCGGTCCGCACCGGCCTGCTCACCTGAGGACCCGGCGATGGAATTCCTGAACTACGAGTTCATGCAGCGGGCGCTGCTCGCCGCCGCCCTCGTCGGCGTCACGGCGCCCGCGGTCGGCATCTATCTGGTGCAGCGCCGCCAGGCCCTCATGGGTGACGGAATCGGCCATGTCGCGATGACGGGCGTCGGCCTCGGCTTCCTGCTCTCCACCTCCCCGGTGTGGATGGCGACGGCGGTCGCGGTGGTCGGAGCTGTCGCGATGGAGCTGATCCGCTGGTACGGCAAGACGCGCGGCGACATCGCCCTCGCGATGCTGTTCTACGGCGGCATGGCGGGCGGCGTGATGCTGATCAACCTCGCGCCGGGCGGCTCGAACGCCAACCTGAGCTCCTACCTCTTCGGCTCCCTTTCGACGGTCTCCGAGGAGGACGTGACGGCGATCTGTCTGCTCGCCGCGTTCGTGGTCCTCGTCACGGTCGGGCTGCGCCGCCAGTTGTTCGCGGTGAGCCAGGACGAGGAGTTCGCGCGTGTGACGGGCCTGCCGGTGCGGGCCCTGAACCTCCTCACGGCCGTGACGGCGGCGGTCACGGTCACCGTCGCCATGCGGGTCGTGGGCCTGCTGCTCGTCTCGGCGCTCATGGTGGTGCCGGTCGCGGCGGCGCAGCAGCTCACCCGGAGCTTCGCGGCGACGTTCGCGATCGCGGTGGCCATCGGGGTCTCCGTGACGCTCGGCGGCACGGTCACGTCGTACTACCAGGACGTGCCGCCCGGAGCGACGATCGTGCTCCTGACGATCGGCGTGTTCATCGTGCTCACGCTGCTCGCGACGCCCCTCGCGCGCAGGCGGGCACGGGCCTCGGCGGCGCGCGAGGCGGCGTGCACGGCGGACGTGCCGGGCGCGCGCGGCACGTCCGACGAGGTCACTGTCTGAGATCACTCTGGTCACCGTCCGGCAGCGACCTGGCACAATGGCCGGGCGAGAGACGACGCACCACGAGAGTGCGGACCAGTGCTGGCGAGTGCTAGGAGGCACCTGTGACGACCGCTGCGGGACCCCCCGTACGAGGCCGGTCCACCCGGCAGCGCGCCGCTGTGGCGGCCGCGCTCGACGAGGTGGACGAGTTCCGCAGTGCGCAGGAGCTCCACGACATGCTCAAGCACCGCGGTGACTCCGTGGGTCTGACGACGGTCTACCGCACGCTCCAGTCCCTCGCCGACGCCGGCGAGGTCGACGTGCTGCGCACCAACGAGGGCGAGTCGGTCTACCGCCGCTGCTCGACCGGCGAGCACCACCACCACCTGGTCTGCCGCGTCTGCGGCAAGGCCGTGGAGGTCGAGGGCCCCGCCGTGGAGAAGTGGGCGGAGACGATCGCCGCGGAGCACGGGTACGTGAACGTGGCGCACACGGTGGAGGTCTTCGGCACGTGCGCGGACTGCTCGGCGCAGGCCTGAACAGCACGCCCGTGGCGGGCCCGCACTCCCCACCCACCCGCCCTTTCAGGTGGTGGGGGGCACTTCGTGCCCCCCACACCCCCTGATCAACTGTTGGCGATCTGCTCCTCGTTCGGGATGGCGCCGCCGAAGCGGCGGTCCCGGGAGGCGTACTCCAGGCAGGCGCGCCACAGGTCGCGGCGGTCGAAGTCGGGCCACAGGACGTCCTGGAAGACCATCTCGGCGTAGCTGGACTGCCAGATCAGGTAGTTGGACGTGCGCTGCTCGCCGCTGGGGCGCAGGAACAGGTCCACGTCCGGCATGTCCGGGTAGTACATGTACTTGGCGAAGGTCTTCTCATTCACCTTCGCCGGGTCGAGCCTGCCCGCCGCCACGTCGCGTGCGATGGCCTGCGCGGCGTCGGCGATCTCGGCGCGGCCGCCGTAGTTGACGCAGAAGTACAGCGTCATGGCGTCGTTCTTGACGGTCTGCTCCTGGGCGACCTGGAGCTCCTGGACGACGGACTTCCACATCTTGGGCATGCGGCCCACCCAGCGGATCCGGATGCCCAGCTCGTCCATCTCGTCCCGGCGGCGCCGGATGACGTCGCGGTTGAAGTTCATGAGGAAGCGGACCTCCTCCGGGGAGCGCTTCCAGTTCTCGGTGGAGAAGGCGTACAGGGAGAGGTTCTTGACGCCCATCTCCAGGCAGCCCTTGAGGACGTCGAGGACGACGCCCTCGCCGACCTTGTGCCCCTCGGTGCGCGGCAGACCGCGGTCCTTGGCCCACCGGCCGTTGCCGTCCATGACGACGGCGACGTGCTTGGGGACCAGCTCGCCGGGGATCTTCGGCGGCCGCGCGCCGGACGGGTGCGGCTCCGGCACCTTGTACTCGCGGCGGCTCCGTCCGAGGATTCCGCGTCGTGCGACTGCCATGAGGGACTCTCACTCCTAGCTGAGCTTGCTTGGTCAGTTCTTCTCTACGTACCGCAGCGAGCGCAGGCCGCGCTCCATGTGCCAGTGCAGGTAGGCCGACACGAGGCCGCTGCCCTCGCGGGCGTGCCGGGCCTCGCAGGAGTCGGCCGTCGCCCAGTCCCCGGTCAGCAGCGCGCCGAGGTGCGTCAGTGTCTCCGCCGACGGCACGACGCTGCCCGGCACCCGGCAGTCGGCGCAAATCGAGCCGCCCGCGGCGACGGAGAAGAAGCGGTTGGGGCCCGGCAGGCCGCACTTCGCGCAGTCGTTGAACGTGGGCGCGTAGCCGTTCACGGCGAGGGAGCGCAGCAGGAACGCGTCGAGGACGAGGTGCGGTTCGTGTTCGCCGCGGGCGAGGGTGCGCAGGCCGCCCACAAGCAGCAGATACTGCTGCACGGCGGGCTCGCCCTCGTGATCGGTGAACCGCTCCGCCGTCTCCAGCATGGCCGTCCCGGCGGTGTACCGGGCGTAGTCCGTGACGATTCCGCTACCGTACGGAGCGATCGTCTCACTCTGTGTGCACAACGGCAGCCCGCGGCCCACCAGTTCGCTGCCCCGCGCGAAGAACTGCACGTCCACGTGCGAGAAGGGCTCCAGGCGCGCCCCGAACTTGGACTTCGTCCGCCGCACCCCGCGGGCCACGGCCCGCACGCGTCCGTGCCCGCGCGTGAGCAGCGTGATGATGCGGTCCGCCTCACCCAGCTTCTGGGTGCGCAGCACCACACCGTCGTCACGGAACAGGCTCATGGGGCCATTCTCGCGTACGGCGCGGGGGCGGTGACCCAGGCCCCGTCGGGCCGCCGTTCGCCGCGTAGACCCGCCTGTGACCCGGTAGCGTACGAGAATCAGTCCCGCAGACCGGAGGCTCCATGAGCGGCCAGCCCGATGGCCCGTACGGCCCGCTGATCCCGATGCCCGAGCTGACGCCCGACGCACTGCGTGCCGCCGTGGCCAAGATCGCGCCCAGTCGGGTTCCCGAACTGACCCGGCGCCTCTTCGAGGCAACGACGAACGCGCAGCAGACCCAGAGCCTCGCCCCCCTGCGCGCGTTCATCCACTACTGGGCCGCCTTCGTGGCCATCCATCGGCACCCGCAGCGCGCCGCCCGATTGCGCGAGCTTGAGCTCTTCATCGACGCTGGCGAAGGCGAGCCCATGGACGCCGTGACAGAGATCCGCCAGATCTGGGAAGCCGCGGAAGTCGAGGCCGGACTTCGGTGAGCGACTGGACCTGGGACTGGAACCCCAGTGAGGAGTTCCTCACCGAAGGGCTGCCCCCCGGCGTGGTGGCCGAGATCGAGCGCTTGGCAACCGAACTCGCCGCCCTTGGGCCGGACAGCGTGCGGGCCGGCAGCCCAGACGACCGCGAGGGTGGGCTGCGCGTATTCAGCCTCCTAGGCGGGCGCGGCTTCATTCAGTTTCTTGCCGTCCCTCGCCACGAGTGCGTCTACGTCTGCCACATCACCTGGACCGGCTGACGGCCGACCCGCAGGGTCAAGGGACCTCGCCCCGGCTGCGGGCGTTCGCGTACGCCGTAGCCGCGCGCAGCCGCTCCGCGCTCGTCGCCGTCCTCAGCACCTCCGGGGCGCAGTCCCACTCCCGGCCGCCCCCGTACGGCCGCAGCTGTACGTACGGCCCCTCGTAGCCCATCACCCGGCCCACCCGGCCCGACCTCGTGTCCACCGCGTACGTGCCGATCGGCAGCCTCATGCCCGCACCGCCCCCCGGCCGTGTCCGGCCGCTTTCGGCGAAGAAATTCCTGTCCGTTCCGGGGCGGCGCGCAATTCTTCCACTGTTTCCTCCGTCTCTTGGAGCCCACCCGCAGAGTGCCGGTGGCCTGCGACGTTAATCGCCGTCACGTGGCTCCCCTTTGCCATCGGATTTCACGCTTCGTGTCTCCACGATGACGCGTTCCGCCTACACTCGGCAGGAGTCTGTGCGCTACAAGTGCGCGGCTGAGGAGGGGAGTTCATCCATGGCCAAAGGTGCTCATGGATCCCGGCAGGCCGCCTGGGAGTTCTTCGGCGCCGAGCTCAAGCGGAGGCGCGAGGAGGCCGCGTTCACGCAGGTCGAGCTGGGTGCGCGGGTCTTCGTGTCGGGTGGCTACATCGGCCAATTCGAACAGGCTATTCGTAAGCCGCAGTTGGATGTGGCCCAGCGGATTGACGAAACCTTACGGACTGATGGCCTTTTCGAGCGAATGTGGCGCAAGCTCATCAAGGACCAGCCGTTTGAGGCCTACTTCGCGCATGTAGCGGAGCTGGAGCGACTGGCGACGAAAATCTGCGAGTTCGAGCCGATGCTGGTTCCCGGGCTG
Organism: Streptomyces flavofungini; assembly: GCF_030388665.1. NCBI lineage: Bacteria > Bacillati > Actinomycetota > Actinomycetes > Kitasatosporales > Streptomycetaceae > Streptomyces > Streptomyces flavofungini. The sequence continues at coordinate 6,324,762 of NZ_CP128846.1, read as the reverse complement.
CTGCAGACCCCGGAGTACACCCGGGCTCTGTACGAGGCGAGCCACCCGTTCGCCGAACCGGAGTACATCGAGGAGCAGATCCAGGCACGCATGGACCGCGCCCACATCCTCAAGGACGCCACGCGGCCCGAGTACTGGGTGATCCTGCACGAGGCCGCGCTGCGCGTTCCGGTCGGCGACCCCGCCACCATGGCCTCGCAGCTCGACCGGCTCAGGGAGATGGTCAGCGAGCACAAGGTGCTGATCCAGGTGATCCCCTTCGTGGCGGGAGCGCACACGAGGATGGGCAAGACGATGCGGCTCATGGAGTTCGAGGACGCGCCGCCCGCCGTCTATACAGAAGGCGTGCATTGGGGGAATCTGCTGGACGAACCAGCAGTGGTGAAGCGGGTGCAGGGATCCTACGATCTCCTCAGGGCTGCCGCGTTGCCGCCGGAGGCGTCCCTGATACTGCTCAAGTCGGCGGCGGAGGACCACAGACGATGCGTGAAGCCGACCTGAGCAACGCCCAGTGGCGCAAGAGCACCTACAGCAGCGGCGACGGCGGTGAGAACTGCGTCGAAGTCGCCGCCGGGCTCCCCGGCGTCGTCCCCGTCCGGGACAGCAAAGCCGACCCCGACGGCGGCCCCGTCGCCCTCATAGGCGCCCCCGCCTGGTCCGCGTTCCTCAACGCGATATGCGGCGGCGCCAGTACGCCCAGGTGACCGCCCCCAGCAAGGGCCCCCACAACAGCAGCGGAGCGTAAGTCACGTACAGGGCAGCGGCCTGCCACGGGCCCTGCTTGGTCGGGTAGTCGTCGGCGAGGGGCTCCCCCGTGATCGTGACCCCGGCCGCCTCCGCCACGAACGCGCCCGTCCACAGCACCGTGACGAGCACGGCGCCGATCGCCGCCGGGACGACGGCCGCCATCGTCGGCACCGCGCGCCCCCGCAGGAACGGCACCCAGCGCGGGAACACCTCGCCCCAGCGCGCGACGAGCCCCACCGCCGTGAAGGCGAGCAGCTCGGAGACGAGGGACAGGAACAGCATGTAGGACCATCCCGGCACCCACACCGGGAGGTCACCCCGCTTCCCGTGGCTGCTCTCGTCGAGGAACCATCCGGCGATGCGCCAGACGCCCGAAGGCAGCACGGTCAGCGGTACGGCGAGCGCGGCCAGCCACGCCCACTGGGGGACGCCGTCGGCGCGGGCGTGGGCGGCGGCCCAGCAGGCCCGCAACCGGCCGGTCGGGGGCGGGAGTTCGGTGCGGGTGTCGGTCGTCATGGGACCAGCCTGGCGATCACGCCCCGCTGCCCGGATCGCCCACCGGGACGAAGCCGCTCCGCCGCGCGGCGGACCCCGGGTCAGCCCAGGAGGTCGACGGTGCCGCCGAGGCCGCGCCGCTCCGCCTCCCGGTGGGCGAGCCACGACAAGGCGAGGTCCTGCCAAGGCAGACCCACGGGCGCGTACACGGACAAGGCGCTCGGGTCCAGGCGTCCGGGGTGCTCGCCGCGCAGGACCTCGCCGAGGGTGGCGTCGGCGGCGGACGCCGGGAGCCCTACGGCGGCCAGCGCACCCATGGTGGCGGCGAGTTCACGGTCGTCCACGACGAGGAGGGCGTCCCGCAGGAGGTCGGCGGCCAGCTCCCGCTTGCCGGGTTCGTCGGCGCCGAGGGTGGTGAGGTGCTGGCCGGGGCGGGTGTCCGCGAGGCCGAGGAGGGGGGTGCGGGACCAGGTGGCGAGGAGGACCACGTCGGCGCGGGCGGCGACGTCGGCGGCGGACGCGGACACCTCGCCGTCGTGGCGGGCGGCGAAGTCGGCGGCGCGGCCCGCGTCCGTGTCGTACACAGCAAGGGCACTGAAGCGGCGCAGCGCCCGCAGCCCGCGCACCATCAGCTCGGCCTGCGCGCCCGCGCCGATCACGCCGAGCACGGCGGTGCCCGAGGGGTCGGGGGCGGCGAGGGCGTGCGTGCCGAGGGCGGCGGCGAGGCCCGTGCGCCAGGCGGTGACCGTGGCCGAGTCGAGGAGGGCGAGCAGTTCGCCGTCGGCGCCGCCGTGCAGACAGATCACCCCGCGCAACGCCGGGCGTGCGCCCGGGAACTTGGCGTTGACCTTCACGGTGTACGCGTCCACACCCGGCAGAAGCCCGGGGATCAACGCCGTCGCCGTCCCCGGGAACGGCAGCTCCGTCCGCACACGCTGCCCGGCGACGGACACCTCGTCCGCCGTGCGGAACCCGTCCGCGAGCACGTCGAGACACGCGGCGGGGTCGAGGAGGGCGATGAGGTCGCTGTGGGTCAGCAGGCGGGTCATGCCCCGATCGTGCCACTCCCGCCCCCGCTCCGACCCCGCCCCCTGGGGCAGGGCCCCGAGCCCTGCCCCACCCCCGCGGGGTCGAGGCCGGCGATCCGCTGATGACTCCCCCCGGCGCGGATCGCCGACCGGTCCTGGAGGCCCCGGGCTCCCCCGGTGACCTGGGGCCGGCCCAGCGGACAGGCCCTAGATGTGGGCGGCGTACAGATACCCCCGCGCCCACGTCGCCGTCTTCACCCAGTGCGTCCCCTTGGAGCTCACACACCGCTTGGTGTAGCGCACGTACTTCCCCTTGGGGACCTTCACCTTGATACGGGCATGCTTCGACATCCCCGCCCGGATGGGCGCCTTCCGCTTGGTCTTCCCGGACTTGCTGCCCACGTCCCGGCACCGGAACGCCGGGGCCGCCGCCTCGCCCCCGGCCCCGGGCGCCGACGCCGACGCCGTACGCTGGGGCGCCGACGTCTGGTGGTTGTCCGCGAGTGCCGACCCCGCCGGGACCGTGAGCATCGCCGTGGCGACAGCGCAGACAGCGACTGCTCGCAGCGGCTTCCGTGCGTACCTCATCGACTTCCTTTCGTCTGGTTCCCCCGTGGCTCACCAGTGTTCGCGGGACGGTTGGGCGCACCACTGGGTGAATCATTGGGCGATGCACGGGCAGTTGCTCGTACACGGTGAGGTGACGGTGGCGTGAACGCGCGGCGGAAGGTGTTCTGTTGGGACCGGACGACAGCGGGGCGGCCGCGGGGCCGTTACGGTTCGCGCTGCTCGGGCCCGTGCGGGCCTGGCGGGGCGAGCGGGCCCTTGACCTCGGGGCGCCGCGGCAGCGTTCCGTCGCCGCCGTGCTGCTCCTCGGCAGGGGGCGGCCCGTCGCCCGCGACCAGCTCGTCCGGGCGGTCTGGGGCGAGCCCGCCCCCGCCTACGCGGTCCCGCAGCTGCAGAAGTACGTCTCCGCGCTGCGGCGCACCCTGGAGCCCGAGCGGGGCCCCAGGGCGCCCTCGGGCGTCCTGAACTGGTCCGGCGGCGGATACGTCCTCGACGTCGGCCCGGACGACGTCGACGCGGCCGCCTTCGAGCGCGGGGTCGGCCGGGGCCGCGCCGCGCGGGCCCGCGGGGACGCGGAAGGGGCGGCCGAGGAGCTGCGCGCGGCCCTCGCCCTGTGGCACGGACCGGACGCCCCCGCCCTCTCCGACGTGACGAGCGGCTTCCTGGACACGGAACGCGACCGGCTCGCCGAGCTGCGGGCCACCGCCCTGGAGGAACGCGTCCAGGCCGACCTCGACCTCGGGCGCCACCAGGAGGTCGTACCCGAACTGATGCGCCTGGTCGGCGACTTCCCGCTGCGCGAGCGGTTCGCGGCGCTGCTGATGCTGGCCCTGTACCGGTGCGGGCGGCAGGGCGACGCCCTCGGGGTGTACCGGCGGACGCGGCGCGGGCTGCGCGAGGAGCTGGGGGTGGACCCGGGGGCGGAGGTGCAGGAGCTGCACGGGCGGATCCTGGCGTCCGCGCCGTCGCTGGACCGGCCGGGCGTGACGGGCTCCGCGCACGGGCCGGAAGCGGGGGTGCCGGAAGCGGGGGTGCCGGAAGCGGGGGTGCCGGACGGCGACGGGCCGTCGCCGCCCTCCGCCGCGCGAGCCATCGAGGGACTGCATCAACTTCCCATGGACATACCGGAGTTCACGGGGCGGGAGACCGAACTGCGGGAGCTCGTAGGGGAAACCACCGCCATGGGCACCGGCAGCAGCACCGCCATCGGCACCGGCACCGGCACCGGCACCGGCACCGGCACCGGCGTCATCGTCGCCGTCATCGAAGGCATGGCGGGCGTCGGCAAGACCCGCCTCGCCGTCCGCGCCGCCCACCAGCTCGTCGCCCAGGGCCACTTCACGGACGTCCAGCTGTGGGCCGACCTGAAGGGCTTCTCCCCGGACCGGCCCCCCGCCGACCCCGCCCACGTCCTCGAGGACTTCCTGCGCCTGCTCGGCGTACCGGGCGACCTCGTGCCCGACCAGCTGGAAGCCCGCGCCGCCCTGTACCGCGACCGGCTCGCGAGCCGACGGGCCCTGGTGGTCCTCGACGACGCCGCCGACGAGGAGCAGGTGCGGCCCCTGCTGCCCGGCACCGGATCGTGCCTGCTCCTGATCACCAGCCGCCGTGTCCTCGGCGGGCTCGACGGGGCCCGCACCACCCGCCTCGCCCCCTTCAGCCCGAAGGAGGCCGCCGCGCTCATCGACCGCGTCACGGAGCGGGAGCGGCCCGGGGCAGCCCCACCGGACCGCCGCAGGGCCGGCCCGGGGTCCGACGACGCGCTCCTGCGCATCGCCGAGCTCTGCGGCCACCTGCCGCTCGCCGTGGCGCTTGCGGGACGCCGCCTGCGCGCCCGCCCCTCCTGGTCCCTGGCCGACCTGGCCCGGCGCCTGGAGGCGGACGAGGGCAGGCTGCGCCAACTCGCCGTCGGCAGGCGGACGGTGGACGCCGCCTTCGCGCTGTCGTACGAGTCGCTGCCCGAGCCCCGGCGCCGGGCCTTCCGCCTCCTCGCCCTGCACCCCGGCACCGACTGCACCCCGGAGTCGGCCGCCGCCCTGCTCGGCACGGACCGCGACACGGCCGAGGACCTCCTGGAAGCCCTGCTCGACGAGCACCTGCTGCAGAGCTTCGCGCACGGCCGCTACCGCCACCACGACCTGCTGCGCCTGTACGCGCACGGCCGCACGCACGCCGAGGACGCCGAGGAGGTGCGTACGGCCGCCGTCCTGCGGCTCGTCCACTGGTACTGCGACGCCGCCGAGGACGCGCGGCGCCGGCTCGAACCCTGGCGGACACCGGACCGCGGGCCGCGCTCGGCGTCCGCCCCGGGACCGGCGCCGTCGGCGTCGGCGTCGTCCGCGGCGGCCCTGGAGTGGCTGGAGCGCGAGCGCGCCAACCTGGCGGCCGTGACCGAGGAGACCGCGCGCCTCGGCCGGTACGACTGCACCCGGCGGCTCGCCGCCGCGGCCCACTCCTTCCTCGGCCTGCACGCGTACGGCACCGACAGCCTCGCGGGCCTGCGCCTCGGCCTCGACGCGGCCCGCAGGTCCGGCGACCTCACCCAACAGGCGCGCGCCGTACGGGACATCGGCCTCGTCCACGACGGCCTCGGCCAACACGACGAGGCGGCCGAGCACCAGCTGCGCGCCCTCGCCCTGTCCGAGGAAGCCGGGGACGCGCACGGCGTGGCCGAGGCGCGGAGCGGGCTGGGCCGGGCCCACGCGGCACGCGGGCGGTACAGGGAGAGCGGGGAGCAGCACCGCCTCGCGCTCGCCGTGTTCCGGGAGACGGGCGACCGGCACGGCGAGGCGCGCTCCCTCGCGGGGCTCGGCCTCGCCGACTGGTTCACGCGCGGCACCCACCACCGCAGCGCGGACCGGCACCGGCGCGCGTTCGCGCTGTTCCAGGAGGTCGGGGACGTACGCGGGCACGCTCTTGAGACCAGCAGGCTGGGCATGGCGCACTGGGTCTTCGGCGACTACGAGGAGTGCGCCGCCCACCACCGCCGCGCCCTCGCCCTGTTCGAGGAGGCGGGCGACCGGCGCGGGCAGGCCGTCGCGCGCAGTGGGCTCGCCCTCGCCGCGTGGCATCTGGGGCGGCCGGACGAGGCCGACGCGCACTACCAGCGCGCGCTGGCCGCCTTCCGTGACACCTGCGACCGACAGGGCGAGGCCATGGTGCTGCAGCGGCTCGGGTACGTGCACTGGGTGACGGGCCGGTACGGCCGGGGCGAGGCCGAGCTGCGCGACGCGCTCGCGCTGTGCGCGGGAACCGGCAACCGCAACACCGAGGCGTGGACGCTGACTTCACTCGGCCATCTGTGCCTGCGGCTGCGCCGCGACGACGAGGCGACGGGCCTGCTGCGCGACGGCCTCGCCCTGTCCCGCAGCCTCGGCGACCGGCACTGCGAGTCCAGCGGACTGCTCGGCCTCGCCCTGACCGCCCTGAACCAGGGCGACCCGGCCGCCTGCGAACGCCACGCCCGCGACTCGCTCACCCTCGCCCGGGCGATCGCCAACCCGCACGGGGAGGCCTGGGCGATGATCGGCGTGGGGCTCGCGCTGGCGCACGGGGGTGGGGGCGGCGAGGCCGACGGTCGGTCAGGGGGCGGCGTCGACGACATCGGCGCCGACCGCATCGGCGGCGGTCAGGAGGCGGGTGCGGAGTGGTTCCGGCGGGCCGCCGCCGTCGCCGAGCGCGTCCGTGAACCCCACACCGCGTCCATGGCCCGACACGAGCTGGGCCGCGCCGCCGCGCGCCTGGAACGCTCACCGGAGGCGGAACGGCACTTCCGTGCGGCGCTCGCCCTCCGCCGCCGCATCCAGGACCGGCACGGCGAGGCCGAGACTCGTACGGAACTGGCCGCGCTGCTGAGGGACGCCGGGCGGCCGGACGCCGCTCGCGCGGAGGCGGAAGCCGCGTCGGCGCTGTACGCCGGGATCCCGCTGTACGACCGGGTGCCGCTCGCTCCCTGACACCCCGGCCCGGCTCAGCGGGCGGGCACGGAGTGACCCAGCACCTTCCCCACGTACTCCCCGAGCCGCCCCCGGATCTCCTCCCCCGACATCCCCTCCGCCGTCACCAAGTGCTCGACCAGGTCCGCCCGCACGGCCGCGAGCAGCGCGTGGGAGGCGTAGTCGGCGTCGGGCACCGCCTCCGTCTCCGCGAGGGCGTCCCGCAGGACGCCGTGCCACCAGCCGTAGTGCTCCGCCTCGTACGGGCTGCCGCCGCCCGACTCCTCCAGGGCGAGGGACAGATGGCGGTTGTCGAGCTTGAGGACGAGCAGGGCGTCCAGGAGCGCGGGCACGCGGTCGCGGGCGGGGCCGCCGGGGCCGAGCGGTGGCGGGCCGGAGGTGACGGCGGCGCTCAGGGCCTCGCTGCGGGCGGCGAACACCGCGCGGATCAGGCCGGTGCGGTCGCCGAAGCGGCGGAAGAGGGTGCCCTTGCCGACGCCCGCGGCGGCGGCGACCTGGTCCATGGACACGCCGCGCGGGCTGTCGCTGCGCGCGAACAGCTCGTCGGCGGCGGCCAGTACGGCCTCGCGGTTGCGCGCGGCGTCGGCGCGCGCCTTGCGTTCGGTCATGGGGGCACCGTCATCTCGCACGGCCCTTTCACGCGGGACACCTTTACAAAGCGGACCGGCGGTCCGTATCGTCAAACGGACCGACAGTCCACATCGTAGAGGACGGGACACCAGCATGCCCACCACACCGGCCGCACCCACCACCCCCTCCGACCTGTTCCGCGAGGGCGTCCGCCTGCTCCTCGCCGACGACGTGGCGGGCTGGGTCGACCTGTTCGCCGAGGACGGCGTCGCCGAGTTCCCCTTCGCGCCGGAGGGCTACCCGCGCCGGATCGAGGGCCGGGACGCCATCGGCGCCTACCTGCGTGGCCTCGGCGGCCAGATCGCGTACGAGGACTTCCCGTACGTCGACATCCACGAGACGACCTCCCCGGAGAGGATCGTCGTCGAGATGCGCGCGACAGGCCGTGTCACCACGACGGGCGACCCCTTCGACATGACGTACGTCGCCGTGGTCACCGTCAGGGACGGTCACTTCACGCACTACCGCGACTACTGGAACCCGCTCGGCATCCCCGGCGCCCTCAAGGAGGCCGTCGGTGTCTGATCGACACACCGTCCTGGTGACGGGCGCGACCGGCACCACCGGCAGCCGCGTCACCGCCCGCCTGGCCGCCCTCGGCCACACCGTGCGCGCCGCGAGCCGCTCGGCCCGCGCCCCGCACCCGGGGGCCGACGCGGCCCGCTTCGACTGGTACGACGAGGCGACGCACGCGCCCGCCCTCCACGGCGCCGACCGCGTCTACCTGGTGGCGCCGGTCGGCGACCCCGACCCGGTCGCCGTCGTGCTGCCGTTCCTGCGCAGGGCGCGCGCGGCGGGCGTCACCCGTGCGGTCCTGCTGAGTTCGTCGGCCATCGAGGCGGGCGGCCCCGCCCTCGGTCAGGTGCACCGACTCCTCGCCGAGGAAGGGCTGTTCGAGGAGTGGGCCGCGCTCCGGCCGTCCTGGTTCATGCAGAACTTCACCGGCGACCACCTGCACGCCGAGAGCGTCCGCACCGACGGCGTCCTGACGACCGCCACCGGCACGGGCCGGGTGGCCTTCGTCGACGCCGACGACATCGCCGCGGTGGCCGCGCACGCCCTCACCGCCTCTCCCCCTCCCGAGCACGACCTGGTGATCACCGGACCACAGGCGCTGACGTACGACGAGGTGGCGGCGACGCTCACCGACGTCACGGGGCGGGCGGTGACCCACCACGCCGTGTCGGCCGACGAACTCACCGAACGGCTCACGGAACGCGGCGTCCCCGCCGGGTTCGCCCCCGTCCTCGCCGCCCTGGACGAGGCCATCCGCCACGGGGCCGAGGACCGCGTCACGGACACCGTGGCCCGCCTCACCGGCCGGGCGCCGCGCGCCTTCGCGGACTACTGCCGGGAGGCCTGGTCGCGCTCGACCGTCACCGAACCGTCCCGGTGATCGAGGCGCACCAGGGCCCTCTCCCCCGCCGCCGTCACCCGCGTCCGCACCTGCACGCCCTCCGGGAGCCCCGCCACCACGGGCTCCACCCCGGCCTCCGCCCGCACCCGGTCGAGCAGTTCGCGCATCGTCTCGGCGTCGGGGCGCAGGCCCAGGTACCAGGCGGTGCCCCCGCCGTAGTCGTGCCGGGTGACGGCGGGGCCGCCCCCGTCCTCGTACGCGAGGATCCGCTCGGCACCCTCCAGGCGGATCTCCTCCGCCCAGCCGCCGTCGGGGCGCGGGTCGAACTCCTCGACGGTCAGGCCGAGGACCTCGCGCAGCGGCCCCGGATAGCCGCCGAGGTGCACGCGGTCGTGCTCGTCGGTGATGCCGGAGAAGTACGACACGACGAGCGTGCCGCCGTCGCGCACGTAGGCGGTGAGGCGCGCGGCCGTGTCCGGCGACAGGGAGTACAGGTGCGGCACGAGCAGCAGCCGGTACGCCGCGAGGTCCCCGTCGACCGGCACCACGTCGCACGCCACCGACGCGTCGTACAGCGGCTTGTGGAGGGCGAGCGCCCCGTCCAGGTAGTCCACCTCGCTCGGGTGCGCGTCCGTCTCCAGGGCCCACCAGTTGGGCCAGTCCAGGACGAGCGCCGCGTCCGCCCGCTCCGGCCGTGACCTCAACAGGTCGGGCTGCGCGGCGAGTTCGGCGCCCAGCGCCGTCACCTCGCGGAACGTGCGGGTCTGCGGGCCCGCGTGCGGCACCATCGCCGAGTGGAACTTCTCGGCGCCGCCGCGCGACTGGCGCCACTGGAAGAACAGCACCGCGTCCGCGCCGTGCGCCACGGCCTGCCAGCTGTCCAGGCGCATCCGTCCGGGCGGCTTGCGGCCGTTGTGGGCGCGCCAGTTGACGGCGGAGGGGGCCTGTTCGAGGAGCAGCCAGGGCTGCCCTGCCTTCAGGCCGCGCATCACGTCGTAGCTGAAGGCGGTGCGCTGGGCGGCGTCCGGGTCGTGCGGGTCGGGATAGGAGTCGTACGAGACGACGTCCAGGTGCGGGGCCCAGCGGAAGAGGTCGAGGGTCTTGGCGACGGGGACGAAGTTGGTGGTGACGGGGGTGCGCGGGGTGACGCGGGCGAGGACGTCCTTCTCGGCCAGGTAGCAGGCGAGGAGTTCGTCGGAGGAGAAGCGGAGGAAGTCCGCGCGCTGGGCCGGGTTGCGGAAGGAGGGGGCCGCGCGCGGGGTGTGGATCTCCTCCCAGGTGCTGTAGCGCTGCGACCAGAACGTCGTCGACCAGGCGTCGTTCAGCGCGTCGACCGTCCCGTACCGCTCGCGCAGCCAGGCGCGGAACGCCGCCGTGGAGACCTCGCAGTGGCAGTGCCGCGAGATGTGGCAGCCGTACTCGTTGCCGATGTGCCACAGGGCGAGCGCCGGATGGTCCGCGTACCGGGTGGCGAGGCGTTCCGTCAGGCGCACCGCGTGGCCGCGGAAGACGGGGCTGGAGGGGCACCAGTGCTGGCGGGAGCCGGGGTGCAGGCGGGTGCCGTCCGCCATGACGGGCAGGGTCTCGGGGTGCAGGCGGGCCAGCCAGGGGGGCGGGGACGCCGTCATCGTGGCCAGGCAGACGGCGACGCCCGCGTCCGCGAGGCGGTCCATGTGGGCGTCCAGCCAGGTGAAGTCGTAGGCGCCGGGGGTCGGTTCGGTGGTGGCCCAGCCGAAGATGCCGAGCGTCACCAGGTTCACGCCCGCCGCGCGCATCAGCTCGATGTCCTCGGCGTGCACGTCGGGGCCCCACTGCTCGGGGTTGTAGTCGCCGCCGTACGCGAGGGAGGTCAGCCTGTCGTAGAAGCGGTCCAGGTCGCCGCCGCTATCACTCCTCTCGCTGCCGCCGTCGGTGCCGCCAGTGCCGTCGGGGGTCATCCCACGCCTCTCGATTCCTGTCCCGCCCGCGCCTCGATGCCGCGGAAGTGGTCCGCCATCGCCCGCTGCGCGGCGCCCACGTCACCCGCGCGCAGCGCCGCCACTATGTCGCGGTGCCTGCGTACGGTGACGTCGGGCGCCGGGTCCCGCGACCAGCCGCGCACGCCCGCGACCCGGTGGAAGACGTGCCAGAACGCGCCGAGCAGCTGGGTCACCAGGGTGTTGCCGAGCGGCCTGTACAGCGCCTCGTGGAACTCGCGGTCCAAATCGGGGAAGGCGTCGCCGGCCGCCGCGGCCTCCTCCATCCGCCGCACCAGGTCCTCCAGGCCGCTCAGCTCGGCGTCGGTGAGCACGGTCGCGACCGCACGCACAAGACCTTCCTCCAGGACCGCCCGGACCTGGAGGATCTCGGCGAGCGCGTGCGTGTCGTCGGCGAGCTGGACCAGGGTGCGGAAGGTCAGGCCGTCGGCGAGGGGGGTCAGGGAGGCCTGGCCGACGTAGGTGCCGTAGCCGTGCCTGATCTCCACGATGTCGAGGGCCTGCAGCGCCTTGAGGGCCTCGCGCACGGAGTTGCGGCTGACGCCGAGCTCCTCCATCAGCTCGGCCTCGGTGGGCAGCAGGGCGCCGGGGCGCAGCCGCCGGTCCAGGATCAGCTGCGTCACCTCGCGCTGCACCTGGCCGCTCACACGCCGTTCACCGGACCGCCTTGGGGCGGGCCCGGGCCGTTCACGGATGGGCTCCTGAGGCATGCGCCACATCGTAGGCACGGATGACATCCCACGTCCCACCTCCGGACGAGACTTCTGCGCGCGCCGCGGCCGACCTGGGCTGAGGGCCACTCAATTCCGATCCGGGAACAGCGGGTTCTGATCCGTGCGCGTTCTCTTGACCGGCACTCGCGGCCCTCTTATGGTCGCCACGCCAGCACGACGTAGGACGTGGGATCTCCCACCGGAAGCACTGCACCTCCCTCTCACCCGGCACTTGGGGAGCAGGCCTCCCCACTCCTTCATGGAGGCACTGTGAGCCACCTGATCCCCGTGACGCGCGACGGCGGGCACGGCCCCGACCGCCGGTCCTTCCTCAAGTACACCGGCGCCCTGGGCGCGGCGGCGGGTCTCACCGGCACGCTCGCGGCCTGCTCGGGACCTGAGTCGACGAACGACACCGGTGGCGGCGGCAAGAGCGGCGGCACCCTGACCGCCGTCATCGGCTATGGCAACGACGGCAGTTGGGACCCCACACAGACGGCGTCGGCGTTCGCGATGGCGGGCAACGAGCACATCTACGAGGCGCTGCTCGGCACCGACCCGATCAGCAGGGAGCCCTACGCCCAGCTCGCCACGGCGGTGCCCACCGACCTGAAGGCGACGACGTGGAAGTTCGAGCTGCGCGCGGGCGCCAAGTGGCACGACGGCAAGCCCGTCACCGCCGACGACGTGGTGTTCGTGTTCGACCGGATCCTCGACCCGAAGACGCAGACCCTCGCCAAGGGCTTCTTCGCGAGCTGGCTGAAGGAGGTCAGGAAGGTCGACGCGCGGAACGTGGAGCTGGTCCTGAAGTTCCCCTTCCCCGACGGCGCGGCCCGGCTCACCCTCGCCAAGATCATGCCGAAGCACGTGTACTCCCGGCCGGGCGCCTGGGACGACGCCACCAAGGGCAAGGCCATCGGCTCGGGCCCGTACCGGCAGACCGCCCACCACCCGAAGTCGAACACGACCTTCGAGGCCTTCGCCGACTACAACGGTCCGCGCGAGGCCGCCTTCAAGAAGATGAACTGGCTGACGATCGTCGACGCGGCGCCGCGCGTCGCGAAGATCTCCGGCGCCGGCGCGGACGCCGAGATCTCCGACAACATCCCGTACGCCAACATCGAGCAGCTGAAGAAGGGCGGCATGACGGTCGAGGGCGGGGCCGGCATGAACAACCTCTTCCTGATGTTCAACACCGCGCACAAGCCGTTCGACGACGTGCGGGTGCGCCAGGCGCTGCACTACGCCATCGACCGGGAGAAGATGATCGAGGTCGCCCTGAAGGGGCACGGCAAGGCCGCCTCGTCCTTCCTCAACGAGGGCAACCCGACCTACCGCCCGGCGAAGACCGTCTACGGCTACGACCCGAAGAAGGCCAAGGCGCTCCTGAAGGAGGCCGGGGTCGACAACCTCAAGATCAACATCATGGCGGTCAACGTCAGCTGGATCGTCGACTGCCTGCCCACCATCAAGGCGTCCTGGGACGCGATCGGCGTGCGGACCACGCTCGACCCGCAGGAGACCACGGCCGTCTTCACCAAGCTGGACCAGAAGAAGGACTACCAGGTCGTCGCCGCCGCCTCGAACCCCAACCAGTTCGGCGTCGAGGCCGACCTGATCATGCATTACAACTACGGGCCCGACAACCTGTGGATGGGTTACGCCCGCTGGGCGAAGAACGCCCGCGCCAAGGAGTTGTTCCGCCTCATGGACCGGGCGACACGCGAGCCGGACGCCACCAAGAAGAAGACGATGGTGCAGGACTACATCGACATCGTCGCCGAGGAGGCCGTGCTGTACCCCGTGGTGCACAACGAGCTGATGACGGCGTGGGACCCAAGGCAGCTCACCGGCGTCCGCGCCCAGCCCTACCCCGGGATCAACCTGCTCCAGGCCAAGTGGGCCTGACCGACGTGACCAGCCCGTACGCCCGTGAGGAGCCGGTACGCCCATGAGGAGCCCGTACGCCGTGAGCAACCAGAGGAGCGTTGAGCAGTGACCGCGATCCTGCGCATCCTGGCCCGCCGTATCGCCCTGCTCGTGCCGCTGCTGCTCGGCATCGTGCTCTTCGTGTTCCTCGTGATGCGGTTCTCCGACATCGACCCGGCGTCGGCGTTCTACCAGGGCGCGAACCCCACCCAGGAGCAGCTGCACCAGTTCCGCGAGGACAACGGCCTGCTCGACCCGCTGCCGGTGCGCTACGTCGCCTTCGTGGGCGACCTCGTCGGCGGCGACATGGGCATCAGCGTCCTGACCAGGTCCCCCGTCATCGACCAGATCACCACCGCGCTGCCCCTGACGATGCAGCTGACCTTCCTCGGCCTCGGCATCGCGGTGCTGCTCTCCCTGCCCCTCGGCGTGCTCGCCGCGATCTACCGCGACCGGCTTCCCGACCAGATCATCCGCGTGGTCTCGCTGACCGGCGTCGCGGCGCCCGGCTTCTGGCTGGCCCTGCTCATGATCCAGTACCTGGCGGTCGACCTGGGCTGGTTCCCGACCGGCGGCTACGTCAACCCGGCCGACTCCTTCACCGGCTGGCTGAAGACGATGACGCTGCCCGCCCTCGCCCTGTCGCTGCCGGTGGCCGCGCAGATGACCCGCATCGTGCGCACCGCCGTGGTGGAGGAGCTGGACAAGGACTACGTCCGCACGGCCGTCGGCAGCGGCCTGCCGCCGGTCGTGGTGGTCGGCCGCAACGTCCTGCGCAACGCCCTCATCAATCCGCTGACCGTGCTCGGCCTGCGCGTCGGCTACCTCCTCGGCGGCGCGGTCGTCATCGAGACGATCTTCTCGCTGCCCGGCATGGGCAAGCTCATGATCGACGCGGTGAAGAACGGTGACCCGGCCGTCGTGCAGGGCGTCGTCATCACCACGGCCGTCGGCTTCGTCGTGGTGAACCTGGTGATCGACATCCTCTACCTGCTGGTGAACCCGCGCCTGAGGGGAACCTCCTGATGCTCCAGTCGCGCAAGAAACTCACCGAGCGCCTCGCCGTGCCCGGCATCCGGCTGCGGGCCCTCGCGAAGCTCCCGGTGCTCTCCCGCATCTGTCTCGGCGTGGTCGCCGTCGTCGTCCTCGTCGCCCTGTTCGCCCCGCTCATCGCCCCGCACGACCCGCTCGACCAGCAGACCCTCGTCGACGGCACCGGCCACCCCTCCGCGGAGCACTGGATGGGCCAGGACAGCCTGGGCCGCGACATCCTCAGCCGGCTGATGTACGGGGCGCGCTGGTCGCTCGCCATCGGCCTGGGCGCGACGACGCTCGCGCTGATCGTCGGCGCGATCATCGGCGCCGTCGCCGCGACCTCCCGCAAGGCGGTCGACGAGACGCTGATGCGCTGCCTGGACGTCGTCATGGCGTTCCCCGGCATCGCGCTCGCCGCCGTCCTCGTCGCCGTCTTCGGCGGCGGCATCACCGTCCTGATCTGCGCCATCGCCTTCCTGTTCACCCCGCCCATCGCCCGTGTCGTACGCGCCAACGTCCTCGACCAGTACGGCGAGGACTATGTGGTCGCCGAACGCGTCATCGGCGCGCGCACCCCGCACATCGTCATCAAGCACGTCGCCATCAACTGCGCCGCCCCCGTCCTGGTGTTCTGCACCGTCCAGGTCGCCGAGGCGATCGTGTTCGAGGCGTCCCTGTCGTTCATCGGCGCGGGCGTGCGGCCCCCCGACCCGTCCTGGGGCAGCGTCATCGCCGACGGCAAGAACATGGTGCTCATCGGCGGCTGGTGGGCGACGGTCTTCCCCGGCCTGCTGATGCTCCTGACGGTGCTCTCCCTGAACGTGCTCTCCGAAGGAGTCTCCGACGCCTGGGCCGCGCCGTCCGGCCGTGACGTCACCGGCCCCGGGCGCAAGGACGACCCGGTCGAGGCGCCCGAGCCGGGCAGCGGCGAGGTCCTTGAGCTGCCCGGCCTGACCGAGGCGGCGGCGCGGCTGCGCTCACGGGCCCGGCCGCTGCCCGAGGGGCCGCCCGTGCTCAGCGTGCGGGACCTCGCCATCGGCTTCGACGACCGGCACTTCGGCGTCGACATCGTGGACGGCATCAGCTTCGAGGTCCGGCCCGGCGAAGTCCTCGGCCTCGTCGGCGAGTCCGGCTGCGGCAAGTCCCTGACCGCGCTCACCGTCATGGGCCTTCAGCCCAAGGGCGCCCGGGTGCGCGGGCATGTCACCTTCGCCGGGCGGGAGCTGATCGGCCTGCCCATGCGGGCCAGGCGGCGGCTCCTCGGCCACGACATGGCGATGATCTACCAGGACGCCCTGTCCTCCCTGAACCCGGCGATGACGGTACGCGCCCAGCTCAAGCAGGTCGTCCGGCGCGGCGGCCACCGCTCCCCCGCCGAACTCCTCACCCTCGTCGGCCTCGACCCCGACCGCACCCTGCGCAGCTATCCGCATGAGCTGTCCGGCGGCCAGCGCCAGCGCGTCCTCATCGCCATGGCCCTGTCCCGCGACCCCAAGCTGATCGTCGCCGACGAGCCCACCACCGCGCTCGACGTGACCGTGCAGGCCCAGGTCATCCAGCTCCTGCTGCGGCTGCGGGCCGAGCTGGGCTTCGCCCTGATCCTCGTCTCGCACGACCTGGCGCTCGTCGCCGACGTCACCGACCGGGTCGCGGTCATGTACGGCGGGCAGATCGTCGAGACCGGCGTGACCGCCGACCTCGTCGAGGCCCCCACCCACCACTACACGCGCGGCCTGCTCGGCTCCGTGCTCTCCCTGGAGTCCGCCGCCAGTGGGGCATCCCCTGGTCGAGCGAAGTCGAGAGCTCGGGGAAGGCTCACCCAGATCAAGGGCGTCGTCCCCTCACCGGCCGACTTCCCCGCGGGCTGCCGCTTCGCCGACCGGTGCCCCCTCGCCGACGGCCTGTGCCACACCACCGCCCCCGAACTCCTCGGCGAGGACCGGCACCGGACGGCCTGTCACCATCCCGCACCCGTCGTCGAGAGCGCGGAGCCGCGGCTCCCAGGAAGCGAGGCGGTCCGTGACCGTGGCTGAGGCTGTTCCCCCCGGCGACCTGCCCGCCGACGACCCCGCCGCCCTGGTCACGCTGCGCGACGCGCACGTCGTCCACAAGGCCCGCACCGGCGGCCTGTTCTCCCGCGACCGGGTGTACGCCCTCACCGGCGCCGACCTCACCATCGCCCCCGGCGAGACCGTCGGCGTCGTCGGCGAGTCCGGCTGCGGCAAGTCGACCCTCGCCAAGGTCCTCCTCGGCATCCAGCGGCCGACGTCCGGGGTCGTCGCGTTCCGCGGCCGGGACCTGTGGCAGATGGGCGCCGCCGAGCGCCGCACCACCATCGGCACCGGCACCGCCATGATCTTCCAGGACCCGTCGACGGCCCTCAACCGCCGCCTGCCGATCCGGCAGATCCTGCGCGACCCCCTCGACGTGCACCGCCGCGGCACCCCCGCCGAGCGCACCGACCGGGTGCGCGAGCTGATGAGCCTCGTCGGCCTGCCCACCGTCCTCGCCGAGGCCCTGCCCGGACAGCTCTCCGGCGGCCAGCGCCAGCGCGTCGCCATCGCCCGCGCGCTCGCCCTCGAACCGGAGCTCGTCGTCGCCGACGAGCCGACCAGCGCCCTCGACGTCTCCGTACGCGCCCAGATCCTCAACCTGCTCCTGGACCTGAAGGAACGCCTGGGCCTCTCCCTGGTCTTCGTCTCCCACGACATCCAGACGGTCCGCAGGATGAGCGACCGCGTCATCACCATGTACCTCGGCCGGATCGTCGAGGAGTCGCCCGCCGCCGAGATCCTCGACAACGCCCGGCACCCGTACACCCGGGCGCTGTTCTCGGCCACACCCGGCCTGCTCGACCCGATCGACCCGATTCCGCTCGTCGGCCCGGTACCGTCGGCCACCCGGCCGCCCAGCGGGTGCCCCTTCCGCACCCGGTGCTGGAAGGCCGACGAGGTGTGCGCGACGGCCATGCCGGACGTCGCGGACGCCGGTGCCGAGCATCGGTACCGGTGCCACCACCCCGTACTGGCGGGCGAGTCCACGCGGGACCTCGTCAGCCAGTCGTCCGCAGCGACGGCCGCCGCCACGGCCACGCCCAAGGAGACTCCGTGACCCTGCCGCACCTGCCCTCCCCGTTGACCGGTGTCGTCCCTCCCGTCTGCACCCCCCTGACCCCGGACAACGAGGTGGACGTGGCCTCGCTGGAACGCCTCGTCGACCATCTGATCGACGGCGGCGTCGACGGTCTCTTCGTGCTCGGCTCGTCCTCCGAGGCCGCGTATCTGCCGGACGGGCAGCGCAGGACCGTCGTGGACCGCGTCGTGCGGTACGTCGGCGGCCAGTTGCCCGTCCTCGCCGGGGCCATCGACATGGCCACCCTGCGCGTCCTCGACCACGTCCGGGCCGCCGCCGACGCCGGGGCCGACGGGGTCGTCGTCACCGCCCCCTTCTACACCCGCACCCACCCCGCCGAGATCACCCGGCACTTCCGGCTCGTCGCCGAGCGCGGAGCGCTGCCCGTCTTCGCCTACGACCTCCCCGTCTCCGTCCACACCAAGCTCGACGCCGACCTGGTGCTGGAACTCGCCGCGGACGGCGCGCTGGCCGGGCTCAAGGACTCCAGCGGCGACGACGGCGGTCTGCGGCGCGTCGTCCTCGGCTCCCGCGCCCGGGCCGGCCTGGCCTCCTTCGCCGTCCTCACCGGCTCCGAGCTCACCGTCGACTCCGCCCTCGCCATGGGCGCCGACGGTGTCGTCCCCGGGCTCGGGAACGTCGACCCGCACGGCTACGTACGCCTCTACCGCTACGCCCGCGCGGGCGACTGGGAGCGGGCCCGGGCGGAGCAGGAACGGTTGTGCGCGCTGTACCGCATGGTGGGGGTCGGCGATCCCCTCCGGATGGGTGCCAGCTCCGCGGCGCTCGGTGCGTTCAAGGCCGCGCTGCACCTGCGCGGCATCATCGACTGCCCCCTGACGGCGGCGCCGCAGGTGCCCTTGTCCGGGGCGGAGACGGAACAGGTCGGCAAACACCTGGCCGCCGCCGGCCTCCTGTAGCCCACCGCGCCCCCGCATCGGCGCTCCGCGCCTCGTCCTCAAACGCCGGACGGGCTCTCTCCCACCCACCCGCCCAGACATCCCCGGGGCCGAGCAACAGCCCGGCACCTTCAGCCCGCCCCGGGGAAGTTTTCAGCCCGTCCGGCGATTGAGGACGAGGCGCGAAGCGCCGACTTCGGGGGCGCCCCCGGCCCACCCGGAGGGGACACCCACCCCGGGGTCCAGGGGCGGAGCCCCGGTTTCGGGAAGGGGCGGGACCGGGGAACGCCCCGCAGGGCACCTACACCGCCAGCCGCCGCCAAGCGATCCGCTCGTACGTCCCCGCCACACCCGTCTCGTACAGAACCCCGACCACCCCGGGCCCCACCTGCACCAAGTCCGAGTACCCGGCCCGGTCCTGGGACAGGGTCACCGCCTTGACGAAGGACCGCCCCCCGTCCCGGCTCCGCCACAGCGCCATCGCCTGCCGGGCGGTGGGCACGGAGGGCCCGGAGAAGAGCAGCGGATCCCCCCACCCCCGGAGCTGAAGGAGCCCGCCCTGCACGACGGGCACGTCGTCGAGGGTGGGCTGAACGGCGTAGGGCCGGTCGAGGCTGCGCCCGCCGTCGCTGGAGTAGCTGTCGAGCCGATTGCCCACGGCCACCCCGTGCTGATCCCGAGAGCTGAGGTACAACCGCCCGTCGGGCAGCTGCGCGAAGGCGGACTCGTTGGAGTTGTGCTCACCGTCGTAGGTGTCGTCGACGAACCCGATGCGCCAGCTGAGCCCGTGGTCGTCGCTGTAGAGGGCGTGCCCGCCGTAGTACTTGGGCTCCTGCCCGGTGTCGGAGGAGCCGGGCGCGGGCGCGGCGGAGTGGTTGGCGGGTACGACGAGCCGCCCGGCGTACGGCCCCCGGGTCAGCGCGACGGCGTGCCCGGGTCCCGTCGCGTACCACCGCCAGTCGGCCCGCTTCACGGCGGCCGTGATCTCGCGCGGCGAGGAGAACGTACGGCCGTCGTCCGCGCTGGTCTGGACGAAGGCGCGGCGGCTCTGCGCGGCCGTGACCTCGCCGCGCATGATCTGGCCCTCGGTGACGGCACCGCTGTTGTAGGAGGTGAGCAGCACGACGCGCCCGGTGACGGGGTCGACGACGGGCGCCGGGTTGCCGCGGGTGTCGCCCCGCCCCGCGGCGACGACGGCGAGGGGGCCCCAGGTGCAGCCGCCGTCGGTGGAGCGCCGCAGGACGACGTCGATGTTGCCGGTGTCGGAGGCGCTGGCACGCCGCCCCTCGGCGAAGGCGAGCAGGGTGCCGCGGTCGGTGCGGACGACGGCGGGGATGCGGAAGGTGTCGTAGCCGTTGGTGTCGGCGGTGTACGGCACGGAGGTGGAGCAGCCGGGGAGGAGGGGGGCGGGGGCGGCGCCCGGGCTCGTGAAGGCGGTGAGCGCGAGGGCGGCCGAGAGGGTGAGAGCGGCGGCGGAGAGGTGACGGCGGCTCCTGAGGGCCCTGAGGCCCCGGAGACCCCGGAGACTTCTGAAGCCCCGCGAGCCCCCGAGGCCTTCGTGTCCCTCGCCGCCCCGGTCGCGCGGACTGCTCCGCACGGGTGTACGTCGTCTCTGGATCACGCGGCTCGTACGGCTCATACGGCTCCTCACGACAGGACGTGGGACGTAGGACGTCGCGCGTGAAGCTAATGCGCCCCGGGCGGTACGACAATACCCCTGCGCATCGACGGAGTTGACGCTGTGTTGACGCAGGGGAGTGACGGAGGTGTCTCCAGGCGGGTGCCCGCGGCTTGCGGGAGGGCGTCGCACCACCGGGGCTCCGGGCCCCGGCCGGGGCCCGCGCACGGGTCGGCACGCGAGGCCGCCGGCCGCCACCCCGCCGAGGCCCCCGGCCCCGAGCCCTCAGCCCGCCGACCCCGGTGTCACGAGCCCCGACTCGTACCCCACGATCACCAGCTGCGCCCTGTCCCGCGCCCCCAGCTTCCCCATGATGCGGCTGACGTGGGTCTTCGCCGTCAGCGGGCTGAGCCCCAGCGCCTCCGCCACCTCGGTGTTGTTCAGGCCGCGCGCGACCAGCGTCAGGACCTGCCGTTCGCGGTCGGAGAGCGCGCCGAGCGCGGCGGGTACCGGTGCCTCGGCGTGCGGGGCCTGCGGCTGGCGCAGCACCCGGGCGATGAGGCGGCCTGTGGGGCCCGGGGACAGGAGCGACTCCCCCGCGGAGACGATACGGATGGCGTCGAGCAGCTCGGCGGGCTTGGTGTCCTTGACCAGGAAGCCGGACGCCCCCGCGCGCAGCGCCTCGACCACGTGCTCATCGGTGTCGTACGTGGTGAGCATGAGGACCTTCACGCCCGCCAGGTCCTCGTCGGCGGCGATCAGGCGGGTGGCCTCGATGCCGTCGAGGTCGGGCATGCGCACGTCCATGACGACGAGGTCGGCCCGCTCGGCGCGGGCCAGGTCGACGGCCTCACGCCCGGACCCGGCCTGCGCCACGACCTCCATGTCCCGTGCGGACTCCACGAGCATGGCGAAGGCCGCCCGCACCAGCGCCTGGTCGTCGGCGAGCAGTACCCGGATCACTCGGCTCATCTCTCCTCACCCAGTGGCAGCACGGCCACCACCTCGAACCCCCGGTCCGCGCCCGTCCGCGGCCCCGCCTCCAGCGTCCCGCCCACGCTCCGGGCCCGCTCCCGCATCCCGATGAGCCCGAACCCGGGCGCGTCCGGGGCGCCGGTCCCGCTCCGGGCCGCGGCTCCGGCCGCGGTCCCTCCCCGCCCCGGGGCCGCCTCCCCGTCGCGGGGGACGACGCCCCAGGTCGCGGGCGGCGGTCCCCCGTTCCCCGCCACCCGCGCGGCCCCGGCAGAGGCCGCGCCCCCGCCACCCGCCGAACCACCAGCGGCCGAGACGGCCGGGACAGGCGTACCGCCCCCGTCCCCAGCCCGCCCGGCCACCCCCGAAGGCACCCCTGGTCCCCCCGTCACGAGCCGCCCCCCGTCGTCCCTCACCGTCACCCTCAGCTCCCCGTCCTGCTCCCGTATCCCCACCGCCACGCTCGGCCCGGGGCCGCCGTGGCGGACCGCGTTGGTCAGGGCCTCCTGGACGATGCGGTACGCGGCCGCGCCCACCGCGGGCGGCACCGGCGGGTCGGGGAGGGTGACGGCGAGGTCGACCTTCGCGCCCGCCGTGCGGGCCGCGTCGGCCAGGTCGACGAGGCCGTCGAGGCCGGGCAGGGGGCCGCGGGACTCGTCGGGGGCGTCGGCGGGTCCGGGGCCCGCGGTGCGCAGGACCTCCAGGGTGGCCCGGAGTTCGCCGCGAGCGGTGCGGCAGGTCTCGGCGATGTCGTCGAGTGCGCTCGCGATGGCGGCGCGGTCGAGGCGGTCGGGGTCGGCGGCGAGGACGTGCGCGGCGACCGAGGTCTGCACGCCGACCAGGGTGATGCTGTGCGCGAGCAGGTCGTGCAGATCGCGGGCGACCCGCAGGCGCTCCTCGGCGACGCGCCGCCGTGCCTCCTCCTCGCGGGTGCGCTCCGCGCGCTCGGCGCGTTCGACGACGGAGGCGACGTACTGCCGGTGGACGCGGACGTACGTACCGAAGATCAGTACGGCGACGATCCAGCCCGCGATCCGCACGACCTCCGTGGCCGGGTCCCCGCCGACGCCCGAGTTGACGATGAACATGATCGCGATGATGTGCACGCCGGTCAGGAGGGCGCGGCGGGGGCGTCCGGAGACGGCGACGGAGTAGAGGGCGACCATGCCGACGTGGGTCGCGGCGGCGTGCGTGTAGTCGAGGGCGTGGTACGGCCCGACGAGGGCCATGGTGGCGAGCATCGCCGTCATCGGCCTGCTGCGGCGCCAGATCATGGGGACGTGGGCGCCCACGAGGAGCGTCCAGCCGAGCGCGTCCGGCGTCCTGCCGTCCTTGATCAGGTGGGCGAGGACGACGGCGAGGGCGGCGAGCGCGCCCGCGAGGAGCGCGTCCTCCCGCAGGGCGCGCCGGGTGCCGGGCACGGCTCCGGCGAACGGCCACCACGGGCGCGAGTCGGACGGCGGGTACGGCACGTCGTCGGCTCCCCCTTCCGGTACGCGGGTCGCGGGTGCGGCCATGCGTGGCCCTCATCTTCCTGTACGGCGGCGCCCCTCCGGCAGGGAGGGGCGCCGCGGGATGGGGTTCAGGGCACCCGGACCAGTTCCGGAGCGCTGGCCTCCGGCGCCGGGGGCCGCGGCTTCGACAGCGGTCCCGGCCACCACACCTTCCGGCCGAGCGCGAGGCTCGCGGACGTCACCAGGTAGGTCCGCACCAGGAAGGTGTCCAGGAGGACACCGACCGCGATGACGAAGCCCAGTTCGACGAGCTGGACCATCGGCATGCTGGTGAGGACGGCGAAGGTGGCGGCGAGGACCAGGCCCGCGGAGGCGATCACGCCGCCGGTGGTGCGCAGCGCGGTGAGCGCGGCCGGTCCCGTCTCCGCCCCGGCCAGGCACTCCTCCCGCATGCGGTGCATGAGGAAGATGCCGTAGTCGACGCCGAGTGCGACGAGGAAGCAGAAGGACAGCAGGCCGAGGCCCGGGTCCGTGCCCTCGAAGCCGAAGACGGGGCCGAAGACGAGTCCCGCGATGCCGAGCGAGGCACCCCACACCGCGACGACCGCGAGGAGGAGCAGGAGCGGGGCGACCAGGGCGCGCAGCAGGACGACGAGGATCAGCAGGACCGCGGCGAGGACGATCGGCACGACCACCCACATGTCACGCCGGTTGGTGTCCTCCAGGTCGATCTGTTCGGCGCTCGGCCCGCCGACGTAGGCGCCGCCGGGGTCCAGTTCGTCGCGGAGCTTCTCGATGGTCCCGGTCTCCGCCGCCGACTGCGGCGGGGCCTTGGCGACGACGGAGATCTCGGTCCACTGCTTCGAACTCCGGCCCCGCTCCGCGCTGTCGACGCCCGGCACGCTCCGCGCGTCGGCGAGCACGCGGTCGGCGCGCTCGGTGGGCGCGATGACGCTGATGGGCTGGGTGCCGCGTTCGGGGTAGGCGGCGGCGAGGGTCTCCATCGCGCTGATGGAGTCGGGCTTGCTGGTGAAGGTGTCCTCCTGCTTGAGGTTGCCGGGCAGGGCGAACGCGCCGAGGGCCAGGGCTCCGAGCAGGATGCCGCCGGACACGAGCACGGTGACGGGACGGCGTCCGGCGGACGAACCCATCGACTGGAAGAGAGACTTCCGCTTCTTCGGCTCGCTGCCGAACGCGGGCACCAGCGGCCAGAACACGCGCCGCCCGAAGAGCACGAGCAGCGCGGGCAGCAGCGTCAGCATGGCGACGAGCGCGCACAGGACGCCGACGGCGCCCAGCGGCCCCATGCCCCGGCTGCTGTTGAGGTCGGCGGCGAGCAGGCAGACCAGGCCCGCGGCGACGGTGCCCGACGAGGCGATGACGGCGGGCCCGCAGCCGCGCAGGGCGGTGCGCATGGCGTCGTACGGCCGCTCGATCCGGCGCAGTTCCTCGCGGTAGCGGGAGACGATGAGCAGGGCGTAGTCGGTGCCCGCGCCGAAGACGAGGATCGTCATGATGCCCGAGCTCTGGCCGCTGACCGAGGTGTCGAAGGCCTGGTTGAGGCCGTAGGCGACGCCCATGGAGAGGTAGTTGGCGGCTCCGGCGACCACGAGCGGCACCAGCCACAGGAGCGGGCTGCGGTAGATCAGAACGAGCAGGATCGCGACGACGGCGACGGTGGTGTAGAGCAGCGGGCCGTCCAGGGAGCCGTAGACCTCGCCGGCGTCGGTGGCGAGCGCGCCGGACCCGCCGACGTCGACCTTCAGGCCGTCGGCCCCGCTGGGCGCCTTCACCACGTCCCGCACGTCGTTGACGAAGGTGTCCCGCTTCTCCTCGTCCGTGCCGGGCGCGGTGCTCGCGACCGGGTACATGAGTGTCGAGCCGTCCTTCGACGCCACCCCCGTGGGCGTCGCGACGAGCTTGAACTCACGCTCCACGGCGGCAACTTGGTCGGCCGCCGTCTTCCGGTCCGCCGCGCTGAGGCCGCCGTCGCGGTGGTAGACGAGCACCAGTTCGGTGCTCTCGCCGCCGGGCAGCCGCTCCTGGATCCTGGCGACCTGCGTGGAGTCGGCGCTCGCGGGCAGATAGTCCACGGCCCGGTCGCGCTGGACGTCCCCGAGCTTCCCGGCGAACGGACTCGCGAACGCGAGCACCGCGACCCACAGGCCGAGCAGCACCCAGGGCACGGCACGTGGCCGTCGGCGCTTCGTCGTTGATGCGGCCCCCATCGGTGGGCCTCCCTCCGTGGCGGTGTCTGAAGGCTTACGGCTTCCAGACTTCCGCCGTGCGGGGGGCGGATCGTCGCGCCAGAGTGCGAGTTGGCGCTTACATCCAGGGGTGGCCGGGGGCGGGGAGTACTCCCCGGGGAGTATCGGCGGGGAGGCGGGCCCGCGGCGGTACGAGGGTCAGGACGGCGTCCGCGTCGCCGCCACCAACAGCCGTGCCACGTCGTCGGAGTCGATGGTCAGCGCGCACCCCGCGGTGGCGAGCACATCGCGTTCGGCGGGCGTGTACGGGCCGTCGGCGAGCGCGATCCGGGCGCCCTGCAGGAGCAGCGCCTCCCGTCCGGCGGGCGCGAGGTGCGGGGCGAGCGGGCCGAGCGCCTCGTGGAGTTCGATGGCGAGGCCGGGCACGCAGTCGGGGTCGCCGACGCGGCCGGTGTCGGCGGCGAGCGCGTCGACGAGGGCGGCCAGGCGCTCCTCGGTGCAGTCGTCGAAGCCGGCGCCGCGCAGGGCGGTGACGGCCGCGTCGAGGGCCCTGCGGGAGGTGCTGCCGCCGCTGGTGAGGACGGCGAGGACGACGGTGTGCACGGCGTCGCGGAGCATCGCGGAGAGGCGGACGGTGGTGGGGTGGTCGAGCGCGTCGACGCCGAAGTGGTCCTGGCAGGCGGCGCATTCGACGACGGGCCCGGCGTCGCCGCGGGAGAGCAGCGGCACGCCGAGGAACACGAAGCGACGGCGGCCGGTGCGACGCTGGTAGTTGCGGTCGCCGCCGCAGCCGGGGCAGAAGAACTCGCCGTCGCAGACGGTGGTCCACGCGGTGCGGGTGCCGATCAGGCGGGGGCCGCGGCCGCGGTGCAGGAGCCGCGCGAAGGGCCCGGGCGCCCGGGCGTCCGGGTCACCAAGTGGTGCGGTTCTGCCGAAGATGCGGGATTCCCGGCCTTTACGTCCCCGATCTGGCAGCACCACGCACCTCCATGACGCCGCGGCAGCCCTGCCGCGTTGGCGTGATGTTAGCCACATCCATGATGCCGCGTCAGTACCCCGTACGGGAGATGGCCGGTTGCTGGCCTGGACCAGCCCCCGGACACGCGCCGGCCCCGCCCGCCACGAGGGCGGACGGGGCCGGGAAAGCGCCCGGTCGAACGGGAGTCCGGCGGGATCAGCGGGCCGCGCGGTTGACGGCGGAGACGACGGCCTTCATGGAGGCACGTGTCGTATTCGCGTCGATGCCCACGCCCCACAGGACGCGGTCGCCGATGGCGCACTCGATGTAGGAGGCGGCCTGCGCGGAGGCGCCCTCGCTCATCGTGTGCTCCTGGTAGTCGAGCAGGCGCAGGTCGATGCCGACGACGGACTGCAGGGCGTTGAAGAACGCGGAGATCGGGCCGTTGCCGGAGCCGGTCAGGGTGATGTCGGCGCCGTCGACGGTGGCCTCGACGGTGAGGGTGTCGGTGCCGTCGACGTCCGTGATCGTCTGGCCGTTCTTGACCTGGATGCGGCCCCAGGGCTTGTCGGGGTTGGGCAGGTACTCGTCCTGGAAGACGCTCCAGATCGCGTCCGGCGTGACCTCGCCGCCCTCGCTGTCGGTCTTCGTCTGGATGATCTTCGAGAACTCGATCTGCATGCGCCGCGGCAGGTCCAGCTTGTGGTCGTTCTTCAGGACGTACGCGACGCCGCCCTTGCCGGACTGGGAGTTCACGCGGATGACGGCCTCGTAGGAGCGGCCGACGTCCTTGGGGTCGATGGGCAGGTACGGCACGGCCCACTCGATGTCGTCGACCGTCTTGCCCGCCGCCGTGGCACGGGCCTCCATCGAGTCGAAACCCTTCTTGATGGCGTCCTGGTGGGAGCCGGAGAAGGCGGTGTAGACCAGGTCGCCCGCGTAGGGGTGGCGCGGGTGGACCTCCATGCGCGTGCAGTACTCGTACACGCGACGGACCTCGTCGATGTCGGAGAAGTCGATCTGCGGGTCCACGCCCTGGCTGAACAGGTTCATGCCCAGCGCGACCAGGTCGACGTTGCCGGTGCGCTCGCCCTGGCCGAACAGGCAGCCCTCGACGCGGTCGCCGCCCGCCATCACGGCGAGTTCGGCGGCGGCGATGGCGGTGCCGCGGTCGTTGTGGGGGTGGATGGACAGGCAGACGTCACGGCGACGGGACAGGTTCCGGGACATCCACTCGAAGCGGTCCGCGTGCGTGGAGGGCGTCGAACGCTCCACGGTGGCGGGCAGGTTGAGGATGATCTCGCGGTCGGCGTCGGGCTGCCAGACGTCCATGACGCCCTCGCAGACCTCCAGGGCGAAGTCCAGCTCGGTGTCGGTGAAGATCTCCGGGCTGTACTGGTAGCCGAACACGGTGTCCGGGTCGAGGATCTTGTCCGCGTACTCCATGACCAGGCGCGTGCCGTCGACGGCGATCTGCTTGACCTGGTCGCGGGAGCCGCGGAAGACCACCTCGCGCCAGACCGGCGCGGTGGCGTTGTACAGGTGGACGGTGGCGCGCTTGGCGCCCTTCAGGGACTCCACGGTGCGCTCGATCAGCTCTTCGCGCGCCTGCGTGAGGACCGAGATCGTCACGTCGTCGGGGATGGCGTCCTCGTCCTCGATGATGGAGCGCACGAAGTCGAAGTCGGTCTGCCCCGAGGACGGGAAGCCGACCTCGATCTCCTTGTAGCCCATGCGTACCAGCAGGTCGAACATGGCGCGCTTGCGGGCGGGCGACATCGGGTCGATGAGTGCCTGGTTGCCGTCGCGCAGGTCGGTGGACAGCCAGCGGGGGGCGACCGTGATGCGCTGGTCGGGCCAGGTCCGGTCGGGGATGTCCACCTGCTCGTACGTGCCGTACTTGTGGATCGGCATGGAGCTGGGGCGTTGGAAGTTCGGCATGGTGTGCGGGGCTCCTCGGAAGGTCCGGAAGGACGGCCGACGGTCTAGCACAGCACCGAACTCCGCGGGGAGGGGGTCGGCCTCTGCTACAGGCCCTCGCCGCGGCAGCTAAGGAGAAGCAGCCCGAAACGCATGATGCGGGGCAGCCTAGCCGAGGTCCGCGGAATGCGCGGGCGTGTATCAGTATGCGGGACCGCGGGCACGTAACGGACAAAAGGTGCCGCATATCACCTGAAGAGGATGCCGTAGGTCCGTATGCGGCTATTTCACCAATCATGGTGGCAGCTAGTGACAGCGGCATGACCCAGTGCCACATTGCCGCACATGACCGCCAACCCGACGGGATTCGAGCCCGTTTTCTGCACGATCGTGCCACCCGTGGTCCTGGACAGGCTCGCCCAGTCCTCGGACCCCGCGCTCGCCCGAGCCGCCCGCCGCACCCTCCAGCGCGACGCCTACGAGCGCACCCAGCGCCGCCTGACCACGGTCGTCGGCGCCCCCTCCGTCGCCGCGCCCAAGGGCGCCGAGGAGGGCAAGCCGCACCGCACCGTCCACGACGCCAAGCACCGCACGGACCTGCCCGGACGCAAGGTGCGCGGCGAGGGCGAGAAGGCCGGCAAGGACGCCACCGTCAACCGCGCGTACGACGGTCTCGGCGCGACCTTCGAGGTGTTCTTCAAGCACTTCGAGCGGGACTCCATCGACGGCTCCGGGCTGCCCCTGAACGCCACCGTCCACTACGGCGAGGACTACGGGAACGCCTTCTGGAACGGCGAGCAGATGGTGTTCGGCGACGGGGACCGGGAGATCTTCCTCGACTTCACCATCCCCGTGGACGTCATCGGCCACGAGCTGACCCACGGCGTCGTGCAGTACACGGCGAACCTCACCTACTTCGGCCAGCCCGGCGCCCTCAACGAATCCATGGCGGACGTCTTCGGCTCGCTGATCAAGCAGTACACCCTCGGCCAGACCGCCGACCAGGCCGACTGGCTGATCGGTGCGGGCCTGCTCGCCGAGCGCGTCACCGGCAAGGCGCTGCGCTCCATGAAGGAGCCCGGCACGGCGTACGACGACGACGTGCTCGGCAAGGACCCGCAGCCCGCCGACATGGACCACTACGTCCGCACCGGCCGCGACAACGGCGGCGTGCACATCAACTCCGGCATCCCCAACCGCGCCTTCCACCTCGTCGCCGAGGCGCTCGGCGGGCACGCCTGGGAGCGGGCCGGACAGATCTGGTACGCCGTCCTGACCGGCGGCGAGCTGGCCCAGGACGCCTCCTTCACGGACTTCGCGAAGCTGACGGTGGCGGCGGCCCGCGCCAAGTACGGCGACGGCGAGGAGCTCAAGGCGGTCCTGGACGCCTGGTCGCAGGTCAAGGTGCCCGCCACCTGACGGGCGCCCGACGCCTGACCCGGCCGATGAACGACGGTCCTGACGGGGCCGCCTGGCGGGGCGCGGGCACCTGGAGTAGACAGGACCCATGCGTATCCAGGTGAAGCGCACCGGAGGTTTCGCGGGCATCGACCGGTACGCGGAGGTGGACACCACCGCGCGCCCCGACGCCCAGGAGTGGCACGCCCTGGCCGAGCGGGCGGCGGCCGACGGCCGGGGCACACCCCCCGTCGGGGTGCCCGACGGCTTCAGTTACCAGATCACCATCGACGAGCGGACCGTGTACTGCTCGGACCCCCGGCTCACGGAGGACCAGCGGACGCTGATCACGCGGGTGCTCAAGGAGGGCTCGTAGCTCCCGCGGGCGCCGGGAACCGCTTGCCGCACGGGCGTTGACTTCCGTACCGGCCGGTACGGATGATCGCGCGCATGGCGACGACGCGCGCACCGCTGCCCCGCTTCCCCCGCGACTTCCTGTGGGGGGTGTCCACATCGGCCCACCAGATCGAGGGCGCCGCCGACGAGCGCGGCCCCTCGGTGTGGGACGCCTTCACCGCCCTGCCCGGCACCGTCAAGGACGGCACCACGGCCGCCGTGGCCTGCGACCACGTCCGCCGCTACCGCGAGGACGTGGCCCTGATCCGCGACCTCGGCGTGGGCGCGTACCGCTTCTCCGTCTCCTGGCCGCGGGTGCTGCCGCGGGGCAGCGGCGAGGTCAGCGAGCGGGGCCTGGACTTCTACGACCGCCTCGTGGACGAGCTGTGCGCGGCGGGCGTGCGCCCCGTGCCGACCCTCTTCCACTGGGACACGCCGCTCGCCGTGGCGGAGGCCGGGGGCTGGCTGGCGCGGGACACCGCGCACCGGTTCGCGGAGTACGCCGCCGTGGTGGCCGCCCGCATCGGGGACCGCGTACCGAAGTGGATCACCCTGAACGAGCCCGCCGAGCACACCCTCCTCGGCCACGCCCTCGGGCAGCACGCCCCCGGTCAGCAGCTCCTCTTCGACGCCCTGCCCGCCGCCCACCACCAGCTCCTCGGCCACGGGCTCGCGGTGCGGGCGCTGCGGGCGGCCGGGGCCGGTGACATCGGCGTGGCGAACTCCCACGGGCCGACCTGGGCCGCCTCCGACGCCGCCGCGGACCGCGAGGCCGCGGACCTCTACGACGTGCTCCTCAACCGGCTGTTCTCCGACCCGCTGATCACCGGCCGCTACCCCGAACCGATCGGCGAGCTGCTCGGCGCCGAAGTGCCCGACCTGGACGGCGACTTGGCGGTCGTCGCGGAGCCGATCGACTGGTACGGCATCAACTTCTACCAGCCCACGAAGGTGGGCGCGCCTCTGGCCGAGGCCGCCCCCACCGAGTTCTCGGGCCTCACCCTGCCCCCCGAACTCCCCTTCTCCCCCAGGCCGATCTCCGGCTACCCCACCACGTCCTTCGGCTGGCCCGTGGTCCCCGAAGCCCTCACCGAACTCCTCCTCGCCCTCCGCGACCGCTACGCCGACCGCCTCCCGCCCCTCGTCATCACCGAGAACGGCTGCTCCTACGACGGCCTGGACGACCAGGAGCGCATCAGCTACCTCGACGGCCATCTGCGCGCCCTCCACCGCGCCCTGGAGGCCGGCGTCGACGTTCGCGGCTACTTCGTCTGGTCCCTCCTCGACAACTTCGAGTGGGCCGAGGGGTACGCCCAGCGGTTCGGCCTGGTCCACGTGGACCACGCCACGCAGAAGCGGACGCCGAAGGCGTCCTACGGGTGGCTGCGGCAGGAGCTGCTCGCGCAGAACGCCCCGGTCCCGCCCCTTCCTGAAACCAAGGGGCTCCGCCCCCTGGACCCCCGATCGGCCTGAACGGCCTCGTCCTCAAGCGCCGGACGGGCTAGGAACAGCCCGTCCGGCGCTTGAGGACGAGCGCGCAGCGCGATCGGCGGCGGACTGTCCCACCCGCACGGGACACCAACCCCCGGGGTCCAGGGGCGGAGCCCCGGTTTCGGGAAGGGGTGGGACCGGGGCGCCCCCGCGAGGTCAGAAGCCCAGCTTGCGCAGCTGGCGCGGGTCGCGCTGCCAGTCCTTGGCGACCTTGACGTGCAGGTCGAGGTAGACCGGCGTACCGAGGAGCGCCTCGATCTGCTTGCGGGACTTGATCCCGACGTCCTTGAGCCGCTTGCCCTTGGGGCCGATGATGATCCCCTTCTGGCTGGGCCGCTCGATGTACACGAAGGCGTGGATGTCGAGGAGCGGCTTGTCGGCGGGCCGGTCCTCCCGGGGCAGCATCTCCTCGACGACCACGGCGATGGAGTGCGGCAGCTCGTCCCGCACGCCTTCGAGGGCCGCCTCACGGATCAGCTCGGCGACCATGACCTGCTCGGGCTCGTCGGTGAGGTCCCCTTCGGGGTAGAGCGCGGGCCCTTCGGGGAGCAGCGGGACCAGCAGGTCGGCGAGCAGGTCGACCTGCTGCTCGCCGACCGCCGAGACGGGCACGATCTCGGCCCACTCGAAGCCGAGCTCCTTGCCGAGCCGGTCGATGGCGATGAGCTGCTCGGCGAGGGCCTTGCTGTCGACGAGGTCGGTCTTCGTGACGATGGCGATCTTCGGCGTCTTCTTGATCGACGCCAGCTCCTTGGCGATGAACCGGTCACCGGGCCCGAGCTTCTCGTTGGCGGGCAGGCAGAACCCGATGACGTCGACCTCGGCCCAGGTGGCACGCACCACGTCGTTGAGCCGCTCGCCGAGCAGCGTGCGGGGCTTGTGCAGGCCGGGGGTGTCGACCAGGATCAGCTGGGCCTCGGGGCGGTGCACGATGCCGCGCACGGTGTGCCGCGTCGTCTGCGGCCGGTTCGAGGTGATCGCCACCTTCTTGCCGACCAGAGCGTTCGTGAGGGTGGACTTGCCCGCGTTGGGGCGGCCGACGAAGCAGGCGAAACCGGCGCGGTGGGCGGCCTGCTCGGACGGCTCGGGTGACTGGGTACGCACGCTCATGGCGCCCATTGTCCCTGATCTTTTCGGGCGGGGGCGCCTTGGGCGGTTCTCCATCGTATGGGGCTGCGCCCCTTTCCCCGCCTTTTGGCGCTTCGCGCCTCGCCCTCAAGCGCCGGGCGGGCTGATCCCCCGGTTTCAGGCCGTCTCCGCCGTCAGCCGGACCGCCCCGTCCGGGCCCGCCAGGAACACCGGCGTCCCGGGCCCGCCCAGATCCCGTACCGCGGCCAGATCCTCCGCGGACAGGGCCTCCGCGGCGGAGACGACCGCGGCCGCCTCCAGGGACTCCGCGCCGGACGCCACGGCCATGGCCACGGCCGTGCGCAGGGCGGACAGCTCCAGGGAGGCGAGGGACACCGTCCCGGCGACGTACGTACGCCCCGTCTCGTCCCGCACCGCCGCGCCCTCCGGCACGCCGTTGCGGGCGCGGGCCGAGCGGGCGAGGGTGACGATCTTCTGGTCCTCGGGGCCGAGGTCGGTGCGCTCAGTCATGGCACGAGCATAAGGAGGCCGCGGGCCCGCCTAACCGGCCACCCGGTACATCGCCCCGCGCCACGCCTCCGGGGAGGCCAGCCAGGCGAGCTTCGCCGCGGTGTCGGCCAGCGGCAGCGGCGTGTGCAGCACGATCGTGAGGTCGGGCCGCGCGGGCACCCTCAGGGCGGTGGACTCCACGTGCAGGGTGCCGACGAGCGGATGGCCACCGGCGCGGGCCCGAAGTCCGCCGCCGCGCGGGCCGCCGCTCCCGCCGGGCCACCGCCCCGGCTCTCCCGCCGCGACCGGCTCATCCTCTTCGTGCTGTGCGCCGCGCAGTTCATGGTCGCCCTCGACTTCTCCGTCCTGAACGTGGCGCTGCCCGCCCTCGGCTCGGACCTCGGCATGAGCCATGCCGCGCTCCAGTGGGCCGTCACCGCCTTCGCGCTGCCGTCCGGCGGCTTCCTGCTGCTCTTCGGGCGGTTCGGTGACCTCTTCGGGCGGCGCAGGCTGTTCCTCGGCGGCCTCGCGCTGTTCGGCGCGGCCTCACTGCTCGCGACGCTCGCGTGGGACCCGGCGTCGTTCCTCGCGGGGCGGGCGCTGCAGGGCGTGGGCGCGGCGGCGATCGTGCCGACCGGCATGTCGCTGCTCACCACGACGTTCCCCGAGGGCCCGCAGCGGGACCGCGCGCTCGGCATCTCCGGCACGCTGCTCTCCCTGGGCTTCACCGTCGGCATGGTCCTCGGCGGCGTCCTCACCGACACCCTCGGCTGGCGCTCCACGATGGGCCTGCTCACGCTGTTCGCCCTGATCGTGCTGCCGCTGGCCCCCGGCCTGCTCCCGGAGTCCCGCACCCCGGACCGGCCGCGCCTGGACGTCCCCGGCGCCGTCACGGTCACCGGCGGGCTGCTCGCCCTCATCTACGCGCTCTCCACCGCCGCCGAGCGCGGCTTCGGCGGCACCGACGTGATCGTCACGCTGATCGCGGGCGTCGGCCTGCTCGCCCTCTTCGGGTACGTCGAGTCGCGCGCCGCCGCGCCGCTGGTCTCGCTGCCGATGCTGCGGCGCCGCACCGTCGCCTGGGGCAACCTCGGCGGGCTCGTCACCTCCACCCAGCAGGTGGGCATCACGATCGGCATCCCGCTCCTCGGCGTCCTCGCCACGACCTCGTCGGACGTCCTCGCGGGCACCCGGACCGTCCTGACCCTCGACGCCCTGATCGTCCTGGCCACGGCGGCCCTGGTGGCCGTGGGCCTGCGCCGACGCCGCCCGTGACCCCGGCCCGTCCGGCCCGCTAGGGCCGGTCGAGCCGCAGCCGTACCGCCCGGGGCAGCCCCGCCACCACCAGGTCGTAGGAGTCCTCGATGAGTTCGCGGACCTGGCGGTCGGGGAGGTCCCCGGACAGGGACACCGTGTTCCAGTGGCGTTTGTTCATGTGCCAGCCCGGCACGATCTCGGGGTGGGCGGCCCGCAGCCGGAGGGCGATCTCCGGCTCGCACTTGAGGTTCACGGTCAGCGGCTCCGCGTCCAGCGAGGACAGCGCGAACATCTTCCCCGCGACCTTGAACACCGACGTCTCGGGCCGGAAGGGGAACTCCTCGACGGCGTCGTTGAAGGACAGGCAGAACGCCCGGAGCTCGGAGGGGGTCATCGCGTGCCGCCCTCACCGGAGTCGGGGTCCTGCGGGGTCACCGGCTCCACCAGGACCGTGATGATCTTGTTGCGCCGCCCGGCCGCCGCCTCGGCGGTGAGCTTCAGGGCCCGCCCGTCGGGGAGGTCCACGACGGCCGAGGCCCCGGCGATCGGCACCCGCCCGAGGGCCTTGGCGAGCAGCCCGCCGACGGTCTCGACGTCCTCGTCGTCGTAGGACTCCAGGCCGTACAGCTCGCCGAGGTCGCCGATGTCGAGGCGGGCGGTGACGCGGTAGCGGTCGCCGTCCAGCCCCTCCACGGGCGGCAGCTCGCGGTCGTACTCGTCGGTGATCTCGCCGACGATCTCCTCCAGGATGTCCTCGATGGTGACGATCCCCGCGGTGCCGCCGTACTCGTCGATGACGACGGCGACGTGGTTGCGCTCCTGCTGCATCTCGCGCAGCAGGTCCCCGGCGTTCTTCGTGTCGGGCACGAACGTCGCGGGCCGCATGGCCGTGGAGACGAGGTCGTTCTCGGCGTCGCGGTTGATGTGCGTCTTGCGGACGAGGTCCTTCAAGTACACGATCCCGACGACGTCGTCCTCGCTCTCGCCGGTCACGGGGATGCGCGAGAAGCCCGAGCGGAGCGCGAGCGTCAGCGCCTGCCGGACGGTCTTGTAGCGCTCGATGGAGATCAAGTCGGTGCGCGGGACCATGACTTCGCGCACGAGGGTGTCGCCGAGCTCGAAGACGGAGTGCACCATGCGGCGCTCGTCGTCCTCGATCAGGGACTCCTTCTCGGCGAGGTCCACCATGGCCCGCAGCTCGGCCTCGGAGGCGAACGGGCCGCGCCGGAAGCCCTTGCCGGGGGTGAGGGCGTTGCCGATGAGGATGAGGAGCGCCGGGACGGGGCCCATGACGCGGGCGAGCGGCAGCAGGACGTACGCCGCGGCGGTGGCGGTGTTCAGCGGGTGCTGGCGGCCGATGGTGCGCGGGGACACGCCGACGGCGACGTAGCTGACGAGCACCATCACGCCGATGGCGATGGCGAGCGCCTCCCAGGTGGCGTCGACGGCCTGCAGACAGGCGTACGTGACGAGGGCGGCGGCCGCCATCTCGCAGGTCACCCGCACCAGCAGGGCCACGTTCAGGTAGCGGACGGGGTCGGCGGCGACCTGCGCGAGCTTCGCGCTGCCGCGCCGCCCGGACCGCACGGCCTCCTCGGCGCGGAAGCTGGAGACGCGGGCGAGTCCCGCCTCGGCGCAGGCGGCGAGCCAGGCCACTACGACCAGGGCGATCGCACCGGCGATCAGCTGGACGGACACGGCGTCAGGAGACGGTGGGCGCCGGGGACGGACCGGTCAGGCCCTGCTCCGCGCGCCAGCCGTCGACGATGGCCGCCTGCAGGCCGAACATCTCGGCCTTCTCGTCCGGCTCCTCGTGGTCGTACCCGAGGAGGTGCAGCACTCCATGGACGGTCAGGAGCTGGAGCTCCTCGTTCATGGAGTGCTGCGTCGGCGCCTCCTGGCCCTGCTTGAGCGCGACCTCGGGGCAGAGCACGATGTCGCCGAGGAGGCCCTGCGGGGGCTCGTCGTCGTCCTTCATGGGCGGGCGCAGCTCGTCCATGGGGAAGGACATGACGTCCGTGGGCCCGGGCAGGTCCATCCACTGGACGTGCAGCTGCTCCATGGCGTCGGCGTCCACGACGATCACCGAGAGCTCGGAGAGCGGGTGGATGCGCATCCGCGCGAGCGCGTAGCGGGCGATGTCGAGGATCGCCTGCTCGTCGACCTCGGTTCCGGATTCGTTGTTGACGTCGATCGACATGGTGCTGTTCCGCTACTTCCCTCTGGACCGGCCGCGGCTGGCGTGCGAGCCGTTCTCCGTGCCGTTCTCGTTGTCGTACTTCTCGTACGCGTCGACGATACGGCCGACGAGCTTGTGCCGTACGACGTCGGAGGACGTGAGCCGCGAGAAGTGCACGTCGTCCACGCCGTCGAGGATGTCCTGGACCTGGCGCAGACCGGACTTCGTGCCGTTCGGCAGGTCGATCTGCGTCACGTCGCCCGTGATCACGATCTTCGAGTCGAAGCCGAGGCGGGTGAGGAACATCTTCATCTGCTCGGGGTTCGTGTTCTGCGCCTCGTCCAGGATGATGAACGCGTCGTTCAGGGTCCTGCCCCTCATGTACGCCAGCGGGGCGACCTCGATGGTGCCCGCGGCCATCAGGCGCGGGATCGAGTCCGGGTCCAGCATGTCGTGCAGCGCGTCGTACAACGGGCGCAGATACGGGTCGATCTTCTCGTAGAGCGTGCCGGGCAGGAAGCCGAGGCGCTCGCCCGCCTCCACCGCGGGGCGGGTCAGGATGATCCTGCTGACCTGCTTGGACTGCAGGGCCTGGACCGCCTTGGCCATGGCCAGATAGGTCTTGCCGGTGCCCGCGGGGCCGATGCCGAACACGATCGTGTGCTTGTCGATCGCGTCGACGTACCGCTTCTGGTTGAGCGTCTTGGGGCGGATGGTGCGGCCGCGGGAGGAGAGGATGTTCTGGGTCAGGACCTCGGCCGGGGTCTCCTCGCCGTCCGCCTCGCCGCTGTCGTCCGCCCTGAGCATGGCGATCGAGCGTTCCACTGCGTCCTCCGTCATCGGCTGTCCGGTGCGGAGCACCAGCATCATCTCGTCGAACAGGCGCTGGATGAGGGCGACTTCGTGGGCGTCACCGACCGCGCTGATCTCATTGCCCCGGACGTGGATGTCGGCCGCCGGGAAGGCCTTCTCGATCACTCGCAGCAGCGCGTCTCCGGAGCCCAGGACCATCACCATGGGGTGCTTGGCCGGGACGGAGAAATGTGCCTTGCCGGTGCCCTTCCCGGGCGCCCGCGTCCGTGCCGTGTCCTGGGCCGCGTCCTGCGGCCGCGCAGGGGTCTGAGCTGTCGGTGTCTGCGTCATGGGCCGGCCCTCAAGGCCTGCACAACCTCCTCGTCAGGGACTCGCCGCGCGGCGACTTCTGCACTGCCAAGCGTACGGCGTGCCACTGACAAGGCCTAAGCCGTTTTCCGGGACAGGCGAGGACTGGCAGGAACAGGAGGGAACGAGCGGGAACGGGCGGGGCCCGCCGACAGCGGCCTACAGGGAGCGCCCGAAGCCGATCGTCGGGACCGCGCGCCGCAGCGGCCAGGCCCGGCCGCCGCCCGCGGGCAGCAGGTCCTCCAGGAAGGCGTACCGCCGCAGGGCCACCGGGTCCTGCTCGTCGAACTCGCCGACGCGCCGCCACCAGGCCGCCACCTCGGCCCACCCGGGCGCCGAGAGGGACCCCCCGAACTCCTGCACCGAGAGCGCCGCGGTGAGCCCGGCGAAGGCGAGCCGGTCGGCGAGCGGCCATCCGGCCAGGGTGCCGGTGACGAAGCCCGCCACGAACACGTCGCCCGCCCCGGTCGGGTCGAGGGCCTCCACCTCGATGGCGGGCACGGACGCGGTCTCGCCGGTGCGCCCGTCGACCGCGTACGCCCCCTCGGCACCGAGGGTGACCACGGCGAGCGGCACGTGCTCGGTGAGGGCGTGCGCGGCGGCGCGGGGGCAGGTGGTGCGCGTGTACCGCATGGCCTCCTGGGCGTTCGGCAGGAACGCCTCGCAGTGCGCCAGGTCGGGCAGCGCGGCCAGGTCCCAGGCCCCGGTGTCGTCCCAGCCGACGTCCGCGAAGATCCGGGTGCCGCGCCGGGCCGCCGCGGCGATCCAGGGCGCCCGCGCCCCGGGCACCAGGGAGGCGATGGCGGCCCGCGCCCGCGGCGGGCACTTCGGGGCGCCGCCGTCCGGGGAGTCCGCGTCGGGCGGCGGCTCGTGGCCGTGGCTGACCATGGTCCGCTCGCCCTCGTACGCCATCGAGACCGTCACCGGCGAGTGCCAGCCGGGAACGGTCCGTGACGACGACAGGTCGATGCCCTCGCCGCGCTCCAGGGCGTCCCAGCAGTACTCGCCGTAGTGGTCGTCGCCGAAGGCGGCGGCCAGGGAGGTGCGCAGGCCGAGCCGGGCGAGGGCGCTCGCCATGTTGGCGACGCCGCCGGGGCTCGACCCCATGCCGCGCGCCCACGACTCGGTGCCGCGCACGGGCGCGGAGTCGAGGCCGGTGAAGATGATGTCGAGGAAGACGGTCCCGGTCAGGTACACGTCGCAGGGCGGATCGCCCGCTCTGCGCGCCGACTTGAGGGGGTCGACGACGGTCTCCGCAGCCGCGGCGGGTGTCTGCTGCGATACGCCAGGTGGTACGGCGGGTGGTACGGCCATGAGGGCAACGTAACCCAGGCCCCCGACAACCCGCCCTCGCACGCCGCCGCGACGGCCCGCGCGCCCCGCCGGGACTCCCGTTGGCCGTCAGTCGAACGTGTGGGCCGCGACCTCCGCGAGGTACCGCGCGCGCAGCGCCTCCTCCTCGGGGCTCCCGTCCAGGAACGCGGCCTCGAAGGAGTTGCGGGCCAGCTCGCGCAGCCCCTCCTGGTCGATGCCCAGGGCCTCGTGGACGGCGTGGAAGGTGTCGTCGACGTAACCGCCGAAGTAGGCGGGGTCGTCGGAGTTGACGGTGCACAGCAGTCCGGCCGCCATCATCCGCGGCAGCGGGTGCTCCTCCAGGATGTCGACGGCCCGCAACCGCACGTTGGACAGCGGGCACAGCGTCAGCGGCACCCGCTCCCGCACCAGGCGCTCCACCAGGTCCGGGTCCTCCATGCAGCGCAGGCCGTGGTCGATCCGCTCCACGCCGAGCACGTCGAGCGCCTCGCGCACATAGGCGGCCGGGCCCTCCTCCCCCGCGTGCGCCACCTTGCGCAGGCCGAGCGCGCCCGCGGCCTCGTACACGGCGGCGAACTTGCTCGGCGGGTGGCCGACCTCGGCGGAGTCCAGGCCCACGCCGGTGATGCGGTGCAGATGGGGCTTGGCCTCCGCCAGGGTCGCGAGGGCCGACTCGGCGGACTGGTCGCGCAGGAAGCACATGATGAGGCGGGTGGAGACGCCGTGCCGCTCCTCGCTGCGGTCGAGCGCGCGGCCGAGGCCCTCGACGACCGTGGCGAAGGGGACGCCGCGCGCGGTGTGCGCCTGCGGGTCGAAGAAGATCTCGGCGTGCCGCACGCCCTGCGCGGCGGCCCGCGCGAGGTAGGCGTCCGCAAGGTCCTCGAAGTCGGCCTCGGTGCGCAGGACGGCCATCAGGCCGTAGTACAGGTCCAGGAAGGACTGGAGGTCGTCGAAGAGGTAGGCCTTGCGGAGCTCTTCGGTGTCGGCGTACGGCAGCGCGACGCCGTTGCGCTCGGCGAGCGCGAAGGCGAGTTCGGGTTCGAGGGTGCCTTCGATGTGCAGGTGCAGTTCGGCCTTGGGGAGGGGCATGGTGGTGCTTTTCTCTTCGGTGGTTCGGGGCTGGGCTGAGGGTGTCAGGGCCTGCGCTTGGGCAGCGGCACCCGCATCAGGTCCCGCGCGACCGTCAGCTCGCCCTCGAACCCGGCGGCCCGCGCCTGCTGTTCGAAGAGCGCGGGGTCGGCGTAGCGCTGGCTGAAGTGGGTGAGGACGAGATGGCGCACCCCGGCGTCCCGGGCCACGCCCGCGGCCTGGCCCGCGGTCAGATGGCCGTGGTCGGCGGCGAGCCGGTGGTCCTCGTCGAGGAACGTCGACTCGATGACGAGCATGTCGCAGCCCTCGGCGAGGGCGTGCACGCCGTCGCACAGCCGGGTGTCCATCACGAAGGCGAACCGCTGCCCCCGGCGCGCCTCGCTGACCTCTTCGAGGGTCACTCCGCGCAGGCTGCCCTCACGCTGCAGCACGCCGACGTCGGCGCCCTTGATGCCGTGTTCGGCGAGCAGGGCGGGCAGGATGCGGCGCCCGTCGGGCTCGACGACGCGGTAGCCGTACGCCTCCACGGGGTGGGAGAGCTTCGCGGTCTCCAGGCGGTACGAGGGGGTGCTCGCGACGACGCCGTCGGCGGCGACCGGCGCCTCGGTGAGGGCGACCGTCTCGCGGTAGGCGGTCGAGTACCGGAGGCGGTCGAAGAAGCGCTGTCCGGACGCCGGGTAGTGGGCGGTGACGGGGTGCGGCACGCGGTCCAGGTTGATGCGCTGGATCACGCCGGCGAGGCCGAGGCTGTGGTCGCCGTGGAAGTGCGTGACGCAGAGGCGGTTCAGGTCGTGCGCGGCGACGGAGGCACGCAGCATCTGGCGCTGCGTGCCCTCGCCGGGGTCGAAGAGGATGCCCTCGCCGTCCCAGAGCAGGACGTAGCCGTTGTGATTGCGCTGGCGGGTCGGTACCTGGCTCGCGGTGCCGAGGACCACCAATTCACGTGCGGACACAGGAGGTTGTCCCAGCTGTTCGGGGCGGGCGCGGGGGAGGGCGGTGCCCGTCGGTTCTGTTGGTGCTGTTGGCTCTGCTGGCTCTGTTGGTGCTGCTGGTGCTGTTGGCTCTGCTGGTGCTGTCGTCGGCTAGCCGGGCGGCCACTGCAGGCCGCGACCGCCGAGGACGTGGGCGTGCGCGTGGAAGACGGTCTGCCCGGCGCCGGAGCCGGTGTTGAAGACGATGCGGTAGCTCTCGGCCTTCTCCTCCGCGGCGACCTCGCCGGCCTCGCGCAGCACGTCACCGGCGATGCCCGGCTCGGCGGCGGCGAGCGACGCGGCGTCCGGGTAGTGCGCCTTGGGGATGACCAGGACGTGCGTGGGCGCCTGCGGGTTGATGTCGCGGAAGGCGACGGTCGTCTCGGTCTCCCGCACGACGGTCGCCGGCACGTCACCCGCGACGATCTTGCAGAACAGGCAGTCGGCCTGCGGTTCTCCCGCCATGGGGGCACCCTCCCGGGTCACTGGGTTCGCTTTCGTCGCATGGTATCGGGGTGGGGTGCGGGGGTGACGGGGCGGCAGGTCGAGGGCGGGGGCGGTGGAGGCGGGCGAGGCCGGGGGCGGGTCGAGGGCACGGGGCGCTGGGCCGCTGGGCGACTGGGAGTCCGGCCGAGACGGGTGGGCGGGTGGGAAATCCCGGCAGGGGGCCCGGCCGGGGGCGGAGCCGGGGCCGACCCCAGGGCACGAGGCCCCGGGGCCGCGGGGGGCACCCCTCAGGACGAGGGCGCCCCGGTCCCGGGCAAGGCGGGCGCAGCCTTCGCCGGGGTCTCGTCCAACGCCGCCAGCGCGACGCGTACCGCCTCGTCCAGCTGCGGGTCCCGCCCGGCGGCGGAGTCCTCGGGCGTGACCACGACTTCGATGTCCGGGTCGACGCCGTAGTTCTCGACCCCCCACTCGTACCCCTCCATCCAGAAGGCGTACTTGGGCTGCGTGACCAGCGTGCCGTCGACGAGGTGGTACCGGCTGTCTATGCCGACGACACCGCCCCACGTGCGCGTACCCACGACGGGACCGATGCCGAGGGCCTTGATCGCGGCGCTCACGATGTCGCCGTCGGAGCCGGAGAACTCGTTGGCGACGGCGACGACGGGCCCGCGCGGCGCGTCCCCGGGATAGCTGAACGGCCCCGAGTCGCGCGGCAGGTCCCAGCCGACGACCCGCCGCGCCAGCTTCTCCACGACGAGCTGCGAGGTGTGCCCACCGCGGTTCTCGCGCACGTCCACGACCAGGCCCTCGCGGGCGACCTCGACCCTGAGGTCCCGGTGGATCTGGGCCCAGCCGGGCGCCTGCATGTCGGGCACGTGCAGATAGCCGAGCCGGCCGCCGGAGCGCTCGTGGACGTAGGCCCGCCGGTCGGCGACCCACGCGTGGTAGCGCAGCGGCTCCTCGTCGTCGACGGGGATGACGACGGCGTGCCGGGGATCGCCGCCGCCCGCGGGCGACACGGTCAGCTCGACGGGCTTGCCCGCGGTGCCGACGAGCAGGGGCCCCGGCCCGGTCACCGGGTCGACGGGCCGTCCCCCGACGGCGAGGATCGCGTCGCCCGCGCGCACCGCGACGCCGGGCGCGGCCAGCGGCGAGCGCGCGTGCGGGTCGGACGTCTCGGACGGCAGCACGCGGTCGACGCGCCACGCCCCGTCCGCGCCCCGCGACAGGTCCGCGCCGAGCATCCCCTGGGCACCGGCGCCGCCCCAGCCGCCGCGCGGCGTCACATAGGCGTGCGAGGTGCCGAGTTCGCCCTGCACCTCCCACAGCAGGTCCACGAGGTCGTCGTGGGTGGCGACGCGGGCGAGGACGGGGCGGTAGCGCTCCAGGACGGCGTCCCAGTCGACGCCGCCCATGTCGGGCCGCCAGAAGTTGTCCCGCATGAGGCGCCCCGCCTCGTCGTACATCTGGCGCCACTCGGCGGCCGGGTCGACGTACTGGCGCACGCGGCCGAGGTCGACGGTGATGTTCGTGTCGCTGTCCTCGTCGCCGGACGCCCGCCGGTCGCTGGGCACGACCTTGAGCTTGCCGTCGGCCCACAGCAGCACCCGCTTGCCGTCGCCGGTGACCGTGAAGTGCTCGGCGACACCGGCGAGTTCCTCCACGCGGTGCTGCGTGAGGTCGTACCGCTCGAGCTCGGAGCTGGGGTCCGGGTCGGTCGGCGTGGCACGCGAGGCGCCGAGCACGCCGTGCACGGGGTGGCGCAGCCACAGCAGGCCGTCCTTGGCGGCGCGCAGCGTGGAGTAGCGGGCGGCCTCCACGGGGAACGGCACCACACGCTCGGCGAGCCCGTCGAGGTCGACTCGGGTGGAGGGCGTGCCCTCGCTGTCGGGGGTCTCGGCGTGCGGGGTGTCCGGGGCGTCGAAGGCACGGCCGTGCCGCTGCGGCCCGAACGGCGAGGGCGTCGTGGCGGCGAGGGTGATCAGGTGCGGGCGGGCGCCGCCGACGAACGCGAGGTCGAAGACGTGGTCGTCGTAGACGGGGTCGAAGGACCGCGCGGACAGGAACGCGAGGTGCTTGCCGTCGAGGGTGAACGCCGGGCTGTAGTCCCGGAACCTGAGCTGGGTGGCCTCCGACACCGACAGGTCGGCGGTGTTGGCGAGCTTGAGCTGGCGCAGCGGCCGCGGCCCGGGGTGCGACCAGGCGAGCCACGCGGAGTCGGGCGAGAACACGAGCCCGGTGGCCTCGCCGTGCTCGGCGCGGTCCACCTCGCGCACCTCGCCGCTCTCGCGCTCCACGATCAGCACCCGCCCGTCGTGCGCGGCGACCGCCGCCCGGCTGCCGTCGGGCGCCATGGCGAGCGCGAGGACCCGGCCGAGCTGTCCGGCGGCGAGCCGCCGCGGTGTCGCGCCGGGCGTGAGGCCGGTCGCGGGCGCGAACTCCAGGGCGTCGTCGCCCTCGGCGTCCGTCACCCACACCACGTGCTCCTCGCCGTCCACCCGGAAGGTGCGCGGAAGGCGGGCCCGCACCCCCGGCTCGGCGGCGAGCGCGCGGGCGGGCCCCTCGCGGTGCGTGACCCAGTGCACGGCGCCGCGCACGGCGACGGCGCTGCCGCGCCCGGTGTGGTCGGGGGCGGCGGCCCCGAACCAGCGGGCGGCGCTCACCGGGTGCGGCTGGAGGTCGTTGCGCTGCCCGCCGAGGACGATGTCCAGGCGGCGCGGCTCGGCGTCCGCGCGGTCGGAGAGGTCGTCGAGGAGCCAGAGCTCACCGGCGGCGGTGTAGGTCACGCGGGTGCCGTCGGTGGCGGCGTGCCGGGCGTAGAAGCCGTCCCCGACGGGCGTGTGGCGGCGCAGGTCGGTGCCGTCGGGCAGCGAGGAGTACACGGCGCCGACGCCCTCGTGGTCGCTGAGGAAGGCGACGCGGTCGCCGACCCACAGCGGGTACTCGATGTTCCCGTCGAGGTCGGCGTGCAGCCGGGCGAAGCCGGGCTCGGGTCCGGCCTCGTCGGTGCCGAGCCGGATCCACAGCTTGCCCGCCGTGCCGCCCCGGTACCGCTTCCACCAGGCGGCCTCGCGCCCCATCGGCGCGGAGAGCAGCAGGACTTGTCCGTCGGGGCCGTACGCGACGTCCCCGACGATCCCGTACGGCAGCACCTCGGCGGGCCCGCCGTCGAGCGGCACGGCGCGCGCCCGGGTGCGGCGCAGCGAGGCCTCGCCCTGCGTGCTGACGGCGAGGACCCGTCCGTCGGCGGTCCAGCCGCGCACGGACGTCTTCCCGCTGCCCCAGTACGTCAGGCGCCGGGTGGGGCCGCCGGCCACGGGCGCGACGTACACCTCGGGGGCGCCCTCACGCGTGGACGTCCACGCGACGGTGGTCCCGTCCGGGGAGATCCGTGGCTGGGTCACGGGTACGTTGTCGGCGCTGACCCGCCAGGCGCGGCCCCCGTCGAGCGGGGCGAGCCAGACGTCGTCCTCTGCGGTGAAGGCGATCAACTCGCCACGCAGGTGCGGAAACCGGAGGTAGGCAGGCTGAGTCACACGGTCAGCCTAGGCAGGCGCCGCGCGGGGCGGGGTCGTTTTGGATCACTTGCCCGGTTCCTCGTGGGGTTGTTCGGTCACGGTGACGGTGGCGGTGGGCTCGGGGGCGGGCTTCTCGTGCCCGGTGTCGCCGTCGTTCTCGTGGCCGTCGTCGCCGCCGTCGTGATCGGCCTGATCGCCGTTGTCGTCATCGTCGGGCGTGTGGTCGCAGTTGCCCAGGGCGTCGACGCGGAACCACTCCTCGCGGCCGACCCTGGCGGTCAGGTTCCCGCGGACGCAGGCGCCGTTGCGCACCTC
This sequence comes from Streptomyces flavofungini, assembly GCF_030388665.1. Classification (NCBI taxonomy): domain Bacteria; kingdom Bacillati; phylum Actinomycetota; class Actinomycetes; order Kitasatosporales; family Streptomycetaceae; genus Streptomyces; species Streptomyces flavofungini. The sequence goes on along the minus strand of NZ_CP128846.1, from coordinate 6,280,055 downwards.
CGTGACCCGGCCCTTGATGGTGATGACCTTGTCGTCGTCGGACTGGCCCCGGCAGTCGACGTCCGCTTCCCGCTGCTCGTCGGAGTCCGATGCCTTCCTGTCCTTGCCGACGAACGAGGCCGTGCAGGTCAGCCAGTCCACCTCGGCGTGCTGCCGCTCCAGCTCCAGCGTGCCCATCTTGTCGGTGGTGATCGCGACGGCGGACGTGCTCATGTTGCCCTCGACGGGGTCGCACGCGGCGAGTCCCGCACCGGTGGCCGCGGCGGCCGTCACGGCGACGAGGACCCGCCGTGTCCGCCGTGTCCGCCGTGCCCACCGGGAACGCGGTAACGGTGTTCGCGGTGTTCGCCTCAATACCCCCATGAGCGGCAGGGTGCCACCGCAGACGGCACGGCGGTAGACCGCTTGCGGCCAACTGGCCAGTGACCGCCCCTGCCCCAGACCTTTCGGGTCCGGTCAGGCGCGGTCCGTGCGCAGCAGCAGCCACTCCTGGAGCTCCACCAGGTTCCCCTCGGGATCCTTGAGGTGGGCGACGCGCATCCGGTCCGTCATGGGCGCGGGCCCGTGCGTCAGCTCGGCGCCGCGCTCGCTGATCCGCTCGCAGTACGCGTCCAGGTCGTCGACGCGCAGCACCACCAGGGAGCGGTGCCCGGTCGCCGACTCGGCCAGCTCGCCGAGGAGTTCGGCCATCACCCTGCGGTCCTGCAAGGCGATGCCCGCGGATCCGGTCGTGGGGCTGAACTTCTCGTACGGTCCGCTCGCGGCGCCCGACTGGGGCTTCAGGCCGAGCACGTCGGCGTAGAAGCGGTAGCAGGCGGGGAAGTCGGTGACGAGCAGGCGTACCTGGGCGAGTTCCACGGGAATGCCTTTCGGGGGGCGATCAGGACCAGCGTCCGGTGCGGCCGAGGAGGAGGGCCGTCGCGGCGGTGCCCGCGGTCGACGTGCGCAACACGCTGCGCCCGAGCCGGTAGGGCTTGGCACCCGCCTGCGCGAACGCCGCCAGCTCGTCGGGGGCGACGCCGCCCTCGGGGCCGACGACGAGGACGATGTGGCCGCCGACGGGCAGTGCGGCGGTGGCCAGCGGCTCGCTGCCCTCCTCGTGCAGGACGGCGGCGAGGTCCGCGTCGGCCAGGAGCGCCGCGACCTGCTTGGTCGTGGCGAGCTCCGCGACCTGTGGGAAGCGCACCCGGCGCGACTGCTTGCCCGCCTCGCGCGCCGTCGCCCGCCACTTGCCGAGCGCCTTCTGGCCGCGCTCGCCCTTCCACTGCGTGATGCAGCGGGACGCGGCCCAGGGCACGACGGCGTCCACGCCGGTCTCCGTCATGGTCTCCACGGCCAGCTCGCCCCGGTCGCCCTTGGGCAGCGCCTGCACGACGGTGATCCGGGGCGTCTCCACGCCCTCCTCGCGTACGCCGTCGGCGTCCAGGGACACCGTCAGGCGGTCCTTGCCCTCGGCGTCCGCGACGACGCCGTGCGCCCAGCGTCCGGCGCCGTCGGTGAGGACGACGTCCTCGCCCGCGCGCAGCCGCTTCACGGACACGGCGTGCCGCCCCTCGGGGCCGTCCAGGACGTACGCGCTGCCCGGGGCCGCGCCCCGGAAGTCCTCGACGACGAAGACCGGCGCCGTCACACCGCACCCCGCGCGGTGAACGCCGCCTTCGCCTCGTCGAGTTCGGCGACCAGGACCTCCATCAGCTCCCCGGCGGGCAGCGCCCGCGCCAGGCGGTGGCCCTGGCCCGCCCACAGCGCCATGGCCTGCGGGTCACCGGCCTTCGCCGCGGCCTTGCGGAGCCCGGCCGTCAGATAGTGGACCTGTGGGTACGCGGCCGGGGCGTACGGGCCGTGCTCGCGCATGAAGCGGTTGACCAGGCCGCGCGCGGGGCGTCCCGAGAACGCCCGGGTCAGCTCGGTGTGCCCGAACAGCGGGTTCGTCATGGCCTGCTTGTGCAGCGGCTGCGCGCCCGACTCCGGCGTGACCAGGAACGCCGTGCCGAGCTGGGCGAAGTCGGCGCCCGCGGCGAGGACCGCGGCGATCTGACCGCCGCGCATCAGGCCGCCCGCGGCGATCACAGGCAGCCGCACCGTCTCCCTGACCTGCGCGATCAGGCTGAGCAGGCCGATGCCGGAGCCGTCCGCCTCCGGGTTGTCACGGTGCGTGCCCTGGTGGCCGCCCGCCTCGATGCCCTGGACGCAGACGGCGTCGGCGCCCGCCCGCTGGGCCGCCCGGGCCTCCTCGGGGGTGGTGACGGTGACGACCGTGCGGGTGCCGACGCGGTCGAAGGCCTGGACGACCTCCCGGGTCGGGCAGCCGAACGTGAACGACACCAGCGGCACCGGGTCGTCGAGCAGGATCGCGAGCTTCGCGTCGTAGCCGTCGTCGCGCTTGCCCTCGGTGTCGCCGAGCTGCGTCTCGTACCAGGTGGCCTCGCCCGCGAGCTGATTGCGGTACACCTCTACGGCGGCGGGGTCGGCGTACTCCGGCTGCGGCATGAACAGGTTCACCCCGAACGGCCGCGCCGTCAGGCCCCTGACCTGCTTGATCTCCTGGTACATCCCGTCGGCGGTCTTGTACCCGGCGGCCAGGCAGCCCAGCCCTCCGGCCTCGGCGACCGCGGCCACGAGCTGCGGCGTCGAGCCACCACCCGCCATCGGGGCCTGCACGATCGGATAGCGACAGAGATCGGTGAACGCGGAGGACATACCGGCATCGTGCCACGTCTGGCGGGGGCGCCTCGTCCAGGGTCCGCCTGGGGCTCGTCCTCCGCCCTGTCCCGCCGCTCCGCGGCGGATGCCCTCCACCCGCCCACCCGTCATCCCGCACCGGGGCGGGCGGGGACGTCCCTCGCTGTGGGCAGCTGGTCCGCCCAGGTCCACCACGCGAAACGGCCCGGGGTGAACGTGGATCCCACGCTCACCCCGGGCCGCTCGTCGAGCCCCCTACAGCTAACGCCCGTTGAACGCGTCCTTCAGGCGGGAGAACAGGCCCTGCTGCCCCGGCTGGAACTGCCCCGTGGGCCGCTCCTCGCCCCGCAGCTGCGCGAGCTCCCGCAGCAATCGTTCCTGCTCGGGGTCGAGCTTGGACGGCGTGAGCACCTCGACGTGCACGATGAGGTCACCGCGCCCCCCGCCGCGCAGGTGGGTGACACCACGCCCGTGCAGGGGGATCGACTGCCCGGACTGCGTACCGGGCCGGATGTCGACCTCCTCCATGCCGTCCAGCGTCTCCAGCGGCACCTTCGTGCCGAGCGCGGCCGCCGTCATCGGCAGCGTGACGGTGCAGTGCAGATCGTCCCCGCGCCGCTGGAAGACGGAGTGGGGCAGCTCGTGGATCTCGACGTAGAGGTCACCGGCGGGGCCGCCGCCGGGGCCGACCTCGCCCTCACCGGCGAGCTGGATCCGGGTGCCGTTGTCGACACCGGCGGGGATCTTCACGGTGAGCGTGCGCCGGGACCGGATCCGCCCGTCGCCCGCGCACTCGGGGCACGGCGTCGGCACGACGGTCCCGAAGCCCTGGCACTGCGGGCAGGGCCGCGAGGTCATGACCTGGCCGAGGAAGGACCGGGTGACCTGGGACACCTCGCCGCGGCCGCGGCACATGTCACAGGTCTGCGCGGAGGTGCCGGGCGCGGCCCCCTCGCCGGAACACGTCGTACAGACGACGGCCGTGTCGACCTGGATGTCCTTCGTGGTGCCGAAGGCCGCCTCTTCGAGGTCGATCTCCAGGCGGATCATGGCGTCCTGCCCGCGCCGGGTGCGCGAGCGCGGCCCGCGCTGCGACGCCGTGCCGAAGAACGCGTCCATGATGTCGGAGAAGTTGCCGAAGCCACCCGCTCCGAAGCCGCCCGCGCCACCGGCGCCGCCGGCCTGGGACAGCGGGTCGCCACCGAGGTCGTAGACCTGCTTCTTCTGCGGGTCCGACAACACCTCGTACGCGGCGTTGATCTCCTTGAAGCGCTCTTGCGTCTTCGGATCGGGGTTGACGTCCGGGTGCAGCTCGCGAGCGAGCCGCCGGAAGGCCTTCTTGATGTCGTCCTGGGAAGCGTCGCGGCGCACGCCTAGTACGGCGTAGTAGTCCGTGGCCACTTACGACTCCGCCAGGATCTGTCCGACGTAACGTGCCACTGCGCGTACTGCTCCCATCGTTCCCGGATAGTCCATGCGGGTCGGTCCGACCACGCCCAGCTTGGCCACTGCCTCGCTCCCCGAACCGTAGCCGACGGAGACCACCGACGTGGAGCTGAGCCCCTCATGGGCGTTCTCGTGCCCGATCTTGACGGTCATGCCCGAATCCGTCGCCTCACCAAGCAACTTGAGGAGGACGACCTGCTCCTCCAGTGCCTCCAGGACCGGCCTGATGGTGAGGGGAAAGTCATGTCCGAAGCGGGTGAGATTGGCGGTGCCGCCGATCATCAGCCGCTCCTCGGTCTCCTCCACGAGCGTTTCGAGAAGGGTGGAGAGGACCGTGGTCACCGTCCCCCGGTCGTCCTTGTCGAAGGACTCGGCCAGGTCCTGCACCAGCTGCGGCACGTCTGTGAAGCGGCGGCCCGCGACCCGGCTGTTGAGCCGTGCCCGCAGGTCCGCGAGCGACGTCTCGCCGAACGGCGCCGGGCAGTCGATCATGCGCTGCTCGACCCGTCCGGTGTCGGTGATGAGGACCAGCATCAGGCGGGCCGGGGCCAGCGCGAGCAGTTCCACGTGCCGCACCGTGGAGCGGGTCAGCGAGGGATACTGCACCACCGCGACCTGCCGGGTCAGCTGCGCGAGCAGCCGCACCGTGCGCCCGACGACGTCGTCCAGGTCGACCGCGCCGTCCAGGAAGTTCTGGATCGCGCGCCGCTCCGGCGCCGTCATCGGCTTGACGCCCGCGAGCCGGTCCACGAACAGGCGGTACCCCTTGTCGGTCGGGATGCGCCCGGCGCTGGTGTGCGGCTGGGCGATGAACCCTTCCTCCTCCAGCGCGGCCATGTCGTTGCGGACCGTGGCCGGGGAGACGCCGAGGTGGTGCCGCTCGGTGAGCGCCTTGGAGCCGACCGGCTCCTCCGTGCCCACGTAGTCGTGGACGATGGCGCGCAGCACTTCCAGCCTGCGTTCACTGAGCATCGCGCACCTCCAGCTGCCGTCTTCGCCCCGAGCCCCCCGGTGGTGGCCCCTCTCCCTGGCACTCACCCCGGGCGAGTGCCAGCCTTCACCGAGTCAGTGTACGGCCGGTGGGTACAGGCCCGGCAAGGGCCGACCTCTTTGTCATGCCGACGGGTGCCGCCCTTGTCCTGCCTTGTCATGCTGACGGGGGCCCTCCCCGTGCTGCCTCGCGGTCCCTCGCCGTCCCTCCCGCGTCGTGCCGCGGGATGCCGCCGTCCCGCCGTCGCCCCGCCCCCGTCCTGCCCTCCCCGCCTCGTCGGCGTTAGCGTCACCCCATGGACACGACCACGCCCTCCCCCGCTCCCGCCCCGGCCTGGCAGGAGGCGGGCTGGGAACGGCTCGCCGCGCGCGTGGGCCGGTGCAGGCTGCCGGTGTGGGACTGCACCGCCGGGCTCGTCGTCGGCACCGGCGCCGCCCTCATGATCGAGGCCGGGTCCAGCCTGCGCGAGGGCTCCCGGCTGCGCGCCGACGCCCGGCGGCTGCTCGGCGGCGACCGGCGCGTGACCCATCTCGCCCTCACCCACCCCCACTTCGACCACGTGCTCGGCGCCGCCGCGTTCGCGGGCGTCGAGGTGTTCGGCGCCGTCGGCCTCGACACCGTCCTCGACCACGACCGCGAGGGCCTGCGCGCCGACGCCGTCGCCCAGGGAGTCGACCCGGCCGCCGCGGCCGAGGCCGCCGACCTCCTGGTCCGGCCCCACCACCTGGTGTGCGGGGAGCGGACCCTGGACCTCGGCGGCCTCCAGGTGCTGCTCGCCAACGTCGGCCCCGGGCACACCGGCCACGACCTCGCCGTCCTCGTGCCCGGCGGCCCGGGCGAACCCGAGGTCGTCTTCTGCGGCGACCTGGTCGAGGAGTCCGGCGAACCGCAGGCAGGTCCGGACGCGGCGCCCCGGCACTGGCCCGCCGCCCTCGACCGGCTCCTCGACCTGGGCGGCCCGGACGCGCTGTACGTGCCCGGGCACGGGGCCGTCGTCGACGCCGCTTTCGTACGCCGCCAACGCGACGAGCTGGCCCGGCGGTTCGGTGTCGCCTGACGCCATGCCATAACGTCTGGCCCATGCGCAGCTACCACCCGGACCTGACCCCGCCCTGGAAGAAGCCGGCCGCCGTCCCCGAGGTGCCCGCCGAGGCCGACCTGGTCGTGGAGGAGGTCACCACGGGTTTCTGCGGCGCGGTGATCCGCTGCGAGAAGACCGCCGAGGGGCCGACGGTGACCCTGGAGGACCGCTTCGGCAAGCACCGCGTGTTCCCGATGGCGCCGCGCGGCTTCCTCCTGGAGGGCAGGGTGATCACCCTGGTACGCCCCGCGGCGGCCGCCGCACCCAGGCAGCCCGCGCGCACCGCGTCCGGCTCCCTCGCCGTTCCCGGCGCGCGGGCGCGGGTGGCCCGCGCGGGACGCATCTACGTGGAGGGGCGGCACGACGCCGAGCTGGTCGAGAAGGTCTGGGGCGACGACCTGCGCATCGAGGGGGTCGTCGTCGAGTACCTGGAAGGCATCGACGACCTGCCCGCCATCGTCGACGCGTTCGCCCCCGACGCCGACGCCCGCCTCGGCATCCTCGTCGACCACCTGGTCCCCGGCTCCAAGGAGTCCCGCATCGCCGCGGCCGTCAGCAGCGACCACGCCCTGGTCGTCGGCCACCCCTACATCGACGTGTGGGAAGCGGTGAAGCCGTCCTCGGTGGGCATCACGGCCTGGCCCCGGGTCCCCCGCGGCCAGGACTGGAAGACGGGGGTGTGCCGCGCCCTGGGCTGGCCGGAGAACACGGGCGCGGCCTGGCAGCACATCCTGGGCAGGGTCCACACGTACAAGGACCTGGAGCCGGCGCTGCTGGGGAGGGTCGAGGAACTGATCGATTTCGTGACGGCGCCGTAGCCCACCCTCGTGTCAGGCACCGGACGAGGCCGTCTCCGCCCACCCGCAGCTTGAGGACGAGGCCATGTCAGCCCGTCCGGCGCTTGAGGACGAGGCGCGAAGCGCCGAAAGGGGGCAAGGGGCGCAGCCCCATATGGAACGCTCAGTCGACAAGGTCCCGCACGACGGCGTCGGCAAGCAACCGCCCCCGCAGGGTGAGCACGGCCCGCCCCTGCACGAAGGGCCCACCCTCCAGCAACCCATCAGCCAACGCCCGCCGCGCGGAGGCAAGCCCCGCCTCCTTCAGGAGGGACAACGGACACCCCTCAAGCAGCCGCAGCTCAAGCAGCACCCGCTCGACCCGCCGATCCTCGTCCGACAGGACCTCCCGCCCGGCCCCGGGCGACCGACCCCCCGCGAGCGCGGCAGCGTACGCGCCGGGGTGCTTCACGTTCCACCACCGCACACCCCCCACATGGCTGTGGGCCCCCGGCCCGGCCCCCCACCAGTCGGCGCCCCGCCAGTACAACTCGTTGTGCAGACACCGCCCTGCCTCGGAGGTGGCCCAGTTGGACACCTCGTACCAGTGGAACCCGGCATCGGAGAGCCGCTCCTCGGCGATCAGATACCGGTCGGCGTGCACGTCGTCGTCGGTCATGGGCACCTCACCGCGCCGGATCCGCCGGGCGAGCTGCGTCCCCTCCTCGACGATCAGCGCGTACGCGGATACGTGATCGGGCCCGGCCCCGATGGCGGCGTCCAGGGAGGCCCGCCAGTCGTCGTCGGTCTCGCCGGGGGTGCCGTAGATGAGGTCGAGGTTGACGTGCTCGAACCCCGCCGCACGCGCCTCGGCGACGCAGGCCTCGGGCCGCCCGGGCGTGTGCGTACGGTCGAGGATCTTCAGGACGTGCTGCTTGGCGCTCTGCATGCCGAAGGAGACACGGTTGAAGCCGCCCTCGCGCAGGGCGCTCAGATAGGCGGGGTCGACGGATTCCGGGTTCGCCTCGGTCGTGATCTCCGCGTCGTCGGCGAGCCCGAACTCGTCGCGTACGGCGGCGAGCATCCGTACGAGGTCGTCGGCGGCGAGCAGCGTGGGCGTGCCACCGCCCACGAACACGGTCCGTACGGGGCGCGGGTCGTCGCCGAGGACCTTGCGGGCGAGACGGATCTCGTCGATCAGGGTGTCGGCGTAGTTGTCGCGGGAGGCGAGGACGCCGCCGCTGCCGCGCAGCTCGGTGGCGGTGTAGGTGTTGAAGTCGCAGTAGCCGCAGCGGGTCGCGCAGTACGGCACGTGCAGATAGCACCCGAGCGGCCGCTCACCCGCTCCGACCAGGGCGGAAGCGGGTAGCGCCCCGTCCTCGGGCATGGGCTCACCATCGGGCAGTACGGAAGGCATGTCTGCCATTGTCCCGGACGCGCCGGGGTTGCCGGTCCCCGCGTTCCCGGGGCGCTCCGCGAAGGCACCCCACCGATCACTTCGCCCTGAGCACGAGGAGCGCCAGATCATCGTCCGGCGGCCGCTGCGAGAACTCGTGGACGAGCCGCCGGATGCGCTCGGCGACGAGCCCCGCGTCCAGGCCCGCGCACCCCGCGAGGGCCTTGGCGAGCCCGTCCCCGTCGTCGAAGAGGTGCAGTCCCGAGCGCCGCTCCGTGACCCCGTCGGTGACGCACAGCAGCGTGTCACCGGTGCGCAGCTCGAAGGTGGTGCTGGTGTACGACTCGTCGTCGACGACACCGAGCAGCATCTGCGGCGCCGCCACGGGCCGCACCTGCCCGTCGGCACCGAGGACCAGCGGCAGCGGATGCCCGGCGCACGCCACGGTGCACCGCACGCCGCCGTCGAAGGGCACCAGCTCGCCGTAGAGGAGGGACAGGAAGCGCGAGGTGGGGCCGTCGGTGGGCTCGTCCTGGCCGCCGGCGACGGCGAGGACGGCCGCGGCGGCGTCGGCGGCCTCCGTGGCGTCGTCGAGGAGGAGCTGGTTGAGGCGGTCGAGGACCTCCGCGACCTGGTAGCCCTCGCGGGCGAGCAGCCGCAGCCAGGGCCGGGCGAGCCCGATGACGACGGCCGCCTCCGGCCCCTTGCCCTGGACGTCGCCGAGGGCGAAGCACCAGCGGCCCTGCCCGGCGGGGAACACGTCGTAGAAGTCGCCGCCGGGCCCGCCCTGCTCCCGGGGCTCGTACACGATGCCGCTCTCCACGCCGGGGATCTCCGCGACGGCGCTCGGCAGCAGGCCGCGCTGGAGGACCTGGCTGATGGTGGCCTGGCGCTGGTAGCGGCGGGCGGCGCTGATGGCGAGGGCGACGCGGCGGCTGAAGTCCTCGACGAGCCCGGCGACCTCGTCGGGGAAGCGCATGAGCCCGGCCCGCCCGATGACCAGGGTGCCGAGCTGCCTGCCGCCCGCCACCAGGCGGTACGCGAGGGCCGCACCGCCCGTTTCGCCGCCGCCAAGGGCGTCCCCGGGCCACAGCGCGGCCACCGCGCCGGAGCCCACCGCGTCAGTCAGCCGCGGCGGCTCCTTCTCCAGGAGCCTCCGCAGCTCCTCTATGCGGTGTTCGCTGGTGTGCCAGACGCGCGCGAGGCGCGTGCCGGGAGCGCGGCCGCCGGGGGCGCGCCCCGGGCCCTCGGCCTCGTCGTCGAGCCAGACCGCGCACCAGTCCGCGAGGCGCGGCACGAGCAGCTGGCCGGCGAGGGCCGCGACCAGGTTCTCGTCGAACTGTCCGGCGAGCAGGTCGGAGGCCTCGGCGAGGAAGGTGAGGGCGCCGCGGTTGATCCAGTCGGTGTCGTGGGTGGTGGTCTTGGGCATCGGCGCGAGGATCTCGGCGGCGCGCAGGCCGCGGTGCGGGGCCTGTTGACCGGCGTACGTCTCGAACTCCTCGGCGACGGGGAGCCCTTCGACGGGCAGGCGGGCCCAGACCGTCTTGGTGCCGGAGCGGTAGGTGATGCCCCAGGACTCGGAGAGGGTGGCGACGAGTTGCAGGCCGCGGCCGTACTCGGGGGTGCCGGGCTGCGGGGCGCGGGGCTCGCTGCGCACGGCGCGCGCCGGGTGATGGTCGGACACCTCGACGACCAGGGCGTCGGTGTTCTCCCCGGGGGCGCCTTCGTCGAAGCGGAACAGGACGTCGACAGCGGTGCCCGCGTGCACGACGGCGTTCGTCACCAACTCGCTGACGAGCAGCACCGAGTCGTCGGCGAGCCGGTCGGTGACGCCGGTCACGGCGGGCGCGCCGAGCTCGGTCCAGTCGGCGAGCGCCGCGCGGACGAACCGGCGGGCCGCGGCGGGAGCCAGGGGGTTTCCGGGCAGGGACGTGCGCACCACGGCCCGTGTTCCGGGGCGCGCCGCGGGCTGGGCGGAAGCACGAAAAGTAGTCTCCCGTTGCATCGGAATGGCCCCCACAGTGCGGCTCCTGAGCAGTTCGGACGAATACGCCTCAGGCGACACGAACAGAGTGACAGACTGACTGGGCCCATAAGCACCGAGTTACCGAAGTGGGCCACCATGAGTGAGAACAGCGCTACGCCCGCGCTCGGACGCGGTCAGATTCCGTCATCCGCCGATACGGGCGTTCCTGTGCGGATTTCGGCGCCGGGCGCCCCTGCGGCTCCCGGGGCGACGCCCCCACCGGCCATCGCGGATCCGGGCGGCCGGTGCCGGCCCCGGACCTCGGCGGTGGCGCCCGGCGAGATCCGGCCAGCCGACGCGGGCGGCGTGGACTGCGCCTCATCGCCGTCGCAGCCCACGCCCCCTGACCCTCTGTCACCGTCAACTTCCGCTGACATACCGGGACTTGAGACACAGAAGGGGCCCGGAGCGGTGGCTCCGGGCAGCCCGCGCGCGTCCGCGCGACCGGCGCTCGACGCCTCGCCCACACCCTCGGCACCGGAGTGCGCCCACTCGGTTTCCGCGGCCGAGCAGCGCCCCGGGCGCTCCGTCCGCGCCAAGATCCCGTCCCCGGCCGGGGAGCCGCCCCCGTTCAGCGACGCGCCCCCGTCCGGCCGGACACCCCCGTCCGGCCACGCGCCCTTGCCCGGCCGGACACCCCCGTCCGGCGAGGCCCCCCGCCCCAAGGACGCGGAGGCCCACAAGGCCCCCGCTCCGGCCGCAGCACCGCCCGCGGCCCCGGCCAGGCGCTCGCCCAAACGCCGGCCCAGGCCCACCCGCACGCCGGATCCGGGCCCCGCCTTCACCCCCGAGACGATCCTCGGCGACCCGTCGGACACGTCCGCCGCCGATCTGCGCGCCCTGCTCGCCGCCATGCGGGCCGCCCGCGACGGCAAGTTCACCAAGGCCCCGCACACCAGCTCGGGCCTGGTCGCCGAGCTGGTCACGGTGTTCAACGAACTGGTGGACCGCTCCACGCACTTCGACGGCGAACTCCTGCGCGTACGCCGGGAGATGGTCCGGCACGGCCGCCTGGACACGCGGTTCACGGCGAGCCCGGGGCAGGGCAGCTGGGCCACCCGGATCATCGAGGTGAACTCGCTCCTGGACTCGCTGGTCGCACCCGCCACGAACGCGACCCGCGTCCTGAACGCCGTCGCGGGCGGTGACCTCACCCAGCGCGTCGACCTGCACGACGGCTCCCGGGAGCTGCGCGGCGACCTGCGGCGCCTGGGGCGTGCCGTCAACACGATGGTCGACCAGCTGTCACTCTTCACGGGCGAGGTCACGCGGGTGGCCCGCGAGGTCGGCACGGAGGGGCGGCTCGGCGGGCGCGCCAAGGTCCGCGGCCTTTCCGGGAGCTGGCGGGACGTGACGGAGGCCGTGAACACGATGGCCTCCCGGCTGACCGCGCAGGTCCGCGACATCGCGCTCGTCACCACGGCCGTGGCACAGGGCGATCTGACCCGCACGGTAACCGTCGAGGCGACCGGTGAGCTGCTGGAACTGAAGCTCACCGTGAACACGATGGTCGAGCAGCTCTCCGCGTTCGCGGCGGAGGTGACGCGTGTCGCCCGTGAGGTGGGCACGGAGGGGCGGCTCGGCGGGCGGGCGCAGGCCCGTGGTGTGTCCGGGGTGTGGAAGGACCTCACCGACAACGTCAACTTCATGGCGTCGAACCTCACCTCCCAGGTCCGCAACATCGCCCAGGTCACCACGGCCGTCGCCAACGGCGACCTGAGCCAGAAGATCACCGTGGACGCGCGCGGCGAGATCCTGGAGCTGAAGGACACCGTCAACACGATGGTCGACCAGCTCTCCGCGTTCGCCGACGAGGTCACCCGCGTCGCCCGCGAGGTCGGCACCGAGGGCAACCTCGGCGGCCGCGCCCACGTGCGGGGCGTGTCGGGCGTCTGGAAGGACCTCACCGACAACGTCAACTTCATGGCGGACAACCTCACTTCGCAGGTCCGCAACATCGCCCTGGTGTCGACGGCCGTCGCGCAGGGCGATCTGTCGAAGAAGATCACGGTGGAGGCCAAGGGCGAGATCCTGGAGCTGAAGTCGACGATCAACACGATGGTCGACCAGCTCTCCGCGTTCGCCGACGAGGTCACCCGCGTCGCCCGCGAGGTCGGCACCGAGGGCAACCTCGGCGGTCAGGCGCAGGTGCGCGGCGTCAGCGGCGTCTGGAAGGAGCTGACGGACAACGTCAACTTCATGGCCTCGAACCTCACCTCCCAGGTCCGCAACATCGCCCAGGTCACCACCGCCGTCGCCAACGGCGACCTGTCGAAGATGATCACGGTGACGGCGCGCGGCGAGATCCTGGAGCTGAAGGACACCGTCAACACGATGGTGGAGCAGTTGCGTGCCTTCGCGGACGAAGTCACGCGGGTGGCCCGCGAGGTGGGCACGGACGGGCGCCTCGGCGGCCGGGCGCAGGTCCTCGGCGTGTCCGGGGTGTGGAAGGACCTCACCGACAACGTCAACTACATGGCGGACAACCTCACCGGCCAGGTCCGCAACATCGCACAGGTCGCCACCGCCGTGGCGCAGGGCGACCTGTCGAAGAAGATCGACGTGGACGCGCGCGGCGAGATCCTGGAGCTGAAGACCACCATCAACACGATGGTGGACACGCTGTCGTCGTTCTCCTCGGAGGTCACCCGCGTGGCCCGCGAGGTCGGCTCGGAGGGGCAGCTCGGCGGTCAGGCCCGGGTCGAGGGCGTGTACGGCACGTGGAAGCGCCTGACCACGAACGTGAACGAACTCGCCCTGAACCTGACCACGCAGGTCCGCGCGATCGCCGAGGTCGCCTCCGCGGTGGCACAGGGCGACATGTCCCGCTCCATCACCGTCGAGACGCGCGGCGAGGTCGCCGAGCTGAAGGACAACATCAACCTGATGGTGTCCAACCTCCGTGAGACCACCCGCGCCAAGGACTGGCTGGAGTCCAACCTCGCCCGCCTCGCCGGCCTGATGCAGGGCCACCGGGACCTGATGGAGGTCGCCGACCTCATCCTGCGCGAGCTGACCCCGCTGGTGAACGCCGGGTACGGCGCGTTCTTCCTGGCCGACCCGGACGCGGACGGCACCGCGCCGCCGCAGGCCTCGCCCGCCAAGGGCCTCGCCTTCATCGCCGGGTACGGCTCCGCGCAGGGCAGCGCCACCGAGGAGGAAGGGTTCCTCGTCGACACCGGCGGCATGCCCGCGCACGGCCTGGTGCGGCAGGCGGCCCTGGAGAAGAAGCGGATCCTCCTGGACGAGGTGCCGCCCGACTACATCAAGATCCACTCAGGGCTCGGGGACGCCTCGCCCGCCAGTGTCGTCATCATCCCGATCCTGTTCGAGGACAAGCTGCTCGGCGTCATCGAGCTGGCCACGTTCTCCCGCTTCTCCGACGTCCACCTGGCGTTCTTCGACCAGTTCGTGAACACCATCGGCGTCGCCATCAACACCATCATCGCCAACTCCCGTACGGAGTCGCTGCTCAGCGAGTCCCAGCGGCTCGCCATCGAGCTCCAGGAGCGCTCGGACGAGCTCCAGCGCCAGCAGGCCGAGCTGCGCCGTTCCAACGCCGAGCTGGAGGAGAAGGCGGCCCTGCTCGCCACCTCCTCGCAGTACAAGTCGGAGTTCCTCGCGAACATGTCGCACGAGCTGCGCACCCCGCTGAACTCCCTGCTGATCCTGGCCAGGCTGCTCTCCGACAACCCCGACAACAACCTCTCCGACCAGGAGGTCCAGTTCGCGACCACCATCCACCGCTCGGGCTCCGACCTGCTCCAGCTCATCAACGACATCCTCGACCTGTCGAAGATCGAGGCCGGGCGGATGGACGTACGCCCGAAGAAGCTCCCGCTGATCAAGGTCCTTGACTATGTGCACGCCACGTTCCGGCCGCTCACCATCGACCGCGGCCTCTCCTTCGACGTGACGGTGGGCCACAACGTGCCGAGGGAGATGTTCTCCGACGAGCAGCGGCTCCAGCAGATCCTGCGCAACCTGCTCTCGAACGCGGTCAAGTTCACCGCGAACGGCCGCGTGGAGCTGCGCGTGCAGCACGTCACGCAGTGCCCCGACCCGCTGCTCAGCGAGCGCGGCGACCTGATCAGCTTCGCCGTGCGGGACACCGGCATCGGCATCCCGCCCGAACAGCTCCCCGTGATCTTCGAGGCGTTCCAGCAGGTCGACGGCACCACCAACCGCAAGTACGGCGGCACCGGACTCGGCCTGTCCATCAGCCGCGAGATCGCCGGTCTGCTCGGCGGCCGCATCACCGCCGAGAGCAGGCCCGGCGAGGGCTCCACCTTCACGCTGTACGTGCCCGTGGTGCACCCCGGCCACGGCGCGGCGGCCGCGGCGTACGCCTCCGCGCGCACCGCGCCCGTCCCGGTCCCGCACGACGAGACCACCACGACCACCCACACGCTGCCGGAGACCGACGACAACTGGCCGGCGCCGACCAAGCTCGAGGTGTGGAAGGAGGGGCGCGCGGGGCGGATACTGCCGGGCCGCCGGGTGCTCATCGTCGACGACGACATCCGCAACGTCTTCGCCCTCACCCACGTCCTCAGCCGCGTCGGCCTGGTGGTGCTCTACGCCGAGAACGGCCGCGAGGGCGTCGAGACCCTGGAGCGCAACCCCGACATCGACCTGATCCTGATGGACATCATGATGCCGGAGATGGACGGGTACGAGACCATCGCCGCCATCCGCCGCGCCCCCCGCTGGACCGGCCTGCCGATCATCGCCCTCACCGCGAAGGCGATGCCCGGCGACCGCGAGAAGGCCATCTCGCAGGGGGCCACCGACTACGTACCGAAGCCGGTGGACGTGGACCAACTGCTCGTGGCCGTCTGCTCTCTCCTGGACCCGGAGGGCGCCTCGTTCTACAAGCAGTCCAACGCGGCCCTCGAAGTTGCCGCCGACCCGGAGCAGCCGGTGCCGCCGGCCGCCGACCGCCGGGAGTCCGGCCCCGCCGACCTGACCACCCCTGTCGGCCCCACCGGTCTCGTCGGCCCCGTCGCCCCCATCGGCCAGGCCGACCTCGTCGAACCCTCTGAACCCGTTGACTCGGAGCGCCGCGACACGCAGGGGGAGCCTGTCGCGCCGCCCATGACTGAGTGAGGCACCTGTCACCATGAGCACAGAGGCGCCGACCGACAACCGCGCCAGCATCCTCCTGGTCGACGACATGGAGGACAACCTGATGGCCCTGGAGGCGGTCCTGGGCTCCCTCAACGAGCCGCTCGTACGGGCCCGTTCCGGGGAGGAGGCGATGAAGGCGCTGCTGCGGCAGCGGTTCGCCGTGATCCTCCTGGACGTGCGGATGCCGGGCATGGACGGCTTCGAGACCGCGTCCAACATCAAGCGCCTCGACCAGACGAAGGACGTGCCGATCATCTTCCTGACCGGCACGGACAACGACGCGGGCTACGCCTTCCGCGGCTACGCGACAGGCGCCGCGGACTACCTCACCAAGCCCTTCGACCCCTGGGTGCTGCGCGCCAAGGTCACCGTCTTCCTCGAACTGCACCGCAAGAACCAGCAATTGGAACGCATGCTGGCGCGCGAGCAGGTGCAGTTCGACGAACTGTCCGAACGGCTGTCCGCGATCGAGCGACATATGGCGGCGAGCAGCCTGACCGACGTGCTCGAACTGCGCCACCACGTGGCGCACATGGAGGAACTGGTACGGGAGATGCGGCGCGGGCGGGCCACCTGAGCGGTGCGGGGCCCCGGGCTCCGGGGCCCCGCCCGCCCCCGCGCGCGCTCACCACCGCACGCACGCGCGGGCTCAGGCCTCGCGCGAGCCCGCGTACATCTCCTCGATCAGCTCCTTGTACTCGCGCTCCACGACCGGCCGCTTGAGCTTCAGGCTGGGCGTCAGCTCGCCGTGCTCGACGTCGAGGTCGCGGGGAAGCAGCCTGAACTTCTTGACGGTCTGCCAGCGCTGCAGCCCGTCGTTGAGCTGCTTCACATAGCCCTCGATGAGGGTGACCGTCGCCGGGGCCGCGATCACCTCGGCGTAGGACTTGCCGCCGAGTCCGTTCTCCTCGGCCCAGCCCATCAGGGACGGCTCGTCGAGGGCGATGAGCGCGGTGCAGAAGTTCCGGTCGGCGCCGTGCACGAGGATGTTGGAGACGTACGGGCACACGGCCTTGAACTGGCCCTCGACCTCGGCGGGCGCGATGTACTTGCCGCCGGAGGTCTTGATCAGGTCCTTCTTGCGGTCGGTGATCCGCAGATAGCCGTCGGGGGACAGCTCCCCGATGTCGCCGGTGTGGAACCAGCCGTCGGACTCAAGGACCTCGGCCGTCTTCTCGGGCTGGCCGTGGTAGCCCTCCATCACGCCGGGGCTGCGCAGCAGGATCTCGCCGTCGTCGGCGATCCGGACCTCGGTGCCGGGCAGCGGCTTGCCGACGGTGCCGGTGCGGTAGGCCTCACCGGGGTTCACGAAGGACGCGGCGGAGGTCTCGGTGAGGCCGTAGCCCTCCAGGATGTGGATGCCGGCGCCCGCGAAGAAGTATCCGATCTCGGGCGCGAGCGCCGCCGACCCGGACACCGCGGCCCGCAGCCGCCCGCCGAAGGCCTCCCGCAGCTTGCCGTAGACGAGCTTGTCGGCGACCGTGTGCTTGGCGCCGAGCCCGAACGGCACCGAGGCCACCCCGGTCCTGCGGAAGTTGTCCTGGCTGGTCTTCGCGTACTCCCTGGCGACCTCCGCCGCCCACTGGAAGATCTTGTACTTCGCGCCGCCACCGGCCCGCGCCTTGGCCGCGACGCCGTTGTAGACCTTCTCGAAGATGCGCGGCACGGCGGCCATGTACGTGGGCTGCACCACCGGCAGATTCTCGATGATCTTGTCCACGCGGCCGTCGACGGCCGTGACGTGTCCGAGCTCGATCTGTCCGCTGGTCAGCACCTTGCCGAAGACGTGCGCGAGCGGCAGCCACAGGTACTGCACGTCGTCGGGCGTGAGCAGCCCCGTCGCCGCGATGGCCTTGGCCATGTACGACCAGTTGTCGTGCGGCAGCCGCACGCCCTTCGGACGGCCCGTGGTCCCCGACGTATAGATGATGGTCGCGAGGTGATCGGGCCTGATCGCGTCGATCCGCTCCTTGACCGCCTGGGGGTTCTTCTCCAGGTAGGCGGCACCGCGGGTTTCGAGGTCGGCGAGCGTGAGCACCCAGCCCTCGGGGTCGTCCGCCGCAGGTGCCACGCCGTCGGCGTCGAACACCACGACGTGCTTGAGCTCGGGCAGGTTCGCCCGCTGCTCCCGCGCCTTCGCCAGCTGCTCGGCGTTGTCCGCGATCAGGACGCGGCTGCCGGAGTCACCGAGGATGAACGCGGACTCCTCGGCGTTGGTCTGCGGATACACCGTCGTCGTGGCCGCTCCGGCGCACAGGATGCCCAGGTCGGCGAGGATCCACTCGACGCGGGTCGCGGAGGCCAGCGCCACCCGGTCCTCGGGGTTCAGGCCCAGTTCGACGAGGCCGGCCGCGATGGCGAAGACCCGCTCGGCGGCCTGAGCCCAGCTCAGTGCCCGCCAGTCGTCGGGGCCCTCGCCCGACGCCGCCGGGACGGGATAGCGGTAGGCCTCGGCGTCGGGTGTGGCCGCGACCCGTTCCAGGAAGAGGTGCGCCACGGACGGCGGACGGTTCTCGATCAAGGTCTGTGTGTCGCTCACGACATCCTCCGGGCCCGCGACGGTGCGTGCTACTGACTGGTGTTCTGCTTGGCTGTGTCCTGCGCTCTCGCGCCTCTCCGGGCACTTGTTTAACTTGCGAGTAACCTACGAGCAGAGATCAGAGTAAAGGCCGGACGCCATGTGCGTAAGGGTCTGCCGCCTGTCACTTCCCGCGGGTTCCTCCTCACGTCGGCCCGGTGCGTCCGGTGAGGCCACGGCGGGGGTGCCCCGGGGCCTGGCACGGACGCCGTACGGACAGAGCGCCCACCCGGAAGCCGGGCGGGCGCTCTGTTCGCGTCGCGGTCTCGTGGCGCGGGCTCGTGGCGGTCTCCCGTCGCGGGCTCGTGGCACACGCGGCGCGAGGGCCGCTTGGCGCACGCGGCGCGAGGGCCGCTTGGCGCACGCGGCGCGAGGGCCGCTTGGCGTACGCGGCGCGAGGGCCGCTTCCGCTACTTCTTCTTGCCGGAGCCCTCGTCGCTGGACAGCACCGCGATGAAGGCCTCCTGCGGGACCTCCACGGAGCCGACCATCTTCATCCGCTTCTTGCCTTCCTTCTGCTTCTCGAGCAGCTTGCGCTTGCGCGAGATGTCACCGCCGTAGCACTTGGCGAGGACGTCCTTGCGGATGGCGCGGATGGTCTCGCGGGCGATGACCCGGGAGCCGATGGCCGCCTGCACGGGCACCTCGAAGGCCTGCCGCGGGATCAGCTCGCGCAGCTTGGCCACGAGCCGCACGCCGTACGCGTACGCCGCGTCCTTGTGCGTGATCGCCGAGAACGCGTCGACCTTGTCGCCGTGCAGCAGGATGTCGACCTTGACGAGCTGCGCGGACTGCTCGCCCGTGGGCTCGTAGTCCAGCGAGGCGTACCCGCGCGTCTTGGACTTCAGCTGGTCGAAGAAGTCGAAGACGATCTCCGCGAGCGGCAGGGTGTACCGGATCTCGACGCGGTCCTCGGACAGGTAGTCCATGCCGAGCAGGGTGCCGCGCCGGTTCTGGCACAGCTCCATGATCGAGCCGATGAACTCGGACGGGGCGAGGATGGTCGCCCGCACGACGGGCTCGTACACCTCGTCGATCTTGCCCTCGGGGAACTCGCTCGGGTTGGTGACGACGTGCTCGGTGCCGTCCTCCATGATCACGCGGTAGACCACGTTGGGGGCGGTGGCGATCAGGTCGAGCCCGAACTCGCGCTCCAGGCGCTCCCGGATCACGTCCAGGTGCAGCAGGCCGAGGAAGCCGACGCGGAAGCCGAAGCCGAGCGCGGCGGAGGTCTCCGGCTCGTACACCAGCGCGGCGTCGTTGAGCTGCAGCTTGTCCAGGGCGTCGCGCAGCTCCGGGTAGTCCGAGCCGTCCAGCGGATAGAGCCCCGAGAAGACCATGGGCTTGGGGTCCTTGTAGCCGCCGAGCGGCTCCGTGGCGCCCTTGTGCAGGGAGGTGATCGTGTCACCGACCTTGGACTGGCGGACGTCCTTCACGCCGGTGATGAGGTAGCCCACCTCGCCCACGCCGAGCCCGTCGGCGGCGAGCATCTCGGGCGAGTTCGTCCCGATCTCCAGGAGCTCGTGGGTCGCGCCCGTCGACATCATCCGGATCCGCTCACGCTTGTTGAGCTGGCCGTCGACGACTCGTACGTACGTGACCACGCCCCGGTACGAGTCGTACACCGAGTCGAAGATCATCGCGCGGGCGGGCGCGTCCTTGACGCCGACCGGCGGCGGGACCTCGGCGACGACCTTGTCGAGCAGCGCCTCCACGCCGAGCCCGGTCTTCGCGGAGACCTTGAGCACGTCGTCCGGGTCGCAGCCGATGAGGTTGGCGAGCTCCTCGGAGAACTTCTCGGGCTGGGCCGCCGGCAGGTCGATCTTGTTGAGCACCGGAACGATCTTGAGGTCGTTCTCCATCGCCAGATACAGGTTGGCGAGGGTCTGCGCCTCGATGCCCTGAGCCGCGTCGACCAGGAGGATCGTGCCCTCGCAGGCCGCGAGCGAACGGGAGACTTCATAGGTGAAGTCCACGTGGCCCGGGGTATCGATCATGTTCAGGATGTGCGTCGTGCCCTCGTCGGGGCCCTCGGTCGGGGCCCAGGGCAGACGCACGGCTTGGGACTTGATCGTGATGCCGCGCTCGCGCTCGATGTCCATACGGTCGAGGTACTGGGCGCGCATCTGCCGCTGCTCGACCACGCCGGTCAGCTGCAGCATGCGGTCGGCGAGCGTGGACTTGCCGTGGTCGATGTGCGCGATGATGCAGAAATTGCGGATCAGAGCCGGGTCGGTACGGCTCGGCGCGGGCACATTCTTAGGGGTCGCGGGCACGCAGGGTCCTGTCTCTTGAGGCGCCTTATGCCTCGGGTCGGATCGATACGTAGCCTCCATCGTCCCACGGGTGGGCCGCGAGGATCGGTTTGGGCCGGTCGCAGGGCGGCTGGTAACGTGGGCAGCTGTGTCTCTCAGCCCTCTCGCCGGGTGGCACATGTCAGAGAAATCAGCAGTACCTGAACCTGAGAAGGCTCTTTCGTGGCGAACATCAAGTCCCAGATCAAGCGGAACAAGACCAACGAGAAGGCGCGCCAGCGCAACAAGGCCGTCAAGTCCTCGCTGAAGACCGCGATCCGCAAGGCCCGCGAGGCCGTTGCCTCCGGTGACACCCAGAAGGCGACCGAGCTGACCCGTGAGGCCACGCGCCAGCTCGACAAGGCCGTCTCCAAGGGCGTCATCCACAAGAACCAGGCCGCCAACAAGAAGTCGGCGCTTGCTTCGAAGGCCGCGTCCCTCTAAGGCCGACCAGTGATGTAACCGCCGGGAGGACCAGAGCGGGCCCTCTCTCATCCGCTCCCGACCGGCACCCCGATCCACACGCGGCCTGCGTTCGCCACGCGGGTGTGGATCTTGAAGAGCTTGAGCTTGACCGAAGGCCCCGCACACCGTCCTTCCCCAGGACTGCGTGCGGGGCTTTTCGGGTTTTGGGGGTGTGAGGGTCTTGGGGGGTCTGAGGTTTCGGGGGTGTGAGGGTTCGGGGGTGTGAGGGTTCGGGGGTGTGAGGGTTCGGGGGTGTGAGGGTTCGGGGGTGTGAGGGTTTCAGGGCCTGAAGGTCTCGGGGCCTGAAGGTCTTGGGCTGGGTCCGGGGCCTGAGGTCTGCGAGGCCTGGGGGCTGAGGTCTGGAGCCTGGGGCCGGGGCCTGGGGAGCCTGGGGTCCGGGGCGGAGCCCCGGTTTCGGGAAGGGGCGGGATCGGGGAAAGAAAATCCCGCCGCAACGGCGCTCAACCCCGAACAAACCACCCCGGCGGTGCCGACCCACCCCCGCCCCTGAGGGGAGAGACACCCCCGCCCCCGGAGAAGAGAGACCTACCCCCGCCCCCCGGAGGGGGGACCTACCCCCGCCGAAGCCGAGCCGCCCGAGCAACGGCGACGACAGCCTTCTCCAGGGCATACGCCGGGTCGTCCCCACCCCCCTTGACGCCCGCGTCAGCCTCCGCACAGGCCCGAAGCGCCACAGCAACCCCCTCCGGCGTCCACCCCCGCATCTGCTGCCGCACCCGATCGATCTTCCACGGCGGCATCCCCAGCTCGCGCGCGAGATCAGCGGGCCGCCCACCCCGCGCGGACGACAGCTTCCCGATGGCCCGCACCCCCTGCGCCAACGCCGAGGTGATCATCACGGGCGCGACGCCGGTCGCCAGGGACCACCGCAGCGCCTCCAGGGCCTCCGCCGCCCTCCCCTCCACGGCCCGGTCGGCCACGGTGAAGCTGGACGCCTCCGCCCGCCCCGTGTAGTACCGCCCGACGACCGCCTCGTCGATCGTGCCCTCGATGTCCGCGACGAGCTGCGCCGCGGCGGACGCCAGCTCCCGCAGGTCACTGCCGATGGAGTCGACCAGGGCCTGGCACGCCTCGGGCGTCGCCGACCGCCCGAGGGCCCGGAACTCACCCCGCACGAAGGACAGCCGATCCGCGGGCTTGGTCATCTTCGGGCAGGCCACCTCCCGCGCCCCCGCCTTGCGCGCGGCGTCGAGCAGCCCCTTGCCCTTGGCCCCGCCCGCGTGCAGCAGCACCAGGGTGATCTCCTCGACAGGCGCCCCCAGATACCCCTTCACGTCCTTGACCGTGTCCGCCGACAGGTCCTGCGCATTGCGTACGACGACGACCTTGCGCTCGGCGAACAGCGACGGGCTGGTCAGCTCGGCGAGGGTGCCGGGCGCCAGCTGGTCGGGCGTGAGGTCACGGACATCGGTGTCGGCGTCCGCGGCCCGCGCGGCGGCGACGACCTCCTGCACGGCGCGGTCGAGCAGCAGGTCCTCCTGCCCCACGGCGACCGTGACAGGAGCGAGCGGATTGTCGTTTGCGTTCTTCCTGGCCATCGCGGTCAAGCATCCCACGCAGCACTGACAGCTCAGGCCGAAGCGGCGTCCGGCGGGCGCGGCCGGGAAGGGAGCGAGGGGCCGGGCCCGGGGCCGCCGAGCCGGACGCGGGGCACGGCCCGACGTCGCCGTATCGGAGAATGGGCAGGTGACCGACGTACGACATGTCCTGGTGCTGCCCGACCGCGACGCCGCCGAGCAGCTCGCCGAAGAACTCCCCGACCGCTTCGGCGTCCCCGACGAACCCCAGCTCGTCCGGGACGCGCTGGCCGGCGAGGACGACGCCGAGGACGCCCAGTGGCTGGTGGTCGTCGAGGACCCCGAGCGCCGCCTGGACCCGGCGGAACTGGACGCGCTGGCAGCCGAGTTCGAGGGCTGGCTGGAGGCGCCCTAGCCGAGGCTCAGGCCTTGGGCAGGACCTGGATGTCCAGCTCGATGGTGATGCTGGCGCCGACCGCCGCGATCCCCCGGGCGAGCATCGTCTGCCACGTGATCGTGAAGTCGTCGCGGTGCAGCTCGGTCGTCGCCCGGCACGCGGCCCGCGTCTCGCCCTCGAGGCCGTGCCCGACCCCCAGGTACTCCGTGTCGAGGGTGACCGTCCGCGTCACACCGTGCAGCGACAGCGCTCCCGTGATCGCCCAGCGCGCGCCGCCCTTGTGCACGAACTTGTCGCTGTAGAACTCCATCGTCGGAAACCGCGCCACGTCCAGGAAGTCACCCGACCGCAGATGGTCGTCGCGCATCTTGACGGCCGTGTCGATGGAGGACGCGTCGATCACGACGTGCATCGCGGAGTCCTCCATCCGCTCGGCAAGACGGATCGCCCCCGCGAACGTGTTGAACCGGCCGTGGATCCGCGCGAGCCCGATGTGCCGCGCCGTGAACGCGATCGAGGAGTGCAGCGGGTCGATGTCCCAGTCCCCGGACTCCGGCAGCCCGGGAAGCTGCGCGATCTGCAGCGTCACATCCCCCATCGACGCGTGCGCGCCCTCGCCCACCGTGATGTTCGCCCGGTACGGCGTGAACCCCTCCGCCGACACCGCGAGCCGGTACTCCCCCGCGGGCACCGTCGCGACGAACGACCCGAACGGGTCCGTCCCACCACTGACGATCTTGCGGCCCATGGCGTCGCTGACCGACAGCTCCGCGTGCCGCACCACCTCGTTGACGGGGTCGAGCACCCGGCAGCTGAGCACTCCCGCGCCGGTCGGCACCGTCATCGCCGACAGCGGCCCGGACCGCCCGCCCCGGCCCCAACGGTTTCCCAGCCAACGGCCGAACACTGCGACACACCCCGCACACCTTGACAACACCTGCAACGAAAAGGCATTCGATCACCGTTGCGGCATTCGATGCAAACGCAACCACTTCAGCAAGAACGTTGTGGAATTGACCGAAGCACCCGCACTGTCCCCATGAACCCGATTAACCGCTCAGCCCCACTCCGTCTCCCCTCTCTCCTCTCCCCTCCGGCACGACCGGGACGATTGGCGCGGCCATCGGCGCAGCGGCCCGCGCCCCCTCACACGACGCTTCGCGGTCCGGGGCCGCCGAGAGAGGCGACGCGGAGTCGAAGTCGAAGGTCTCCACGGCGGCGTCGGCCGGGAACTCCGAATGATCGCCCCAGACCCGCGCGAACTCGACCAGCAGGTTCCACGAAGCAGTCGCGTGCAGCTCCGTCTCACCGGCCTGCTCAGCCGGACCGCTCCGGTGGAAGACCACCGCCGCGATCTGCTTCTGCGCGGCCAGACGCAGGGCCACGGCCGCGCGCCGCGCTTCGCCCTGAAGCGGAGCCACATCGGACACCCGCGCCCACACGAACCCAACCAGCCGCGTGAACTGCTCCTCAGTGATCCGCTCCACCTCTACCCCCGCGACCAGCACGCCCATCCACCTAATACACAGCCAACCATCCCCTCTCAGGCGCTCCTCCCCGTGCCCCGGTGGCGCGGCCCAGCCGGGCCCAAACCCAGGCCTACGCCTGGCGAGCACCGCCCCGAGCACCGCCCCGAGCACCGGGCAACGGGTGCGCCTGTGTCGTGTGTTCCCCGCCGCTCACCTGCGCGTCGCCACCCCCAGCTCGGCCACCCCCTCCCCGCCCTCGCCGGCGTCCTCGCCCGCACCCCGGCCCCTCTCCGAGGGCTCCGTCCGCGCCCCGGCCCGCCCTCCGGTCACCGCGATGGCGCCGCTCGTGTCCGTCCGCAGCACCTGCGCGCCGCCGGCCCGCAGCGCCGCGACCGTCCGGGGTGACGGGTGCCCGTACGGGTTGTCCGCGCCGCACGAGACCAGCGCGAGACGCGGTCCCGCCCGTCGCAACAGCAACGGATCCTGGTACGCCGACCCGTGATGCGCGACCTTCAGCACATCGACCCGCGGCAGCGCGGCGCCCGCCGGGGTGCGCAACAGGGCCCGCTGGGCCGGTGGTTCCAGGTCGCCGAGCAGGAGCAGGGTGAGCCCCGCGATCCGCGCCAGGAGGGTGACGCTGGCGTCGTTCGGCCCATCCGGCCGTGGCCCAGGATCGGGCCGCGGCCAGAGCACCTGCCACTCCAGCGGCCCGGCACGCCTGCGCTCCCCGGCGACGGCCCGGGTCAGGGGGATCCCCCGCCCGGCGGCCTGCCCGCGCACGAACTCGGCCTGCCCCGGCGGCTCCTGGAACCCCGTCGTCTGGATCGCCCCCACCGACCGCCCCCGCAGGACCCCGGGCAGCCCGGCCACATGGTCCGCGTGAAAGTGCGTCAGGAGCACCAACGGCACCCGCGTCACACCGAGCGAACGCAGGCACCGGTCGACGAGCACAGGATCGGGCCCCGCGTCGACGACGACCCCGGCACCCTCGCCCGCCGCGAGCACCGTCGCGTCCCCCTGCCCCACATCGCACATCACAAGCCGCCACCCTTGCGGTGGCCAGCCCGCGATGACCCGGGTGAGGGGCGGAGGTTGGACGACCGCCAGCAGGAACAGCAGCGCGCAGCCCGCGCTCAGCCACGGATGCCGGGCGAGCCCGCGGCAGGCCAGGACCACGACGGCGGTGACGACCGCGAGCAGCAGTGCACCGCCCCAACTGCCCGGCCAGTCGATCCCGTTCCCCGGCAGCGCCGCCCCCGTCCGGGCGATCCCCGCGATCCAGCCCACCGGCCAACTCGCGCACCACGTGAGCACCTTGGCCACCGGCATCGCCACCGGCGCCACCGCGAGCGCCGCGAACCCCAGCACCGTGGCCGGCGCGACCGCGAACTCCGCGAGCAGGTTGCACGGCACCGCGACCAGGCTCACCCGTGCCGCGAGCACCGCCACGACCGGCGCGCACACCGCCTGCGCCGCCGCCGCGGCCGCCAGCGCCTCGGCCGCTCGCCCCGGCACCCCGCGCCGCCGCATCGCCGCACTCCACCTCGGCGCCAGCGTCAACAACGCCCCCGTCGCCAGGACGGACAGCAGGAAGCCGTAACTCCGCGACAGCCAAGGGTCGTACAGCACCAGCAGCAGTACCGCCGCTGCCAGCGCGGGCAGCAGCGATCTGCGCCGCCCCGTCCCGATGGCCAGCAGCACGATCAGTCCGCAGGCCGCCGCCCGCAGCACACTCGGCTCCGGTCTGCACACGATGACGAATCCGAGCGTCAGGCCGCCGCCGATCAGCGCCGTCGTGCGCAGCGGGATGCCCAGCCTCGGCGCGAGCCCGCGCCGTTCCGCACGGTGGGCCGTGCCGGGCGGCCCGATGAGCAGCGCGAGCACGATGGTGAGGTTCGCCCCGCTGACCGCGAGAAGGTGCGTGAGGTCGGTCGCCCGGAATGCCTCGTCCAGTTCCGGCGGCACCCGCGAGGTGTCCCCGCTCACCAGCCCCGGCAACAGCGCGCGGGCATCCTCCGGCAGCCCGTCCGTCGCCTCCCGCAGCCCCGCCCGCAGGTCCCCCGCGAACCGCTGCGCCATCGACGGCGCCCCCACCACCTGCGGCGCCTGCCCCTCGGGCACCCGCAGCACGGCCGCGATCCGCTCGCCGTCCGACCACGGCACCGCCAGGCTCCCCCGCACCCGCAGCCGCGTGGACGGCAACAGGTCCAGCCACGGCGACCCTCGCTGCCGCACATCCGCACCCTCGGCGCCTACACCTTCCGGCGAGCCGCCGACTCCGACGGGGCCGACGCCACCGGCAGCACCGACACCACGGGCAGCACCCTCAGCGCCCCCGACCCGGGCCCCGCCCCCGGCTCCGGCTCCGGCTCCGGCTCCGGCTCCGGCAGCGCCCTCGGCGTCCTCGGCGCCCTCGGCATCGTCTGAGCCGCGTCCGCCTTCCGGCCGCCAGAACCCGTACCGCGAACCCGTGTCGCCCCTCTCTCCCGGCTCGCCCCTCCCTCCCGGCTCGTTCTGCTCGACCGGCCTGCCGCTCGCTCCCTGCTCACGCTGCTCACGCGCCCCCTTCGTGCCCCTCCTGTCCTCGCGCACAATGACCAGCACCGGCGCCCGCGTCCCGCTCGTCGTGCCGTCGGCCTCCTGCACGCGGACGACCTCCCCGTTCAGCACGATGGACGGCGGAGCCGCCCGGTCTCCCGTCACCCGGGGCCGCGTACGGCGCGGGTCCGACGTCACCTCCACCTCCGCCGTCACCTCGGCGTACCGCTCAGCCAGCTCGGGCACCGGGCCTCGGTGCAGGTCCGCCCCGTGCAGCCCGGCCGAGGCAGCCGACGCCGCCGCGCACAGCAGGATCGCGGCCACACTCACCCGGCCCCACGCGAAGCGGCCCCGCCTCCGGAGACCCAGGGGCCGGACACCCCCTCCCCTGGCGGCGGCGCGGCCTTCCGCTGCTTGCGCGGGCGCTCTCGCTCCCGTCCGGGTGTGGACACCCCCGGCGCGGGTCTGCCCGTCCCGGCATGCCCACGCGGTCCACGTCACCAGAAGCACCCCGGCCACCACCACGCAGACCACGACGGCGCCCACGACCACGCGGGGTGGAGCGTCCAGCGCGAGGGCCGCCGCTGCCCAGGCCGCGAGGGCGGGAGGCACCAGGCGGAGGTCGGCCGGACCCTCCTGGCGCGGGTCGGCCGGACCGTCCGGGCGTGAGCCGGTACGGCTGCCCTGGCCCGGCTCGGCAGAACCGCCCTGGCCCGGCTCGGCAGAACAGCCCTGACTCGGTCCGGCGGAGCCGTCCCGGCGCGGGCTGGCAGAGCCAGGCCGACGTCGACCAACGGGGCCACTCCGATGTGGGGCAGCAGGGCCACGCCAGTGCAGGGCGCCAGGGCCGCCCTGATGCAGGTCGCGCCTCATGGCCGCACAAGGTTCTGCAGATCCGCGAACCGCTTCTCGCCGATGCCGTTCACTTCCCGGAGCTCGTCCACCGAGCGGAATCCCCCGTGCTCCGTGCGGTAGTCGATGATGTGCTGCGCCAGGACCGGGCCCACCCCGGGCAAGGTGTCCAATTGCTCGGCGGTGGCGGTGTTGAGCCCCACGGGTCCTGTCACCGTGCCGGCGCCCCCTGCCGGTCCGGCCGCCGCGCCTCCGGCTGTCGGTCCCGGGCCGGAGCCCGGCGGGGCGGCCTGCCCCGAACCCGGCACCGGTGGCAGGGGGCCGCCCACCACGATCTGCTCGCCGTCGATGAGGAGCCGGGCGCGATTGAGCCCGTCCGTCTTCGTGCCGGGGCGAACCCCGCCCGCCGCCCGCAACGCGTCGGCCACGCGGGAGCCTCCCGGCAGTCGTTGCACCCCAGGGCTGCGGACCTTGCCCCTGACGTCCACGACGACGCCCGCCGTCGCGCCCGCACCGCTCCCCGCACCGGTGGCGTCGCCCGGCGCGCCCTGCGGGAGTTCCCCGTCGGGTGCGGGCGGTGCCCCGGGCGATGGCGAGGGTCCCGGCCCTTCGCCGGGTCCCGCCGCCTCGCCCACCACGTCCGGCGCCCGGACGGGCTGTGTCCGCCCCGTCCAGAAGTGCTGTGCCGCGAAGACCGCGGTCACGATCAGGACCAAGCCGAGGGCGACGACGCTCCGCCGCTCCATGCCGCACCGCAACCGCAGCCAGAGCGGCAGCCTCTCCCGCACGGCGAGCCCGGCCCGCACCCGCCACGACGACTCCACTCGGGCATCGGCCCCGGAACCCTCACCCGTCCCACCCAGGCCATCCGGCCCACCCGCAGACTTCGCCGGGCCAACCCGGCCCGAGTCCACCAACTCCACGGAGCCCACGGGGCCGATGGGGTCGGCGGGACCGATGGGGTCGATGGGGTCGACGGCGCCCACCCGCCCCACCGGGCGAACCGGGTCCACCGGACCCCCAACACCCCCACCACTGCCACGGTCAGCCGCACCAGCACCAGCACCAGCACCAGCCTCACCGACTCTCCCACCCCAAGCAGGAGTTACCCCCCTCCCCCGCCCAGACCCCACAGGCAGCGTCGGAGCCCGCCCTCGCCCTCCTCCCCTCACGCCCGGCTCGGCGAAGAGCGCCTCAGCTCGCAGCCGCACGGCCTCCGCCGCCGCGCGCCTGCGTCGGGCGCGGCGGCGAGCGTGGCGCCGCGTCACGTGCCCCACAGCCACGCGGTGTTCCTGCGTCGGCCCGTCCTCCGAGCCCGGCACCCGCCCCGGGCCGCCGCGCGGCGAGCCTTCCGAACCGTCCTCCAGCGACCCCGCCGGGCCGCCGCCTACCGCCTCTGAAGCTGATCGAAGTCCCATGCCGAAAACGCTAGGCACCGCCACGGAAACTTGTTGATCTTGCTCAATTCCCGGGGATTACCCAGCAGTTGTGGATAACTCCGTCACTCGCACGAGTGAACCTCGCCCGCGCAGAAGTGAGATCAGCCCCACCACAGCGAGATCACCCCACCAAGGCGGGATCACCTCACCCAGACAAGACCGCCTCACCCAGACAAGACCATCTCACCCAGACAAGACCGCCTCACCGAGACAAGAGCACCCCACCCCGACAAGAGCACCCCACCCCGACGAGACCGCCTCACCGAGGCGAGACCACGGCCCCGAGCAGCCCGGGCCCGGTGTGCGCCCCGATCACCGCGCCCACCTCGCTGACGTGCAGGTCGACGAGGCCGGGGACGCGGTCGTGGAGGCGGTCCGCGAGGGTCGCCGCGCGCTCGGGCGCCGCGAGGTGGTGCACGGCGATGTCCACGTCGTGCGCCCCGGCCCGCTCGATCACGATCTCCTCGAGACGGGCGATCGCCTTCGACGCCGTGCGGACCTTCTCCAGCATCTCGATGCGGCCGTCGTCCAGCGCGAGCAGCGGTTTCACGGCGAGTGCGGAGCCCAGAAGCGCCTGGGCCGCGCCGATGCGGCCACCGCGGCGCAGGTAGTCGAGGGTGTCGACGTAGAAGTACGCGGACGTCGCCGCGGCCCGCTTCTCCGCGGCCGACACCGCCTCGTCCATGGTGCCGCCCGCGTCGGCGGTCTCGGCCGCGGCGAGGGCGCAGAAGCCGAGGGCCATCGCGACCATGCCGGTGTCGACGACGCGGACCGGCACAGGTGCCTCACGGGCGGCGAGGACGGCGGCGTCGTACGTACCGGAGAACTCGGCCGACAGGTGGAGCGAGACGATGCCGGTGGCGCCCGCCTCCGCGACCTTGCGGTAGGTCTGGGCGAAGACCTCGGGGCTGGGGCGCGAGGTGGTCACGGGGTGGCGTTTCTGCAGGGCCAGCGCGAGGGAGCGGGCGGAGATCTCGGTGCCCTCTTCGAGCGCCCGATGGCCGAGTACGACCGTCAGCGGCACCGCGGTGATGCCGTGCCGCTCCATCGTCCGCTGCGGCAAGTAGGCCGTTGAATCGGTGACGATCGCGACATGGCGGGACATGAGCTGGAGATTACCCGCAGGAACCCGGGTGCGGCAGTCCGACCCCTGCACGCGGGCGGCGGGGGCGACGTGCTTCCGACGGGGCTTCGGGCAGGCCGAGGGAGCAGGCCCGCGCCGTGGCCTCGGTGGCGGACTCCGCGGGTCAGGTGGTGCTCTCGGGCTTGGGCTTCTTCTGCCAGGGGTACGTCGGCTGCTGCTTCGGCGGGGTGATGGCGGGCCTGGTCGGCTCCTGGGAGGAGCGGTCGGCGTGGTCCCCTTCGGCCGCGCGGGCGGACGCCTGCGGCCGGGACGGCTTGTTCAGGTCGGCCGTGCTGCCGGACGCGGTCTTCGCCTCGTCGGTCCGCTGGGGCGTCGCGGGGTCGGACCAGGAGGTGAGGGGCTGGTCGTCGGACGGTCCGGCCGTCCAGTGCCGCAGCGCGCCCGCCTCCATGTCGATCTGCTCGCTGAGCAGGTCCAGGTCGTCGTCCGCGAACTTGTGGGCGCGGTCGCGGGCCGCCCAGCGGAGTGAGTCGGCAGCCTTGACGATCTGCTCGGTGCGCTCCTTGAGGGCGGGCAGGCGCTGGCTGAGCTCGATCCGGTCGGGCTCCCGCTCCAGGCGCTTGAGGTCGTCGTCCAGCTCGTGGCCGTGGGCGCTGAGGCGCTGGAAGAGCGCCAGGGACTCGTGCAGCGAGGAGTCCTCGGCGACGCCCGCGCGCAGCGAGTCCTGGGTGGCCCTCATGGAGGTGCGCAGGCGCAGCCGCAGCTGGGCCAGCTCGCCGACGGCGCCGGGCTGGGCGAAGGTACGCGCGCGCAGGGTGGTGTCCTCCACCGTGCGGCGGGCCTGCGTGATCGTGCGGTCCATGCCGCGTCGGGCCGCTCCGACCGCCTTGACCACCGCATACGCCCCCAGCGCCAGGAACAGCACGAAGAGCAGCGCGACCACTGCGATCACGGCTTCCACGATGCTTCTCCTTCAGCCTGGCGAATCCGTCTGGCGAATCGGCCTGCGGCGGTTGTCGGTCCACGGCGGTACGGGGCGGGGCGGCGCGAAGTGCTGCCGACGGCGCTGTTCCCGCCGTCCTCTCCACGGTAAACGCAGCAAGCCTTCCGAGGGTTCCAGCGGAACCCCCAAGCTGCCCGTAGGGGACTACCCCGATGCGCGTCACCCGACCCGCAGTTGGCGCCCGGCCCAGGTACGCCACCGACCGGCCAGGCACACAGCCGCCCCCCATCGACCACCGCCCACCGACCACCGACCACCACCAGCCGACCGCCACGCACAGAAGCGGCGGGCCCCCTCGAGGACCCGCCGCTCACCGATCACACAGGACCGGCCCCAGGAACGATCACACCGGACCGATCACACCGGACCGATCACCCAGGCCCGACCGCACCACCCCCGGTCGGACCGCATCGCCCCTCACGCCGGAACGATGTTCACCAGCTTCGGCGCCCGCACGATGACCTTGCGGATGCCCGCGCCCGCCAGCGCGGCGACCACGCGCTCGTCGCCCAGGGCCGCCTTCTCCAGCTCCTCGTCGGAGATGGCCGGTGGGACCTCCAGGCGGGCCTTGACCTTGCCCTTGATCTGCACGACGCAGGTCACGGTCTCGTCCACGACGTACGCGGGGTCGGCGACCGGGAAGTCCTGGTGGACGACCGTGTCGGTGTGGCCCAGCTTGCGCCACAGCTCCTCGGCGATGTGCGGGGCCAGCGGCGCGACCAGCAGCACCAGGCGTTCGGCGACAGAGCGCGACACGGGGCCCGCGGCCTTGGTCAGGTGGTTGTTCAGCTCGGTGATCTTGGCGATGGCGGTGTTGAACCGCATGCCGTCCAGGTCCTGGCGCACGCCGTCGATCGCCTTGTGCAGCGCCCGCAGGGTGCCCTCGTCGGGCTCGGCGTCGGAGACGGTCACCTCGCCGGTGGCCTCGTCGACGATCAGGCGCCACATGCGCTGCAGCAGCCGGTACTGGCCGACGACCGCTCGGGTGTCCCAGGGGCGCGAGACGTCCAGGGGGCCCATCGCCATCTCGTACAGGCGCAGCGTGTCGGCGCCGTACTCCTCGCAGATCTCGTCCGGAGTGACGGCGTTCTTCAGGGACTTGCCCATCTTGCCCAGCTCGCGCTTGACCGGCTCGCCCGCGAAGAAGAACTTCCCGTCGCGCTCCTCGACCTCGGTGGCGGGGACCGGGAAGCCGCGGCTGTCCCGGTAGACGTACGCCTGGATCATGCCCTGGTTGAACAGCTTGTGGAACGGCTCGGCGGACGAGATGTGGCCCAGGTCGAACAGGACCTTGGACCAGAAGCGGGCGTACAGCAGGTGCAGTACGGCGTGCTCGGCGCCGCCGACGTACAGGTCGACGCCGCCGGTGGGCTGACCTTCGCGCGGCCCCATCCAGTAGCGCTCGGCGTCGGGGGCGACCAGCTGCTGGTCGTTGTGCGGGTCCAGGTAGCGCAGTTCGTACCAGCACGAACCGGCCCAGTTGGGCATCGTGTTGGTCTCGCGGCGGTAGCGGCGCGGACCGGAGCCGTCGCCCAGGTCCAGGGTGACGTTGACCCAGTCCTCGTTGCGGGACAGCGGGGTCTCCGGCTGGGTGTCGGCGTCGTCCGGCTCGAAGGTGCGCGGGCTGTAGTCGTCGACCTCGGGCAGTTCCAGGGGCAGCATGGACTCGGGCAGCGCGTGGGCCACGCCGTCCTCGTCGTAGACGATCGGGAAGGGCTCGCCCCAGTAGCGCTGGCGGCTGAACAGCCAGTCGCGCAGGCGGAAGTTGACGGTGCCCCGGCCGATGCCCTTGCGCTCCAGCCACTCGGTGATGCGGGCCTTGGCCTCGACGACCACCAGGCCGTCCAGGCTGACCTCGTCCCCGGAGGAGCCGATGATCTTCGCTTCGTAGGAGTCGAAGGAGTCGTCCCACGTGGACGGGTCGGTGCCGCGGTCGTCGGAGGGCTCGACCACGCAGCGCATCGGCAGCTCGAAGGCGCGGGCGAAGGCGAAGTCGCGGGAGTCGTGCGCGGGGACGGCCATGATGGCGCCGGTGCCGTAGCCCATCAGGACGTAGTCGGCGATGAAGACCGGGACCTGCTCGCCGCTGACGGGGTTCGTCGCGTACGCGCCGGTGAAGACGCCGGTCTTCTCCTTGGCGTCGGCCTGGCGCTCGACGTCGGACTTGGCGGCGGCGAAGGCGCGGTACTTGGCGACGGCCTCGGCGGGGGTGGCGTGGCCGCCCGTCCACACGTCGTGGGTGCCTTCGGGCCAGGCGGCCGGGACGATGGTGTCGACCAGCTCGTGCTCGGGCGCCAGGACCATGTAGGTGGCGCCGAACAGGGTGTCCTGACGGGTGGTGAAGACGGTGATGGCGTCGCCTTCGGAGCCGACGGGGAAGTCGACGCGGGCGCCTTCGGAGCGGCCGATCCAGTTGCGCTGCTGCAGCTTGATGGCCTCGGGCCAGTCCAGCGCGTCCAGGTCGTCCAGCAGGCGGTCGGCGTAGGCCGTGATGCGCATGTTCCACTGGCGCAGCTTGGCCTTGAAGACGGGGAAGTTGCCGCGCTCGGAGCGGCCGTCGGCGGTGACCTCCTCGTTCGCCAGGACGGTGCCCAGGCCCGGGCACCAGTTGACGGGGGCGTCGGAGGCGTACGCCAGGCGGAAGCCGCTCAGGACGTCGGCGCGCTCCTTGGCGTCCAGGGCGCTCCACGCGCGCGTGGAGCCCGGTACGGCGCGCTCACCGCTCTCGAACTGCGCGATCAGGTCGGCGATCGGGCGGGCCTTCTTCGCCTCGTCGTCGTACCAGGAGTTGAAGATCTGCAGGAAGATCCACTGGGTCCACTTGTAGTAGTCCGGGTCGATCGTCGCGAAGGAGCGGCGCTTGTCGTGGCCCAGGCCCAGGGCGCGCAGCTGGGCCTTCATGTTCTCGATGTTGGCTTCCGTGGACACGCGCGGGTGCGTGCCGGTCTGCACGGCGTACTGCTCGGCGGGCAGGCCGAAGGCGTCGAAGCCCAGGGAGTGCAGGACGTTGTGGCCCGTCATGCGCTGGAAGCGGGCGAAGACGTCGGTGGCGATGTAGCCCAGGGGGTGGCCGACGTGCAGGCCCGCACCCGAGGGGTACGGGAACATGTCCATGATGAACTTCTTGGGGCGCTCGACCAGGGCCGGGTCGCCGGCCAGGTCGCCGCTCGGGTTGGGTGCCTCGTACGTGCCGTTCGCGTCCCAGAAGTCCTGCCAGCGCGCCTCGATCTCGGCCGCCAGGGCGGCCGTGTAGCGGTGCGGGGCCGCCGCCTCGGCGGCGGTGGCGCCTCCCGCGCCCGCCGCGCCTTCAGCAGTGGCGGAGGAATTCGTCTCGCTCATGGTCCTCAAAGCTCCATCGATCGTCTCTGCCTGCGGAAATGGCCGGACGGCCAAATAAAAATGCCCCTCGCACAGGAGGGGACGCCGCGCCGATTCCGACCGCGCTCACTGGGCGGTCGGGACTGATCAGCGCGGCCCGCTAAGCAGAAGGCGTACGGCACGCATGGCGTCAGGGTACCGCAGCGCTCCGGAGCCGGGCGACGCGCTTTGTCCGTATCCCGGGCGGCCCCGAAGAACCCACCCATGGCCAAGGGTTACTCCGCGTACCACCCACTATCGGGGCAACACCAAGATCGAGTCGCGCTTTGATAACAACGCAATAACTCAAACCACGTACCCATCGGTATGGCTCGACTTAGCATGCGGCGACCGGACCATTTCGGAGTCGCCCCCATGAACCCTCTGAACCCGCACCGCAAGAGCCGCGGAAGTCCCACACCCTCCGCGACACCGCCGCGACGCTCCCCCTCGCCGCAGCGTTCCTCCCCCGCTCCGCCGCCCTTCCCGCCGCCCGCACCGCCCGCGTTCCCCAGGGTCCGCGCGCCGAGCAGAGCGGCCCGCGGCATCGTCACCACGGCCGCGCTGCTGCTGATACCCCTGCTCGTGTTCGCGGGCGGTGACGACTTCCGCGCCGCCCTCGACTTCACCACCGGCGTCCTGTCCCTGGTCGCCCTGACGGCGTCGGTGATGTGGGGCCTGGTCGCCTCCGACCGGCTCTTCCTGCGCTCGCGCCAGCGGCTGCTCGCCCAGGCCGTGCACCGGGCCACGGCAATCGCGTCCGTGGGCTTCCTGCTGCTGCACGCCACCGTGAAGCTCGCCCTGGACCATGTCTCCGTAGTGGGCGCCCTGGTGCCCTTCGGCCTCGGCTTCACGGGTGGGGACGGGCTCATCGGCCTGGGCTCCCTCGCCGGGCTCCTGATGATCACCACCAGTGTCACCGGCGCCCTGCGCAGCGCCTTCGCCTCACCGGTCCAGGTCGCGTCCCGGTGGCGCGCGCTGCACATGCTGGCCTACCCGGCCTGGTGCGCGGCCCTGCTCCACGGCCTGTACGCGGGCCGCCCGCCGAAGCCGTGGGTGATGGCCCTGTACTGCCTGTGTCTGGTCGCGGTCGCCGGAGCGGTGGCACTGCGCGCGGCGCCGCGTCCGGTCAAGCGCAAGGTGGCCGCCCGGATCTTCGCCCTCCTGGAACCCGACGACCGGCCGACGCCCGACCGCTCCCGCCGCCGCGAGGCCCCGACACCCACCCGGGACACCGCGTCGGCACCGCTGCCCGGCACCGCGTCGGGCCGCGCCGCCACCTCGCCCGACCAGCCCCCGGTCGTCGGCATCGCCGCCGCCTACCGCGCGCTGGCCGCCCCTTCCGACCCCGACGCGTCGCTGCCCCTGGACCTCCAGCCGACCGAGGTCCTGCCCACCGTGGCCCCCCGCTGGCCCGCCCCCTCCCCGCCCCCTCCTGCCGAGGCCCCCACGGCCGCGTTCCCGCACGCCTCCCCGGACGACGGCCACGACTCCGTAGCGAGCGGACACGACCCCCTGGACACACAGCACGACTACGGAGACAGGGGTTTCGGCTCCGGGGACACCGACCCGTACGGCACCTCGTACGACACCGGACCCCAGCCCGCCTACCACCCGCCCGTGCACGATCCCCTGCCCGCCTACCACCCGCCCGTCCACGACCCCGTGTACGACGACGGCCCCGCCACCCAACAGCTGCCCGGCCCCTTCCAGGCGCCCAGCACCGGCGAGCCCTGGCACGCCCCCACCGGAGGAGGCAAGTGAACGCGTCCCTGCCCGATGTCCCCGAAGTCCGTGTGGTCGGGCTTCCGCTGCTGACTTCGGGCTTCGACCTGGTCGAGCGGCTCGACCTGGCGATGCACCTGAAGGTGCACGGCCCGCTGGAGCCCGTCGCCGGCGAGCAGCTCGCCACGCTGGCGGAGCAGATCTCGCTGCGTGGCCGCGGCGGCGCGGGCTTCCCGTTCGCCAAGAAGCTGCGGGCCGTCGCGGAGGCCGCGATCCGGCGGGGTGTGCGGCCCGTGGTCGTCATCAACGGCAGCGAGGACGAGCCCGCGTGCCGCAAGGACACCGTGCTGATCAACCGTGCCCCGCACCTGATCCTGGACGGCGCGTTGCTCGCCGCGGAGGCGCTGGGCGCGCGCACGCTCGTCGTCGGCGTGACACGGGACTCCACGGAGGCCTCGATGCAGGCGGCGCTCGCCGAGCGCGGCCTGAGCAACCGGCGCGGATCGGTGCTCCGCGCGCGCGTGCAGCGCAATCCCGTGCGCATGGTCACCGGTGAGTCCTCGGCCCTGGTGCGCTCCGCGGACGGCGGGCCGCCGCTGCCTCCGGGGCGCAAGGCGCGTACGTCCGACTCCGGGGTGGGCGGCGCGCCGACGCTCCTGTCGAACGCGGAGACCTTCGCGCAGCTGGCCGTCGCCGCCCGCATCGGCGCGGAGCGCTACCGGCGCACGGGCTTGCGCGACGAGCCGGGCACCGTACTGCTGACCCTCTCCGGAGCCGTCGCCCGGCCGATGGTCCTGGAGGTCCCAACGGGCGTGCCCCTCCGGTACGTTCTGCAGCTCGCCGGCGCTCCCCCGCTGCCGCAGGGCGTCCTCACGGGCGGCTATCACGGCAAGTGGCTGGACGCGGTCACCGCGCACGACGCGGTCGTGTCCCGGGCGGCCCTGGATGCCTGTGGGGGCGCGCTCGGCGCGGGCGCGATCCTGCCGCTCGGCCCGGGCACGTGTCCGCTGGGTGAGGCCCTGCACGTGGCGAACTGGCTGGCGGCGGAGAGCGCGGGCCAGTGCGGGCCCTGCTATCTGGGTCTCCCCGCCGCCGCGCGGGGGCTCGCCGATGTCCTCGACGGTGGCGGGCCCACCGCTCTGGAGGCGCTGCGCGAGGTGACGCGGGCGGTGAAGCGGCGGGGCGCGTGCAAGCATCCGGACGGCTCGGCGGCGTTCCTGGAGTCGACGATCGCGGCGTTCACGGACGATCTCGCCGCGCACGTCCTGGGCGACGGCTGCGGGCGTCCCGTGGAGGGCGTCCTGCCGCTCCAGGACGACAGTCCCCAGGGGGAGGCGTCGAGCGGCCGCAAGCTCGCCGTCGACTGGACGCTGTGCCAGGGCCACGGCCTGTGCGCGGACATCGTGCCCGAGCTGATCCAGCTGGGCCCGGACGGCTTCCCTGCGGTCGCGGAGGCCGCGGTGCCGCGCTACTCCGAAGCGCGCGCCCAGCGCGCGGTGCGCCGCTGTCCAGCGCTGGCCCTGCGCATCGAGGAGGCTCCGGCGGCGATCCCGGCGCAGCCGCCGTCGGCGGGTCTGCCGATGCTGCCGCGGGGCCGCGGGCGCAGGGCGCTCGGCAGCGGCCGGTGAGGGCGGCGAGAGGCAGTGAGGGCTGTGAGCGCGGCGAGAAGTAGCTGAACGCCCTGTACGGAGGGACCTGGGGTGCGTGCCTCAGGTCACCTCGTACACGCCCGGGGCGCGCAAAGAGCGGGCCCCGGGGAACACGAAAAAGCGGGCCACCCGATCCGGGTGGCCCGCTCATCTACTGTGGAGCTAAGGAGAATTGAACTCCTGACCTCCTGCATGCCATGCAGGCGCTCTACCAACTGAGCTATAGCCCCTTGCTGCTGTTCCGCCCGGTTTCCCCGGCGACTCCGCAAACATTACACGGTCACCCCCGTGGTCCACCAAATCGTTTCCGTCCCGGACACCCGAGGTCACTACGGTCCGGCCACGTGTCCGCGATCGCCACCGCTGTCGTCCGCCGCCGTGTGCCCCTGGCCGCCGGGGTCTGCGTGCTCTCTTTCGTCCTCTTCTGGGCCGCTCAGCGCACGGCCCAGGTCTCGATGATCGACCTGTCGGTCTACCGCGCGGAGGGCATGGCCGCGCGCGCGGGCGTCGACCTCTACGCGCTGCGTGCCACCGAGTACGACCTGCCCATGACGTACCCGCCGTTCGCGGCGTTGCTGTTCACGCCGCTGACGCTGCTCGACCTGGCGGAGCTGCGCCCGATCGTCACGCTCGGGAACCTGCTGCTCCTGTTCGTGTTCGTACGGCTCTCCCTGAGGCTGGTGGGAGCCGAGCGCCACGCGCGCGTGGAGACGGCTCTGTGGGTGTCGGCGGCGGCTGTCTGGGCGGAGCCGGTGTGGACGACGCTGCGCTACGGGCAGGTGAATCTGCTGCTCGCCGTGCTGGTGCTGTGGGGCCTCACGCGGCGTCCGGACCACCGGTGGGCGGGGGTGGGCATCGGGGTCGCCGCTGCGATCAAGCTGACGCCCGGTCTCTTCGCGCTCTTCCTGCTTCTGGTGGGTGCCGTGGCGGGGGCGCGAGGGAGTGCGTGGCGGCCCGCCGTGCGGCACGCGTGCGTGGCCGCCGCCGCGTTCCTGGGGGCGACGCTGGCGGCGACCGTGGTGCTGCCGGAGGACTCCCGGAACTTCTGGACCCGGGTGATCTTCGAGGCCGACCGGGCCGGGCGGGTGGAGAACACCGCGAACCAGTCGGTGCGCGGGGTGCTCGCGCGGCTGCTGCACACCCCGGAGCCGGGTGCCTGGTGGGCGGTCGGGGCGGCGGGGGTGTGCGTGGCCGGGCTCGCCGTGGCGGTGGTGGCGGCGGCGCGCGGGGAGCGGGCCTGGGGCGCGGTCGCCTGTGCGGCGACCGCGCTGCTCGTCAGCCCGGTGTCGTGGTCGCACCACTGGGTGTGGTGCGTGCCGATGGCGCTGCTGCTGTGGACGCGTGCGGAGCGGTGGGGCGGGCGGGGGCGGTGGGTGGCGGCGGGCGGCCTCGGCCTTGCGTTCTGCTCGTACGCGCTGTGGTGGGTGCCCCACCGCCATGGGCGGCCTGAACTCGACCAGAACTTTGGCGAGATGACGCTGTCAGCGGTCTATCCGCTGGCCGCTTTCGGCTTTCTCGCCGTCGCCGCGGCCGTCGCTCTGGGACGTCCGCGACGGGATCGGGCCGACCGCGCGAGCGGGCGGGACGGCCGCACAAGGGCCCTCTCGGGCGCCTGAGGCGGGAGCGGACGGCTCAGGCGGTGGCGAACGAGTAGAAGCGCTTGAGGGTGCAGTGCTCGTCGAGCAGGCGGCCGTAGATCGGCTCCCCTTCGAGTTCGCGGTACGTCTCGATGGGGTCGCCCTTTATGATCAGCGCCCGCGCGCACTCCTCGCACCAGTACTGGTAGTCAGGGTTGACCGGTTCCATGTCGCGGACGATCGGCGTACCGCTGCCGCACCAGTCGCATTTACGCCTGTGTGCACCCATCGATCAGCTCCAGCTGTGGCCGCAGGCGGTGCACACGTAACTGACTCCGCCGTTGTCACCGAGGACTTGAGCCACGTGGGCCGAACCGCAGGAAGGGCAGTGGAGGAGCGTGGCATCGCCGAGCTGTATGTCCGCCACGTCGAAGAGGCCCCCGGCCTCTTCGAGGATGCTCGCAGGCATCGCGCTCTCCCTCCCGTCGGGTCACCGTCGGCGCTTTGGTGCATTCCCCTTCCGGCCCGGTCGATTCTGCCACGACCTCGGCGAGACGGTCAGCGACGCATGCGTACCAGTCCGGACACGGCCCCCAGGGCGGCCGCCGCGGCGAGCGCGTAGAAGCTCACCAGGAGCGCGTCCGCCGATGAATACGCCCCAGGAGCCCCCTGTGACTCAATCCGGGCGAGGAAAACCGCGCCGAAGGCCGCGACGCCGGTGAGCTGTCCGAGCTGGGTGACGGTGGCGAGGAAGCCACTGGCGTCCGCCGCGTCCTCGGGCCGCACCGTCGCGAGCGCGCGCGTGAGGGTCGGGCTGAACCCGAGCGAGAGGCCGATTCCGCCGACGACGAACGGCACGTACAGCCACAGCCCGCCGTCGCCGCCGTCCCGCAGCAGCAGGCCCGTGGCGACGAACGACAGGGCCGAGAGCGCGAACCCGCCCGGGATCAGCGCCCGTTGCAGGGCCGCGGGCCACTTGCGCCAGGTCAGACCGACCACTCCGAAGACGATCGCGGACGGGGCGAACGTCAGGCCCGCGCGCAGCGCGCTGTAGCCGAGTCCGCCCTGCACGTGCAGGGACAGCACGAACAGGAACCCGGAGTTGACCGCCATCACCGCGGCGAGCCGGAACACGGCGAGCCCCATGCCCGGCACCCGCAGGACCCGCGGCGAGATCAGCGGCGCCCCGCCGCGCCGGGCGAGCCGCGCCTCGTACCCGCCGAACAGGACGGCGAGCACGGCGGCGGCCCCGAGGGACACCCAGGTCCACAGCGGCCAGCCCTCCTGCTCACCGAGGACCAGCGGCACCGTGAACGCCGATACGGCGGCGCCGAGCAGCACGAGCCCGGGCAGGTCGAGCCCGCGCGCCCGGCCCGCGTCCGCGCGGTCGTCACGGGGCAGCACGCGGGCGGCGACGAACAGCAGCACCACGCCGACCGGCACGTTCACCAGGAACACCGGCCGCCAGCCGGTGCCGAAGAGGTCGGCGCTGACGAGGAGACCGCCGACGACCTGTCCCGCGGCGGCACCGGTGGCGAGGACCGCCGAGTACGCGCCGAGGGCCTTCATCCGGGCCTCGCCGGTGAAGTTCCGCTGGATGAGGCTGAGCACCTGCGGGATGAGGACGGCGGAGCCCGCGCCCTGCAGGAGCCGGAACGCGATCAGCTGGCCGGTGCTCTGGCTCAGCCCGCAGGCGAGGGAGGCGGCCGTGAAGACGGCGAGCCCGATGAGGTAGACGCGGCGGTGGCCGAGCCGCTCGCCGAGGCGCGCGCCGGTGATCAGCAGGACGGCGTACGTGATGGTGTAGCCGGCGATGACGAGTTGCAGTCCGGCGCCGGACGCGTGCAGCTCCTCGCGGATCGTGGGCGCGGCGACGTTGACGATGAACACGTCGAGCAGCGCCATGAACTGGGCGGTGAGCACGGCCGCGAGCAGCCGTCCGGGGCGGATGTCAGTGCCGGGGGCTTTACTGGATCGAGGAGTTGGGGCGGAGGTCGCCGCGGCTGGGGTCGTAGTCGTCATGCCCCGAGCGTGGTCGCGGGCGAGTACAGGTAGTGAGAGCCCGCTGATGCTGGTACTGGCAGCACCTGGCAAGGCCGGGGGCGGGGACGGACGATGGGGGACGTGACGACGATGGACATGACGGGGACACCACGCACGGCATCGCCGGCACGCACGGCGCCGCCCGCACGCACAGCGCCCCCGGCACACACGGAGCCGCGCGCACGCACGGTGCCTACGGTGCCGCCCACCCACCCGGGGCCGCCCACCACGCCCGCCACCACGCCCGCTCCAGCTCCCGCCACCACGCCCGCCCGTCGCCGCCCCGAGCTGGCCGCGTTCCTGCGGGGGCGCAGGGCCCGCGTCACCCCCGCCGACGTGGGCATGCCGCCCGGCCCCCGGCGCCGCACGCCGGGCCTGCGCCGCGAGGAGGTCGCCCAGCTCTCCGGCGTCGGTGTGACGTGGTACACGTGGCTGGAGCAGGGCCGCCCCATCAACGCCTCCGCCCAGGTCCTGGACGCCGTCGCACGCACGCTGCGCCTGGACAGCGCGGAGCGCGAGCATCTGTACCACCTGGCGGAAGTGCCGTACGCCGCGCGGCACGAGGCGGCCGCGCAGACGGTGGGCACGGAGATCCAGGGCATCATCGACGCCTTGGACCCGCACCCGGCGGTCGTGTACAACGCGCGGTACGACATCCTCGCCACCAATCCCGCCTACAGAGACCTCTTCCTCATCCCGCCCATCGAGGCGATAGGCGTGAAGAACGTGCTGTGGACGCTGTTCGTCGTGCCGGAGAAGCACTGTCCGCTGGTGTTCAGGGACTCGGAGCTGCCGGTGATGGTGGCGACGCTGCGCGGGGAGTACGGCCGGCATGTGGGCGAGCCCGCCTGGGAGCACTTCATCCGGGAACTGTCCGCGGCGAGCCCGGAGTTCGCACGGATGTGGGCGAGCGGCTATGTGGTGCCGCCGGGGCCGCGGGTGAAGACGTTCTGGCACAAGGCCGTCGGTGAGCTGCGGATGACGTCGGTGTCGCTGTCGATCAACGGCATGCCGGACTGCCGCATCGTGGCGTACACGCCGGACGACGAGGAGACAGTCGACCGGATGGCCCGGCTGCGCGCTCTGCGCCGCGACGACGAGCACGGGTGATCCGGACCGGCGCCCGCGATCCGCACGACCCGCGCGATCCACGTGGGAGGGACGCCGGGAATGCGGAGAGGCGCCGGGAATGACGAAAGCGACGCGGCTCACATCTTTTGTGAGCCCACGCCGCTTCTCGTGTGAGTGGAGCTAAGGAGAATTGAACTCCTGACCTCCTGCATGCCATGCAGGCGCTCTACCAACTGAGCTATAGCCCCTTGCGCCACGCGGCGGAGCCGCATGGTGTTTCGCCCCGCTCGGCGGGGCGAACAAGAAGAACTTTAGCCTGCGACCTGCCCGAATGCGAAATCCGCTCCCCGGCACCGGTGACCTGGGCTTCCGCGGGGACACGCGGGCCGTCCGACCGGCTGTCCGATCGGCTGCCCGACCGGCCCTAGTCGTCGTCGCCGAGCACCGGCTCGGGCAGCGTGCCCGCGTTGTGCTCGAGCAGGCGCCAGCCGCGCGCGCCCTGGCCGAGGACCGACCAGCAGCAGTTGGAGAGACCGCCCAGGCTCTCCCAGTGGTGCGGCTCCAGGCCGAGGAGGCGTCCGATGGTGGTGCGGATGGTGCCGCCGTGGCTGGCGACGACCAGCGTGCCGTTGTCGGGCAGCTTCTCCGCGTGCCGCAGCACGACCGGGGCGGCGCGGTCGGCCACCTCGGTCTCCAGCTCACCGCCGCCGCGGCGCACCGGCTCGCCGCGCTTCCACGCGGCGTACTGCTCGCCGTGCCGGGCGATGATCTCGTCGTGGGTCAGGCCCTGCCAGGCCCCGGCGTAGGTCTCCCGCAGGGCCTCGTCGTGGGTGACGTCGAGGCCCGTGACGGCGGCAAGCTCGGCGGCGGTGGCCGCGGCCCGGCTGAGGTCGGACGCGATGATCGCGTCCGGCTTCAGGGAGGCGAGCAGCCGGGCGGCGCGCCGGGCCTGGCCGAGGCCGACTTCGGTCAGCTCGATGTCCGTGGTGCCCTGGAAGCGGCGCTCCAGGTTCCAGGCGGTCTGGCCGTGCCGCCACAGGATGATCCGGCAGCCGCGGCTGCTCACCGCAGCTCACCGCCCAGCTCGCGCAGGGCTCCGGCCTCCTCGGCGGCCTGCTGCCGGTCGGCGTACTCGGCGGCCTTGCCGCGGGTGGCCTTGGCCTCGGCGGGCAGCTCGATCTCGGGGCAGTCCTTCCACAGGCGCTCGAGGGCGTAGAAGACACGCTCCTCGCTGTGCTGGACGTGCACCACGATGTCGACGTAGTCGAGGAGGACCCAGCGGGCCTCGCGGTCGCCCTCGCGGCGCACCGGCTTGGCGCCGAGTTCCTTGTTGAGGCGCTCCTCGATCTCGTCGACGATCGACTTGACCTGGCGGTCGTTGGGCGCGGATGCGAGCAGGAAGGCGTCCGTGATCGACAGCACGTCGCTGACGTCGTACGCGATGATGTCGTGCGCGAGCTTGTCGGCGGCCGCCTGCGCGGCGACGGTGATGAGCTCGGTGGAGCGGTCCGTGGCGGTCACTAGAGAGCTTTCCTTCAGATGGGCAATACCCGTCAAGGGTCTCACGGACCGCCCGCGGGTCCCCAGAAGATTGTTTCGACCACGCCAGGACCGTGCCAGGACCGTGCCAGGACCACGCCGGATCCGCTCCGCAACCACTCCCGGAGCACCCCCGGCCCGCCCCGCAACCACTCCCGGAGCGCCCCCGCCCCGCCCCGCAACCGCCCCGGGGACCACTCCCGGCACCGCTCCGAGGCCGCCCCGGCCCCGGTTCCGCGACCTAGTAGTCCCCGCCGAGGACCACCGACACATCCGCGTTCGGTGCCGTCTTGCCCTTGCGGACCGTGCCCGCGGG
This sequence comes from Streptomyces flavofungini, assembly GCF_030388665.1. NCBI lineage: Bacteria > Bacillati > Actinomycetota > Actinomycetes > Kitasatosporales > Streptomycetaceae > Streptomyces > Streptomyces flavofungini. The sequence goes on along the minus strand of NZ_CP128846.1, from coordinate 6,235,593 downwards.
CAGGCCGAGGGTCTTGGCGACCTCCTGCGCCTCCGCCTTCTTGCCGGCGTCGGCGTAGGTGACCTGCGACGACGCCGCGGACGTGCCGGAGCCGCCGTCGACGAAGGTGTAGCCGCCGTTGACCAGCGCGATGCGGGCCTTCTCCGTGGAGTCCTTGTCGCCGGTGGCGTTGCGCACGCCGACCCGGACGGCCGCGCCCTGCTCGGGGCTCTTCACGGCGCCGCCGAGGACGTCCTTGACCACGCTCGTGCTGGCCTTCTCGGTCAGCGTCCCGTCGTCCTGGACCGGAAGGAGCGCGGTGGCGTAGTCGCCGCCCTTGGCGCGGTCGGCGAGCTTCGCGAGGAAGGTGCCGAGATCCTTCTCCTTCAGGGACGGGTCGAGGATCTGCGCGAGCGACTGCACGGTGACGGTCGCGGCCTGCGGGTCGGACGACAGCTTGCGCAGCACGCCCTGCATGACCTGGCCGAAGCGGGTGAGCTGCGCGGTCTCGGCCTCGCCGGATGCGCGGTAGGTGGCGTACGCGACGGCCATCGGCCCGCTGAGGGTCTGCTGCTCGCCCTTCTTGACGAGCGGCGCCTCGCCCTTCTTCTTCGCCTTCGGGTCGGGGACGTCGGTGTTGGTGTCGATGTCGATGTTGCCGACGAGTTCGACGAGGTTGTTGAGATAGGGGGTGTCCAGGCGCCAGGTGCCCTCGACGTGGGTGCCGAGGGCCGTGTCGATCTCCTCGCGCGTGCCGGTGGAGCCGTCGTCCTCGACGGACTTGGCGAGCGTCGTCGCACTGCCGTCCTCGCTGGTCAGAGCGAGGGAGTCGGGGAGCAGGACGGTGCTGCCGCGCTGGGTGGTGGTGTTGTTCACGAGCAGCGCCGTGGAGGTGCCGCCGCCCTTGGTGTTGTGCAGGTGGACGACGATCACGTCGCGCTTCTGGGGCCCGGCGGCGGCCTGCTCACCGGACTTCTCGTCCGAGCCGCCGGGCAGCTTGCCCGCGGACCACAGATAGCCGACGCCGCCGACGACGGCGAGGGCGAGCACGACGGCCAGGGCGACGACGCGCGAGCGCCCGCGCCGCTTGGCCTCCTCCCGCCGCTCGGTGCGGCTCTCGGTGAACTTGAGCCAGTCGATGACGTCTTCGGATTCCTCGTCCGGTTCCTCTATGAACGAGAACTGCTCGGTGCGGTACTCGGGCGCCCCGTCGCCCTCGTGCGACCGCTCAGGCCCGGCTTCCGGCTCCGGGGACGGCTGTTGATGCGACGGCTCTTGACGCGACGGCTGCTGCGACGTCTGTGGCTGATACGAAGGCTGCTGCGACGTCTGCGCCTGGTACGCCGACTGCTGTGACGTCTGCGCCTGGTACGACTGCTGCTGCGGCACCCACCCGGTCTGCTCGCGGGTGTCGTACGCCGACGGCGGCACCGCCGCCTGCTGCCCGGTCGAGCCCTCCGCCGCGTACGGGTCGTAGCCGTATCCCTGCGACTGCTGCTGCGCGGCGTACGTGTCGTAGCCGGGCGCCGCCTGCGGGGGCACCTGGGGCTGCTGCACCAGTTGGTACACAGGACGCCCGTACTCGTCGTACCCGACGACCTCGTACTGGTCCGCCGCGTCACCCGCGTACTGACCCGCATACGGGTCCTGGCCCGCGTAGGGGTCGTACTGTCGGTCGTTCACCGGTGCCCCTCTCGGCTCACTCGCCGCGGTACAGCTCGCGCTTGTCGATATAACGCACCACACCGTCCGGCACCAGGTACCAGACGGGGTCCCCTTTGGCGACTCGTGTGCGGCAGTCCGTGGACGAGATCGCCAGGGCCGGTACCTCCACGAAGGAGACGCCGCCCTCGGGCAGGCCGGGGTCGGCCAGGGTGTGGCCGGGCCGGGTGACGCCGATGAAGTGCGCCAGCGAGAACAGCTCTTCGGTGTCGCGCCAGGTGAGGATCTGGCCGAGCGCGTCGGCGCCCGTGATGAAGAAGAGGTCGGTCTCGGGGTTGAGGCGGCGCAGGTCGCGCAGGGTGTCCGTGGTGTACGTGGGTCCGCCGCGGTCGATGTCGATGCGGCTGACCGAGAACTGCGGGTTCTCGGCGGTCGCGATGACCGTCATCAGATAGCGGTCCTCGGCCGGCGAGACCTTCTTGTCGCTCTTCTGCCACGGCTGCCCGGTCGGCACGAACACGACCTCGTCGAGGTGGAACTGCGCGGCGACCTCACTGGCCGCCACCAGGTGTCCGTGGTGGATCGGGTCGAACGTTCCGCCCATGACGCCGAGTCGGCGCTTGGCGGCGCTGGCCGGGCCCGAGCCCGGGCCGCCCTGCGGGCCGGTAGGCATGTCCTGCTCTCCCATGCGTGCAGACACTACCGGCCTCGCCGACAGGCCCCGGTCTCAGCCGTCCGGGGCCGGGCCGCGACGGCTCAGCGGTCGCGGTTGAAGCGGGTGGTGATCCAGAGCAGCAGGAGCAGCACGACGAGGGCGCCGCCGCCGGTCACGTAGGGGCTGATGCTCGCGTGCTCGTCGGTGTGCTCGCCGCCCTCGGAGGCGAGAGTGACCAACTGGGCGGCGGTGCTGTGGAAGCTCATCGTCAGCAGGACCTATCCGGTGTGGGATCGGGGTAAAGACTTGGGCACATCGTATGCGGGCCCCCGGGGTGCGGCCACGGCGCCCTGCCGAGGGCTCCCCGAGGGCCTCGGAGGTCACCCCGGGGCACCCGGGGCCAAGGGCCGCCGACCGCCCTCAGTCCTTCCGGTACCCGCGCAGCAGCAGCCACCCCACCAGGACGCAGCCCACCACCATCACGATCAGTACGACGCGCAGCAGGTTGCCGAGGCCTGGCTCGTCCTGTGCCCCGGCGGCCAGGGCGAGGGCGTGAGCTGCGGAGAGGTGCTCCATGGCGGATGACTCCTTCTGTGTGCTGCCCTGTCACGGTATCTCCGCCTAGGCTGGGTTCCGTCTCGGGGGCAGGAACGAGGACACGACATGGGGGATGCGGCATGACCAACGGCAAGTACGACGGCAATCACGACGGCACGGGGGACGGACAGGGGAACGTGCCGAGCCGGCAGCGCAGGCGCTTCCCCGGCATCTCCTCGCGGGCGTACGAACACCCCGCGGACCGCTCGGCCCTGGTGGCCCTGCGCAAGCTCAGCGGCTTCGACACGGTCTTCAAGGCCCTCAGCGGGCTGCTGCCGGAGCGCAGCCTGCGGCTGCTCTTCCTCTCGGACTCGGTGCGGGTCTCCGACGCCCAGTTCGCGCACCTGCACACGATGCTGCGGGACGCCTGTTACATCCTGGACCTGGAGAAGGTCCCCGCGATGTACGTCCAGCAGGACCCGAAGCCGAACGCCATGTGCATCGGCCTCGACGAGCCGATCATCGTCGTGACGACCGGCCTGGTCGAGCTCCTCGACGAGGAGGAGATGCGCGCGGTGGTGGGCCACGAGGTGGGCCACGCCCTCTCCGGCCACTCGGTGTACCGCACGATCCTGCTGTTCCTCACCAACCTCGCCCTCAAGGTCGCGTGGATCCCCCTGGGCAACGTCGCGATCATGGCGATCGTGACGGCGCTGCGCGAGTGGTTCCGCAAGTCCGAGCTCTCCGCGGACCGCGCGGGCCTGCTCGTCGGCCAAGATCTGCAGGCCTCCATGCGCGGCCTGATGAAGATCGCGGGCGGCAATCACCTGCACGAGATGAACGTGGACGCGTTCCTGGAGCAGGCCGAGGAGTACGAGGCGGGCGGCGACCTGCGCGACTCCGTCCTGAAGATCCTGAACGTGCTGCCGCGTTCGCACCCCTTCACCACCGTGCGCGCCGCCGAGCTGAAGAAGTGGGCCGAGACCCGCGACTACCAGCGGATCATGGACGGTCACTACCCGCGCCGCGAGGACGACAAGGACACGTCGGTCACCGACTCCTTCCGCCAGTCCGCGTCGTCGTACGCGGACAACGTCCGCACCAGCAAGGACCCGCTGATGAAGCTGGTCAACGACATCGCGGGCGGCGCGGGCGACCTGGGCGGCAAGCTGCGCGGGAAGTTCACCGGGCAGGGCAGCGGCGGCGGCTCAGCGTCCAACGGCTCGTCGGACCGCCCGTCCGACACCTAGTCGTCGGGCGACAAGCGCTCCCCGTCCGGGAACGAGCAGCGCTCACAGCGAAGGCTGGGCGGACCCCGCGAGCGTCCCGCACAGCGCCGTGGCATCCCCCGTCGCGTACGGGTCGGTGCCCGCGGGGCCGCCCGCCTTCGCCTTCTCGCCCGCGAGCAGCGGCCGCAGCTGCCGGGTGGTGTCGGCGGCGCAGGCCAGCGGCCCGGCCTGGACGTAGGAGGCGAGCAGTTCGGCCTGGTGCATGCGCAGGTCGTCGCGGTCGAAGCGGAAGTGCAGCTCGCGCCGGACGGTGAACAGGGAGGCCCGCGCGCGGGCGTCGGCCCGGGCCGGACGCAGCGCGTACACGAAGGTGTGGTCCGAGGCGACCTCGAGGGTGTCCTTGTCGGTCTCGGAGGCGCGCAGGCTGCCCTGGACGCGCACCCCGGGGTCGGCGAGCGCCGTCCGCTCCCGGTCGAAGCGGACCAGCCAGCCGGTGGGGGCGTGCCGCCCGTCGGCCGCGGGGTGCCTGAAGCTGCGGTCGAACTGGTCGAGCTGGCCGGGGTCGAGCAGGACGCGGGCGGGGCGCACGGCACGCCCCATCAGGACCTCGGGGTCGAGTGCGGACTGCACCAGGTAGTCCTTGGCGGTGGCGAGCGCGGAGACGACCTGGCCCTCGGAGAAGTGGGCGGTGCGGCGGGCCGCGGGCAGGTTGATGCCGCCGGCGCCGATGCGGAACTGCGCGGCGGGGCTCTTCGCGAACAGGTCGGCGACCTTCGCGGAGCCGGGCACGCGGCCCTGGGGGGCGAGTGGGATGACGGTCATCCGCAGCGGGTCGGGGCGTTTGGCGGCCGGGGTGCCGTACGGGTGTCGTACGCCCATGTAGATCGCCGTGCCGAAGGCGACGGCGATGAGGACGACGAGGACGACGACCTGCCGGGAGAGGCGGCGGTGGGCGGTGGGCCTGCGGCGTACGGCGCGCGCGTGGTCGCCCATCCGTTCCCGCGCGGAGAACTCCTGCAGCCGCGCAGCGCGTACGAACGACTCGTCGAAGACGACGGATCGGTACTCGTCCTCACCACCGGGAGCGCCCTCGGGTGTCCCCGCAGGTGGTTCTCCAGGCCCGCCCATACCTTCAGGGTAGGTCTCCGGGCGGTCAGGTAAACGCCCTGATACACGACAACTTCTGACAACTCCACACGCACGCCGCCCAGTTGGCGGCGCCGGCGTGCGCGGGCGGTCGTGGTGGCTCGTGGTGGCCGCTGCCTGGGCGGATGCGCCCGGCGGTCAGGGGGTGCGGGGCTCGGCGGGGACCGGGGACTGGCCGAACTCCGCCGACGCGGAGGGCCTCGGGGAGTCGCCGGGGCCCGCGTTCTGTTCGATCTCGGTGGTGGCGGGCGGGGGTATCCGGTCCTGGCGGCCGGACGACGCCCCTCGGTAGACCGCGGCGAAGGCCAGGGCGACCATGCCTATGCCGAGGAGGAGGGCGAGCATCCAGGCCACCGGGCGGTGCCAGCGGACCTTGGCGCCGCGGCGGCCGTAGCGTCCGCGGCCGTCTTCCAGGAACTCGGGGTCGCCGAGGTCGTCGTAGTCGTCGAGGTCGCCGTCGCGGCCGAACTCGCCGGTGCCGTAGCCCTCGTAGGGGTAGTCGTCGTCCGGGCCCGAGCCGTCGGCGCCGTGCGGGCCGCGGCGGCGGGCGCGGCCCCTGCGGGCCTCGGCCTCGGAGGCCTCGGCGCGTGCCTCGGCGGCGGCGAGCAGCCGCTCCACCGCGGTGGGCTCATGGATCTCGGCGGCGCGCACGAAATCCTCGTCGAAGACCACGGAGGCGAACTCTTCGTCCGCACCCCCGTGGTCGCGGTCGTCGTCGGGTTCCCAGCCGTCGGGAAACGGCGAACCCCCCACGTCCTCCGGCACCCGTCCAGCGTAGACCTGGACGGGGCAATTTGGGCAGACGCAGAGGCAATTCGGGGGTTGTGACCCTCAACGCCCCACTACCCCGCGGCGGTCACGCGACGTGTCGCGCGCCGCGCGCGACCGTCACCGGACGTGGCCGTCGCCCGTCACGATGTACTTCGTGGAGGTGAGCTCCGGCAGCCCCATGGGGCCGCGGGCGTGCAGCTTCTGGGTGGAGATGCCGATCTCGGCGCCGAAGCCGAACTGGCCGCCGTCGGTGAACCGCGTGGAGGCGTTCACGGCGACGGTGGTGGAGTCCACGAGCTGGGTGAAGCGGCGCGCGGCCTGCTGCGAGGTGGTGACGATGGCCTCGGTGTGCCCGGAGGTCCACAGGCGGATGTGCTCGACGGCCTGTTCGAGGGAGTCGACGACGGCGGCGGCGATGTCGTACGAGAGGTACTCGGTCTCCCAGTCCTCGGTGGTGGCCGGTACGACGGTGGCCTTGGAGCCGGGGGCGTACGCCTGGACGCGTTCGTCGGCGTGCACGGTGACGCCGGCGTCGGCGAGGGCGTCGAGGGCGCGGGGCAGGAAGGCGTCGGCGATGTCGGCGTGCACGAGGAGGGTCTCGGCGGCGTTGCAGACGCTGACGCGCTGGGCCTTGGAGTTGATCAGGATGTCGACGGCCATGTCGAGGTCGGCGTGCGCGTCGACGTAGACATGGCAGTTGCCGGTGCCGGTCTCGATGACGGGGACCGTGGACTCCTCGACGACGGTCCTGATCAGGGAGGCGCCGCCGCGCGGGATGAGGACGTCGACGAGGCCGCGGGCGCGCATCAGTTCGCGGACGGACTCGCGGCTCTCGCCGGGGACGAGCTGTACGGCGTCGGCGGGCAGACCGGCGCCGTGCACGGCGTCGCGCAGGACCCGCACGAGCGCGGTGTTGGACTCGTACGCGGAGGAGGAGCCGCGGAGCAGCACCGCGTTGCCCGACTTCAGGCAGAGGGCGGCGGCGTCGACGGTGACGTTCGGGCGGGCCTCGTAGATGATGCCGACGACGCCGAGGGGGACGCGGACCTGGCGCAGGTCGATGCCGTTGGGCAGCGTGGAGCCGCGGACGACCTCGCCGACGGGGTCGGGCAGGGCGACGACGTGGCGCACGTCGGCGGCGATGGCGCGGACGCGTTCGGGGGTGAGGGTGAGGCGGTCGACGATCGCCTCGCTGGTGCCGGCCTCGCGGGCCTTCGCGATGTCCTTGGCGTTGGCCGCCACGATCTCCGCGGTACGCACTTCGAGGGCGTCGGCGATGGCGAGCAGCGCGTCGTCCTTCTCGGCGCGCGGCAGCGGCGCGAGGGTGGCCGCGGCGGCGCGGGACCGGTAGGCGGCCTGGGCGACCGGGGACATGTTGTCGTAGGGCGAGAGCGCGGTCATGAGGGCAGCGTAACGGCGCGCCGGAGGGCGTCCAGACGCTGTTCCGCCCAGCGAGACGCCTCGCGGGCCGTGCCGGGGGCCGCGCCGGGGGCCGCGCCGGAGGGCCAGCCGGGCGCCCGCCTGCGGGACAGGGCGCCGCAGCACGGAGATGGCTGGAATTGACACGCGCTTCCCAGTCCCCCGTGTCTTCCCCGCTCACGAACAGCACCCCCGAACAGCACCCCCGAACAGCACTCACCAATTGAGCAACCACAACGGCGATCAACCAGCTCCGCGAGAGCTGCGCCGGTTCAGGCGCATGGAAACGTGCCGGTTCAGGCGCACGGGAACGTGCCGGTTCAAGCGCACGGGAACGTGCCGGTTCAAGCGCACGGGAACGTGCCGGTTCAAGCGCGCTAAAACGGATGCACGCCGACGGGCGTCGCGGGCAGCGGCCCGTACCCCTCCGCGATCCGGTGGTGATACGTGTCGCGGTCGATCACTTCGAGGCCGACGATCTCCCACGGCGGCAGCTGCGCGCTCTGCCGGTGCTCGCCCCACAGGCGCAGCGCGACCGCGGCGGCGTCGTGCAGGTCACGGGCCTCTTCCCAGTAGCGGATCTCCGCGTGGTCGTGGGCGTAGCGGCTGGTGAGCAGGAAGGGGTGGTCGTGGGCGAGCTGTTCCAGGCCTCGCCGGACCTCCTGGAGCGGCGCTTTGGCGCCGGAGACGCTCAGCGTGACGTGCCACAGACGGGGCGCGTCGGCCGTCTCGCCGCCGTCCCGCGCCTTGTTCTCGCGTGCCTCCTGGTCGTGGCCGTCGGCCGCGTCGCTGCCGTACGCCGCCCCCGCGGCGACGCTCGTCAGCGCACGCTCGGCCGACCCGCGGGACGCCGCCCCTGGGCGCACTCGTCTCACGACGGCCTCCTTCAACCAGTGGTGGTGCGGATATGCAACGGTCGTGTGGAACTGCCCTGCAACAAAGTTGAGCAGGACAAGCGGTCTCGCGGGGCGGTTTTGCGGAGTTTCACCTCGGGCGAGCCAGCCGTGACACGGCGTTCGCGCCTGTTTTCGGCCTGATTTGCGCTGGTGTCCGCGAGGCGGGCGGGACTAGAGGTGCACCTTCGGGCGGGGTGGATGGTGCACTGCCTCGCGGGGTGCTGGTGCAGGGCCCCGGGTGGGTCAGGGGTGCAGGACCACCAGGTCGTCGCGGTGCACCACTTCGCGCTCGTAGGCGGGGCCGAGCTCGCGGGCGAGCTCGCGGGTGGAGCGACCGAAGAGGCGCGGTAGTTCCTTGGCGTCGAAGTTCACCAGGCCGCGGGCGACGGCGCGGCCCGCGGTGTCCCGCAGCTCGACCGGGTCGCCCGCGATGAACTCGCCCTCGACCGCGGCGATGCCCGCGGGCAGCAGCGACTTGCGGCCCTCGACGACCGCCCGTACCGCCCCGTCGTCGAGGGTGAGGGAGCCGCGCGGCGCGGAGGCGTGCTGGAGCCACAGCAGGCGGTCGGCGGAGCGGCGCCCGGTGGGGTGGAAGTACGTGCCGGTGTCGCGGCCTGCGAGCGCGTCGGCGGCCTGGCTCGCGGAGGTGAGGACGACGGGGATGCCGGCGGCCGCGGCGATCCGGGCGGCCTCGACCTTGGTGACCATGCCGCCGGTGCCGACGCCCGCCCGGCCCGCGCTGCCGATCTTGACGTGGGCGATGTCGGCGGGCCCCGTGACCTCGGCGATCCGCGCGGTGCCGGGCACGGACGGGTCGCCGTCGTACAGGCCGTCCACGTCCGAGAGGAGCACGAGCAGGTCGGCTCGGACGAGGTGGGCGACGAGGGCGGCGAGGCGGTCGTTGTCGCCGAAGCGGATCTCGTCGGTGGCGACCGTGTCGTTCTCGTTGACGACGGGCAGGGCGCCCATGGCGAGGAGCTTGTCGAGGGTGCGCGAGGCGTTGCGGTGGTGAGCGCGGCGGCTGGTGTCGTCGGTGGTGAGCAGGACCTGGCCGACGCGGACGCCGTAGCGCGCGAAGGACGCGGTGTAGCGGGCGACGAGGAGGCCCTGGCCGACGCTGGCGGCGGCCTGCTGGCGGGCCAGGTCCTTGGGACGGCGGCGCAGTCCGAGGGGGGCGAGCCCGGCGGCGATCGCGCCGGAGGAGACGAGCACGATCTCGCGCTCTCCCCCGCCCGCCCGTCTCCCGCCACCGCCCGCAACCGAGGACCTTCGGTCCGCCCCCACGATCCTGCTCTTCGCGAGTACGTCGACGAGCGCGTCCACGCGGTCCGCGTCGAGCCCGCCCGACGCGGTGGTCAGGGACGAAGAGCCCACCTTCACGACGACCCGGTGGGCCCCCGCGACGTCCGTCCGTCCCTTTGCCCCTGTCACGGCCCTTGTCACGTACTTCCCCAATGGTCCCCATGTGCTGTGGACCAGCAATGTACGTGAGGACGCGGCGGCAGCGCCCGCGCGTTTCGCCGACCGGACGGGCACGGCCGGACGGGCGAGCGGCGGGCCGGTACCGGAGCCCCCGGGCACCGCGGGAGGCCCTTGGTCCTGCCCGACGGGCCCTAAGTCGTCAAGAGGCCGAATTTCGGCCTCCGAGTTCCATTACCTTTGCCCCTTTATACGGTGATTAGCGTCACGGAAGATTGCTCCGGAGGCACCGAGCGTCATACGGTCAGGGGTCTTCCACTAATCCGGATGAGTGTCGACCACTTATCCGGATGGGTCGGTCCGCGCAGCCGGGCCCCGCACCACCCCGCACACCCCCCGCAATGCCCCCCGTCCGAAACGCCCCCCGCCAGGAGCCCAAGCCCGTGCCCTCCGCCGGACTCGCCCCCCGCCGCCGCGTCGAACAGCTCACCGCCCTGCTGTCGATGATCGCGCTCTTCACGGCACAGCTCGTTTCCGCGCTCGTCCCGTACGTCCCGGTGTTCGTCGCCGCGGCGGCCGCGAACCTCGCGCTCGACATCTATCTGCAGTACAAGCAGCCCGGTCTGCTCTCCCTCCTGGGCAAGATCCGCTTCGATGTCACCGTCCGGCAGCTCCTGCGCGACATGCTGGTCCTCGTCGGCCTGCTGCGCATCGACGGCATCGAGCCGCTGGCCGAGCAGTCGCCGCTGACCGTGGCGCTGCTCGCGTTCTACGCTCTGCACTTCTTCTGCCAGGCCGTCGCCATCATGGTCCGCCGCGCCCGTACGCTGCCGATCGTCACGCGCAACATCGACGCCTCCGCGCTGCACCTGAGCGCCGCCCCGCCGCGCATCCTGGCCCGCCAGCAGGCGCGCCGCCTGCTCACGTTCTCGGTGCCCGCCACGGTCGGCCTGCTGCTCACCGCGGCCACCGCCGACGCGTACTGGGGCGGCATCGGACTCGGCGTCTCCCTCGTCCTGATGGGCGGCGGCGCCGCGTACCTGGCGACCTGGATGCTGCCGAAGAAGCGGGCGAAGGGCGACCAGGCCGTCATGGAGTGGCTCGACCAGTGGCTGGCCGAGTACCGGCCGACGGTCGCCATGTACTTCTCCGGCGGCACCACGTCCGCGTACCAGGCGAACATGTGGCTCTCCACGCTCTCCCAGCTCGACGGCAAGCCGCTGATCGTGCTGCGCGAGCGCTTCATGGTGCAGAAGATCGACTCCACGGACGTGCCGATCATCTGCTTCCCGAAGGTCGCCACGATGTTCTCCCTGGAGACGTCGACGCTGAAGATGATGCTGCACCCGGCGAACGCCGCGAAGACCTCGCAGGTCCTGCGCATCCCCTCGCTCAAGCACGCCTTCATCAACCACGGCGAGAGCGACAAGCTGTCGTCCTGCAACCCGTACGCGAAGGCCTACGACGAGGTGTGGGTCGCCGGCCCCGCCGCCCGCGACCGCTACCAGCTCGCCGACATCGGCGTCGAGGACAAGGACGTGGTCGAGGTCGGCCGCCCCCAGCTCTCGCCGATCCGGCCGTACGCGGGCCCGCCCACGGGCGCGTACACGACCGTGCTCTACGCCCCGACCTGGGAGGGCTGGGACGGCAACCCCGGCAACACCTCGGTCGTGCTCGCGGGCGAGAACATCGTCCGGCAGCTGCTCGCCGACCCGGCCGTGCGCCTCATCTACAAGCCGCACCCGATGACCGGCTCGCAGAACCCCGCCGCGGGCGCCGCCAACGAGCGCATCAAGGCCATGATCCGCGAGGCCGCCGCGAAGCGCTCCGGCCCCCGCCCCGGCCCCGAGGCCGCGGCCGAACTCCTCGCCCGCGCGGACGCGTTGAACCTGCTCACCGCCAAGAAGTTCCGCAAGAGCGTGGACGAGCAGGAGCGGATGATGCTCCAGGGCGCGCCCGACGGCGACAGCCGGGCCGCGATCGCCGAGGCGACCGCGGCGTGGGAGTCGGCGTACTGGGCCTCGCTGCCCGAGTGGGAGCACCAGATCGTCACCGAGTCCCGCCCGGCGATCTTCTCCTGCTTCAACCAGGCCGACCTGCTGATCAGCGATGTCTCCTCGGTCGTCTCGGACTGGCTGAGCAGCGAGAAGCCGTACGCGGTGGCCAACACCTCCGGGATGAGCGAGGCGGACTTCCGCTCCGGCTTCCCGACGGTGCGCGCCGCTACGGTCCTCACGCCCGATGCGGACGGCGTGCCCGCCCTCCTGGAGGCCGTGCGCAATCCGGAGAAGGACGCGTTCGTGGAGGCCCGCGCCGAGCTGAAGGAGCACCTCCTCGGCCCGTCCGACCCGCCCTCCATCGTCCGCTTCAACGCGGCGGTCCTGGCCCTGTCCGCCAAGTCCGACGCCCGCCGCGCCCGTGCGGCGGCTCGCCAGGACGCGGAGATCCCCGCCCAGCGGGAGGAGTCCACGGAGACGGTGGACGCCGCGGAGGCCGCGATGGACGCGGACCCGACGGAGGAGCTGGAGTCGGCGTAGTCGGGCCGGGGGCCTCGGCCGGGCGGCAACCGCAGGCCCCACCGAAGTCCGACCTCGGCTGATAGCGAAGGGCCCCGGAGCGATGATTCGCTCCGGGGCCCTTCGCCGTGTCCCCTGACGGCGAGCCGACGGCTACGGGGCTCCGACACGGCCCCTGGCGGTGAGGCGGGTCCGACCGTCACGGGCGGGTGCTCTCCGACGGCCAGCCGACGGACTACCGCCGCCCCGCACGGCCCCCGGCGGTGAGCCGGGTCCGACCGTCACGAGCGGGCGGGTGGGAGAAGCCCCCGCAGGGGGCGAGGGCTGCCGCCCGCCCAGGGCCCACGGCCTAGAACGGGTCGAAGTCGTCGTACGCCCGCTCCGCCTCGTCCCGCTCCGCGTCCCGGTCCCTGCGGCGCTGCGCGGCCGGGCGGGGCGCCTCGAAGCGGTGGTCCTCGCCGCGCCGTCCGAGCATCTCCGCGCCCGCGGACACCGAGGGCTCCCAGTCGAAGACGACCGCGTTGTCCTCGGGGCCGATGGCCACGCCGTCGCCCGCGCGGGCACCGGCCTTCATCAGCTCGTCCTCGACGCCGAGGCGGTTGAGCCGGTCCGCGAGGTAGCCGACGGCCTCGTCGTTGTTGAAGTCGGTCTGGCGCACCCAGCGCTCCGGCTTCTCGCCGCGCACGCGGAACACGGCCTCGCCCTCGTCCTCCTCGCGGGTGACGGTGAAGCCGGCGTCGTCGACGGCCTTGGGCCGGATGACGATGCGCGTGGCCTCCTCCTTGGGCTTCGCGGCCCGCGCCTCGGCGACGAGCTCGGCGAGCGCGAAGGACAGCTCCTTGAGGCCCTTGTGGGCGACGGCGGACACCTCGAAGACGCGGTAGCCGCGCTCCTCCAGGTCGGGCCGCACCAGGTCGGCCAGGTCCTGGCCGTCGGGGATGTCGACCTTGTTGAGGACCACGAGGCGCGGCCGGTTCTCCAGGCCCGCGCCGTACTCCCGCAGCTCCGCCTCGATCACGTCGAGGTCGGAGACGGGGTCGCGGTCGGACTCCAGGGTGGCGGTGTCCAGGACGTGCACGAGCACGGAGCAGCGCTCCACGTGGCGCAGGAACTCAAGGCCGAGGCCGCGGCCCTGGCTGGCGCCGGGGATGAGGCCGGGCACGTCGGCGATGGTGTAGACGGTGGAGCCCGCGGTGACGACGCCGAGGTTGGGCACGAGCGTCGTGAACGGGTAGTCCGCGATCTTCGGCTTGGCGGCGCTGAGCACCGAGATCAGCGAGGACTTGCCCGCGCTCGGGTAGCCGACGAGCGCGACGTCGGCGACGGTCTTGAGCTCCAGGACGACGTCGCCGCCCGTACCGGGCTCGCCGAGCAGGGCGAAGCCGGGCGCCTTGCGGCGGGCGGAGGCGAGCGCCGCGTTGCCGAGCCCGCCGCGGCCGCCCTGCGCGGCGACGTACGTGGTGCCGTGGCCGACGAGGTCCGCGAGGACGTTGCCCTGCTTGTCGAGGACGACGGTGCCGTCGGGCACGGGCAGGACCAGGTCCTGGCCGTCCTTGCCGGAGCGGTTGCCGCCCTCGCCGGGCTTGCCGTTGGTGGCCTTGCGGTGCGGGCTGTGGTGGTAGTCGAGCAGCGTGGTCACGGACTGGTCGACGACCAGGATGACGTCGCCGCCCCGGCCGCCGTTGCCGCCGTCGGGGCCGCCGAGCGGCTTGAACTTCTCACGGTGGACGGAGGCACAGCCGTGGCCTCCGCTACCCGCGGCGACATGCAGCTCGACGCGGTCCACGAAGGTGGTCATGGTTCAGTGCCTCCTGGGGGTCCCCCGGCCGAAGGTGGGGGAGTACGGGGATGTCTTACGTCTAACACGCGAAGGGCGGACCCGCTTCCCGCACTCTCAGGAGCACGAGAAGTCGAGGTCCGCCCTCAGCGAAGAACTTGTTCTACGGAGCCTGAGTGATCAGGCGACCGGAACGATGTTCACGACCTTGCGGCCGCGGTGGGTACCGAACTCCACCGCACCGGCGTCCAGCGCGAACAGGGTGTCGTCCTTGCCGCGGCCGACGCCCGTGCCCGGGTGGAAGTGGGTGCCGCGCTGGCGGACCAGGATCTCACCGGCGTTGACGGTCTGACCGCCGAAGCGCTTCACGCCGAGCCGCTGAGCATTGGAATCGCGCCCGTTCCGGGTGGACGATGCGCCCTTCTTGTGTGCCATCTTGTCTCAGTCCCTTACTTCGCAGCCGTGGGGATGCCGGTGATCTTGATCGCCGTGTACTGCTGACGGTGACCCTGACGACGGCGGTAGCCGGTCTTGTTCTTGTACCGAAGGATGTCGATCTTGGCACCCTTGTGGTGGTCCACGACCTCGGCGGTGACCTTGATGCCGGCCAGGACCCACGGGTCGCTGGTCACGGCGTCGCCGTCGACAACGAGCAGGGTCGAGAGCTCGACCGTGTCGCCAACCTTGGCAGTGGAAATCTTGTCAACCTCAACGATGTCGTCGACAGCAACCTTGTGCTGGCGACCACCGCTGCGCACGATGGCGTACACGCGGATCTCTCTCTCGCTCGGAACGGGACCCCCGCAGTCCAGCCGCCCCGCGCCGATGGCGCGAGCGGCCTCTCCCCGATGTCACGCGGAATTCCGTGTGACGTCCGGGAGGAATGAGGTTTACAGGGGTTGGGCGTGCATAGGAACACGCCGACGGTCAAGGTTACGGGGCTCGCCCGGACGGGTCAAACCGGCCCCCGCCGCCCTACCGGGTCGGCTTCTCGCCGTCCGGCGGCAGCGGCTTCACGCCCCGGCACAGATCCGTCTTGTCGCTGGTCCCCGGCCAGGCCACCTTCTTCACCCGGTCGAAGTGCCTGCGGTAGGTGTCGTGCACCGAGTCGTCGTCGACCTTCACGATCACCTCGTCGTTCTCGCGCAGCGCGGGCGCCGTGTAGTTCTGCGAGCCGGTGAAGGAGACCTTGTTCCGCTTGCCGTCGTACACGCCGTCGATGAGGACGTACTTGCTGTGGATGATGTACGGCGTGGTCAGCTTCCGGCCGGGCACGAGCGGGTCCCGGTCGTCGTTGTAGCAACGCAGCGAGGGGCCGCCGGGCCTGTGCAGGGCCTCCCAGGTGCCGGGGGTGCCGCCCTGGCTCTTGGCGCTGTCCGTCTCGGCGTACACCAGGTCCACCGCGCAGCCCGCCTTCTTCAGGGAGACCAGCTTCTCGGCGATCTGCTTGCGTGTGATCTTGAAGATGGAGGCACGGACCTTGGTCTGCCGCTTCACGCCGTTCGCGTCCTTGTAGGTGCACGCGACGTTGTTGAGGACCGAGTACATGGTGTCGGTCTCGTTGACCGTGCCCTCGCGCGGGAAGAAGTACGCCTTGTAGAGGCCGTTGCTGACCGTGCGGTAGTCCCAGTGCCGCCAGTCCTTGCGGACCATGTCGTCGAAGTAGTCGGCGAACGCGTCGTACATCGTCGGGTTGTCGGGGAGCAGCAGCGCGTCGTTGAAGAACTTGGTGTGCGCCGACGGCGTGGAGTTCGACGTGGTCTGCACGACGACGTCACGGGCGCCCTTGACCTCGGAGAACAGCCAGAACTTGTTGTGCATGATCGACTTGCCGTGGCGCGGGTCGCCCAGGCAGGACTTGTCCGCCGGGCACAGCGAGACGAAGGACTTCTGGGTCCGGTCGGTGCCGAGCGACGACGCGAGTCTGGGGTACGAGGGGTTGCCCGGGCGGTCCGTACGGCTCGTCGAGTCGAGCAGGATCTGTACGTGGACGCCGCGCTCGCGGGCTTTCAGGAGCGCGTCGACGATCGGGGCCTCCCACACGTGGTAGACGGCGACCTTGATGGTCGAGCCGGGCACGGCCGCGTCGGTGAGCTGGATCAGGCGGGTGCGGATCGCGTGCTGCGCCTCTTCCGTGCCGAGCGGGTCGTTGAAGACGGGACCCTCGGTCCAGGTGGGTGTCGTACCGGTGGGTCCTTCGGCGGGGGCGGCCCCGGCGATGCCCGTCGCCTGCAGGCTCGCCGCCGAGAGCACCGTGGCGAGTGCCGCCGCCTGCCGTCCGCCCTTGACCTGTTTCACGGCGCGGTGGCGTCCCGTGCCTCTGAGGCGCAGCTGCGCCATGGTGCATCCCTCCCCTGACTCCGGCGCGCGGTCTCCCCACGGCACGCCGGTGCCCTGCCCTCACGGTCGACTCTTCAACTCTTCACGACAACAAACCGTATGAGTCTTACAGGTAAACCCTCGACGGTCCAAGTGGAGGGCGAAAACAGCACATTGAGCGCGCCGGACCGGCATCATGCGCACCGAAGCCGCGGCGTCGCCCGGCACGGCCCCGGACATGCCGGTGCCCCCGGCACGGCGAACTCGCCGTGCCGGGGGCACCGTTGCTGCGGTGACTTCCCGCGAAGGTCAGCCGGGGCGTCCGGTCACGTTCGCGACCGGACGCCCCGCACCGGCCTCAGCCCGCGTCGGCCGGGGCGGCGACCGCGGTGCCCGACTGCTCGGCGGCCGCGGCCTTCTTGGTGGTCTTCGCCGCCTTCTTGGCCGTCGTCTTCTTGGCGGCCGTCTTCTTCGCCGTCGTCTTCTTGGCCGCGGTCTTCTTCGTCGCGGCCTTCTTGGCGGTGGCCTTCTTGGCCGTCTTGCGCGCCGCCTTCTTGGCGGCCGGAGCGGCTTCCTCGGCGTCGGCGGCGGGCGCCTCGGGCGCCTGGTCCGCGGCCGCCTCGGCCGGCTTGTCCGCCGCGGGGACGACCAGGACGGCCGCCTCCTCGGACGCGGTCGGCGCGGTGGCCTTGCGCACGGCACGGCGACGCGGGCGCGCCGGGGGCTCCGGGGCCGCCCCCGCGACCGGCTCGGCCGCGGCGACCGGCTCGGTGGCCGGGGCCTCGGCGACCGGCTCGGGCTTGGCGGCCTCCGCGATGATCACCTCAGCGCCGTCGGCGGCCGCCTTCGGCGAACCGGCCGGAGCCGTCGCCTTGCGGGTCGCCCGACGCCGCGTACGCCCCTTGGGAGCCGCGTCGTCCTCGACCGGGACCTCCACCGCGGGGGCCTCGACGGGCTCGGCGACCGGAGCGGCCGCCGGGGCCTCCTCGACCGGGACCTCCACCGCGGGCACCTCGGCGGCCTCCTCGACCGGCTCCGCCTTGGCCTTGCCCGCCCGCGACTTGGCCTTCTTCTCGGCACGCGCGGCCTTGGCCGCACGCCCGCTCTTCTCGGCCCTCTCCGGCTTCTCGGCCTTCTCCGGCTTCTCGGCCTTCTCGACGGGCTCGGGCTGCTCGGCCCGCTCCACGCTCTCCGGCGCCTCGGCCTCGGCCGTCTCCGCCTTCGGCGCGCCCGCCGGAGCCGACGCCCGCCGCGTGGCCCGACGCCGCGAACGGCCACGGGAAGCGGCGGCCTCGGCCTCGGCCGGGCTGCTGTACAGCTCCTCGTCGGGCACGAACGCGGGCTCGGGCAGCGCCAGGGGCTCGGCGATCTCGGCGGCGACCTCGGCCGCCGTCTCGACGGCCTCGGCACCCGACTCCGCGGCCTCGTGCGTGTGGTCGTGGCCCGCGCCCTGCTCGGCGCCGCCACGGCCGCGCTTCTTGCGCTTGCCGCCGCCACCGGCGGTCGTCGCCTGGTCCATGTGCACGATGAGGCCGCGGCCGTTGCAGTGCACACAGGTCTCGGAGAAGGACTCCAGGAGCCCCTGACCGACGCGCTTGCGGGTCATCTGCACGAGACCCAGCGAGGTGACCTCGGCGACCTGGTGCTTGGTCCGGTCCCGGCCCAGGCACTCCAGCATCCGGCGCAGGACCAGGTCCCGGTTGGACTCCAGGACCATGTCGATGAAGTCGATGACGACGATGCCGCCGAGGTCGCGCAGCCGCAGCTGGCGCACGATCTCCTCGGCCGCCTCGATGTTGTTCCTCGTCACGGTCTCTTCGAGGTTGCCGCCCTGACCGGTGAACTTGCCGGTGTTGACGTCGATCACGACCATGGCCTCGGTCTTGTCGATCACGAGGGAGCCGCCCGAGGGCAGCCACACCTTGCGGTCGAGCGCCTTGGCGAGCTGCTCGTCGATCCGGTACGTCGCGAAGACGTCGACCTCCGACGTCCACCGCTGGAGGCGGTCCGCCAGGTCGGGCGCGACGTGCGAGACGTAGCCGTGGATGGTCTCCCAGGCCTCGTCGCCGCTGATGATGACCTTCGAGAAGTCCTCGTTGAAGATGTCGCGGACCACGCGGACGGTCATGTCCGGCTCGCCGTAGAGCAGGCTCGGCGAGCTGGTGGTGGTCATCTTCGACTTCTTGAGGATGTCCTCCCACTGCGCCTGCAGCCGCTCCACGTCACGGCGCAGCTCGTCCTCGCTCGCGCCCTCGGCGGCGGTGCGCACGATGACGCCCGCGTCCTCGGGGACGATCTTCTTGAGGATGGTCTTCAGACGCGCGCGCTCGGTGTCGGGCAGCTTGCGGCTGATGCCCGTCATGGAGCCTTCGGGCACGTAGACCAGGTAGCGGCCGGGCAGCGAGACCTGGCTGGTCAGGCGGGCGCCCTTGTGGCCGATCGGGTCCTTGGTGACCTGCACGAGCACGGACTGGCCCGACTTCAGGGCGGACTCGATGCGGCGCGGCCCGTTGGCCATGCCGAGCGCCTCGAAGTTGACCTCACCGGCGTACAGGACGGCGTTGCGGCCCTTGCCGATGTCGATGAAGGCGGCCTCCATCGAGGGGAGCACGTTCTGGACCTTGCCCAGGTAGACGTTGCCGACGTACGAGGTCGACTGCTCCTTGTTGACGTAGTGCTCGACGAGGATGTTGTCCTCGAGGACGCCGATCTGGGTGCGGTCACCGTTCTGACGGACGATCATCTCCCGGTTGACCGCCTCACGGCGGGCCAGGAACTCGGCCTCGGTGATGATCGGCACCCGGCGGCGGCCCTGCTCGCGGCCCTCGCGGCGGCGCTGCTTCTTGGCCTCGAGACGGGTCGAGCCCTTGATGGACTGCACCTCATCCGAGGGCGAGTCGTCGCCCTTCTTGCGGGGCTCGCGGACCTTGACGACCGTGCGCTCCGGGTCGCCGTCGCCCGGCTCGGTCTCGGCGGAGTCACCGGCGCGGCGGCGCCGGCGACGGCGGCGACGGCTGCTGCTGGAGCCGGAGCCACCGGCGGCCTCGGCGTCGTCGGTGTCCTCGTCGGCGCCGTCGGCCGCGGCCTCGTCGGCGTCGGACGAGTCGGCGGCGGCCTCGTCGGACCGCTCGGCGGCGTCGTCCGACTGCTCGGCGCCGTCGGCGTCGGCGGACTCGCCACGACGGCGGCGACGGCCACCGCGGCGGCGGCGCCGGCCGTGGCGCTCACCGGCGTCCTCGCCGTCGGCGGCCTCGTCGGCGCCTTCGGTGTCGACGTCGGTCTCCGCCTCGGCGGGCTCGGCCTCGACGGTCTGCTCGGGCTCCGCGGCGACCGGCGCGGCGGCGGGCTGCTCGTCCGCGGCGCGGCGGCGGCGACGGCGGCGCGGGCCCGTCTCCTCCTCGGCGACGGGCGCGGGCTCGGGCTCGGGCTCGGCGGTCTGCTCGGCCGCCTCGGCGGCGGCAGCGGCGGCGGCGCGCTCCGGGGTCTGGAACATCGGCTCGGCGAACACGGGCGCCTGGAACACGGCCACGGCGGGCCGCGCCGGGCGGCGCTCGCTGTCGTCGTCGGAACGCGCGCTCGCGGCGGCCGGCGAGGTGAATCCGGCGGCGGCCTTGCGGGTGGCACGGCGGCGGGTACGACCGCGCGGGGCGTCCGCTTCGGCCTGCTCGGCGGCCTCGGCCTCGCGGGCGGCACGGCCGCGCGGGGCGTCGGCCTGCTCCGGCGCCTCGGCCGGGGCCTCGGCGGGCTGCGCCTCAGCGGCGGACGCGGCGGCGCGGGTGGCACGGCGGCGGCCACGGCGCGGCGCGGCGTCCTCGGCGGCCGGAGTCTCGGCGACCTCGGCGGCCTTCGGCGCTGCGGCTTCGGCGGTCTCGGTGGACGCGACGGCCTCCGTGGTGGTGGCGGACTCTGCGGCCGGGGCGGCCTGCGCGTCGGCGGTGGGCGCGGACACGCTGCGGGTGGCCCGGCGACGGGTGCGGCGCGGCGCGGCGTCGGCCTCGGGCGCGGCGGCCTCGGAGGACTCGGCGGTCTCGGTGGACGCGACGGCCTCCGTGGTGGTGGCGGACTCTGTGGCCGGGGCGGACTCTGCGGCCGGGGCGGCCTGCGCGTCGGCGGTGGGCGCGGACACGCTGCGGGTGGCCCGGCGACGGGTGCGGCGCGGCGCGGCGTCGGCCTCGGGCGCGGCGGCCTCGGAGGACTCGGCGGCGGGCGCGGCCGGGCTCTCGGTGACGGCTGACGGCTGCTCCGCCTCGGCCGTCTGCGGGGCACCGGCGGGCGCGGAGGCGCGGCGGGTGGCACGGCGCCGCGTGCGAGCGGGCGCGGCCTCTGCCACGGCCGACTCCTCGGCGGCGGCAGGCGCGGTGGCCTCGGCGGCGGGCGCGGCGGCCTCGGTCGTGGCGTCGGCCGACGCGGCGGACTGCGGGGCACCGGCGGGCGCGGAGGCGCGGCGGGTGGCGCGACGCCGCGTGCGAGCGGGCGCGGCCTCTGCCACAGCCGACTCCTCGGCGGCGGCAGGCGCGGTGGCCTCGGCGGCGGGCGCGGCGGCCTCGGTGTTCTCCGCGCTCTCCGCGGGCTGGGCCTGCTCGTCCGTCTCCAGGGCCTCGGCCTCTTCGTCGACGTCGGTCGCGGCGGCCGGAGCGGTGTCCACGGCGGTGGCGGGGGTGGCCGGTATGGCCGGCCCGGCGTCCGTGGTGGTGCCCGCGGGCGGTCCCGCGGGACGCGACGCGGCCCGGCGCCGGCGGCGCGGGGGCAGGGTGTCGCTGGGTGTGCTGTTGTTGTTCGAACCCTCAGTGGGGTCGTTCGGCTCAAGCATGCGGGCGGTTCTCCCGTCACGCTCCCGGGCGCCGCGCCTGTACCGGACATGTCCGCGGCTCTCGCTTGCTGCGCGGGGCCGCCATCCGGGGGGCGTGGGCGCCGCACGGGAGCTCTCTGTGTCTTGTCTCGCCGGTTCCGTACGCCCCTTGGTGCGGACGGCCTGGCGAAAGTCTTCTGGTCAGTGCGCCGCCCGACCCAGGTGGCTCCCGAGTACGAGGGCGGCGCTGCGGTGTTCTCGGCGAACGCCCCTGCGCGGGGCCGTCCCTACTCCGGCGCCGTCGCGGCGGCAGGTGCGGCGTCCCCTGAACGATCGGGACGATCGGCCGGGGCGGCCATGTCTGCCTCGCGGTCGGGCGCGAGCGGGTCGGTCACCGTGCCGGTCTCTTCATCGAAAAGCCCCTGCGCCAGCCTGGTCACCGCTGCGGGGACCGGCGGCGCCAGGTCGGCCACAGCTCGGAGACCGGACAGGACGTCGTCGGGTCGGACGGCAGGTGTCACGTGCCGCACAACCAGCCGCAGTATCGCACAGGGCTTGTCGGTCGGCCTATCGGCGCGGGAGGCGAGTGCCTCCGGGCCGAGCGTGTCGAGGCTGACGACGGCCGCGCGGGCGTCGAAGGTCCGCATGCCGTTCTTCGTGCGGCGCTGGACCTCGACGGTCTCGGCGGCGCGGAAGGCGGCGGCGGCACGGTCGGCCGCCTCGGGCTCCACGCCGTCCAGACGCAGCTCCCACACGGAGGCGGTGAGCCGGTCGGCGAGACCCGAGGTGCGGGCCTCGACGGCGTCGGTGATGTCGAGGCCTTCGGGCAGTGACTCGTCGAGCAGCGCCCACAGGGTGCGCGGGTCGCGGGGCTCGGTGAGGGCGATCTCCAGATACTCGGCCTCGCTGCCCGTGCCGGTGGGTGCGGCATTGGCGTACGACACCTTCGGGTGCGGGGTGAAGCCCGCCGAGTACGCCATGGGCACCTCGGCGCGGCGCAGCGCCCGCTCGAAGGCGCGCTGGAAGTCACGGTGGCTGGTGAACCGGAGGCGGCCGCGCTTGGTGTAGCGCAGTCGGATGCGCTGCACCGCGGGTGCGGGCGGCGGGCCTTCGGGCTGTCGCTTGCCCAGGGGAACTTCTCCTCGTGTACGCGGCCCGTGCCGCCGTCCCCGCTTCGGTGGGGAGTGCGTCCGGGCTGGCGCTTGCCGTGTGTCGTGGTCCGGATCGTCCCTGCGGCCGCAAGAACATTTCACGCCGGACCCTCGCCTCAGAATACGCGCTTCACGGCCGCAGGTTTCCGTCGGCCTCGTGGCCCCGTGTGACGGGCACCTTCTCGCGCGGCGGGCCGAAGAGCAGCCGCCGGACGTCGGCGCGGGCCGCGCGCACGCTGTCACGGACGGATCCCAGCGCCTGCCTCGTCGCGCGCCCCACCGCCCGCGCCGCCGCGGCGCCGGGCCGCCACACCAGATCGCGGACGGCGTGCCCGGCCGGGGTGAGGACGGTCCGGTACAGCCAGCGCGCGGGGCTCACGAAGATCCACCGAAGGAGCTGCCCGAAGAACCGCCACACGGCCCGCGACAGATGCCCGGCGACCCGCCACGCGTGCCCGAGCGCGTCCCCGATCTCGCGCCCCACGACAGCGACACCTCGCCCGATCGGCGCGAGCACCCACCGCCACACCGCCACGGCGGGCACCACGAAGATCCACCGCAGCAGCGTCCAGAGGACGAGCCCGATGCCCCGGAGCAGCCACAGGAACCCGGCGGCGACACCGAGCGCCGCCCAGGCGACGGCGTGCCCGATCGGCGTGAGCACACGGGTGTACGTCCATACGGCGGGCACCACGAACAGCATCCGCAGCAGCCACCGCACACCGCGCCCGACCGCCGAGGCCCCCGCGCCGACCCCCCGCGCGGCCCAGGCGAGCGCGCGCCCCACGGGCGTCAGGACGTACCGGTACAGCCAGACCGCGGGCACGACGAGCAGCACGTGCAGGAGCCGGCCGAGACCGAGGCCGACCGGTACGACCACATACCGCCACAGACCCACCCAGGGCCAGACGAACAGACACTTGCCGAGGAACAGACCGGCCGCCGCGAGCCCCCGGCCCACCGGGGCGAGGACGTACGTCCACAGCGCGCCGAGGGGCCGCAGCACGAGGGTGCGCCCCAGCCAGGCCAGCGCGCGGCCTGCGGGCCGCAGCGCGGTGTCGAGCAGGAAGCGCCCGGCCACCACGAGCGCGTCCCAGACCAGGCGCACCGGCAGCACGACCACCAGGGCGACGATCCGCACCGGCAGCCGGACGGCGACCACGAGACAGCCCTCCGCCTGCGCGGGGGCCTGTCTCGGTGCGGGCTGCGGCGCGGGGGCCGCCGGGTGCTGCGCGGCCTGCTCCACCGGAGGTGTCGCGGGCCGTTTCTCCAGGTCCATGTGGTGCTAGACGCGCGCGGGGCCGTCCCGGCTCCCGATTTCGGCAACCGCCTCACACTCGGCCCACGCGGCCCGCTCGGCCTACTCGACGGCGATGCCGTAGTCCGGCAGGAGCTGCTCCAGGCCGCCGGTGTAACCCTTGCCGCCGAGCACGAAGTCCCAGTCGCCGCCCGCCCTGCGCCGGAACGAGCCGAGGACCAGGGCGGTCTCTCCCGCCCTGCCCTCGGAGACGTCGAGCGTGCCGAGCTCGGTCAGGGAGGGGTCGAGGAGCCGGATGCGGGCGTCGGTGAAGCCCGACAGATCCGCGTGCGGGTTGGCCTCGGGGTCGACGGCGGCGACGAGGGCGAGCCGGTCGGCGGCGGCGGGCAGCGACTCGAAGGCGACGCGCACCGCGGCCTTGTCCGGCGGGCTCGCGGGCTCCGCGCGCACCGAACCGTCCGGGGTCCGCTCGTTGTTGAAGAACACGAAGTGGTCGTCGCTCAGGACGCGGTTGCCCGCGCAGACGAGGGCGCAGACGTCCACGGCGACCGTGCCGGACCAGGACATGCCGAGGACGTTGTAGTCGCCGACGTCGTCCCGCCGGGGCGCGGGCGCCGGGGGCGGCGCGGGGGTCGCGGGCGCGCGCTCGCCGAGGCGGCCGGAGAGTCCGTGGCGGTGCAGCAGGTCGACCAGTTCGGGACCCGATATCAGCTCAAGGGGCTTGCCGTTGGCGAAGGTGTACGAGCCGGGGCCGAAGCCCGACGTGGTGACGAGGACGCCCTTGTTGGCGCCGCGGTCCTGCACGGTGCCGTACAGATCGCGGACGGCCGTCGGCGGGACGGTGTTGCGGTAGCGCTTCACCTGGACGACGATCTTGCCGCCGCGGATCGGGGTGGGGTCGAGGGCGTCGACGTCCACGCCGCCGTCGTTCGAGCGCTGCGTCATCACCGCCTGCATGCCCATGGCCCGGAACAGCTCGGCGACCAGGGACTCGAACACGATCGGGTCCATCTCCCGCAGATCCGGCTCCTCGCCCGCGCCGCCGTGGCTCGCGATGTGCTGGCCCACGTCGTCCGGTCTGCGCACGGGCCGCACCGGCGAGAGCTGGTCGGGCCGCGCCGCCAACTGGCCCCTGAGGCCCTCGGTCAGACAGCTGACCGGGTCCACCTGCTCCAGGCGGAGGTCGGCGAAGGTGGCGCGCTCGGCCATGACCGAGGCCAGGACGATGTGCGTCCGTACTCCCGTCGCCGGATCGTGGTCGTCGACGAACCCGTTCAGCGCCACGGATGCGAGGGCGCCGTGCTCGTCCGCCGCGAACAGGTCGTGCAGGACGAGGAGCACGCACTGGGCGACGACGCCGCGGTAGAGCGCCCGGCGCTGGGTCACCGGGCGCGCCGCTTCCTTGTCCTCGTCGGCGCTGACCACGTAGCGCACCGACTTCGCCTCGGGAACGACGTCGTGGCCCGGGAGTTCCCAGTCGAGCACCAGCTGGCGCGACGCCGGGTCGTAGGCCGCGGCGACCTGCCGCGGGAAGCCCTCGGGCCAGGCCGTCGAGGCGTACAGGGCGGCGGTGAAGTACTCGACGACGGCCTCCGCGTCGCCGCTCCTGACGCCCGCGACGACCTCGGCGATGCCCGCGTTGTGGCGGCGCACCTCCGCGAGGTGGCCGGTCACCCAGGCGTCGTACTGGCGCCGCAGGTCCGCCAGTTGCTGCTGCCGCCGGGTCTCGGCGGCCTGCGCCGCGTTCCAGTCGTACTCGAAGCGGGCACGCGCCTGCGCCTGCGCCTGGGCGCGGCGGCCCGGCGTCCAACCGCCGTGCGCCTGATAGAGGTTCGGGTCCGGCATGGCCACCGGCACCCCGAGCTGTCCGGCCGAGAACGGCTGCACGTCCTCGGCCCGCGTCAGGGCCGCCGCCCGGAAGGCGGGGGCGCGGCAGCCGGCCGCTAACAGCCCCTGCAGGGCCGCCACGCGCGCGTCGAGTTCCTGGGTCCGGCGGCGGGCCTCCGCCTGGCGGTACTCGCGGTAGTCCCGCTCCATCCGGCGCTGTTCGGCACGGGCCCGCCGCTCCTGCTCCCGGCGGCTGCGGGCCTCGGCCTCCAGCTGGCGTTGCTGCTGCCGCTGGACCTCGGCCCAGACACCGACAAGACCACTCGAGCGACGACTCATGCGTGCAGGCCCTCCCCAGGACGCCGACCTCTCCCACAACCGCCGATCGGCCCTCCAACCAGCGGTTATGAGATGACTTTAGCCAGCATCCCGCGCCGCGCCCACGGCGCCGGGGGGTCTCACTTCGTGGCGGGCGTCTTCACCGACAGCGGCAGCAACTTCTTGCCCGTCGGCCCCACTTGGATCTCCGTCTGCATGGCGGGGCACACCCCGCAGTCGAAGCACGGGGTCCAGCGGCAGTCGTCGACCTCGGTCTCGTCGAGCGCGTCCTGCCAGTCCTCCCAGAGCCAGTCCTTGTCGAGGCCGGAGTCCAGGTGGTCCCAGGGCAGCACCTCTTCGTAGGTGCGCTCACGGGTGGTGTACCAGTCGACGTCGAGACCGACCTCGGGCAGCGTCTTGTCGGCACACCGCATCCAGCGTTCGTAGCTGAAGTGCTCGCGCCAGCCGTCGAAGCGGCCGCCGTCCTCGTAGACGGCGCGGATCACGGCGCCGAGGCGGCGGTCGCCGCGGGAGAGCAGGCCCTCGACGATGCCGGGCTTGCCGTCGTGGTACCGGAAGCCGATGGAGCGGCCGTACTTCTTGTCGCCGCGGATCTTGTCGCGGAGCTTCTCCAGGCGGGCGTCGGTCTCCGCGGCGGAGAGCTGCGGGGCCCACTGGAAGGGCGTGTGCGGCTTGGGCACGAAGCCGCCGATGGAGACCGTGCAGCGGATGTCGTTGGAGCCGGAGACCTCGCGGCCCTTCTGGATGACGTTCATCGCCATGTCGGCGATCTGCAGGACGTCCTCGTCGGTCTCGGTGGGCAGACCGCACATGAAGTACAGCTTCACCTGGCGCCAGCCGTTGCCGTAGGCGGTGGCGACGGTGCGGATCAGGTCCTCTTCGCTGACCATCTTGTTGATGACCTTGCGCATGCGCTCGCTGCCGCCCTCGGGGGCGAAGGTGAGGCCGGAGCGGCGGCCGTTGCGGGTCAGCTCGTTGGCCAGGTCGACGTTGAAGGCGTCCACGCGGGTGGAGGGGAGGGACAGGCCGATCTTGTCCTCCTCGTACCGGTCGGCGAGGCCCTTGGCGACGTCCGCGATCTCCGTGTGGTCCGCGGAGGACAGCGACAGCAGGCCGACCTCCTCGAAGCCGGTCGCCTTCAGCCCCTTCTCGACCATCTCGCCGATGCCCGTGATGGAGCGCTCGCGCACCGGGCGGGTGATCATGCCCGCCTGGCAGAAGCGGCAGCCGCGCGTGCAGCCGCGGAAGATCTCCACCGACATGCGCTCGTGCACCGTCTCGGCGAGCGGCACCAGCGGCTGCTTCGGGTAGGGCCACTCGTCGAGGTCCATGACCGTGTGCTTGGACACGCGCCACGGGACACCGGACCTGTTCGGTACGACGCGGCCGATGCGGCCGTCCGGCAGGTACTCCACGTCGTAGAACGCCGGGATGTACACGCCGCCGGTCCTCGCGAGGCGGAACAGGACCTCCTCGCGGCCACCGGGGCGGCCCTCGGCCTTCCAGGCGCGGATGATCTCCGTCATGTCGAGCACGGCCTGCTCGCCGTCACCGATGACCGCCGCGTCGATGAACTCGGCGATCGGCTCGGGGTTGAAGGCGGCGTGGCCGCCCGCGAGCACGATCGGGTCGTCGATGCCGCGGTCCTTGGACTCCAGCGGGATGCCCGCGAGGTCGAGGGCGGTCAGCATGTTCGTGTAGCCGAGCTCCGTGGAGAAGGACAGGCCGAACACGTCGAAGGCGCCCACGGGCCGGTGCGAGTCCACGGTGAACTGCGGGACCTTGTGCTCGCGCATCAGCTCCTCGAGGTCCGGCCAGACGCTGTACGTGCGCTCGGCGAGGACGCCGTCCCGCTCGTTCAGGACCTCGTAAAGGATCATGACGCCCTGATTGGGCAGACCGACCTCGTACGCGTCCGGGTACATGAGCGCCCAGCGGACGTCGCAGGCGTCCCACTCCTTGACCGTGGAGTTGAGCTCACCGCCCACGTACTGGATCGGCTTCTGCACATGCGGGAGCAGGGCTTCGAGCTGCGGGAAAACCGACTCGACAGACATCGCTGGACCTTCGTGAGCTGACAGGGGTGACCCTCAAGCCTAACGTGACCCGGGCCCCACCCCGTACCTCGATCGGCCGACCCCCTAGCCGCCGAGCGCCGCCCGTGCCTTCGGCCGCGACGCGCGCTCCCACACGCCCACCAGCTCCCGCTCCCGGGTCGCCGCGACCGCCTCCTCACGGCCGTACAGCAGGCCCCACACGAACGCGCTCTCCCCCGCCGCGTGCGCCTGGATCGCCAGGTCACGCAGGGTCCCACGGGCCACGACCGAGTCCTGGTGGTCGCCGAGCACCTTCTGCACGGCCTTCATCCGCTTGGCGAAGCGGGCCGCGGGCTTGCCGAGGGCCGGGGTCGCCGCCTCGCCCGCGTACCGGGCGCGCTTCGCGGCCTTGCGGGCCTCGTGCATCGCCAGGTCCCGGTCGGTGCCGGGGTCCAGGGCGAGCGCGTGGCCGACCCGGGTCGCGAGGCGGTCGTAGTCCTTCAGGACCGCCTTCGGCAGGGCCTCGGCCACGGCGGCGCCCGCGGCCTTGCGGAGCGGAGGGTCGGCCAGGAGGGCGTCCAGGCTGTCGAGCAGCGCGAGGTAGCGCTTGCTGTCCAGGACGGCGACCGTCTTGCGGCGCGAGCCCGCGCGGCCCGCCACCGCCCACCGGCGCAGCCTGCCGCGGACCGGGCCGAGCAGGAGCGTGCGCGGGACGTCCGTCAGGGCGGCCGTCAGGCGTTCGGTGAGGACCTCGCGGTCGCGGTCCACACCCAGCTCGGCGGCCAGCCACTTCAGCTCCTCGCCGATCGGGTCCGTGACCGTGCGGTCGAGGATCTTTGCGTACGTCTTGAAGGCGCTGCGGGTGCGGCGGGTCGCCACCCGCATCTGGTGGACGGAGTCGGGGAGGTCCTGGCGGACCGCGGGGTCCAGCTCCAGCAGGGCGTCGCGCTGCTCGCGGAGGTACGCGAGGACTTGGGCGCCCGCGGTGTCGGGCCTCAGCTCGGGCACGGCGGCTGCTTCCGGCGGGGTCCCCGTGTCGGCCAGGGCCCGTGCCAGCTTCGACTTGGATGTCGACCTCCGCACCCCCGCCTTGCGGAGTCTCTTCTCCACCTTGTCCAGGAGGCGGGGGTCGCCGTTCGGGGCCAGTTCGACCTCGATCTCCGTCCAGGAGGCGGTGGCCGTGGCGCCGTCGAGGCGGTCGGCGCGGACGCCGTCGACGCTGACCTCGGCGAGGAGGGTGCCGTCGGCGTCGACCAGGTGGCGCAGGTCGCGGGCGGAGCGGAGGCGGACGACGGGGGTGAGGTCGGCGTCGCGGACGCGGGAGCGGACCAGGCCGATCAGGGCGCGCGGCACGCCGTCGGACAGGGGGGCGTGCAGCTCGTCGCGGGCGCCCTCGATCTCGGGCACGGGCAGTTTCAGGTGCCAGCCCGCGTCGTTTCCGCCGGTGCGGCGGCGCAGCGTGATGGAGGCCGTGGCGAGGCGCTGGTCGGCGGTGTCGTAGTACACCGCGTCCAGGTCGGCGACGCCTTTGTCGATGACGTCGGCCACCCCGGCGACCCCCCTGAGGTCGGGGAGGTCGCCGGCGGCGTCGGCGTCGTACTTCCGCTCGATCTCGCGTTCGCGCTTCGTGTCCGCCATGAACCGAATCTAGACGCGATCGGCCGACTTGGGCAGACCCCGGCCGCTACGCCGACAGCGGTCTTTCCACCTTGATCGACTGGAGGAGGCCCACGGCCAGCCAGACCGCGAACATGGATGTGCCTCCGTACGACACGAACGGCAGGGGCAGGCCCGCGACCGGCATGATGCCGAGCGTCATGCCGATGTTCTCGAAGGCCTGGAAGGCGAACCAGGCGATGATCCCGGCGGCGACGACCGTGCCGTACAGCTCGGTCGTCTCGCGGGCGATGCGGCAGGCGCGCCAGAGGACGACGCCGAGCAGCAGCAGGATGGCGCCCGCGCCGACGAAGCCCAGTTCCTCACCGGCGACCGTGAAGACGAAGTCCGTCTGCTGTTCGGGGACGAACTGGCCGGTGGTCTGGGAGCCCTTGGTGAGGCCGGTGCCGGTGAGGCCGCCGGAGCCGATCGCGATGCGGGCCTGGTTGGTGTTGTAGCCGACGCCCGCCGGGTCGAGGGCGGGGTTGGCGAAGGCCGCGAATCGGGCGATCTGGTAGTCGTCGAGGACGCCGAGCTGCCATATGGCGACGCCGCCGAGCGCGCCGGCGCCGAGCAGGCCGAAGACCCAGCGGTTGGAGGCGCCGGAGGCGAGCAGCACGCCGAGCACGATCATCACCATGACCATGACCGAGCCGAGGTCCGGCATCAGCAGGACGATCAGTATCGGGACGGTGGCGAGGCCGAGCGCCTGGACCACCGTGCGGTGGTCGGGGCGGTCCTTGTCGCCCGCGTCGACGCGGGCCGCGAGGAGCATCGCCATGCCCAGGATGATGGTGATCTTGACGAACTCGGAGGGCTGCAGCGAGAACCCGGCGATCACGATCCAGGCGTGCGCGCCGTTGATGGTCGCGCCGAGCGGGGTGAGCACGAGCAGCACCATGAAGACCGAGACGCCGTAGAGGATCGGCACGGCCGTGCGCAGGTTGCGGTGGCCGAGCCAGACCGTGGCGGTCATCAGGGCAAGCCCGATGCCGATGTTCACGACGTGCTTGATCAGGAAGGCGTACGGGTCGTCGCCGACGAGTTCCGTGCGGTTGCGGGTCGCCGAGTAGACGAGCGCGGAGCCGATCACGGAGAGCGCGAGGGCGGCGAGCAGCATCACCCAGTCGAGCCTGCGCAGTATCGAGTCGCGGGCGAACAGGCGGGAGAGCGTGGAGCGCTCGGGGCCGTAGCCCGAGACGGAGAAACCACCGGTGCCGGTCACGGACTAGTCACGCCTCCCGGCGGCCGGGGGCCCGGCCAGTTGGGTCTGCTCGTTCGGCGGCTTCGGCTTCCCGGGCTTGTACGGCTTGATCTTCGGGGCGTCGATGGAGCCGTCGGCCTCGATCTTGGGCAGGGACTTCTGGGGCTCGGGCAGCAGGGCCTTCTTCAGGTCCTGGTTGCCCTCCTCGTCCAGGCCGTAGATCGCGTCGTAGATCTTGCGGACGGCGGGCCCGGAGGCACCGGAGCCCGTACCGCCCTGGGAGATCGTCATCACGATCGAGTAGTCCTTGGTGTACGTCGCGAACCACGACGTCGTCTGCTTGCCGTAGACCTCGGCCGTACCCGTCTTGGCGTGCATCGGGATCTTGTCCTGGGGCCAGCCGCCGAAGCGCCAGGCGGCGGTGCCCTTGGTCGCGACGTCCGCGAGGGCACCGTCTATGTCCTTGCGCAGCGCCGCGTCCATGGGGAGCTTGCCGTGGGCCTTGGGCTTGATCTCCTCGACGTGCTTGCCGTCGCCGCTGATGATCGCCTTGCCGACGGTGGGGTTGTAGAGGGTGCCGCCGTTGGCGATGGCCGCATAGATGGTGGCCATCTGGATCGGCGTGACGAGGGTGTCGCCCTGGCCGATGGAGTAGTTGACGGAGTCACCCGCGCGCATCTTCATGCCTTCGAGACAGTTCTCGTAGGCGATGCGCTCGGCGTACTCGCCGCCCTTCTTGCCCTGCTTGCACCAGGCGTCCTTGTTGGCGCCCCAGTAGTCCTTCTTCCACTGCCGGTCGGGGACGCGGCCGCTGACCTCGTTGGGCAGGTCGACACCGGTCTCCTTGCCGAGGCCGAACTGGTGGGCGGTCTTGTAGAACCAGTCCTTGGCGTCCTTCTTCGGCTTGTTGCCGCCGTCCTTGCGCCACTCGTCGTGCGCCAGCTTGTAGT
The DNA here is from genome assembly GCF_030388665.1 of Streptomyces flavofungini. Lineage (NCBI taxonomy): Bacteria > Bacillati > Actinomycetota > Actinomycetes > Kitasatosporales > Streptomycetaceae > Streptomyces > Streptomyces flavofungini. Next base: position 6,204,058 of record NZ_CP128846.1, on the reverse strand, counting down.
AGACGGTGTCGCAGGACACCTCCAGGGCCTGGCCGAGGGTGATGGAGCCGTGGCCCTGGGACTCGAAGTTCTTGAAGACCTGGCCGCCGATCGAGTACGAGCTGGGGCACGGGTAGCGGCCGTTGAACTCGTAGCCCGCGTTGACGGCGGCGGTGGTCGGGATGACCTTGAAGATCGAGCCGGGGGCTGCCTGGCCCTGGATGGCGCGGTTGAGCAGCGGGTAGTTGGACTTCTTCCCGGTCAGGCGGGCGTAGTCCTTGCCGGAGATGCCGCCGACCCAGGCGTTCGGGTCGTAGGTGGGGTTGGAGGCCATGGAGACGATGCGGCCGGTCTTGTTCTCCATGACGACGACGGCGCCCGCGTCGGCCTTGTAGTTCTCGCCCGTGTTGTCGTCGAACTCGTCGCGGGCCTTCTTCATCGCGTCGTTCAGCCAGTACTCGGACACGGCCTGGACACGGGCGTCGATGCTGGTGACGACGTTCGAGCCGGGCTTGGCCCGGTCGGAGTCGGCCTTCCCTATCACCCGGCCGAGGTTGTCGACCTCGTAGCGGGTGACACCGGCCTTGCCGCGCAGCTGCTTGTCGTAGGTGCGCTCGAGGCCGGAGCGGCCGACCTGGTCGGAGCGCAGGTAGGGCGAGTCGGAGTCCTTGGCCTTGTTGATCTCGTCGTCGGTGACGGGCGAGAGGTAGCCGAGGACCTGCGCGGTGTTGGACTTGCCGGGCGCGGGGTAGCGGCGCACGGCGGTGGGCTCGGCGGTGATGCCGGGGAAGTCCTCGGAGCGCTCCCGGATCTGCAGGGCCTGCTTGGGCGTGGCCTCGTCGGTGATCGGGATGGGCTGGTAGGGCGAGCCGTTCCAGCAGGGCTGGGGCGTCTTGGAGTCGCAGAGGCGGACCTTGTCGGCGACGTCCTTGGGGGTCATGTCGAGGACCCCGGCGAGCTTGTCGAGGACGGCCTTGCCGTCGTCCTTCATCTTCATCAGGTCCGTGCGGGACGCGGAGACGACGAGCCGGGTCTGGTTGTCGGCGATGGGCACGCCGCGGGCGTCGAGGATCGCGCCGCGCACGGCGGGCTGGACGACCTGCTGGACGTGGTTGCCCGAGGCCTCCTCGGCGTACTCGGCGCCGTTGCGGACCTGGAGGTACCACAGGCGGCCGCCGAGGGTGAGGAGCAGCGAGACGACGAGGATCTGGATGATCACGAGGCGGACCTGGACGCGCGGGGTGCGTCCGGTCTCCGGAATGTTGGTCACTGCCGCGCCCCTCCCCTTCCGTCCCTTCCGTCCCTTCCGTACGTCGGTGTGCTTGCGCTCACAGGCGCTTGACCCCCTTGATGCGTCCGGCGCGGGCCACCCGGGCCTTGGCCGCCTTCATGCGCAGTCCGCTGCCGCGCTGGCTGCCGATGCTCAGGCCGGTGCCGGAGGAGAGCCAGCCGGAGGAGACGTCGGCGGCCTTGGCGTTGGCGCCGGTCTCCCCGAGCGGGTCGTTCTCGGCACGCCGGGCGAGGGCGATGATCAGCGGGATGGTGAACGGCGCGAGCAGCAGGTCGTACAGGGCGGCCGTGAAGAGCAGGCCGCCGAGGCCCACGTGGCGGGCCGCGTCGTCGCCGACGAGGGCGCCGACGCCCGCGTACAGGAGCGTGGAGCCGACGGCGGCGCTGACCACGACGACGAGCGGGCCGCTGGCCGAGCGCAGCCGGCCGGTCTCGGGCTTGGCCAGGCCGGCCAGGTAGCCGATGACGCACAGGACCAGGGCGTAGCGCCCGGCGGCGTGGTCGGCGGGCGGGGCGAGGTCGGTGAGCAGGCCCGCGCCGAAGCCGATGAGGGCGCCGCCGGTGTGGCCGTAGACGAGGGCCAGGGCGAGGACGGTGAGCAGCACCAGGTCGGGGACGGCGCCGGGCAGCTGGAGCCGGGCGAGGACGCTGACCTGGATGACGAGGGCGACGACGACGAGGGTGCTGGAGAGCAGGATCCGGTTGAAGCGCATGGGGTGTCAGTGCTCCTACTGCTCGTTGCCGTTGGCTGCGCCGTCGGCCGGGGGCTGCCCGGGCGGCGTGGCCGTGACCGTGACCGTGGGCGCGGGTTTCGGCTTGGCGGGCTTGGGCGGCAGGACCGTGTCGCGGGGGTCCTCGCGGGGGGCCTCGACGACGACGCCGACGACGTCGAGCTTGGTGAAGCCGACGTAGGGGCGGACGAAGACGTTGCGGGTGAGGTCGCCGCCGGAGGGGTCGACGCGGACGACCTCGCCGACGGGGACGCCCGGCACGAACGGCTTGTCGGCCTGGGAGCCGAAGGTCACCAGGCGGTCGCCCTTCTTGACCTTGGCCTTGCCGTTGAGCAGTTGGACGCGCAGCGGGCGGTCGCCCTGGCCGGAGGCGAAGCCGAGCTCGTCGGTCTTCTCCATGCGGGTGCCGACGGTGAAGTCGGGGTCGTTGGCGAGCAGTACGGTGGCGGTGGAGGGGCCGACGGTGGTGACGCGGCCGACCAGGCCGTCGCCGTTGAGCACCGTCATGTCGCGCTTCAGGCCGTCGTTCGCGCCGGCGTCGATGGTGACCGTCCAGGAGAAGCCCTGGGCCGCTCCTATGCCGATGACCTCCGCGCCCTTGATGCCGTACTGTCCGGCGCCGGCCTTCTTCAGCATCGAGTCGAGCTGGGCGACGCGGCTGCGGTTGCGGTCGTCGCTGCCGAGTTTGGCTTTCAACGCGGCGTTCTGGCGCTCCAGTTCGGCGATGCGGTCGTGCCGGTCGCCGGAGTCGCGGACCGCGCCGATGGCGTTGCCGATCGGGTCGACGGCGGACGACATGCCGTCCTCGACCGGGCCGAAAACCGTGGCGGCGGCCTGGCGGGCACCGTCGACCGGCGAGTCCTCGCCGCCGCGGATGTCCACCGTGATCAGAGCGAACGCGATGGCGATCAGCAGCACCAGGAGCAGCCGGCTCTCTCGTGTGTCCCTCACGTGCGGCGGCCGTGCCTTCCTCAAGTCGGAATCGTCGGAGATCTCCCGAACAGACATGGAGATCCACTGAACAGAAATCTATGAAACCGCGAGCAGGCGAGTGCTCGCGGAATTGTGGGTTCTCTCAGTGTTGCGTCTATATCAACGATCCGCCGCACGAGATGGCAGGCACTCGTACGGCGGACATCGTCGTGTCACATCATCTGCGCGGCTGGGCGTCCAGCACCTGCTGGAGGGCCTCGAACTCCTCGACGCACTTGCCGGAGCCGAGCGCCACGCTGTCCAGCGGGTCCTCGGCGATGTGGATCGGCATGCCGGTCTCGCGGCGCAGGCGCTCGTCCAGGCCGCGGAGCAGGGCGCCGCCGCCGGTCAGGACGATGCCGCGGTCCATGACGTCGCCGGAGAGCTCGGGCGGGCACTTGTCGAGGGTCGTCTTGACCGCGTCGACGATGGCGTTGACGGGCTCCTCGATGGCCTTGCGGACCTCGGCGGCGGAGATCACGACGGTCTTGGGCAGACCGGAGACCAGGTCGCGGCCGCGGATCTCGGTGTGCTCGTCGGCGTCCATGTCGTACGCGGAGCCGATGGTGATCTTGATCTGCTCGGCGGTGCGCTCGCCGAGGAGGAGGGAGTACTCCTTCTTGATGTGCTGGATGATCGCGTTGTCCAGCTCGTCCCCGGCCACCCGGATGGACTGTGCCGTGACGATTCCGCCGAGGCTGATGACGGCGACCTCGGTGGTGCCGCCGCCGATGTCCACCACCATGTTGCCGGTGGCCTCGTGGACCGGCAGGCCCGAGCCGATCGCGGCGGCCATGGGCTCCTCGATGATGTGCACCTGACGGGCACCGGCCTGCGAGGAGGCCTCGATGACCGCGCGGCGCTCGACGCCGGTGATGCCGGAGGGCACGCAGACCACGACGCGCGGGCGGGCCAGATAGCGACGCTTGTGGATCTTCAGGATGAAGTAGCGCAGCATCCGCTCGGTGATCTCGAAGTCGGCGATGACGCCGTCCTTCAGCGGGCGCACGGCGACGATGTTGCCGGGCGTGCGCCCGATCATCTTCTTCGCTTCGGCGCCGACCGCGAGGATGCCGCCGGTGTTGGTGTTGATCGCGACGACGGACGGTTCGTTGAGCACGATCCCCCGACCCCTGACGTACACCAGCGTGTTGGCGGTCCCGAGGTCGACAGCCATGTCACGGCCGATGAACGACATGTTGTTCCCCATGAGGATGCGTCTGGCCTTCCCTAGTGGAGCGTGTGATGGCTTGTTAGGTAGGCGAGGTGGGTGCTGAGTGGCGTGGAGGCTTCCATCGTAGTCTCGCCCGCACGGACACGGCGCGAGGGTCTGCGCCATTGTCAGCAGATGATGAGCCGCCCCGCTTCTGGAGACGTGCCATCAGGGGCACGGGTTCCCCCAATCGGGCCGCATATGCCAAGGGACGGCCGGATCCCTCCGGCCGTCCCGGCCTTGTGCGAGGCCCCTCACGGGCTTCTTTGCCGACCGTGTGTCCACGGACGCGCGTCAAGGAATCCTGATGGAGTACGGCGGGATTCCTGACGCCTCGGCGGCCGCTCGCGCGGCGCCTTCGGCCACCGCTCAGACGGCGGCCGGGAAGAAGATCTTCAGCTCGCGCTCGGCGGACTCCGCGGAGTCGGAGGCGTGGATCAGGTTCTCGCGCACGATCACGCCGAAGTCGCCGCGGATGGAGCCGGGCGCGGCGGCGATCGGGTCGGTCGGCCCGGCGAGGGCGCGCACGCCCTCGATGACCCGCTCGCCCTCGACCACGAGGGCGACGACGGGGCCGGAGGACATGAAGGCCACCAGCGGCTCGTAGAACGGCTTGCCCTGGTGCTCGCCGTAGTGCTGCTCCAGCGTCGCCTGGTCGAGCGAGCGCAGTTCGAGCGCGGTGATGGTCCAGCCCGCCTTGCGCTCGATGCGGCCGATGATCTCGCCCACCAGTCCTCGGCGGACGGCGTCGGGCTTGAGGAGGACGAGAGTGCGCTCGCTCATGGTGTGCGGCTCCAAGAGGTGTTCATGACGTCACGTGGGATGGCCCGCACGATACCGGGGCGGCTACAGAGGGTGGCCATCGGGTGCGCGAGGGGTGGGAAAAGCCCGTCGTGGGGTCCCCCTGCTCCTTGAGAGCTTGGGGGAGATTGAGGACGAGCGCGCAGCGCGATCAGGGGGGCGCCGGGGCCCGGTCAGCCCCCGGCGACCTCGCCCTGCTCGGCCGCCGCGGCGAACCGCGCCTTGGCCTCGTCGATCTTCCGGCCGAAGTGCACCGACGCCCACCACAGGGCGGCGAACATCGCGCCCATGAAGAACATCATCGGGACCACGACGCCGCTGGCGATCAGCGCGATCTGCAGCGCCCAGCCGAGCTGGACACCACCGGGCCGGGTGACCATGCCGCACAGCAGGACGGACAGCGCCATGGCGATGCCGCAGACCGTCCAGACCGTACTCATCTCCAGGTCCGGGTCCTTCATGGCGACGAGACCGGCGAAGCCGATGACGAAGAACTCGCCGATCAGCGTCGACGAACAGAGCGTACGCACAGCGGTCAGCCCCTCCCCAGGAGCAGTCGGGCCTCGCCGACGGTGATGACGGAGCCGGTGACGAGGACGCCGCCGCCGGCGAACTCCCCCTCCTCCTCGGCCAGGGTGATCGCGGCCTCCAGGGCGTCCGGGAGGCGCGGCTCGACCTGCACGCGGTCCTCGCCGAAGACCTCGACGGCAAGCGCGGCGAGCTCGTCGACGTCCTGGGCGCGGTGGCTGGAGTTCTGCGTGATGACGACCTCGGCGAAGATCGGCTCGAAGGCCTCCAGGATGCCGCGGGCGTTCTTGCCGTCGCTGACGCCGACCACGCCGACGAGGCGGCTGAAGTCGAAGACCTCGCCGATGGCCCCGGCCGCGGCGCGGGCGCCCGCGGGGTTGTGCGCGGCGTCCAGGACGACGGTGGGCGAGCGCCGGACGACTTCGAGGCGGCCGGGCGAGGAGACCGTGGCGAAGGCCTTGCGGACGGTCTCGATGTCCAGCGGGCGGGCGTGCTGGGCGCCGATGCCGAAGAACGCCTCCACGGCGGCGAGGGCGACCGCGGCGTTGTGCGCCTGGTGCTCGCCGTGCAGGGGCAGGAACACCTCTTCGTACTCCCCGCCGAGGCCGCGCAGGGTGAGCAGCTGGCCGCCGACGGCGATCTGGCGGGCGGCGACGCCGAACTCCAGGCCCGCGCGGGCGACCGTCGCGTCCACCTCGACGGCCTTCTTCAGGAGCACCTGGGCGGCCTCGACGGGCTGCTGGGCCAGGATGACCGTGGCGTCCGGCTTGATGATGCCGGACTTCTCGGCGGCGATCTCGGCGGTGGTGGTGCCGAGGCGGTCGGTGTGGTCCAGGTCTATGGGCGTGACGACGGCGACGGAGGCGTCGATGACGTTCGTCGCGTCCCAGGTGCCCCCCATGCCGACCTCGACGACGGCGACGTCCACGGGGGCGTCCGCGAAGGCGGCGTACGCCATGCCGGTCATGACCTCGAAGAAGGAGAGCCGGAACTCCTCCTTGGCGTCGACCATCTCCACGTACGGCTTGATGTCCTCGTACGCCTCGATGAAGCGCTCGGCGCTGATGGGGGCGCCGTCCAGGCTGATGCGCTCGGTGATCGACTGAACGTGCGGGGAGGTGTACCTGCCGGTGCGCAGCTCGAAGGCGCCGAGGAGGGCCTCGACCATGCGGGCCGTGGACGTCTTGCCGTTCGTCCCCGTGATGTGGATCGAGGGGTACGCCCGCTGGGGCTCGCCCAGGACGTCCATCAGGGACGCGATGCGGGTGACCGACGGCTCCAGCTTGGTCTCGCCCCAGCGGTCGGCGAGCTCCGCCTCGACCACGCGCAGCGCGCGGTCGACCTCCGGGTCGGCCGGGCGCGACGGGACGTCGGCCTCGGGCGGGCCCGACTGGGCGCGCAGGGTGCGGCTGCCCGCTTCGATGACGGCGAGGTCGGGATCGCGCTCGGTCTCGGCCCCGACGAGTCGGTCGAACTCGTCGAGCCCGTCGGCCGCGCCGGTGTCACCGGCCGTGCCGATCTTGTCGTTCTCGCCGAGCTCGTGGATCTCGTCGGCGGGTCCGCGCTCGTCGTCGTCGCGCTGGCTGTCGTTCGGAGGGAGGTCGCTCACGTACGCCAGTCTACGGAGGAGTGCTGACAGCGGCCCTGGGGACCGGCCCGTCGCGGGGTCCGCGAGGCCCTGCGGGCCCCTCAGGACCTTGGACCCGTCCGATTCGGGACCTTGGCCCCTCCGCGCCCCGTTTCCGCCGGGCAAACTTGGCGATCATGGACATAGGCATCGACCTCGGCACCGCCAACACCCTTCTCTACGTACGCGGTCAGGGCATCGTGCTCAACGAGCCGTCCGTGGTCGCCGTCAAGGCGGGCGCGCGCCACGCGCTGGCCGTCGGGACGGAGGCCAAGGAGACCATCGGGCGCACCCCGGGCTCCATCACCGCGATCCGGCCCCTCAAGGACGGCGTGATCAGCGACTTCGAGGCCGCCGAGGAGATGATCCGGCACTTCGTGCGCAAGGCCGTGCCCGGGCGCAGGCCGCGTACGCGCATGGTGATCTGTGTCCCCAGCGGCGTCACGCAGGTCGAGCGGCGCGCCATCGTGCACGCCTCGCAGCGGGCCGGGGCGCGGGCCGTCCACCTCGTCGAGGAGCCGATGGCGGCGGCGATCGGGGCGGGGCTCCCGGTGGCCGAGCCGCGCGGGTCGATGATCGTGGACATCGGCGGGGGCACGTCCGAGGTGGCCGTCATCTCCCTCGGCGGGATCGTGACGGCGCAGTCCCTGCGGGTCGGCGGGGACCGGCTCGACACGGCCATCACGGACTACGTACGCCGGGAGCACTCGCTCCTCGTCGGCGAGCGGACCGCCGAGGACGTCAAGGTCGCCATCGGGTCGGCGTGGCCCGTGCCCGGCGAGGAGGACTTCGAGCAGCGGACGTTCACCGTGCGGGGGCGGGAGAAGGTCGGGGGGCTGCCCAAGACGGTGGAGCTGACCGTGCGGGAGGTGCGGGCCGCGCTCGACGAGCCCGTCGAGGCCATCATCGCCGCGGTGCGCACCACCCTGGAGGAGTGCCCGCCCGAGCTGTCCGGCGACGTCATGGAGCACGGCATCGTCCTCACCGGCGGCGGTGCGCTCCTGCCCGGCCTGGACCTCCGCCTCGCCTCCGCCACCGGCATCCCCGTCTTCGTCGCCGACGACCCGCTGGACAGCGTGGCGCTCGGCTGCGGGAAGTGCGTGGAGGACTTCGACGGGCTGGAGCGGATGCTGTCCGCGGCGTAGGCCGTCCGGCCGGGTGGGGGACGGGGGTGCCCCGTGGGCCGGGGTGGCCGCCGATCGCTGCGCGCTCGCCGACGCCGAGCGCGAGTCCCCGGCCCGTCCGGCGTTCGAGGACGAGCGCGGAGCGCGATGGGGCCCGCCCCGGACGGGGTCAGGTGAGGTCGCCGGTGGGGAGGTCGGCCTCCACGACGTACGCGCCCGCATGGGGGCCCGCCGTGAAGGTACCGCCCACCGCGTGGACCCGCTCCGCCATCCCGGCCGTCCCGATCCCGGCCGACACAGGCGCGACCCTCGCGGCCCCGGCGCCCGAGAGCCCGACACCCGAGCGCCCGGCACCCGCGAACCCGGCTCCCGCCGGACCCGGCGCGGACCCGGCCGCCCCCACCGCCCCCACCGCCCCCACCGGCAAGGCGTTGCGCACTGTCACCCGAAGCCGCCCCCCGGCCACCCGCACCCGGACCTCGACGACCTCCCCCGGCGCGTGCTTCGCCGCGTTCGTGAGGCACTCCTGCACCACCCGGTGCACCGCGGCCTGGCGCAGCGGCGAGAGCCGGTAGGCGGCGCCGTCGACGAGCAGCTCCACGGGACTGCCCGCCCGCCCGCTCGCGGCGGCCAGTTCGGGCAAGGCCTCCAGGCCGGGAGTAGGCGTTCCGTCCACCCCGCGCTGGACGATGATCTCGTTGAGCATCCGGTGCGCCGACCGCGCGGTCTGCGACAGCTCGTCGAACCCGGTCGCGTACGGCGTCGACCCGGCACGCCGGGCGAGGACCTGCGAGCGCACGCTCAGCAGCGTCAGCTCGCGTCCGACGAAGTCGTGCACGTCCCGCGCGATCCGCAGCCGCTCCTGCTGGACGGCTTCGAGGGCCTGCGTCGCGGCCCGCTGGGCCTGAAGCTCCCGCACCAGGTCCTGCCGGTTGGCCGCGACCCCGACACCCGCCGCGAGCACCCCGATCGGCACGACCAGGCTCAGGAACTCGCTGAGGGTCTCCCCGCGGTGCACCGGCCAGCCGGGCAGGGTGAACATCACGTACGCGAACGAGACGTATCCGGCGACCCCCACCGCCCCGGCGAGCCGCCCCCGGTAGCGCCCCAGCGAGTACAGCGCGAACTGCGCGAGCGTCAGCTCGTGCAGCCAGCCGAGCAGCACCAGCGCGACGACGAACGGCACCCACGGCGCGACCCGCCGCACGAGCAGCGACGACGCGCCCGCCGTGAGGACGAGGGCGGCCATGACGCCGTTGAGGGAGTTGTCGCCGGCCGCGAGCCCCGGGACGTCGAGGGCCATCAGGGCGAGGCAGGCCAGAGCGGTGAGCACGTCCAGGGCCCGCGGTTCGCGTGCGCACCGCTGAGCGAGGCGACGGGCCGCGGCCGCCGCCTTGCGTAGCGCCTCGGCGGCGGGCAGGTCGTACATGGCCCTCCCATCATCCCTGGACTCTCGTCCGCGACACATCGGACTTTTGGCCTTGATGTCCGCCGGGCGGTGCCCCGGAGCGATGAGCCGGAGCGATGACCTGGGCTGCGCCCCGCACCACGGCCGCGGGGCCGCCGAATGGGGCCCGGGCCCGGGGGCACCCGGCGAATCGGGTGTACCCACGGCGCGGCTGACGCGCCCCCGGGAGGACCGGAGTTCCAATCGGACCATGTGGTATGCCCAGAATCCGGGTCGACGGACCCGTCAGCTCGCCGGTGACGCCGCGGTCCTGCTGTGGACCGCGGCCTGGACCGCCGCCGCGGTCGTCGCGTACCGCCTCGCCGTCCTCCTCACCCGCCCGGGGCCGGACTCCGGCGTCGCCTCCTCCGGCTCGCCCGCCGCGCGCCTGCCCCTCGTCGGCGACGACGTCGGCGCCGCGCTGCGCTCCGTGGTGGGCGTCGTGGACGACGTCGACCCGGTGACGATGCGCGCCGGGCTCGTGGTGAGCGCGGTCGCCCTGCTCCTGGTGCCGGTCGGCCTCGTCCTCGCCCGCTGGCTGCCGCGCCGCCTGCGCTGGGTCCGGCAGGCCGCCGCCGCCCGGGAACTCGCCGAGTCCGACGACGGCCGCGAACTCCTCGCCCTGCGCTCCCTGCTCCGCCCCCTCGACGAGGTCGCCGCGACCGCCGCCGCCCTCGCCGGCACCCCCGGCCTGCCCGACGCCACCCCCGGCAGCCTCGCCGAGGGCTGGCGCGGCGCCGACCCGCGCGTGCTCGACGCGCTCGCGAACGCCGAGCTGGAGCGCCTGGGCCTCGCACCGGGACCGGGCACGGCACCGGCGGGGCCGGCGGTGGCCGAGCCCGCCGTATGACGGCTGAGCCGCGGGGCCTGCACGCCCCGTACAGCGACGCGGTGCTGCGCGCCATCCCGCTCGGCGCGCTGCTCGTCGGCGAGGACGGCCGGGTGGTCGCGGCCAATCCGCAGTTCGCGACGGTGTGCGGCATCGAGGGCGTCGACCTGTCGACGGGTGCGTCGGCCGAGCCCATCGCCGAGGCGATGACGCGGCTCCTCCCGGACGTGGACCTCGCGTCGGCGGGCTCGCTGCGCAGCCAGTTCGTGCGCAAGGCGGAGCTGCGCCTGGTCGACGGCCGCACCCTGCGCCGCAGCCGCCAGCCGATCGACGCGGGCGACACCCGCCTCGGCGTCCTGTGGCTGGTCGAGGACATCACCGACCAGCTCCGGTACGAGGACGACCTGCACCGGCACATCGACACCCTCGGCGAACTGGCCCGCGACCGCGCCGAGTTCGCCGCCCGCACCTCCCACGAGCTGCGCACCCCGCTGGCCACCGTGCTCACCTTCTGCGAACTCCTCGCCGACCCGGCCGCGGGCCCCCTCACCGCCGCCCAGCGCGAATACGTCGACACCATCCGGCGCGGCGCCCAGCGCATGCACGACATGGCCGACGGCCTCCTGCACCGCTACGCCCAGGCCGCCGGCGCCGCCCCGCCCGCCTACGCCCCGCTCGACCCCGGCCCCCTCCTGGCCCGGCTCGTCGCCGACACCACTCCCCTGGCCACCCGGGGCGGCGTCTTCGTCAGCCTCGACCTGCCCGCCGCCCGCCCGCCACTCGTCGCCGACGCCGACCAGCTGGAGCGGGCGCTCGCCGCGCTGCTCGACAACGCCGTGAAGTTCACCCCGGCGGGCGGCGGCGTCACGGTCACGGCGCGCCCGTACGAGAACGGCTCCCCCGGCTCTGCCGGCCCTCCCGGCTCCCCCGGCTGGGAGTTCACCGTGCGCGACGACGGCATCGGCATCCCCAAGGAGTTCCACGAGGAGGTCTTCACCGAGTTCGTGCGGGCCCCCAACGCCCGCCGCGGCCCCTACCCCGGCACCGGGCTCGGCCTCAGCGTCGTGCGCGACGCGGTGCGGCAGCACGCGGGCAGCGTCACCCTGCACAGCGCCGAGGGCCACGGCACCAGCGTCGAGGTGCGGCTGCCCGCCGCCGGGCCGCCCGGGAGCGGCCCGGCATGACCTGCCTGCTGCTCGTCGAGGACGACCCCGACCTCGGGCTCGCGCTGCGGGTCCTCTTCACCCGCGCCGGATACGAGGTCGTGGCCGCCGACGACGGCCAGGCGGCGCTGCGGCTCCTCTTCGCCCGACGACCCGCCCTGATGGTCCTCGACCTGGTCCTGCCGGGCCTCGACGGCTGGGAGGTCCTCGACCGCACCCGCGACCTCACCGACCTGCCCGTCCTCATCCTGTCCGGCCGCACCAGCCCCGCCGAACGCGTCCGCGGCCTGCGCTCCGGCGCCGACGACTACCTGTGCAAGCCCTTCGACCACCTGGAGCTCCTGGCCCGCGTCGAGGCGCTCCTGCGCCGCAGCAACCCCGAGCAGTGGCGCGGCGACTACGTCGAAGCGGGCCTCCGTCTGGTCCCCGAACGCCGTTCGGCCGTCTGGCAGGGCCACGAGACCCGCCTGAGCGCCATCGAGTACCGCCTCCTCGAAGTCCTCGTCCGCAACCGCGGCCGCGTGGTCACCACCGAGCAGCTCCTCGACCTCGTCTGGGACGACCCCGACGCGACGGGCCGCGAACGCGTGAAGTTCGCGGTGCTGCGCCTGCGCAGGAAACTCGCCGTCGGGGACGGCGAGGACCCCTTGGAGTCGGTCAGGGGCATGGGCTACCGGTACCGGGATGCGAGCCCGTCCGGCGATTGAGGACGAGGCCCGAAGGGCCGACAGGCGGGGTAGCGGGGTAGCGGGGTAAGGGGCGCAGCCCATGAGGGGTCGGAGGGCCATAAGTCCCAGCCGCTCGGGGCCCATGGGCCAGGGCCTTCGCCCCGAACCAGCCTCGGCCGAAGGCTCGCAACCGAGCAGCAACCGAAGACCCCCTGCCCCGGCAACCCACACCCCCCACGCTCCTGAAGTCCACACCCCCCCCACCCGCCAGGAGCCCACCCCGTGACGCCCGCCGCCCCGGTGACCCGGATCCCCACGCCCCCGCTGCCCCACCGCTCCGTGGCCATCGTCCTCGGCACCCGCCCCGAACTCGTCAAGCTCGCCCACCTGGTCCGCCTCCTCGGCCCCGCCGCGCACCTGATCCACACCGGCCAGCACTACGACGCCGACCTCTCGGGCCGCTTCCTGACCGAGCTGGGCCTGCCCGAGCCGACCCTCCTCGACGGCGTCGGCGGCCAGCCCCGCGCCGTCCAGATCTCCGCCGCCCTGACCCAGCTCGACGGCCTGTTCGCGGCCGAGCCCCCGCTGGCCGTGGTGGTGCAGGGCGACACCAACGCCTCCCTGGCCGGGGCGCTCGCGGCGAACTCGCGCGGCATTCCCCTGGTGCACGTCGAGGCGGGCCTGCGCAGCCACGACCGCGCGATGCCCGAGGAGCACAACCGCGTCGTCATCGACCAGCTCGCGGACGTCCTGTGCGCGGCGACCGAGGACAACCGGGACCTGCTGCGCGCCGAGGGCGTCCCGGCCGGACGCGTCGCCGTCACGGGCAACACCGTCGTCGAGGCCGTACAGGAGCACCTGCCCGCCGAGGCGGAGCGCGCCGCGCTGCTCGCCACGCACGGCGTCACCGCCGACCGCTACCTCCTCGCCACCGTGCACCGCCCGGAGAACACCGACGACCCGGCCGCCCTGCGCGCCATCCTCAGCGAACTGGCGGCCCTCGCCGCCGACCTGCCGGTGCTCTTCGCCGTCCACCCCCGCACCAAGGCGCGCCTCGAAGCCGCCGGGCTCGGGCACCTGCTGGCCTCGCTCACGGTCCTTCCGCCGCTCGGGTACGGGGAGTTCCTCGCGCTCGCCCGGCACGCCGCGGTGCTCGTCTCCGACTCGGGGGGCGTGCAGGAGGAGACCACCGTCCTCGGACGGCCGCTCGTCGTCGTGCGCCGTTCCACGGAGCGGCCCGAGGCCATGGACTCCGGCTTCGCCGAGCTGGTCGGCCCCGGGCGGGCGATCGGCCGGGCCGTCCGGCGGCGTCTCGCCGAGGGCGAGGCGGGACTGCGGCGGCTGACGGCCGCGCCCTCGCCGTTCGGGGACGGGCTCGCCTCCCAGCGCATCGTGGCCCTCCTGGGCGCGGTCGCCTCGGGGCGGCGGCCCGAGCAGCTCTCCTTCGCCGCCTGACCCCTCCCTATGGGGGCTGCTCCCCCTCTCCCCCTGCCTTTCGGCCCTCCGGGCCTCGTCCTCAATCGCCGGACGGGCTCACATGTCCCCCGCTCGCCGGACGGGCTCAGATGTCCGCCGGACGGGCTCAAGGATCCCCCTCGCCGTACACCCCCCACACACACAAACCCCCCGAGGACCCCGTGCTCACCCCCCACCACCTCCTCTACGCCCTGCCCTTCTTCCTCCTCGCCTGCTTCCTGCTCTACTGGGCCGGTGCCCGGCACGCCTACACGCGTCGCGAGCCCACCCCGGACGGCGACCCCGCGGCCTTCGACTGGCACTTCTTCGTGCCGTGCCGGGACGAGGAGACCGTGATCGGCGCGACCGTCACCCAGCTGCGCGCCGACTTCCCGGCCGCGCACGTGTGGGTGGTCGACGACGACAGCGACGACACCACGGCGGCCGTCGTGACCGCGCTCGCCGACGGTGACGACCACGTCCACCTGGTCTCGCGCCGCCGCCCCGACGCCCGTATCGGCAAGGGCGCGGCCCTGAACTCGGCGTACGCGGCCCTGAACGACTTCCTGCCCGCGGGGGCCGACCGCTCCCGCGCCGTCGTGTGCGTCGTCGACGCCGACGGCCGCCTCGCGCCCGACGCGCTCGCGCGGGTCAGCGGCGGCACCGGCTTCGGTGACCCGGAGATGGGCGGGGTGCAGGTCAGCGTGCGGATGCGCAATGTCACCGAGCGGCGTCCGCTGCCCGAGCGCGGGCGGGTCGCCAACGCCGTCGCGCGGCTGCTCGTGCGGATGCAGGACATGGAGTTCGCGGTGTCCAACGCGGGCATGCAGCTCCTGCGCGGCCGCACCGGTTCCGTCGGTCTCGGCGGCAACGGCCAGTTCACGCGGCTCACCGCGCTCGACCGGATCGCCGCCGCCGAGCGCCGCCCGTGGCAGCGCGACGCGCTCCTGGAGGACTACGAGCTGGGCCTGCACATGATCCTCGGCGGCTACCGCGTCGCCCACATCGCCGACACCCACGTCTCGCAGGAGGGCCTGCCGCGCGCCCGGCGCTTCCTCACCCAGCGCACCCGCTGGGCCCAGGGCAACCTGCAGTGCGTGCGTTACGCGCCCCGCATCGTGGGCTCCCGGCACTACTCGGGCCGCGGTGTCCTGGAGACCCTGTACACGTTCATGCAGCCCCTGGCGCACGTGGCGACGCTCGTCCTGAGCGTGATCCTGCTCGCCGCCGTCGTCGCCGGCGGCTCGATGCGGGACGCGTTCCTCGGCAACTGGCCGCTGATCCTGATCCTGTGCGCTCTGTCGGTGCTGCCGTTCGTGGCCTGGGGCCCGCTCTACCGCAGGGACTTCGCCCCGGACCGCTCCCGCCTCACAGGGCTGCTGTGGGGGCTCGCCCTGTGGCTGTACGCGTACCACGTGTTCATCGTGTCGGCGCGCGGGTTCCTGCGCCTGCTGCGGGGCCGCAACGGCTGGGCGAAGACGCGGCGCAACGCGGAGGTCGTGGGGACGGGGCCGGTGGCGACGGAGGCCTGACCGGCCGGTGTACGGACACGAGGGCGCCCGGAACCGTTCGGTTCCGGGCGCCCTCGTTCCTGTCTGAGGTGCCTTACGCGGCCGGGAGGTTGTCCAGCTGCGTCTGGAGGCGCGCGATGTCCTCCTCGGCCTTGGCGAGGCGGCCGCGGATCTTGTCCACGACGTTGTCGGGCGCCTTGGCGAGGAACGCCTCGTTGCCGAGCTTGGCCGTGGCCTGCGCCTTCTCCTTCTCGGCGGCCGCCAGGTCCTTGGCGAGGCGCTTGCGCTCCGCCGCCACGTCGATCGTGCCGGACAGGTCGAGGGCGACGCTCGCGCCCGCCACCGGCAGCGTCGCCGTCGCCGCGAAGGACTCGCCCTCGGGCTGGAGGCGAAGCAGCTGACGGACCGCGGCCTCGTGCGGGGCGAACGGCGTTCCGTCCAGGGTGAGGCGGGCCGGGACCTTCTGGCCGGGCTGGAGGCCCTGGTCGGCGCGGAACCTGCGGACCTCGGTGACCAGGTCCTGGAGGGAGAGGATCTCCTTCTCGGCGGCCTCGTCCCGGAAGCCACTGTCCTTGGGCCAGTCGGCGACGACCACGGACTCACCGCCGGTGAGCGTCGTCCACAGGGTCTCCGTCACGAACGGCACGACCGGGTGCAGCAGGCGCAGCGTGACGTCGAGGACCTCGCCGAGGACGCGCTTGCTGACCTCGGCGGCCGGGCCGCCCGCCATGAACGTGGTCTTGGACAGCTCCACGTACCAGTCGAAGACCTCGTCCCACGCGAAGTGGAACAGGGCGTCGGAGAGCTTCGCGAACTGGTAGTCCTCGTACAGGCCGTCGACCTCGGCGACCACCGTGTTCAGGCGGGAGAGGATCCAGCGGTCGGTGGCCGACATCTCGGCGGCGTCCGGCAGCGGGCCCTCGACGGTGGCGCCGTTCATGAGGGCGAAGCGGGTGGCGTTCCAGATCTTGTTGGCGAAGTTCCGGGAGCCCTGCACCCAGTCCTCGCCGATCGGCACGTCCACGCCCGGGTTGGCGCCGCGGGCGAGGGTGAAGCGGAGCGCGTCGGAGCCGTACTTGTCCATCCAGTCCAGCGGGTTGACCGCGTTGCCGAAGGACTTCGACATCTTCTTGCCGAACTGGTCGCGGACCATGCCGTGCAGGGCGATGGTGTGGAACGGCGGGGTGCCGTCCATCGCGTACAGGCCGAACATCATCATCCGGGCGACCCAGAAGAAGAGGATGTCGTAGCCGGTGACCAGGACGGAGTTCGGGTAGAACTTCGCGAGGCTGTCGGTCTTCTCGGGCCAGCCGAGCGTGGAGAACGGCCACAGGCCGGAGGAGAACCAGGTGTCGAGGACGTCGGTGTCCTGCGTCCAGCCCTCGCCGGTGGGCGGCTCCTCGTCGGGGCCGACGCAGACGATCTCGCCGTTCGGGCCGTACCAGACGGGGATGCGGTGGCCCCACCAGAGCTGGCGCGAGATGCACCAGTCGTGGAGGTTGTCGACCCAGTCGAAGTAGCGCTTCTCCATCTCCTGCGGGTGGATCTTGACCTGGCCGTCGCGGACCGCGTCACCGGCGGCCTTGGCGAGCGGGCCGACCTTGACCCACCACTGCATGGACAGGCGCGGCTCGACGGTGGTCTTGCAGCGCGAGCAGTGTCCGACGGAGTGGGAGTAGGGCCGCTTCTCGGCGACGATGCGGCCCTCGGCGCGCAGCGCGCCGACGATGGCGGAGCGGGCCTCAAGGCGGTCCAGGCCCTGGAAGGGGCCGGGGACGGTGATGACGGCGTGCTCGTCCATGACCGCGATGTTGGGCAGCGAGTGGCGCTGGCCGATCTCGAAGTCGTTCGGGTCGTGGGCGGGCGTCACCTTGACGGCGCCGGTGCCGAACTCGGGGTCGACGTGCTCGTCCGCGACGACGGGGATGGAGCGGTCGGTGAGCGGGAGCTTGATGAGCTTGCCGACGAGGTGCTTGTACCGCTCGTCGTCGGGGTGCACGGCGACGGCGGTGTCACCGAGCATGGTCTCGGCGCGGGTGGTGGCGACGACGATGGTCTCGTCGCCCTCGCCGTACGTCATCGAGACGAGCTCGCCGTCGTCGTCCTGGTACTCGACCTCGATGTCGGAGATCGCCGTCAGACAGCGGGGGCACCAGTTGATGATGCGCTCGGCGCGGTAGATCAGCTCGTCGTCGTAGAGCCGCTTGAAGATCGTCTGGACGGCCTTGGACAGGCCCTCGTCCATGGTGAAGCGCTCGCGGGACCAGGCGACGCCGTCGCCGAGGCGGCGCATCTGCCCGCTGATCTGGCCGCCGGACTCGCCCTTCCACTGCCAGACGCGCTCGACGAAGGCCTCGCGGCCGAGGTCGTGGCGGGACTTGCCCTCCTTGCCGAGCTCGCGCTCGACGACGTTCTGGGTGGCGATGCCCGCGTGGTCCATGCCCGGCTGCCACAGGACCTCGTAGCCCTGCATGCGCTTGCGGCGGGTGAGGGCGTCGATGAGGGTGTGCTCGAAGGCGTGGCCCAGGTGCAGGCTGCCGGTCACGTTCGGCGGCGGGATGACGATGGTGTACGGCGGCTTGTCGCTGCTGGCGTCCGCGTCGAAGTAACCGCGCTCCACCCAGCGCTCGTACAGCGTCCCCTCTACCTCGGACGGCGCGTACTGCGTCGGGAGTTCGGGGACGGTCGCTGGGGGCTGCTGCTGAGCGTTCTCGGTCACGCGCCCAGTTTAGGGGTGTCACAGACTGGTCCCGAAACCAGAATCTTCAGTAACGGTTGACTCTCCGGGGCCCACGGGGGTCCTCGCGTCGGTGAGGATGTTGGGAACACATAAGCGCGCGGGAAAACGTAGTCGCGCTCAGGCGTTCGAGGGGAACCCCAGTAATGAGCTACAACCAGCCGGGCCCGTACGGCGGGCAGCAGCCGCAGCAGCCCGGGCCGTACGGCGGCCAGCCTCAGCAGCCTGGCCCCTACGGCCAGCCGCCGCAGGCCCCGCAGCCCGGCTACGGCTACCCCCAGCAGGCGCCCCAGGGCGTCCCGCCGCAGCAGCCGCCCGGGTACGGCTACCCGCAGCAGCCGCCGGGCGCCCCGTACGGCCAGCCGCAGCAGCCCGGCCCGTACGGGCAGCAGCCGCAGGCCCCGTACGGCCAGGTCCCGCCCCCGCCCGGCGGTGGCGGCGGCAAGAAGACGGGCCTGATCATCGGCGCCGTCGCGGTCGTCGCGGCCATCGGCGTCGGCGCCTACTTCGTCTTCGGCGGCAGCGCTAGCGGCTCCGGCACGGTCAAGGACGACGGCCCGCACAAGCTGACCACGCCCGAGACGGTCCTCTCGGACTACAACAAGAAGCCGAACAGCGACTCCGCCAGCGACATGTCGTCCAGCGAGATCGCCAAGGCCGAGGAGTACGGGGTGAAGAACCCCACCGAGGTCAAGGCCCAGTACATGGCGGGCACCCGGGAGAACCCCCTGGGGCAGAAGATCCTCCAGCTGAACGGCGTCTACGGAGACATCGAGGACCCCGAGGCGGTCGTCGACAAGATGTTCTCCTCGGCGAAGGAGAAGTCCGAGAAGAGCGACAGCGGCACCACCGGCCGCAAGGTCACGATCATCGGCGACCCGAAGTCGTACAACCCGTCCGACCTCGACGGCGCGATGATGAAGTGCCAGGAGATGAAGTACGCCATGGGATCGGGCGCGTCGACCGGCAGCACCGGGGCGCCCAAGGAGATGTCGATGGCGACCTGCATCTGGGGCGACAACAGCACGATCGGCGTCGTGGTCACCGCGGACGTGGCGAGCGCCATGGGCGGCAAGGCAGCCGACCTGGACGAGGCCGCGGAGAAGACGGCCAAGTTCCGCAAGGAAGTCCGCGTCAAGCGCTGACGCCGAGGCGCGCTTCGCGCACCGGCCAGGGCCCCGGCCTCCACGGCCGGGGCCCGCTTCCGTCACGATGGTGCGCGCAGCACCGCATCACGAAGGGGGAACCCCACACATGAGCCACAACCAGCCGGGTCCGTACGGCGGACAGCAGCCCGGTCCCTACGGCGGCGGCCAGCCGCAGCAGCCCGGACCCTACGGCCAGCAGCCGCCCCAGGGCCCTGGCTACGGCTACCCGCAGCAGCAGCCCCAGCAGCCCGGCTACGGCTACCCCCAGCAGGCCCCGCAGGGCGTCCCGCCCCAGCAGCCGCCCTACGGCCAGCCGCAGCAGCCCGGACCCTACGGGCAGCAGCCGCAGGCCCCGTACGGCCAGGTCCCGCCGCCCCCGCCGGGCGGTGGCGGCGGCAAGAAGACGGGCCTGATCATCGGCGCGGTCGCGGTCGTCGCGGCCATCGGCGTCGGCGCCTACTTCGTCCTCGGCGGCAGCGACAACGGCAGCTCCGGCACAGTCAAGGACGACGGCCCGCACAAGCTGACCACGCCCGAGACCGTCATCGACGGCGCGTTCAAGAAGAAGGCGGGCTCCGGCGGCGGCTTCGGCGGCATCAACACCGACAAGGCCGAGAAGGCCGGGGTCAAGAACGCCAAGGACGTCGGGGCGGACTACCAGTCCGGGGACACGAATAACCCGCTGGCGCTCAAGTCCATGAACTTCGGCGGTGTGTACGGCGAGATCGACGACCCCGAGAGCGTCGTGGACAAGATGTTCGCCAATGCCAAGAAGGAACAGGGCAGCGGCACGTCGAAGGCGAAGGTCGTCGGCGACCCGAAGTCGTACAACCCGTCCGACCTCGACGGCGCGATCATGAAGTGCCAGGAGATGAAGGCCGACACCAGCGGGTCGAGCGACGCCTCGGCGCCCAAGGAGGTGTCCGCGGCCGTCTGCATCTGGGGCGACAAGAGCACGATCGGCTTCACCGTGACCGTGGACGTGGCGAACGCCATGGCGGGCAAGACCGCCGACCTGGAGGACGCCGCGGAGAAGACCGCGAAGCTCCGCAAGGACACGCGCGTCAAGCTCTGATCCAGGGCAAGCACGAGGGCGCCCGGCGAGGTCAACTCGCCGGGCGCCCTTGGTGGTTCAGGTGGTGCCGCGTGCGCTTACGCGGACTTCTGCTCGCCCGCCCCGGAGCCCCGCGCATCGCGCGGCACCAGCGTCGGGTTCACGTTCGAGTGGACGACGTCCGCCGTGATGACGACGCGGGCGACATCCTTGCGGGACGGCACCTCGTACATCACCGACTGGAGGACCTCCTCCATGATGGCGCGCAGGCCGCGCGCGCCGGTCTGGCGCAGGATGGCCTGGTCGGCGATGGCCTCCAGGGCCTCGCGCTCGAAGTCCAGCTCCACGCCGTCGAGTTCGAAGAGGCGCTGGTACTGCTTGACGAGGGCGTTGCGCGGCTCGACCAGGATCTGGAGAAGCGCTTCACGGTCCAGGTTGTGCACGGACGTGATGACCGGGAGGCGGCCGATGAACTCGGGGATCATCCCGAACTTCACCAGGTCCTCCGGCATGATGTCCTCGAACTGGTCCTTCTCCTCAAGCTCCCGCTTGGAGCGGATGGTCGCGCCGAAGCCGATGCCCTTGGCGCCCGCCCGCGACTCGATGATCTTCTCCAGGCCCGCGAACGCACCGCCCACGATGAACAGCACGTTCGTCGTGTCGATCTGGATGAACTCCTGGTGCGGGTGCTTGCGGCCGCCCTGCGGCGGGACGGAGGCCGTCGTGCCCTCCAGGATCTTCAGCAGGGCCTGCTGGACGCCTTCACCCGATACGTCGCGCGTGATCGACGGGTTTTCGCTCTTCCGGGCGACCTTGTCGATCTCGTCGATGTAGATGATGCCCGTCTCGGCCTTCTTGACGTCGTAGTCGGCGGCCTGGATGAGCTTCAGGAGGATGTTCTCGACGTCCTCGCCGACATAGCCCGCCTCCGTGAGCGCCGTCGCGTCCGCGATGGCGAAGGGGACGTTCAGCATGCGGGCGAGCGTCTGCGCGAGCAGCGTCTTGCCGGAGCCGGTGGGGCCGAGCAGCAGGATGTTGGACTTCGCGAGCTCGATGGCGTCCTCGCGGCCCTGCGCGCCGCCGTTCTCCCCGGCCTGGACGCGCTTGTAGTGGTTGTAGACGGCGACGGAGAGCGCCTTCTTGGCGGGCTCCTGACCGACCACGTACCCCTCGAGGAACTCGTAGATCTCGCGGGGCTTGGGCAGTTCCTCCCAGCGGACCTCGCTCGTCTCGGCGAGTTCTTCCTCGATGATCTCGTTACAGAGATCGATGCACTCATCGCAGATGTACACGCCGGGGCCTGCGATGAGCTTCTTGACCTGCTTCTGACTCTTTCCGCAGAACGAGCACTTGAGCAGATCGCCGCCGTCACCGATGCGTGCCACGGTGTGCTTCCCCTTCGCCTGGGAGACGCCGTTGGTCCAGCGGCTCCTGGTGCCTTGTATCCGACGGTACCTTGCCTGGCCCCCCGTTCGGGCCCCCCTTGGCGCGGTTCGCTTCCGCATGGGCCGCGTCGAGGGGTGGGCGGATGGTGCTGCGACGCCCCGGGCGAGGCCGGCAGGTGGGCTCGCCCGGGGCTCGGACGGGGCTCTAGAGAACCGAGGAGTTGTTCATCTTCCGGGTGGAGATGATCTGGTCGATCAGACCGTACGCGAGGGCGTCCTCGGCGGTGAGGATCTTGTCGCGCTCGATGTCGTCGCGGATCTTCTCGATCGGCGTCGTGGAGTGCTTGGCCAGCATCTCCTCGAGCTGCGAACGCATCCGGAGGATCTCGTTGGCCGCGATCTCCAGGTCGGAGAGCTGCTCGCGGCCGGTGCCGCCGGACGGCTGGTGGATGAGCACGCGGGCGTTCGGCAGGGCCATGCGCTTGCCCGGCGTGCCGGCGGCGAGGAGCACGGCGGCCGCGGAGGACGCCTGGCCCATGCAGACCGTCTGGATGTCGGGCTTCACGAACTGCATCGTGTCGTAGATCGCGGTGAGCGCCGTGAAGGAGCCGCCGGGGCTGTTGATGTAGACCGAGATGTCCCGGTCGGGGTCCATCGACTCCAGGCACAGGAGCTGCGCCATGACGTCGTTGGCGGAGGCGTCGTCGATCTGGACGCCGAGGAAGATCACGCGCTCTTCGAAGAGCTTCGCGTACGGGTCGTACTCGCGCACGCCCTGCGAGGTGCGCTCGACGAAGCGCGGGATCACATAGCGGTTGTCCACCTGCGGGCCGGTGTGCAGACCCGCGGCCTGGCCGCTGACGGGGAAGGTGTTCATCTGAGGCGTTCCGTCCTGGTGTGAGCGTGGGCTTGGTCGGCTGGGGCCGCTCCCGGCGGCCACCGCTTCGCGGAGGCCGCTGCCGGGGGCCCGGGGGTGCCTGGTCAGGCCCCCGTGCCGCCGCCGCCCGGAACACCCGAAGCGGCGCTGATGATCTCGTCGATGAGGCCGTACTCCTTGGCCTCCTCGGTGGTGAACCAGCGGTCGCGGTCACCGTCGCGGATGATCGTCTCGACCGTCTGGCCGGAGTGGCGGGCGGTGATCTCGGCCATGCGCTGCTTGGTGCGCAGCAGGTACTCGGCCTGGATCTTGACGTCCGAGGCGGTGCCGCCGATGCCGGCGGAGCCCTGGTGCATCAGGATGTCCGTGTGCGGCAGGGCGAAGCGCTTGCCCGCGGTGCCGCCGGTGAGCAGGAACTGGCCCATGGAGGCGGCCATGCCCATGCCGATGGTCACCACGTCGTTCGGGATGTACTGCATGGTGTCGTAGATCGCCATGCCGGCGGTCACCGAGCCGCCGGGGCTGTTGATGTAGAGGTAGATGTCCTTCGACGGGTCGGCCGCGAGGAGGAGCATCTGCGCCGTGATCTTGTTCGCGATGTCGTCGTCGACCTGCTGGCCGAGGAAGACGATGCGCTCGCCGAGCAGCCGGTTGTACACATGGTCGCCGAGGCCACCACCGATGGACGGCTCACCGGCTGCGTAAGGCATCAGATTCGTCACGTATCCACCTGCTCGTCTCTGACGGCTCCGGCCGTCTCGCATCTTCGTCCCGGGGGCAAGGACTCCACTGCCCCCGTATTCATGGACCCTAACGCGCAGGTCCCTTCGGGGAATCCCGCATGGGCGACTGTTCGCTGTGAGCGCAGGTTGCGCCCCCGGAGGGGGCGCGGGCCCCCTCGGGGTGCGGTGGACGTGCCCCGTCAGGGGCGCGGGGAACTGCGCGAGCAACCCCCGCCGTCCCGCAGGGGCCGACGGCGCGGTCCGGCAGACGCGTCTGCCCCATACGGCGCCGTCGGCGGCCGCGGGCCCGCTGGGGCTGGTCGCGCAGTTCCCCGCGCCCCTACGGGGCGCCCCCGCCCCGGAAAGGCCGCTGGGCCCCCGGGACGAGTGTCCCGGGGGCCCAGCGGTACGGCAGTGGAAGATCAGGCTTCCGACTTCTCCGCGTCGGCCTTGGCCGACTCGGCGGCGGCGTCGGCCTCGGCGGCGTCCGCCTGCTCACCCTCGACGGCGTCGTCCTCGTCGTCGAGGTCGACGACCTCGCCGTTGGTGTCCTTGACCGTCGCGGCCTCGACCACGACCGCGAGGGCCTTGCCGCGGGCGACCTCGCCGACGAGCATCGGCACCTGGCCGCCCTCGACGACGGCCTGGGCGAACTGGTCGGGGCTCATGCCGGAGGACTGCGCGCGACGCATGAGGTGCTCGGTGAGCTCCTCCTGGTTCACGTTCAGCTTCTCCTTGTTGACGAGCTCGTCGAGGACGAACTGCGTCTTGATGCCCTTGACCGCCTGCTCACGGGTCTCGGCGTCGAACTCTTCCTCGGTCTTGCCCTGGATCTCCAGGTACTTGGCGAGGTCGAGGCCCATCTGACCGAGCTGGTGGTGCTCCAGGTTGTGCTTGCGGGTGCGGATCTCGTCCTCGAGCAGCTTCTCGGGGACGGGCACCTCGACCAGCTCGAGGAGCTTCTCCAGGACGCGCTCCTGGGCCTGGGTGGCCTGGTCGAACTGGCGGGCCGTCTCCAGGCGCTTGCGGCTGTCGGCCTTCAGCTCGTCGAGGGTGTCGAACTCCGACGCCAGCTGCGCGAAGTCGTCGTCCAGCTCCGGCAGTTCACGCTTGGCGACCTGGGTGACCTTGACGGTGACCTCGGACTCCTTGCCGGCGGCCGAGCCGCCCTTGAGCTCGGAGGTGAAGGTGGCCTCAGCCCCGGCCTCCAGGCCCTTCACGGCGTCGTCGATGCCTTCGAGCAGCTCGCCGGAGCCGATGGTGTAGGAGACGCCGGACGCGACGCCGTCCTCCAGGACCTTGCCCTCGACCTTGGCCTCCAGGTCGATCGTCACAACGTCGCCGTCCTCGGCGGCACGCTCGACCGGGGACGTGGAGGCGAAGCGCTCACGCAGCTCCTCGACGGCCTTGTCGACGTCCTCGTCGGAGATCTCGACGGCGTCGACCTCGACCTCGATGCCGGAGTAGTCCGGGATCTCGATGGCCGGACGGATGTCGACCTCGGCGGTGAAGTTGAGGGTCTCGTTGTCCTTCAGCTCGGTGATGTCCACCTCGGGCTGGCCCAGGACGTTGAGCTCGGCCTCGTTGACCGCCTCGGTGTAGAACTTCGGGAGGGCGTCGTTGACGGCCTCCTCCAGCACCGCACCGCGGCCGAACCGCTGGTCGATGACGCGGGCCGGGATCTTGCCCTTACGGAAGCCCTTCACCGTGACCTGCTGGTTGATCTTCTTGTACGCCGCGTCGAGGCTGTCCTTGAGCTCCTCGAAGGGCACCTCGACAGTGAGCCGAACCCGGGTCGGGTTCAGGGTCTCCACGGCGCTCTTCACGGTTCGGTCTCCTTGTGGGCTGACTTCTTGGATTCTGCCCGGTTGAGAGACACACGGGCACGCAGCTTGCATAGTAACGGCATGCGGGAGCCGACCCACAATGCGATCTTGGGCAACGGACCGCCGGGGCCGTGCGGAGTCCGGTCCCCGCCGGGCAACAGGCCACCGGGCGCGGGGGAACCAGCTGGTCGGGGTGGCGGGATTTGAACCCACGGCCTTCCGCTCCCAAAGCGGACGCGCTACCAAGCTGCGCCACACCCCGTCGGTGCGACACGTAGGGTACATGCCCGCAGGCAGTGCGGCGCCCGCGTGAACGGGAGTGAATGGGGGTGTGCGGCGCACCGCCGGGACCCGCTACGATGCTGCCTGTGCCGCGCACGCTGACCTGCGAGGGGTCGCTGCGCGAGCTGTGCGGGCGTAGCTCAATGGTAGAGCCCTAGTCTTCCAAACTAGCTACGCGGGTTCGATTCCCGTCGCCCGCTCTGTGGCCTCCGGCCCGGTGCGCAGGTTCTCTCCTGTGTCCGGGCCGGAGGCTTTTTCGTGCGCCGGGGCGCTTCGGTCAGGGGTTTCGTACGTCGACGCTGTAGACGGAGCGGACGCCGTAGGGGACGTAGAGGGCGTCGCCCACGAGGGTCAGGGGCGCCCCGCCCCCCTTGGGGTCGTGGTCGAACTCTCCCGGGGGCAGGCGGCGGCCGGAGCGGGCCCAGATCTCCTCGCCGCTGGAGCGGTCCAGGGCCGCGAGCCGACCGGTCGGGGAGGCGATGTAGAGGCGGGAGCCGGCGGCCAGGGGCGGGCCGGGGAAGTCCACGGAGGACGTGCGGCTCCACAGCCTGCGGCCCGTGCCCGGGTCGAAGGCGCCGACGCTGCCGTTGTCGGAGACGAAGTAGAGCGTGCCGCCCGCGAGGTGGAGGCGCGTGTCCGCGCCCTGGGGGTGGGACAGGCGCACGGTGTGGGCACGGCGGGAGGACGGCTCGACCACGACGACGGAGTGGTGCTGCCGCTTCTTCCCCTGGGGTTCGCGGACGAACACGAGGCCGTCGCCCGCCCGGCCGACGAAGTACAGCTCGCCGCGGGCCTCGGCGGTCCACAGCGGCCTGCCGTCGCGCGGATCGACGAGTGAGACGCGGGTCGTGACGGCGGCGCCGTCCGGCCCCGGGGGCACGCAGACCAGATAGCCCCGCCCGCCGACCGCGCGCACGTTGCAGCCCTGGTCAGCGGGCAGCTTGCGCTGCCAGACAGGCTTGTCGCGGCCGGGGACGAGGAGGGCGTAGGCGCTGTTCTCGGCACCGGTGAGCGTGAGGATGCCGTGCTTCGTGGCCACCGCGCCCCCGATGTCAGGAGCCGGATCCGGGGCCAGGGCGCTCTCGCCGTGCGTGGTGGTGTGCTTCCACCGCAGCTTGCCGGTGCGCACGTCGCGGGCCTGGATCTCGTACCGGGCGACGACGGTGTCCGCGGACTTCTTGGTCTCGTGGCTCCGGTAGACGTACACCTGTCGGCGGTCGGCCGACGTGCCGATGATGTTGCCGAGGCCGCTCCACATTCCTTCCGGTTCCGTGCCGTTGACGGGCTGCTTCCACCCCACCTTCCCGGTGGTCAGCGAGAAGCGCGCGGCCTGGACGTCGTCACCCGCGCACACCAGCCCTCCGCGTGCGGCGACGCAGCGCGTGAAGGACGCGGAGGCCGTGCTCTCCGGCGCCAGCTTGACCCTGGCCTGCCAGGACTGCCACCCGGGCGGAAGGTCGCTGGACGGCGTATCCCCGTCGAGCAGGCGGATGCCCGTCCAGGCCCCGAGCACCGCGAGCAACAGACCGCCCACCGATGCCGCGAGCAGGAGTCTTCGGCGCTTTCGGGGGCGGGTCGCGAGGGCCGCTTCCGGTGTCTGCGGCGGTCGGGGCGGAACCGGCTCCCCCCGCAGCAACGCCAACAGCTCGTCCGGTGTGGGGCGTTCCTTCGGGTGCTTGGCCAGGCACTGGGTGACGAAGGGGCGCAACTCGACGGGGACGCGGTCGAGTTCGGGGGTCGACTCGACGACCCCCGTCGCCGTCTCGTAGGGCGACACCGCGTCGAAAGGTCCCCGCCCCGTCGCCGCGTAGGTGAGGACGGAGCCGAGGGAGAAGATGTCGGAGGCGGGGCCCACGTCGCGGGGGGACGTGAGCTGTTCCGGCGACATGTACGGCGGGGTGCCCATGACGCGGCCGGTCTGGGTGAGGGCGTCGCCCGCGAGGGCCTCGGCGGCGCGGGAGACGCCGAAGTCGATGACGCGGGGGCCGTCCTCGGCCAGCATGACGTTGGCCGGCTTGAGGTCGCGGTGGACGACGCCTACGCGGTGGATGTCGCGCAGGGCCTCGGTGAGCCCGGCGGCGAGTTCCAGGAGGCGGTCCGGGGGCAGCGGGCCCGCGCGGCGGACGTGGGTGCCCAGGTCCTCGCCGGGGATGTAGAGCGTGGCCATCCAGGGGCTCGCGGCGTCGGCGTCGGCGTCCACGACGGGAGCCGTGAACGCGCCGCTGACCTGCCGGGCGGCCGCCACCTCGCGGCGGAAGCGGGCGCGGAACTCGGGGTCGTCGGCGTACTGCCCATGGACGACCTTGACCGCGAGGCGGCGGCCGGAGGCGGAGCGGGCGAGGTAGACGACCCCCATTCCGCCGGAGCCCAGTCGGTCCTCGATCGGACAGCCGCCGATCCGTCGTGGATCGGTTTCCCGTAGCGCCATCCGATCAGGACCCCCGTCCGCCGCCGCGCACCGTCAGAACTGTATGTCCCCGATGGTCTCGGCCAGCGAGTCGAGGAGTTCCTGGATGTCGTCGGCCATTCCCGTCGAGGCGAGCACGAAGCCGAAGAGCGCCGCGACGATGGCGGGCCACACCTTGATGTTTCCCTGACGCACCATCATGACAAGGACGATCGCCAACAGCAGCACCACTGACAGCGAAATGGCCACACAGATCACACCCTAGGTCGGTCGCTCTCCCGCCCGAGGGGGTACGACCCCGTACTCCCCCGCCAGAACCATCGTGCCACCAACAGCACGCCGCTATGCGGCCGGTGACATATCGTCGGCCAAGCCTTGACCTGTGGTGCGGGTGTGACGCGCGAGCCGGGAGTGCCCCCGGGCGCTCGCGGCGGGCGCCAACCGGGGACATGCGTACGGGAATTCGACGGGTCCACCGGACGGCGAATTTAGACTTGATCGTTTCCATGGCCGGTGAACGCGGGGACATCGGCGCGGGGCCTTCCGGCGCCGCGCGCCCGGCCGCGTACGCACAAGCGGTTCACAGGAATTCGAATTGTTGCCGAGAGCACATCGAGCGAGGTGCCATAACCCGCCACGCACCGATCAACCGGACATTTCACCAGAGTCGCCCGTGGGCGTTATGCACGATTCAAGCGGTGCGAATGCTGACCTATCGGACAGTTAGCCATCCCGTAACGGGGGTATCCGCGCCACGGAATAACGAAAGTCCAGATGGCGCCCGGACGGCGTTCCGATGGATGGGATGAACGGTGTTGATGAACAACCGGCTGACGCACCGCCGGAATCGAGACAGAAGGCGCGACGGGAACACGGCAGGAACACGGAGCGATGAACGGGATGAATGAGTTGAGGGTTTTACGGGAACACCGGGGCGACGCTAGGGTGCCTCAGATGTTCCACGCTGCCATGACCCCCGCAGGCGCAGTGCGGTCCCGGATCGTCTCACCGAGCTCCTGGTGGGAGGGCCTGTGACGAACTCCGCTCAGCCACACGGGCGGCACCGGGCGCCACTGCCTCCCCTGCAGTCCGCCGGGCAGGAGCCGGTCCCCGGAATGCCGAGCCCCCGCGTCCCCCAGTCTGCCGCGGCCACGGCCACCACCCCCCGCCAGACCGGCCGCCACTCCGCCCCGACCGTTCCCCCCACGGCCCGCGCGCACCAGAGCCCCCACCCCTCCCCCGCGCCCGCGGTACCCACCGCCGCCCGCCCCGCCGACGGCGCGGCCGAGCCCGCCAAACAGCGCGACGCGTTCTTCGACAACGCCAAGTACCTGGCGATCGTGCTCGTCGCGATGGCGCACGCGTGGGAGCCGCTGACGGATCACAGCCGCACCGCCGAAGCGCTGTACATGACCGTCTACACCTTCCACATGCCGGCGTTCATCCTGATCTCCGGCTACTTCTCGCGCAGCTTCGACATGCGCCCCGACCGGCTCAAGCGGCTCGTGACCGGTGTCGCCGTGCCGTACGTGATCTTCGAGGTGGCGTACACCTTCTTCAAGCGGTGGGCCGACGACGATCCGACGCAGCCGATCAGCCTGCTCGACCCCTGGTACCTGACGTGGTTCCTGATCGCCCTGTTCGTGTGGCGGCTGACCACTCCGCTGTGGAAGGTCGTGCGCTGGCCGGTGCCGCTCGCCCTGGCCATCGCCGTGCTCGCCGTGGTCTCGCCCGACATCGGCGACGACCTGGATCTCCAGCGCGTCCTGCAGTTCATGCCGTTCTTCGTGCTCGGCCTGTTCATCAAGCCCGAGCACTTCCAGCTGGTGCGCCGCCGCGAGGTGCGCGTCCTGTCGGTGCCGATCTTCGCGTGCGCGGTGGCGCTCGCCTACTGGGCCGCCCCGAAGATGACGTCCGTGTGGTTCTACCGGCGCGACAGCGCCCAGGAACTCGGCGTCCCGTGGTGGGTCGGCGTGGTCATGACGCTCGCCCTGTTCGGCTGCTCGGTGCTGCTCACGGCGTGCTTCTTCGCCTGGGTGCCGCGCCGGAGGATGTGGTTCACGGTCCTCGGCGCCGGCACGCTGTACGGCTATCTGCTGCACGGCTTCCTCGCCAAGGGATCCCGGTTCTGGGACTGGTTCGACGCCAACCCCTGGCTGTACGAGCCCGCCGGTGAGGTGATCGTGACGGTGATCGCGGCCGCCGTGGTCACGCTCCTGTGCACGCCACCGGTGCGGCGCGTGTTCCGCTTCGCCATGGAGCCCAAGATGGAGTGGGCCTTCCGTCGCGACGCGGCCGCGCTGGCCCGCGAGCGGGGTGCGTCGCGCTGAGCCCCTCCGCGCGGTCAGGCCTCTGACAGCAGCGCGCGCATGTGCGCGTACTTCGCCGCCAGGCGGGTCCGGGTCGTCTCGTCCAGTACGGCGAGGCGGCCCGGATCCGCGTTGTGGGCCAGGTCGGCCTCCTTGACGAGGACAGCGCCGGGGGTCGCGCGGATCCGGGCGGCGTACGCCTCCGGGGCCTCGCCGGGCCGCTTGCTGAGGGCGAGGACGATGGCCTTCGTGGCCGGGGCGAGGGCAGCCGCCGCCAGCCAGTCCGGCGTCAGCGCGTCGTCCTCGATCGCGTCGTGCAGCCACGCCGCCGCGATCTGCTCCGGTGAGCCGCCCCGCGCCCGCGTCCCCTCGGCGACCGCCGCCAGATGCTCGGCGTAGGGCCGCCCCGCCTTGTCCGTCCGCCCGGCGTGCGCCCGCCGGGCCACCGCCTCCACCTCAGCTAGGGTCATCAGCGTCATGCCGATGACCCTAGCGAGCCGCACGACGCGACCCCCGCGCGCGTCAGGCCGACGACCCCAGCGCCGCCCGCGCGGGCACCGTCGTGGCCACCAGGCCGAGCACCACGGCCGACCCCGCGAAGGCCGCGTAGAGCAGCGGCGGGATGTAGGGACTCTCGCCGGTGAGGCCCCTCACCATCGGGACCAGCGTGGCCAGCGCGATGGCGGTGCCGATGACGACGCCCGCGCAGGTCACGAGCAGCGCCTCCCAGCGCACCATCCGCAGGACCTGGCGCCGGGTGGAGCCGATCAGGCGCAGCGTGCCCAGCTCGCGCCGCCGGTCCAGGACCGTCATCACCAGGGTGTTGGCGGCGGCGACGGCCGCGAAGCCGCCGAGGACGGCCGCCATGGTGGTGTTCGCCCAGGCCTGCACCGCGCGGTCCTTGGACTGGGCGGTGGTGTAGTCGTCGCGGTCGAGGACCGTGCCCTGGGACGCCAGGTGCTTCAGCGCCGCGGCGGAGGAGCCCTTCGCCCAGATCTCCGTGTCGAACGCCGACGTGACGTGCCGCTTCATCTCGGCGCCGCCCAGGGTCACTTGGGACAGGCCGAGCCCGCGCTCGTACGTCGCGGAGACCTCGGGCCGGGCCTTCGTGCCGTCGGGCAGCCGCAGTTCGACGCGGTCGCCGACCTTCAGGTGGGCGTTGCGGGCGAGGTTCGCGTCCAGGGCGACCTTCCCCTTGCCGAGGTCGATCCGGCCGGACTCGACGCCCAGGTCCTGCACCTTGGCTAGGTCCGCGGCCGTGCCGGTGACGGCCTGCGTGCTCGCCGACTGCAGGTAGCGGTCGCCGCCCGAGCCCATGGGCAGCAGCACGGAGGTCTTCAGGAGGCCGACGGCCGAGCCGCTGCCGGGCCCGGTGGCCTCGCGTACCGCCGTCGCGTCGAAGCCCGTCCTCGACGCCACGATGTGGTCCGCCGTGATGCCGTCGCGCTGCTGGTTCTGAGCCACCTTGTTCTCGGAGGTGTGCATGAAGACGAGCGTGGAGGCGAACGCCATCGCGAGCACGATGGGCGTGATCGCGGACGCCATCCGGCGGGCGTTGCTGCGGGAGTTGGCCGCGGCGAGCGCCGCGGGGGCGCCCGCGCCGCGCATCGGCAGGCCGAACAGGCCCGCGCAGGCCCGCGCCACCAGCGGCCCGAGCAGCGCCACGGCGAGCATGAAGAGCATGACGACGCCGAGGGCCGCGTTCGCCGCGTCGTCGCCGCTGGTGTTGGCGGCGACGCCCGCGAGGACCACACCGCCGACGGCCGCGGCGGCACCGAGGGGCGTACGGATCCAGCCGGGCCGCAGCCGCTCCACGGAGGCCTCGCTCAGGGCCTGGCCCGGCTTGATGCGGGCCGGGCGGCGCGCGGCCATCATCCCGGCGAACAGGGCGGTGACGACGGCCGTGCCGACGGCGGCGGCGAACGGGATGAACGACACGGACAGGTCGACGGCCTCCGGGACCGCGCCCTTGTCCTTCAGCTGCCCGAACCACCAGTTCGCCAGGGCGATGCCCGGCAGGCAGCCCAGGGCGCCCGCGAGCGGGGCCACCAGGAGCGTCTCCGTGGCGACGGTGCGGCGGATCTGGCGCGGCGTCGTCCCGATGGCGCGCAGCAGCGCGAACTCACGGGCCCGCTGCCCCACGGAGAGGGCGACGGTGCCGGCGGCGGTGAACACGGCGACCATCGCGGCGATGCCGCCGAAGGAGCCGCCGAGGCCGGTGAGGAGCTCCTCGGCCTCGGTGAGGCCCGGGTCCTCGGCGCCGCCGCGGCCGTCGCCGGTGTGCACCTCGGCCTTGTCGCCGAGGGCCTTGGCGACCTGGGACTTGAGCACGTCGTCGGTGACGCCGTCCTTGGGCAGCACGGCGATGGCGTCGACGCGGCCGGGGTGCCCGGAGAACCGGACCGCCTCGGAGTCCGCGAACCACGCCGTGGGGGCCTTGCCGCCCGAGACGCCGGAGACCCGGAAGTCCCGCGGACCGTCCGCCGTGGTGAGCGTGACGCGCTCGCCGACGCGGGCCCCGGTGCCCGCGAGCACCACGTCCCCGGCGCCGGGCGCGCGGCCCGCCGTCAGCTTCTCGCCGGTGAAGGCGGTGGAGCCCCAGCCGTGCGCGGTCAGTGCGTCCTTGCCCTGCTTGACGGGGAAGGTGACGTCGGCGACGGCGGTACGCGCGCCGGGCGCCGAGGCCGCCTTCGCCACCAGGGAGTCGGCGAGGCGGGCGCGGTCGGGGACCGGCGCGCCGTTGTCGCTGCGGTCGTCGCCGCTGCCGGCCTCGTAGTGGGACTTCTGGTCGGCGGCGGCCACCACGGGGGCGCCGGAGTAGCGCACCGGTGGTACGGAGGCGCGCAGGCCGGTCTCCAGGAGGATGCCGCACGCGGACACGATGAAGGCGGCCATCGCGAGGGCGACGAACGTCCCCACGAAGGCGGCGGGCTTGAAGCGGACGGCCGCGCGGGCCAGTCCGTTGGGTACGAAGCTCATGCCGCCGCTCCCGCGTACGCGGGGGCCGCGGCCCTCGTCAGCGTCGTCATCCGGTCGGCGATCAGGGCGGCCGACGCGCCCTGCAGGTGGTCGACGATGGCGCCGTCGGCGAGGAACAGGGTGCGGTCGGCGTGCGCCGCCGCGGCCGGGTCGTGCGTGACCATGACGACCGTGGCGCCCATGCCGTTCACGGCCGAGCGCAGCAGGTTCAGGATCTCGCCCGCCGTGGTCGTGTCCAGGGCGCCGGTCGGCTCGTCCGCGAAGATCACGTCCGGCGCGGTCACCAGGGCGCGGGCGATGGCCACGCGCTGCTGCTGGCCGCCGGAGAGCTGGCCGGGGCGGCGCCCGCCCTTGTCGCCCAGGCCCACCCGGGACAGCATCTCGGCGGCCTTGCGGCGGTCCGGGCGGTGGCCCGCGAGGCGCATCGGGAGCAGGACGTTCTGCTCGACCGTGAGCGACGGGAGCAGGTTGAACGCCTGGAACACGAAGCCCAGGCGGGTGCGGCGCAGGGCCGTCAGCTTGTTCTCGCTCATCCCCGTGATCTCCGTGCCGCCGAGGCGGACGCTGCCGTCCGTCGGGCGGTCCAGGCCCGCCGCGCACTGCAGGAACGTGGACTTGCCCGAGCCGGAGGGGCCCATCACCGCGGTGAAGCTGCCCCGCGGCAGGGCCAGGTCTATGCCCCGCAGGGCGTGCACGGCGCCGGAGCCGCGGCCGTACTGGCGGCGCACGGCGCGCAGCTCCACGGCCCAGTCGGACGCCGTCGCGGTCGTGCCCGCGTGCTGGTCCGTGGCGGACTCGTCTCGCTGCTGCCGCTTCTTCTTGCGCAGCCCCATGGCGTGTGGCCTTCCGTCGTTCCTGCGTGGTCGATGCATCGAACGTACGGAGTGCGGGGTGTCCGCGACCATGAGGTGGCCCGGCGAATGCGGGGTGGGGTTTCCCCCACCTTGGGGTGTCGTGGCTGGTGGGGGCCCTGCGGGGCTTTCCCCAGTCCCGCCCCTTCCCGAAACCGGGGCTCCGCCCCGGACCCCGTATCGGCGCTCCGCGCCTCGTCCTCAATCGCCGGACGGGCTGAGAACTTCGCCGAGGCGGACTGAAAGGCGCGCCCCGAGCGCCCCGGGCAGGCGCGCTGGGCAGACGGGCCGAGCAGACGGGCAGGAAGGCAGGCAGGCAGGACGGTGCCGACGACTCCGGTCGAACGACTGGTGGGGGCGGGCGGGTGGGAGAGAGCCCGTCCGGCGCTTGAGGACGAGGCGCGAAGCGCCGACCCGGCAGGCCGACCGGCCAGGCAGGCAGTGCCGACTGCCCGGTCGAACGACGAGTCGGGGCGGGCGGGTGGGGGAAAGCCCGTCCGGCGCTTGAGGACGAGGCGCAAAGCGCCGACCCGGCAGGCCGACCGGCCAGGCAGGCAGTGCCGACTGCCCGGTCGAACGACGAGTCGGGGCGGGCGGGTGGGAGAGAGCCCGTCCGGCGCTTGAGGACGAGGCGCGGAGCGCCGATTCGGGGGCGCCCCCGGCCCGCCCGCACCGGGGACCTGCCCGAGGCCCCCGGCCAGCTCACGCGTCGCGGCAGATCAGCAGCAGCGCCCGATCGTCGTTGACGTCCTTGGCGACCGCCTCGATGAGGTGCCACGCGGCGCCGTGGAAGCCGCCGGGGACGTAGCGGTCGGCCTCGCCGGTGAGGCGGTCGATGCCTTCGGCGATGTCGCGGTCGGCGGCTTCGACGATGCCGTCGGTGAAGAGCATGAGGACGTCGCCGGGGCGCAGGGACCCCTTGACGGGGTCGAACTGGGCGCCGTCGTAGACGCCGAGGAGGGGGCCCTCGCCGGACTTCTCCTCCCAGCGGCCGGTCCCGGCGCTGAGCTGGAGGGCGGGCAGATGCCCGGCGGAGAGGAGTTCGTAGTCGCCGGTCTCCAGGTCGAGGACGAGGTGGATGGAGGTGGCGAAGCCCTCGTCCCAGTCCTGCCGGAGCAGGTACCCGTTGGCGGCGGGCAGGAAGGCGTGCGGCGGCAGCGACCCGAGGAGGCCGCCGAAGGCGCCGGACAGGAGCAGCGCCCGCGACCCGGCGTCCATGCCCTTGCCGGAGACGTCGGTGAGGACGACTTCGAGGGTGCGCCCCCCGTTGGTGCGGGCGGCGACGACGAAGTCGCCGGAGAAGGACTGGCCCCCGGCGGGCCGCAGGGCCATCTCCCGGTGCCAGCCGCGCGGCAGCTTGGGGAGCTTGCTCTGCACCCGGATCCGCTCGCGCAGGTCGAAGAGCATGGTGCCGCCGCCCCGCCAGGGCACGCCGACGCGGCTGCGGAACTGGGCGATGAGGAGCCCGAAGAAACCGCAGGCGGCGACGGTGAGGACGGTGCCGGGGGTGACCCGGGCGGGCCCTTCCGTGTAGGGGCCGAGCTGCACGGACTCCACGATGAGGGCGGCCGCGGAGGCGGCGTACAGGCCGAGGAGGCTGGAGGGGCGCAGGAGCAGCCCGCCGGCGACGATGGGCAGCACGAGCGCGGCGGGCGCGAACCACACCGGGTTGACGATCGTGCACGCGGTGATGACAGGGACGGTCAAGAGGAGTGCGGCGAGCGCCACCCAGTCGGAGCCGTCGCCCCGGAAATAGTCGACACCGGATTTGCGCAGCCCTATGCGCGCCCGGTGCAGCCGCTTCTTCATGCGGGCCGGGAACGTCTCGGCTTCGGCGCGCCGCGCACGCTGCTCGCGTCGCTCGCGCCCTTCTCGTCGTACCGCCATTGCTCGTGGACCCTATCCACCGGGCCAGGCGCTTCGCACGGGAGGTACCTCTTGTCCCCCTTCAGGGGCACCTCGCCCGTATCTCCACGCCCAGCGTCCACACGCGCGTTCCGGTACGCGGAAAACAATTCGCCGCGCCCTTGGAGCCCTGGTAGGCATGGCATATGACAGCAGACTTGCGGGAGTTGAGCCAGGGCGACTGGGAGCAGTGGTACAAAACGCTGGACGTGGCCTTCGGGGGCGTGGCCGAGGCGCCCGAGGAGCGCGAGCTGTGGCGGGACCTCACCGAGTGCGAGCGCTCGTTCGGCGCCTGGGACGGCGAGACCTGCGTGGGCACGGCGGGCGCGTTCAGCTTCCGCATGTCCGTGCCGGGCGGCGCCGTGGTGGACACGGCGGGCGTGACGATGGTGAGCGTGGCCGCCACGCACCGGCGGCGCGGTCTGCTCACGGCGATGATGCGGCGCCAGCTGGACGACGTGCGGGAGCGCGGCGAGGCGGTGGCGGTCCTGACCGCGTCGGAGCCGGAGATCTACGGCCGGTTCGGGTACGGGGCCGCTTCGTTCCACCACCGCATGGAGATCGACACGACCCGGGTGGGCCTGACCGTCCCGCCGGGCGCCGACGACGTACGCCTGCGCTACGAGACGCCCGCGAAGGCGCTGCCCGCCTGTGAGGCGGTGTACGCGCGGCGGGTGCCAGGACGCCCCGGCATGATGGCGCGGCGGCCCGGCTGGGAGCGCCTGGTCACCCTGGACCCGCCGGCCGACCGCAACGGCGCGTCGCCGCAGCAGTGCGTGCTCGCCGAGCGCGACGGCGAGGTCGTCGGGTTCGCGCTCTACGCGGTCAAGCCCGAGTGGGACGCCCAGGGCCCCAAAGGCACGGTCAAGGTGCAGGACGTGGAGGCGCTGGACCCGGCTGCGTACGCCGCGCTGTGGCGCTTCCTCTTCGACATCGACCTGACGTCGACGGTCCTGGCCCTGAACCGCCCGGTGGACGACCCGGTGGCGCAGCTCGTCACCAATGTGCGCCGCTGCGACCTGCGGACCCGGGAGTCGCTGTACGTGCGCCTGGTGGACGTCGGCGCCGCCCTCGAAGCCCGTACGTACCAGACTCCGGTGGACGTCGTCCTCGACGTCGAGGACTCCTTCTGCCCCTGGAACCAGGGCCGTTGGCGCCTCACGGGCGACTCCAAGCGCGCCTCCTGCGAGCGCGTCGACGACGGCGTCCCCGCCGACCTCGCCCTCACCGCACGGGAGTTGGGCGCGCTCTACCTGGGCGGCGTCCCGCTCACCCAGCTCACCGGGGCGGGCCGTGTCCGCGAGCTGCGCGAGGGCGCGGCGGCGGAGGCGGGCCTGGCCTTCGGCTCACCCGTCGCCCCGTGGCTGCCCCACGGCTTCTAGACGGGCTCCGGGTTTCGGGCGGCCCCCGGGTCGCCCGCCCGCGTCCCACGGGGCTCCTTGGGCTTGCGGGTCGCCAGGTACAGGGCGAAGAACCAGCCGAGGCCGCTGGCGCCGAAGAGGACGTTGCCGACCAGGACCAGCCAGCGGTTCTCGGCGTCCCGCCAGAAGGCGAGGCCCTCTACGGGCGGTGCTTCTGCGGCTGGCAGGTCGGGCACCAGAAGAGGTTGCGGGCGGCGAGATCGGCGGTGCGGATCTCGCCGCCACAGATGTGGCAGGCCTGGCGGGCCCTGCGGTACACGTACACCTCGCCGCCGTGGTCATCCACGCGCGGCGGGCGGCCCATCGCCTCCGGCGTGTGCTCGGGCCGGACCGTGTCGATGCGATTGTGCCGGACGCCCTCGCGCATCAGGTCCACCAAGTCCGCCCAGATCGCGGTCCATTGGGCGTGCGTGAGGTCCTTGCCCGGTGTGTACGGGTCGATGCCGTGGCGGAACAGGACCTCGGCGCGGTAGACGTTGCCCACGCCCGCGACGACCTTCTGGTCGAGGAGGAGCGCGGCGATCGTGGTGCGGCTGCGGGAGACGCGGCGCCAGGCCGTCTCCGGGTCGTTCCCCTCGCCCTGCGGGCGCAGCGGGTCCGGGCCCAGGCGGGCGTGTATCGCCTGCTTCTCCTCGTCCGTGATCAGGGCGCACGTCGTCGGGCCGCGCAGGTCCATGTACGCGGCGCCGTTCGTCAGGCGGAGGCGGACGGTGTCCGTGGGTGGGGGCGCGGGGGCTCCGCCGAAGGTGACCTTGCCGAAGAGGCCCAGGTGGATGTGGATC
Source organism: Streptomyces flavofungini (assembly GCF_030388665.1). NCBI lineage: Bacteria > Bacillati > Actinomycetota > Actinomycetes > Kitasatosporales > Streptomycetaceae > Streptomyces > Streptomyces flavofungini. The sequence continues at coordinate 6,166,035 of NZ_CP128846.1, read as the reverse complement.
CAGGTGGCGTCGGGAAAGCCGAGGAAGAGGTGCTTGCCGTGGGCCTCCGCCGTCTCCAGTGTCCTGCCCGTCACCAGGGCCGCCGCGTCGGAGAACTTGCCCTGCGGGCTGCTGGCGGTCGTCTTCCGGCCCTGGAACCGGTCCCGGTGATCGGCCGCGAGCCGGTGGATCGTGTGCCCTTCCGGCACGGGTTCTCCTTATTGCGGGAGGCGGGGGGAGATGGGGGGTGGGCCCTGCCGGGGCTCCCCAGTTCCGCCACTTACCCGAAACTGCGGCTCCGCCCCGGACCCCGCTTCTCGAACGCCGGAGGGGCTGTCCACAGCCCGTCCGGCGTTGGCGGACGAGGCGCGGAGCGCCGATCAGCGGGGGTCCGGGGGCGCGGCGCCCGGTTTCGGGAAGGGGCGGGACCGGGGTCCCGCAGGGATCCGCCTCAGCCCTGGGGGTGGTGGGCCGGGATGGCCGGGAGCTCGCCGGTCGTCTCGTAGCGGGAGAGCATCTCGATGCGGCGGGTATGACGGGACTCACCGGAGTACGGCGTGGCGAGGAAGATCTCGACGAACTTCGTGGCCTCGTCCTGGGTGTGCATCCGCCCACCGATGGAGATGACGTTGGCGTCGTTGTGCTCACGCCCGAGCGCGGCGGTCTGCTCGCTCCAGGCGAGAGCCGCCCGCACCCCCTTGACCTTGTTCGCCGCGATCTGCTCGCCGTTCCCGGAGCCGCCGATGACGATGCCGAGGGAATCGGGGTCCGCGGCGGTCCGCTCGGCCGCACGCAGGCAGAACGGCGGGTAGTCGTCCTGAGCGTCGTAGATGTGGGGTCCGCAGTCGACGGGCTCGTGCCCTGCGGCCTTGAGCCATTCGACGAGGTGGTTCTTGAGTTCGTAGCCGGCATGATCCGAGCCGAGGTACACGCGCATGGGCGAAGTCTGGCACGCACGGCCGCGGACAGCCGCCGCGGGGCGGCCTGTCACCCCGCCCGACCACCGATTGGTGCAGGCCAATGCCCCTGTCCGGTCATCGAGCGTAAGCGCTCGTTCACTCAGGATTCCGCGGAATACAACGATCCGGAGACGGGTCTTTCGTCCCGTACGACCCTGCGCTTTTAATGCGGGAGCTTGTCCCCGCGAACCAAAGGATCTGCCTATGACCTCGCTACCGTCCCTTGCGAAGGAAGACAGCACCGACGAAGGACCCAGCAATTCGCAGCCGGGCGGTGGAAACGGGGGTGGCAACGGCCTCCAGGCCGGACTCAAGAACCGCCATCTGTCCATGATCGCCATCGGTGGTGTGATCGGCGCGGGCCTGTTCGTCGGTTCCGCCTCCGGCATCAAGGCCGCGGGCCCGGCGATCCTCGTGTCGTACGCCCTCGTCGGCGCGATGGTCGTGCTCGTGATGCGGATGCTCGGTGAGATGGCCGCGGCCCGGCCGACCTCCGGCTCCTTCTCCGCGTACGCCGATCAGGCGCTCGGCCGCTGGGCGGGCTTCTCCATCGGCTGGCTGTACTGGTTCTTCTGGGTCGTCGTGCTCGCGGTGGAGGCGACCGCCGGCGCGGTGATCCTGGAGGGGTGGATACCCGCGATCCCGCAGTGGGGCTGGGCGCTCATCGTGATGGTGGTGCTCACCGCCACGAACCTGGTCTCGGTCGGCTCCTACGGCGAGTTCGAGTTCTGGTTCGCCGGCATCAAGGTCGTCGCGATCGGCGCGTTCGTGCTGATCGGTCTGCTCGCCGTCTTCGGCGTGCTGCCGGGGTCGGACAACCCGGGTGACGGCTTCGCGCATCTGACGGACGCGGGCGGCTTCATGCCCAACGGCGCGGGCGCCATCCTCACGGGTGTCCTGATGGTGGTCTTCTCCTTCATGGGCTCGGAGATCGTCACGCTCGCCGCCGGTGAGTCGGAGGACCCGCAGCGCGCCGTCACCAAGGCCACGAACAGCGTCATCTGGCGCATCGGCGTCTTCTACCTCGGTTCGATCTTCGTGGTCGTGACGCTGCTGCCCTGGAACGACAAGTCCATCGAGAAGGACGGTTCGTACGTCGCCGCGCTGAACTCGATCGGCATCCCGCACGCCGGTCAGGTGATGAACGTGATCGTGCTCACCGCGGTGCTCTCCTGCCTCAACTCCGGCCTCTACACGGCCTCCCGCATGGCGTTCTCGCTCGGCCAGCGCGGGGACGCGCCGAAGGCCTTCGCGCGCACCGACTCCAACGGCGTGCCGCGCGCCGCCATCCTCGGCTCGGTCGTCTTCGGCTTCGCCGCCGTCTGGTTCAACTACCAGTGGCCGGACACCGTCTTCGACTTCCTGCTGAACTCCTCCGGTGCCGTCGCCCTGTTCGTCTGGCTCGTCATCTGCTTCACGCAGCTGAAGATGCGCGGCATCATCCTGCGCGAGCAGCCGGAGAAGCTCGTCGTGAAGATGTGGCTGTTCCCGTATCTGACCTGGGTCACCATCGGCATGATCTCGTTCGTGATCGTCTACATGCTGTACGACGACGCCGGGCGCAAGCAGATGGTGCTCTCGCTGCTCGTGGCGGCCCTCGTGCTGGGCTTCTCCCTGGTGCGCGAGAAGGTGCGGCCCCGCTCGGACGAGGAACTCACCGAGGCCTGACAGGCCCGGTACCCAGCCCGACCCCCTGAGCGGGGCGTCCGCCGGGCGCGGCAGTCACTGCCGCCGCCCCCCCGGCGGGCGCCCCGCTTCTCGCTGTCCGATCCTGCCGCCGGAAAACTTGACGGAAGCTGTCAAGTTTTTCGTCCAGGGTGTCCTCGACAGCAGAGATCGAACAGGGAGAGACCCGTGGACGTCAGCGCCCTCAGTGCCCTCAGCACCCTCAGCGACCGGCGAATCGTCCTCCGCCCCGGCGACGCCGGGTACGACGACGAACTCGCCGGGTTCCAGACCGGATACGCCCAGCGCCCCGACGTCGTCGTCGCGGCCACGAGCACCGATGACGTCGTCGCCGCCGTGACGTACGCCGCCGAAGCGGGCCTGCCGGTCGGGGTGCAGGCGACCGGGCACGGCCTGCCGGACGCGTCGGTGGGCGGCGTCCTGATCAGCACCCGGCGCCTGGACGAGGTCGTCGTGGACCCCGTGGCGCGCACCGTGCGGGTCGGGGCGGGGGTCCGCTGGGGGCAGGTCGTCGCGGCCGCGGCGGAGCACGGCCTGGCGCCCCTGAACGGTTCGGCGCCGTCCGTGGGCGCCGTGTCGTACACGCTGGGCGGCGGGCTCGGCGTCCTGGCGCGGGAGTTCGGGTACGCGGCCGACCACGTGCGGTCCCTGGACGTGGTCACGGCCGACAGCGCGGTGCGGCACGTGACGGCGGAGGGCGATGCCGAGCTGTTCTGGGGGCTGCTCGGCGGCGGTGCGAACCTCGGCGTGGTGACGGCCCTGGAGATCGGTCTGGTGCCGGTGGCTCGGCTGTACGGGGGCGCGCTGGCCTTCGACGGGCGCGAGGTCGACCCGGCGGTGGTCCTGCGCGCCTACACGGCCTGGACGGAGACGGTCCCGGACGAGGTCACCTCGTCCCTCGCGGCGCTGGTCTACCCGGATCTGCCGATGCTCCCGGAGGCGCTGCGGGGCCGCTATCTGCTGACGGTGCGCGTCGCGTACACCGGCAGCGCGGCGGAGGGCGAACGGCTCGTGGCGCCCCTGCGCGCGCTCGGGCCCGCGCACGAGGACTCCCTGCGCGAACTGCCGTACACCGAGAGCCACACCATCCACAGCGACCCCGACTTCCCGCACGCCTACTACGGGGAGAGCCGCATGCTGGACGGCCTGGACACCGACGGCCTGGAGCGGATCCTCGCGCTCACCGGTCCCGCCGCGGACCGCATGTACGTCGTGCAGCTCAACCACCTGGGCGGCGCCCTGGCCCGGCCCGCCGCGAACGCCGTGCCGCACCGGGACGCGCGCTGGTTGCTGCGGATCCTCTCGCCCGTGAACGGCGCCGGGGGCACCGAGGACACGGACGGGGCCGACCGCGCGAGCCTGCGGGAGCTGTACGCGGGCGCGTTCGGCGAGGTGGCGCCCCACGTCATCGGGCGGTCCCTGAACTTCACCTTCGCCGGTGGCGACCGGCCCGAGGGGCTCTACGACGCCGAGACACAGAAGAGGCTCGCCGGGCTGAAGGCCACGTACGACCCGGCGAACCTCTTCAGGCGGAACTACAGCGTCCGTTGATGCCGACTGATGCCGGCTGATGTGCCGGCTGATGCCGACGCGGCCGCGGCTGCGGTGCGTCAGCGCTTGTCGTCGAGGAACTTCCACGCCAGCGGCACCGCGCCCATCGCGAGCGCCGCCTTGAGCGCGTCGCCGATCAGGAACGGCGTCAGTCCGGCCGCGACCGCCTCGGTGAGCGACATGCCGGTCGAAGCGGCCAGGTACGGCACGCCGACGGCGTAGATGATCGCGGAGCCGAGGACCATCGTCCCCGCCATGCGCGCCACGCTCCGGTCGGCGCCGCGGCGGGCGAGGGCGCCCACGACCATCGCGGCGAGGAGCATGCCGAAGACATAGCCGAGGCTCGGCATGCCGATGCCCGCCTTGCCCTGTGCGAACCAGGGCATGCCCGCCATGCCGACGAGCGCGTACACCGCGAGCGAGGCCGCGCCGCGGTAGGCGCCGAGCGAGGTGCCGACGAGCAGGGCCGCGAAGGTCTGGCCCGTGACCGGGACCGGGGAGCCGGGGACCGGGACGGCGATCTGGGCCGCGATGCCGGTGAGGGCGGCGCCGCCGAGGACCAGGGTCACGTCGCGCAGGCGGGTGGCGGGGATCAGGTCAGCCAGGACCTGACCCGGACGGGATAGGGCGGCAGTGCTCATCGGGACTCCGTGATTCTCAAGGGCCAGGGGCGGGCGAGCGGCGGACGCTGTGACCCTATCCCCGGCGGGGGCCGCTCATCAGGGGGTGCCGGTGACAAAGGCAGCGGCCCGGCGTTGGTGGGCTTCGCACAAAGGCGCCGGGGCACACCTGGTTCAGCGTGACGCTCGTCACTGAGGTCAGTGCCGCAAGGGCCCCGGTTGCCTCCCGGGACGCCCAGCGGCGACACTGTGGATTCCCACCAATCCAGATCCCTGCTGGACTCCCTGAGCACGAGAGCCGACGACACGTGAAGCACGACTCCTTGCCGTCCCCGTCGGCGGTGCCCCCCAGGGGAGCGACGGCGGTCGACGCGCCCGCCGCCACGGACGCGGGGCCCGAACCCCTCGGCGGCGGCCTCAAGCAGCGCCACCTCACCATGCTCGGCCTCGGCGGCGTGATCGGCGCCGGTCTCTTCGTGGGGTCGGGAGCCGGGATCGAGGTCGCGGGGCCGGGGATCGTCCTCTCCTATCTGATCGCGGGCGCGCTCGCGATGTGCGTGATGCGGATGCTCGGCGAGATGTCCGCCGCGATGCCGGCGTCCGGCGCGTTCTCCGTGCACGCGGAGCGCGCGCTCGGGCGGTGGGCCGGGTTCTCGGTCGGGTGGCTGTACTGGTTCCTGCTCGTCGTGGTGCTCGCGGTGGAGGCGACGGGGGCGGCCCGGATCGCCAACGGATGGGTGCCGGGAGTCCCGCAGTGGGCGTGGGTGCTCGTCTTCATGGTGTTCTTCACCGGCGCCAACCTCGCGGCCGTGAAGAACTTCGGCGAGTTCGAGTTCTGGTTCGCCGCCCTGAAGGTCTTCGCGATCGGCGCGTTCCTGGTGCTCGGACTGCTCGCGATCCTCGGGGTGCTTCCCGACACCGACCCGGTGGGCCTCACGCATCTGACCGGCGCCGGCGGCTTCCTGCCGCACGGCTGGGACGGGGTGGTCTCCGGGGTGGTCGTGGTGCTGTTCGCCTTCGGCGGTCTGGAGATCGTGACGATCGCGGCGGCGGAGTCCGACGACCCGGTGCGTTCGGTGGCGCGCGCGGTGCGCAGCGCGGTGTACCGCATCCTCTTCTTCTATGTCGGCTCGATGCTGGTCATCGTGACCGTGCTGCCGTGGACGGCGCAGCGGGCGGGTTTCAGCCCGTATGTCACGGTCCTGGACTCCATCGGCGTCCCGTCGGCCGGGACCCTCATGAACATCGTGGTGTTCGTGGCGCTCCTGTCGTCCCTGAACGCCAATCTGTACGGCTCCTCGCGCATGATCTTCTCGCTGGCCGAGCGCGGTGAGGCACCGAGGGCGCTCCTTCGGGTGTCGGGCGGCGGGGTGCCGCGCCGGGCCGTGCTGGCCTCGGTGACCTTCGGCTTCGTGTCGGTCCTGCTGAATCTGAAGTGGCCCGAGTCCGTCTTCCTCTACATGCTCAACTCGGTCGGCGCGGCGCTCCTCTTCGTCTGGGCGCTGATCGCGCTCTCGCAGTTGCGGCTGCGGCGGCGGATCGAACGCGAGGCTCCCGAGCGCCTGACCCTGCGCATGTGGTTCTTCCCCTGGCTGACCTGGGCCGCGCTCGCGGCGATGGCCGTGGTGATCCTGCTGATGCTCCGGGACGACGGGGCGCGGCCGCAGCTCCTGTGGTCGGCGGGCGCGACGGCTCTGGTGATCGCGGTGGCGTGGGTGCGGGAGTGGCGGCAGCGCCCACACTCATGACACTTATGTGTTCATTATGTGAACAAATCTTCACCATGTGTGAGCGTCGTGTCCGTATACCGGTCACCTGTTCCCTGTGAGCGGTACGCACGCTCAGACTGTGGCCCACTTCGCTCGCCCACTCCCCGTCTCTGCTACTGAACAGGGCACGCCCATGTCTCGGACGTCCTTGCAGGACGCACCACCCAAAGCCGACTCGCCGCTCGGTCACGGACTCAAGCAGCGCCATCTGTCGATGATCGCCCTCGGCGGCGTGATCGGCGCCGGGCTCTTCGTGGGCTCCGGCACCGCCATCGCCGCGGCCGGGCCCTCGATCATCCTGGCGTACGCGATATCCGGCGCCCTGGTCATGCTCGTCATGCGCATGCTGGGCGAGATGGCCGCGGCCAACCCGGCGTCCGGCTCCTTCTCCGTGCACGCCGAGCGGGCGATGGGCCCGTGGGCCGGGTTCACCGCGGGCTGGTCGTTCTGGTTCCTGCTGTGCGTGGCGGTCGGCCTGGAGGGCATCGGCGCCGCGAAGATCGTGCACGGCTGGGTGCCGGGGGTCCCCGAGTGGGCCTGGGTCGCCCTGTTCATGCTGATGTTCTGCGCCACCAACCTCGCGGCCGTGAAGAACTTCGGCGAGTTCGAGTTCTGGTTCGCCGCCCTGAAGGTCGGCGCGATCGTCCTCTTCCTCGGCATCGGCGTGCTCGCCATCCTCGGCTGGCTCCCCGACACCGAGGCGCCCGGCATGACCAACCTCACCGGACACGGCGGGTTCATGCCCAACGGCGTGGACGGCCTGATCGTCGGACTGCTCGCCTCCGTGTTCGCGTACGGAGGCCTGGAGACCGTCACCATCGCGGCGGCCGAGTCCGAGCACCCCGTGCAGGGCGTGGCCAAGGCCGTCCGCACGGCGATGTGGCGGATCGCCCTCTTCTACATCGGCTCGATGGCCGTCGTCGTGACGCTGCTGCCGTGGACGAAGGAGGAGGTCGCGGCGAAGGGCCCCTACGTCGCCACGCTCGACCACCTCGGCATCGACGGCGCCGGACAGATCATGAACGTCGTCGTCCTCATCGCCCTGCTCTCCGCGATGAACGCCAACATCTACGGCGCGTCCCGCATGGCCAACTCCCTGGTGGAGCGCGGCCAGGGCCCCAAGGCCCTCGGTCAGCTCTACGGCGGCGTGCCCCGCATCGCCGTCCTGACCTCCTCGGCCTTCGGCTTCCTGTGCGTCCTGCTCAGCTACTGGCGGCCCGATGACATCTTCCAGTGGCTCCTCAACACCATCGGCGCGATCATCCTCGTGGTGTGGTTCTTCATCGCGACCGCACAGCTGAGGCTGCGCAAGAAGCTGGAGCGCGAGGCGCCGGAGAAGCTGGTCGTGAAGATGTGGCTCTTCCCGTGGCTCACCTATGTGGCGCTCGCCGGCATGGCGACGGTGTTCGTCCTGATGGCCCGCGAGTCCGAGACCCGTACCCAGCTCTTCTACTCGGGCGGACTGACCCTGATCCTCATGGTGATCGGCTACGCCCGCCAGAAGGCGATGGAGAGCCGCGGCACCGACGCGCCGCGCCCCTGAGGCCCCGCCGCGCCCGAAGGCCCCGCTCCCCCGGTGGAGCGGGGCCTTCGGCCGTCCGTGGCGCGGACCGGTGGGTCCCCCGGCCTAGGACGAAGGGCTGATCAACTTCTCGGCACTCCTGCTGCTAGCCTGCACTTGCACATAGGTCGCAATAAAGAGGTGCGAGGCGGCGCCGCGCGACACGGCGCGGCAAGCACGCAGAGCACGTCGGAGGGCTCTCTCATGGCCATTTACACGCTTCCTGAACTTCCGTACGACTACGCGGCGCTGGAGCCGGTGATCAACCCGCAGATCATCGAGCTGCACCACGACAAGCACCACGCCGCGTACGTGAAGGGCGCGAACGACACCCTGGAGCAGCTGGCGGAGGCCCGCGACAAGGAGTCGTGGGGCGCCATCAACGGCCTGGAGAAGAACCTGGCCTTCCACCTCTCCGGGCACATCCTGCACAGCATCTACTGGCACAACATGAACAGCCCGAAGGACGGCGGCGGCGGTGAGCCCACGGCCGCGGACGGCGTGGGCGAGCTCGCGGACGCCATCACCGAGTCCTTCGGCTCCTTCGCCAAGTTCAAGGCCCAGCTGACGAAGGCCTCCGCGACGACCCAGGGTTCGGGCTGGGGCGTGCTCGCCTACGAGCCGCTCAGCAACCGCCTGATCGTCGAGCAGATCTACGACCACCAGGGCAACGTCGGCCAGGGCTCGACCCCGATCCTGGTCTTCGACGCCTGGGAGCACGCCTTCTACCTGCAGTACAAGAACCAGAAGGTGGACTTCATCGAGGCCATGTGGCAGGTCGTGAACTGGCAGGACGTGGCCAAGCGCTACGAGGCCGCCAAGCAGCGCGTCAACAGCCTGCTGCTGGCCCCCTGACCCACTCCGGGCCCCGCGCCCGGTGACACGTCCTGCCTCGTGATCGTCTTCTCAACCTTCATGCGGGCAGGCGGATGGACGAAAGGCCCCTCGCGAGGACGTGACTCGCGAGGGGCCTTTCGGTACGCCGGGTTCCGGCCCACAGTAGGTCCATGTCGAAGCCCGAGTACTGCTGGACATGTGACGCGTACGAACCGCACCGGAAGCTGAGCGACGCCGAGCGGGCCTGGCTCAAGCACCGGCTGGGGCGCGCGAGCGTGAACGAGTTCCTCGTGTGCCTCGCGCCGGACTGCCGCAACCTGCGCACGGGATCGAACAAGAAGCCCTTTCCCGATGCGATCCGGCTCCCGAAACCCAGCTGAGGATCAGTCGAAGATCGGGCCTTGCGTCCTCGTGCGCTTGATCTCGTAGAAGCCCGGCGTGGACGCCACCAGGAGCGTGCCGTCCCAGAGGCGGGCCGCCGCCTCGCCCTTGGGGGCGGGGGTGACGACCGGGCCGAAGAAGGCGACCTGCTCGCCGTCGGTGCCGGGGACGGCGATGACGGGGGTGCCGACCTCCTGGCCGACCTTGTCGATGCCCTCCTTGTGGGAGGCGCGCAGGGCGGCCTCGTAGGGGGTGGAGTCCCAGTGGTCGAGGAGCGAATCGGGCAGGTCCACGTCCTTCAGGGCGCCCGCGACGGCCTCTCTGGTGGGGCCCTCGCCCTGGTTGTGGATGTGGGTGCCGAGGGCGGTGTAGAGGTCGCCGAGGACGTCGGCGCCGTGCTCCTCCTGGGCCGCGATGACGACGCGGACCGGGCCCCAGGCGTGATGCGTCAGGAAGTCGCGGTACTCCTCGGGCAGCTCGTCCAGCTTGTCCTCGTTGAGGACGCCGAGGCTCATCAGATGCCAGCGGACCTCGATGTCGCGGACCTTCTCCACTTCGAGGACCCAGCGCGAGGTCATCCAGGCCCAGGGGCACGACGGGTCGAACCAGAAGTCGACCGGGGTCCTGCCGCTCGCAACGTTCCCAGCGTTCACAGCCATGTCTCTCCCTAAGGAATCCGTTCGGGGGTCTGGCCGGGGAACATCAGGGCTGCGCCAGGGCATTCCCCGATGTCCGCCGAACTGGGCGCATGCGAGGATCGGAGACGTTCGGACGAGTCATGCGAGCCATACGCGAGCCACAAGGGAGTGCAGCCCGTGCCCGGTGAGAATCTGTCCCGCGACGAGGCCCAGGAGAGGGCCGCGCTGTTGTCCGTCGAGGGGTACGAGGTCTTCCTCGACCTGCGCTCGGCGGTGGGCGACAGCAACGGCGACGCAGGGGCGCCGCGCACGTTCCGGTCGGTGACGACGCTGCGCTTCCGGTGCGCCGAGCCGGGTGCCGCGAGCTTCGCGGACCTGATCGCCCCGAGCGTGACGGCCGTGTCCCTCAACGGCAAGGACCTGGACCCCTCGGAGGTCTTCGACGGCTCCCGCATCGCGCTCGAGGACCTGCGCGAGGAGAACGAGCTGGTGGTGGACGCCCAGTGCGCCTACAGCCGCACCGGCGAGGGCATGCACCGCTTCGTCGACCCCGAGGACGGCGAGGTCTATCTCTACACGCAGTACGAGCCCGCGGACTCCCGCCGCGTCTTCGCCAACTTCGAACAGCCCGACCTGAAGGCCCCGTTCCGCTTCTCCGCGCAGGCGCCCGAGGGCTGGACGGTGTGGAGCAACGGAGCGGGAGAGCAGGTCGACGGCGTCTGGCAGTTCGCCGAGACCAAGCCGATCTCGACGTACATCACCGCGATCGTCGCGGGCCCGTACCACTACGTGACCGACTCCTACGAGCGCGTCCTCGACGACGGCACGCGCCTGGAGATCCCGCTCGGCGCGATGTGCCGCAAGGGCCTCGCCAAGCACTTCGACGCGGACGACGTCTTCCTCGTCACCAAGCAGGGCCTGGACTTCTTCCACGACCACTTCGACTACCCGTACCCCTTCGGGAAGTACGACCAGGCCTTCGTCCCCGAGTACAACCTCGGGGCGATGGAGAACCCGGGCTGTGTCACGTTCCGCGAAGAGTTCATCTTCCGCGGCAAGGTGACCCAGGCGTCCTACGAGCGCCGGGCCAACGTCATCCTGCACGAGATGGCGCACATGTGGTTCGGCGACCTCGTCACCATGCGGTGGTGGGACGACCTGTGGCTCAAGGAGTCCTTCGCCGACTTCATGGGCTCCTTCTCCATGGTCGAGGCGACGCGCTTCACCAGCGGCTGGATCACCTTCGCCAACAACCGCAAGGCCTGGGCGTACCGCGCGGACCAGCTCCCCTCCACCCACCCCGTCACGGCCGACATCCGCGACCTGGAGGACGCCAAGCTCAACTTCGACGGGATCACGTACGCCAAGGGCGCCTCGGTGCTCAAGCAGCTCGTGGCCTACGCCGGGCGTGACGCCTTCCTGGAGGGCGCCCGCCGCTACTTCAAGCGGCACGCGTACGGCAACACCCGCCTCGGCGACCTGCTCTCCGTCCTGGAGGAGACCAGCGGCCGGGACATGACGGCCTGGTCGCGGGCGTGGCTGCAGACGGCGGGCGTCAACTCCCTGACCCCGCAGGTCACCTTGAGCGCACAGGGTCGCATCACGGAGCTCGCCGTGGTCCAGGAGGCCGCGGAGTCGCACCCGGAGCTGCGCCCGCACCGCGTGGCCGTCGGCCTGTACCGCCGCGAGGCCGGCGAACTCGTGCGGTACGCCCGCGCGGAGGTGGACGTCGAGGGCCCGCGGACCACGGTCGCCGAGCTGGCCGGTGCCGAGGCGCCGGAGCTGGTCCTGGTCAACGACGACGACCTGACGTACTGCAAGATCCGCTTCGACGAGACGTCGCTGGCCACGCTCCGCGGCCACCTCGGGGACATCACCGACCCGCTGGCCCGCGCGCTGTGCTGGTCGGCGCTGTGGAGCCTCACGCGGGACGGGCTCATGCCCGCGCGGGACTTCATCGGTCTTGTGCTCCGCTTCGCCGGGCAGGAGTCGGACATCGGCGTCCTGCAGATGCTGCACGCCTGGGCCAACACCGCCCGCACGCACTACTGCGCGCCCGACTGGCGCGAGGAGGGCGGCCGGGCGCTCGCCGAGGGCGCCCTGCGGGAGCTGCGGGTGGCCGCGCCGGGCAGCCAGCACCAGCTGACATGGGCGCGGTTCTTCGCGTCGGTGGCGTCGTCCGCGGCCGATCTGCAGCTGCTCCAGGGCCTGTTGGACGGCACGGGCAAGATCGACGGGCTCGATGTGGACCAGGAGCTGCGCTGGGCGTTCCTCGGTGCGCTCGCGGCGAGCGGCGCGGCGGACGAGCAGGCGATCGCGGACGAGCTGGCCCGCGACGACACGGCGTCCGGCAAGCGGCACCAGGTCCGCTGTCTGGCCGCGCGGCCCTCGGCGGCCGTGAAGGCACAGGCGTGGGCCGCCGTGGTCGAGTCGGACGCGCTGTCCAACGCCCTGGTGGAGGCCACCATCGCGGGCTTCCAGCAGCCCTCGCAGCGCGAGCTGACCGCCGCGTACGCCCCGAAGTACTTCGAGGTGATCGAGCGCGTGTGGGCCGAGCGGTCCATCCAGATCGGCATGGACGTGGTGCGGGGCCTGTTCCCGCACTTCCAGGACCGTCAGGAGACGCTGGACGCGGCGGACGCGTGGCTCACCGGACACGAGCAGGCGCCGCCCGCGCTGCGCCGTCTGGTCCTGGAGGCCACGGACGACCTGGCGCGCTCGCTGCGGGCCCAGGCGTGCGACGGGGCCGTGGCGACGGGCTGATCCGACCGGCACCCCGGCCGGTGGGCCAAGGCATCGCCCAACCGGCGGGCCAAGGCGCCGCCCGGCCGGTGGGCCAAGGCTTCGCCCCGTCGGCGGGCTAGGGGGTCCGACGGAAAGTGCCGGGGCACGTGTGTCGCGTGCCCCGGCACCCCGGGAAGGTCGCGCTGTGCGTCAGGTCCCCGCGCGGGCCGGGCCCTGGCCCCGCGGGGCGGGTGCGTCAGCCGATCTGCGCGCCGTAGCGGGAGAGCGCGTCGGTGACCGGGGCGAAGAACGTCTGACCGCCGCTGGAGCAGTTGCCGCTGCCGCCCGAGGTCAGACCGAGGGCGCTGGTGCCGGCGAACATGGCGCCGCCGCTGTCGCCGGGCTCCGCGCAGACGTTGGTCTGGATGAGGCCGTTGACGGTGCCCTGCGGGTAGGTGACGGAGACGTTCAGGGCCCGGACCGTGCCGCCGTGCAGCCTGGTCGTGCTGCCGCTGCGCTGCACCTGCTCGCCGACGACGGCCGTGCGGGCGCCGGTGATCTGCTGGGCGCTGCCGTTGTAGAGGTTGACCTCGCTCGGGTGCGCCGTGTTGGCGGTGTACTTGACGATGGCGTCGTCACGGCCGGGGAAGCCGTAGTCCTCGACGGTGCCGATGGCCGAGCCGCCCTGGGTCTGCGACCAGGTGGTGCCGGCGAGCGCGGCGCAGTGCCCGGCGGTGAGGAAGTACGGCTGGCCGTCCTTCACCACGTTGAAGCCGAGCGAGCAGCGACCGCTGGAGCTGTAGATGGCGTCGCCACCGCGGATGAGGGGCTGGAACGTGCCCGCGGTGCGCTTGAGCACGGCCTTGCCGTCCTGGGCGGCGACGTCCGCGCGGAGCTTGGCCAGGGCCGCGCCCTTGACCGTGCTGTCGGCGGTGACGACGACCTTGTTGGCGACCGGGTCGACGGCGCGGGACGTGCCGGGGACGGCGCGCTCGCCCAGGGTCTGCTGCACGGAGTTCAGCTCGGCCCGGGAGTTCTTGACGATCCGGGCCTCGGCGCCGGCCGCGCGGGCCTTGTCGGCGGCCGCGCCGTCGAGCACGCCGGCGACGAGCTTCTTGGCGGCGGCGTCGTAGTGGGTGCCCGCCAGGTCGCCCTTCAGGTCGGCGGAGAGGGAGTTCGCGAGCTTGCCCGCCGCGGTCGCGGTCAGGGTGTCCGGGGTGGGGGCGGGCGCCGCGGCGCTGGTGTTCGCCATCGTCAGGGTGCCGGCGACCAGCGCGGCGACCCCGACTCCGGTGATGGTCAGGCGTCGCCTGCTCGCTCGTTGGGTGTTCACGCAGTACCTCCATGGGGGGATGGACCGCTCAAGTGGGGGGCGGTCATCGGGAGTTACCGGTGCCTGGCGCGGGCGCGCCTCGGGGTTCGCCCGGATTACGTCGCGTCCATGCCAAACATCGCGCCGAGTATGACAACGGTGTCCGCCGCCCACAAGAGGGCCTCACCCCGCCCAGGACACCCCCGATTCACCGGCGCCCACCTCGAACCAGGCCTTTTCGGCTCTCGAACGCCCGTACTTTAGGACGGGGTTGTCCGGTTTTGTCGACGGGACTGTAACAGCGGTTAGCGGGCCCTCCGGGCACGGGAAAGGCCCCGTCATGAACCACAACACCCCGCTCTCCCCCCGCCCCCTGCGCCACCTCACCGCCGTCCAGCGCCGCGTCATGAGCAGCGCGCAACTGCGCGAGCACGGCGTCTCCGGCGCCGACACCAGCGCGCACTGCCGCCCCGGCGGCCCCTGGCAGCAGTTCCTGCCCGGCGTCTTCCTGCTCCACCCCGGACCGCCCACCAGCGAGGAGCGGCTGCACGGCGTGCTCCTGTACTGCGGCCGCCCGCCGGCCAAGGAGGCCAGGTCCGTGCCCGCGCAGCCCGGCGCGGGCGAGCCGCACGCCGCGTACGCGGACGCGATGATCACCGGCCTCGCCGCGCTCGCCCTGCACCGCTTCTCCTCCGCGCCGCCGCTGCTCTCCCTGGACCGCATCGACGTCCTCGTGCCCCGCACCCGGCGCCTGCGCTCCACCGGCTGCGCCCGCCTGGTCCGCAGCAACAGCCTGCCGACTCCCCAGCAGATCACCGGACTTCCCGTCGCCCCCGTGCCGCGCGCGCTCGCCGACGCCGTGGCGCAGCTCGCCGAGGCGGGCGCGGTGCGGCGCCTGCTCACCGAGGCGGTGCGCGGCGGGCACTGCGAACCGGCGGCGGTGGTACGGGAGTTGAACAACGCGCGGCTGCTCACCCGACCGCACGTGGTGGACGCGGTGGACTCGCTCCTCGCCGAGGGCCGGGCCATCGCGGAGGACCGCCTGTACGCGCTGGTACGGGACTTCGCCCTGCCCGAGCCGCTGTGGAACGTCGACCTGCGACTGCCGGGCGGCCCCCATCTGGGCGGTGTCGACGCCTACTGGCCCGAGCACTCCGTCGCCGTGGAGCTGGACACCCGGGCGCCCCGCCAGGGCGAGGACGGCCTCGGCCAGGCGGACCGGAGCCGGGAGGCCGGGGAGTGGTCCGAGTACGCGCAAAAGCGCGAGCACTTGGAGCGCCTCGGCATCACCGTCGTCCACGTCACCCCGAAGAAGCTGCGGGACACGGCGGAGCAGCAGGCCACGGTCGTGCGCACGGCGCTGATGGCGGCGGCCGACCGGGATCCTGCGGCCTATGTCGTGGTGCTGCCCAGATAGGGCCCGGCAGAGCGCGCCACGGCGTGCCCGCAGGAGGGGAGTGCGGGGGCGGAATCCTGGACGGCGGGGTTTCGCCCCCGTACGCGTGCCCGACGCCCCTGCGTGACGCGCGATTCGACGTGCGGGGGATCGCCCCCGTACACGTGCCCGGCGTGGAACTCCGCCGCCTACCGGCGACAGAACTCCGCCGCGACGATCGGCCTCAGGCCGCCCGTCCAGTCGCCGTTGAAGTTGACCGCGAGCGCACGGCGCCCGTCGCCGGTGGCCATCGCCTCGGACTGCGAGCCCTGGATGCCGCCGCCGTGCCCCCACACGGCCGTCCCGCACGGAAGGCGCACGCGCATCAGGCCCAGGCCGTAGCCGACGTCGGGGCCGAGCTCCTTGGCCGGGACCGTCTCCTTCATCTGGGCGAGCTGCTCGTCCGGCAGGAGCCGGCCGCCGAGGAGCGCACGGTAGAAGCGGTTGAGGTCCGCCGAGCTGGAGATCATCTCGCCCGCGGCGCCCGCCTCGGACGGGTTCAGCTCGGTCACGTCGTACGTCGTGGACGGTGCGCGCGACTCGACGGACAGCTTGGAGTACGCCCGGGAGCTGGGCCGGGGCAGGGTCGTCCTGGTGCCGGGTACGACGGTGTGGCGCAGGCCGAGGGGGTCGATGACGCGGGCGCGGATCTCCTCGCCGTAGGGGCGGCCCGTCGCCCGCTCGACGATCATTCCGGCGAGCAGGTAGTTGGTGTTGGAGTAGCCCCAGCCCGTGCCGGGGCGGAACTGCGGCCGGTGGCTCATCGCCATCCGTACCCAGGCCTCGGCGGACCGGGTCTCGAAGCGGTGCTTCATGAACTCCGGGGTGAAGCGGAGACGCCGGAAGCGGGGGTCGGCGACGTAGTCGTGGATTCCGCTCGTGTGGTTGAGGAGTCGGCGCACGGTGATTGCGTCGCCGTCGTGGCCGTTGCCCTCGACCAGGCCCGGCAGCCACTCCCCCACGGTGTCGTCGAGGTCGACCCCGCCCTCCGCCGCGAGCTGGAGCAGCACCACGGCGGTGAACGTCTTCGTGATGCTGCCGACGCGGAAGTGGTCCTGCGCGCCGCGCGGGGCCCGCGTGCGCAGGTCGCCGAGGCCCGCGGTGCCGGTCCACGTCCCGTGCGGGTCGACGGCCTGGCCGGTGACGCCCGGGACGCCCGCCTCGACGGCGCGGTCCATGGCGCGCTGGGTGGCGCGGTGGCCGTGGTCCGCGCCGGGCCGCGGGGACCCGACGGGTGCGGCGGACGCGGCGGGGGCCGCGAGGACGCCCGCAGCCGTCATCACCGCGGCCAGCCCCAACAGCCGCTCGCGTACTGGCATGCGTCGTCCCTTCTCCAGGCGGAGACCGTAGCGCAGCGGGGGCGTGGCGCGTGCCGCCGAAGGCGCGGTCTTCGGACCGAGAAGGCGCGGGCCCGGCGCCCGCGGGGGTCAGCCCTTGCGCAGGACGAGTTCCGTGTTGCGGTCGCCGGGGTCGCCGCCGAGCGTGGGCCTGGCGCCGGGGGCGTTGAACGCGAGCTCCCGGTACAGGGCGGCGAGGCCCGTCTGCGAGAGGTCGGCGAAGTCGGTGCGGTGCGGGGCGGCGGACTCGATGAGGGTGGTGAACAGCGAGAGCGTCCCGTCGTGGTTGTCGACCAGCTCGATCACCCGGGCGAGCTGCGGGAAGTCGATGTGCGAGGCCGTCGACACCTCCCAGAACGAGCCGTGCTCCGAGTGGTGCGGGGTGATGGCGTTCTTGTGGCTGTGGCCGTTCACCCAGGCGAGGACCGAGCGGTGCCGCCCGAGCAGCGCCGCGACCTCGTCACCGCCGTGCCGGGACTCGCGCGGGCGGCCCGGGTCGGTGCGCAGGTTCCGCATGGACTTGCTGGTGTGGTGGCTGAAGACGATGACGTACGAGGCGTCGCCGCTCTTCTCCACCTCCTTCAGCTGCCGCTCCAGCCATCGCAGTTGGGTGGTGCCGAGGGAGCCCTCGTAGTGACCGCCGGGGTCGGTGGTGTCCAGGCTGATGCCGAGGACGTCGTCGGTGATGCGGAAGGTGTAGTACTGGGTGCGCTCCGCCAGGTTCCGCTGGGTGTAGCCGTGGCCGACGGGGCCGCGGCCCGCGTGCGCGGGGTCCAGGTGGGCCTTGACGTACTCGGCGGGGGTGAAGGGGGCGCGGGCCTCGTCCGGGGTGACCGAACGCATGCGTCGGGCCTCGGACTTCATGACTTCCTTGAAGACGGCGCCCTTGGGGTCGTTGCCCTTCCTGACGTTCTTCCACAGGGCCGCGCCGCGCGCCTCGTCGAGGGACATCAGCTTCTTGCCGCCGACGGCGAACTCGGTGAAGTACGCGTCGCCGGGGGCGTAGCAGCCGCCGGGCAGGCCGTCGTGGTTGCCGACCGTGGAGTACCACGGCAGGTTCAGGCCCGGGCTGTTGACCTCGCGGATCGCGGCGTCCAGGAAGCCGTGCAGGCGGGGGAAGCCGGCGCCCTTGTCGGCGTCGCGCAGGGCGGTGTCCGGGTGCCAGTAGAGCTTGAGGCCGCTGTCCTGTACGCCCTCGTAGCGGCGCGGGTCGCCGGAGTTCGGGGTGACGCGGCCCCCGCTCATCACCTTCAGGAACCAGTCGAGCTCGTTGCGGGAGTTGTTGTCCGTGTTGTCGCCCGTCGTCATCACGAAGTGCAGCGGCGCGCCGGTCGCGGGCGCCCCGCGCAGGCCGTTGACCTGCTCGACCAGCGAGACGGCCCCGGCGACGGACAGCGACTCCTGCGGGCGCCAGGCGCTGGCGGTCCGGGCGCGCAGGTACTCGTAGCGCAGCGGGTGCTGTACGTCCACCAGGTGCAGGTCGGTGAACTGGACGAACGCGGCAAGCGGGGTGCGGCGGGACTCCCGGCCCGGCTCGGCCGGGGCCAGGTCCGAGCGGACCACGCGGTCCCAGGCCGGGCCGTCGCCGAGGCGGCGGTACCCGGAGGTGCCCCGGGGCGCGGACACCGTGGCCAGGGTGGTGCCCGAGCGGTACGGGGCCAGCGGGGCGGAGGGGGCCC
Organism: Streptomyces flavofungini; assembly: GCF_030388665.1. NCBI lineage: Bacteria > Bacillati > Actinomycetota > Actinomycetes > Kitasatosporales > Streptomycetaceae > Streptomyces > Streptomyces flavofungini. The sequence goes on along the minus strand of NZ_CP128846.1, from coordinate 6,147,567 downwards.
TGCGGGACATCGGGACCGGTGCGGCCGCCGCCGCGGGGGCGGCCTTGCCCGAGCCCGCTCCCGGGCCCAGGGCGTATCCGACGCCCGCGGACAGGGAGACGGCGCCGGTCGCCGCGAGGAACGCGCGGCGGTTCACTGTGGAGACGACGGACGTGGTGGCGGTGGCGGCCGTGGTGGCGACAGAGCGTATGCGCGACATGGCGCGGTCTCCCCGAGTGCGAACGCGTCGGCAGTGGTCGCGGGGGTCCGGGCGGTGCTTCGCCCGCGGACTTCCCGCTCGTACTGGATCGTTGGCAGCGGGGGTGGCCTGCGCGTTAACGTCGCCACAACGGGTGGCGCCGATCACCGTAAGTGGATCTGGGCCCACTTTGCGTGTGCACGCGGTGCTCGTTGGGGGGTGGGGTGGTGGTTGCTCTGCGTTCACCTGCCGGGGAAGGGGGCGGGCAGCAAGGCCCCGGAGCATGGGCGGGCACGATCTTCACGGACGCGGTGAAGGGGACGACGCCCAGCTCGACCGTGTCCGTACCGAGCATGCCCGTGAGGCGGTCGAGCCGGGCGACCAGCACGGATGGCGGGCGGATCAGCGATCGCAAGGAGGGTTCCCACAGGAGCGCATGCAGCTTGCGTCCAGGCCGGTATCGACCATGTCCGCTGCATGCGCGCTCGCCCGGCGTCCGGGCTACAGGGACCTCCCTCGCGAGTGCCGCCGGACCAAGGGCGCGTCACTGCCGCACGGCGGCGGGATTCCGCTCGTTCGCCGCTGCGCCTGCACTCACCACCCCCGCGACGGCGGCACCGGGGCACGGAGCGCCACCGCGGAAGGAAGTGGGGTCCGTGGCGCTACGACACGTGCCCGGCAACCGGGCGGTCCCGCCAGAGCGTGAGGCCGACGTCGACCAGGCTCACGCGGTCCAGCGCGGCGACGGCGTCGAGTGGGTGCCACGCCGCCAGGTCCGTCGAGCCCGACGTCTCGTGGCGGAGGGCGCCGCCGGTGATCCGGGCCTCGTACACGATGCGCACGCCGTGGAAGTCCGCCACCGCGCCGAGGCGTCTCGGGTAGCGGCGGCGCAGCGAGTCCACGCCGAGGAGCGCGACGGGTTCGACGGTGTAGCCGGTCTCCTCGTCGGCCTCTCTGATCACCGTGTCGTACGGATCCTCGCCGTGGTCCATGCCGCCCCCGGGCAGCGTCCAGCGTTTGCTGCCGTCGCCCGCGATCCAGCGGGCGAGCAGCACGGACCCGTCGCGTACGCATACGGCGTAGGCCGCCACCCGCAGTTCCTTGTGCACGGGCCGACGTTAGACCGCGTTCAGGGGTTAGGCACGTCCTGTTACCGGAGTGGTGGGTTGGCGGGTGAGGGAACAGGGGCGGACCAGGTCCACGGGGAGGCGGCGGTGGTCTCGTGGGTTTCGGTGAGGGTGAGGCGGACGGTGCGGGGGCCGTCGGGGGCGTAGTGGGTGCGGGCGGTGCCCGTGAGGTGGAGCGCGGTGCCCGTCGTCCAGTTCAGGAAGAGCAGGCCCGCGCGGGGGTCCCGGGCGAGGTTGCCGAGCGTCAGGAACATCGCGTTGCCCGGGTAGTCGGGCCATTCCAGCTCGTGGGCGGAGAGGACGCGCACGAAGCCGGGGTTGCCGCCCCGGTGGCTCGCGTCGGCGCCGCGCTCGTGGACGGTGGCGAGGAAGAAGGTGTCGGCGGCCGCGACCGCGTCCTGCTGCGCGGGGGTGAGCGCGGTGCCCCGGGTGGTGCGGGGGCGGGTCGCGGGAGGGCGGGCGGCGCCCAGGAGGCTGCGCTGCACCAGGTACTTGGGGCAGTTCGAGAAGACCTGGTCGGCCTCGACGGCCAGGCCGCGCGGGGTCGGCCGGGACCGGCCGTTGAGCCGCATCCGGCGCCGGGTGCGCGGGTCGAGGGCGAGGGTGCCGACGGGGGTGGCGGGCACCGCCAGGGCGGCGGCGAGCGGGTCCCCCGGCACGGGGCCGCCCGCCACCGACAGCTGACGCGGCCCCGTGGCCCGCAGGAATCCGGGCTCGCCGGTGAGCAGCGACGCCCACACCCGCCCGGTCACCGGATCCGCCGCGCCGATCACCAGCATCGGCTGGAGTTCGAGGAACGCGGCGGCCACCGGACGGATGCCGGGGCCGATGGATCTGCCGACGTGGTCGGCGAGTTCGCGGACGCCGACGCGGTCCTGCACGGCGCGCGAGCCCGGGTGGTAGGGATCGGGCGGGGTGTACGTGGTGTCCACAGGGCCGTCCTCCTCGAAGAAGCCGCGGGTCGGTCTAGCGGGTCGGTCTAGAAGAAGCCGCAGGTCGGCGCCGCCGCCACGGGCGCCTGCGCGGACTCGGCGCCGGTCGGAGCGTAGATCTCCAGGCGGATGCCGTCCGGGTCGTGGAAGAAGATCCCGCCGGATCCGGCGCCCTCGCCGTGCGGCACGACGCCGTCGTAGGCGAACTCCACTCCGTACGCCCGCAGCTCCGCCTCGCACGCCCGGACCCGGTCGATCGTGTCGACCTCGAAGGCGAGGTGGTGCAGGCCCGCGGGGCCGCGCTCGAAGGGGGCTTGCGCCTGCTGCCAGAGCGTGAAGGCGATCGCCCCTGCGTGGCCGAGGAAGGCGAATCGGCGGCCCTCCTCCTTGCCTTCGGTGATCACTTCGAGGCCGATCACATCGCGGTAGAAGGCGAGGGAGCGGTCGAGGTCGGTGACGCTCAGGCCGATGTGGCCCGTGCGCGGGGCGTGCGGAGGCATCGTGCCGCCTTTCGACAGGGGTGGCCCACCCGTGGGGGCTAACCTTCTAAATTCAGGTTAGAGGTTATAGATCAGAGAGGTCAACCGGTCACTTACTCTTGACTGGTTAGCGCTGAAGGGAGCCCCCATGCCCGCCACCACCCCGCCCGACCCCCGCCCCCTCACCGGCGAACCCCTCTCCCTGGACCTCCTCAACACCCGCTGGGTCCAGGACGGAGTGCGCGCCGACCTGCTCACGGACAGCGAAGGGCTCGCCGTCTGGCTCGGGGCGAACGGACTCGACGGGCGGTTCACCGCCGACGGGCGCACCCTGGAGCGGCTGCTGCGGGCCCGCGACGCCCTCGCCGGGCTCGTCGACCTGCCGGGGAAGCCGGGCGGCGCCCCGGACGCCGTGGCCCGCGTCGACGCGGTCCTCGCGCACGGCAGGGTCCGGGCGACGCTGACGCCGGAGGGGCCGGGCGAGGAGGCCGAGTTCGCGGATCCCTCGTGGGGGCCGGCGTGGCTGGCCGCGCGCAACTACCTGGAGCTGCTCACCACGGCCCCCGACCGGATCCGCGGCTGCGCCCACGAGGCGTGCGTCCTGCACTTCTTCGACACCTCGCGGAACGGCACCCGGCGCTGGTGCTCGATGGCCGTGTGCGGCAACCGCGCGAAGGCGTCCCGTCACTACGCGCGGTCGCGGGACAGCTAGTCACGGGGCAGCCGGGCGCGGCGCGGGGCGTCAAGTCCCGTTATGGTGCACCTTGTTCCCGATGGCGTATGGCGGAAGTACGCCACCGGGCCATTCCGGCCCCGGGCAACTCTCCCCAAACAGGCACCCCTTACGTAAGGCTGAGCGGTCATCCGGCCCCGTATTCCGGACCCTCTCCGAGCTCGCGACTTCGTTCGAGCTGGGGAGACGCCATAGCTGCATCGGCTCGACCAGCCGATCTTCACGTACAGGGATGCTGATGACCCTCGATCCACACCACGCGCCCCAGGGCGCGAGACGCGGCGACCGCGCCAGACGGACCGCCCGCCTCGCCACCGCGATAGGCGTGGCCGCCGCTCTCTGCGCGGCGGCCCCGCTCCCGCTCGCCTTCGCCGCCGACGGCCCCTCCCCCGTCCCGGCCGCCCCCGCGCCCAAGGACGCCGCCGCGAAGCTCGGCGCCCAGGACGCCGAACTGCTCGCCGACGCCAAGGCGGAGGGCGAGAAGACCGTCACGATGATGGTCGCCACCGCGCCCGGCGCGACCGAGCAGGCCGCCAAGGAGCTGGACGCCGTCAAGGGCGGCTCCGTCGGCCGCACCTACGACAAGCTCGGCTACGTCCGCGCCACCGTCCCGACCGCGCGCGCCGACGCCGCGATCAAGGCCGCGGCGAAGCTCAGCTCCGTGCACGCCATCGACCTGCGGCACGAGATCGAGCTCGACGACCCGAAGCCGCAGAGCCCCAAGGGCGCCAAGTCCGCAGCGGGCCGGGCCGCCTACCCGGCGCCGGACAAGAAAACGCCCGCCAAGAACCCGTACAACCCGTCCTTCGAGACGGGCGCCGTCGACTTCGTGAAGAAGAACCCGAAGGCGGACGGCCGCGGCATCACCATCGGCATCCTCGACTCGGGCGTCGACCTCGGCCACCCGGCGCTGCAGAAGACCACCACCGGCGAGCGCAAGATCACCGACTGGGTGACGGCGACCGACCCGATCGTGGACGCGGACGCGACCTGGCGCCGGATGACGAATCCGGTGTCCGGGCCCACGTTCACGTTCGACGGCGACTCCTGGAAGGCCCCCGCGGGCTCGTACCAGATCAGCCGCTTCCGCGAAGCCGCCACGACCGGCGGCGACGCCAAGGGCGACCTCAACCGGGACGGCGACACCACCGACACCTGGGGCGTCCTGTACGACCCGGCCGCCGGGACCGTCCGCGTCGACCTGAACGACAACAAGGACTTCTCGGACGACAAGCCGATGAAGCCCTACGGCAAGAACCACCAGGTCGGCTACTTCGGCAAGGACGACCCGGCGACCGACGTCGCCGAGCGCGTGCCGTTCGTCGTGGAGATCCGCAAGGACGTGCCGACGGACCCGTACGGCGGCGACTGGGTCGGCAAGAAGGCCGACTTCGTGAACATCGGCCTCATCGAGTCCGAGCACGGCACGCACGTCGCGGGCATCACGGCCGCCAACAAGCTGTTCGGCGGCAGGATGAACGGCGCCGCCCCCGGCGCCAAGCTGGTGTCCTCGCGCGCCTGCACCTGGACCGGCGGCTGCACCAACGTCGCGCTCACCGAGGGCATGATCGACCTCGTGACGAAGCGCGGCGTCGACATCGTCAACATGTCGATCGGCGGCCTGCCCGCGCTCAACGACGGCAACAACGCGCGCGCCGAGCTGTACAAGCGCCTCATCGACACCTACGGCGTGCAGCTGGTGATCTCCGCGGGCAACTCCGGCCCCGGCGCCAACACCATCGGTGACCCCTCCCTCGCCGACCACGTCGTCTCCGTGGGCGCCTCGGTCTCCAAGGAGACCTGGGCCGCCAACTACGGCTCCGCGGTGAAGAAGAAGTACGACATGTTCAACTTCTCCTCGCGCGGCCCGCGTGAGGACGGCGGCTTCCAGCCCCTGGTGACCGCACCGGGCTCGGCCATCAACACCACGCAGACCTGGCTGCCGGGCTCCCCGGTCGCCGAGGCGGGCTACCAGCTCCCGGCCGGCTACTCGATGCTGAACGGCACGTCGATGTCGTCGCCGCAGGCCGCGGGCGCCTCCGCGCTCCTGCTCAGCGCCGCCAAGCAGCAGCGCGTCGACCTCACCCCGGCGAAGCTGCGCACCGCGCTCACCTCGACCGCCCACCGCATCCCGGGCGTGCAGGCCTACGCGCAGGGCACCGGCCTGATCGACGTCGTGGACGCCTGGCGCGCCATCAAGGGCGGCGCCAAGGCCCACCAGTACACGGTCAAGGCGCCCGTCGACACGGCCCTGGAGCAGGAGCTGAAGAAGCCCGGCACCGGCCTGTACGACCGTGAGGGCGGCCTGAAGAAGGGCCAGAAGAAGACCTACAAGGTCACCATCAAGCGGACCACGGGCCCGGCCCGTCCGGTCATGCACAAGCTCGCCTTCGCGGGCAACCACGGCAAGACCTTCCGCCTGGTCGGCGACGACGACGTGCTGCTGCCCCTGAACACGGCCGTGACGGTGAAGGTGCAGGCCAAGCCGAAGTCCTACGGCGTCTCCAGCGCCGTGCTCACCGTGAACGACAAGCGCACCCGCGGCATCGACCACCAGATCATGACGACGGTCGTCGTGGCCAAGGACCTCGCCAAGCCGTCCTTCACCACCTCGTCGACCAGTTCGGTGCAGCGCAACGGCACCAAGTCCCTCTTCGTGACGGTGCCGAAGGGCGCGAAGACCCTGGAGGTCGCGCTCGGCGGTCTGAAGGACAAGAGCCAGACGCGGTTCATCTCCGTCCACCCGTACGGCGTCCCGGCCGAGTCGACGTCCTCGCTCGTCTGCTACCCGAACTTCCCGAACCCGGACAACACCTGCCGCCCCGACCTGCGTTCGTACGCGAACCCGACGCCGGGCGTCTGGGAGATCGAGGTCGAGTCGCGCCGTACGTCGCCGCTGCTCGACAACCCGTACAAGCTTCAGGTCGCCGCGCTCGGCGTGTCCTTCGCGCCGGCGCCGCAGAAGCTCGCGGAGGCCAAGTCCGGCCAGGCCGCGCCCGTCACCTGGAAGGCGACGAACAACTACGCCGCCGTCGACGGCAAGCTGAAGGGCGGCACGCTGGGCTCGGCCGCGACCGCGCGTCCCACCATCAAGCAGGGTGAGAAGCAGACCACGACGGTCGACGTGCCCGCGGGCACCGAGCGGCTCGACGTGGCGATCGGCGCCACCGCCGACGCCGCCGCCGACCTGGACCTGACGGTCCTCAAGGACGGCGTGCCCGTGGGCAGTTCGGCGGACGGCGACTCCGAGGAGTCGGTGAGCCTGCCCAAGCCCGCCGCGGGCAAGTACACCATCGAGGTCGTGGGCTACTCGATCCCGTCCGGGTCGACCGCGTACGACTACCGCGACGTGTTCTTCTCCGACTCGCTCGGCCAGATCAAGGTCGACGAGTCGAAGACGGTCAAGCTCGCGCACGGGGCGTCCGCGGACGTCTCCGCGGAGGTCGTCGCGAGCGGGCCCGCCGCCGCGGGCCGCGTCCTGTTCGGCGAGGTCAACCTCCTGAACGCGCGCGGGACCGTGGCCGGCACGGGCAGCGTGACGGTGGAGAAGGTCACGCCGTGACACCGATGCCCTGACGGCGCCGGCGCGCTGTCAGGGCATGAGGACGGGGGCGGGCACTCGGTGCCCGCCCCCGTTCGGTCGTTCCGGCCCGCGCTCAGGCCTTCAAGAAGCCGGGTTCACTTCTTCAGGGAGCTGAGGTCGTGGGCGTAGGTGCCCACCGCGTGCGCGATGACGTCGATGTTCGTCGCGAAGATCTTGCGGTCGATGTTCTTCAGCGTGTCGCCCGCGCCGTGGTAGTTCGGGTCGTACGGCTGGCCGGCCTTGCCGCCCGCCTTCGCCGCCTGCTCCTCGGTCTTGAGGCCCTCGGCGCCGGTGAAGGTGCCGCCGGCCGGGATGCCGTTCGCGATGAACGCCCCGTAGTCGGAGCGGCCGTCGAAGTCGGTGCCCCAGTGCGGGACCTTCTTCTTGTCGAGGAAGTCGTTGATCAGCTTCTCGATCTGGGCGGATCCGGCCGGGCCCGCGCCCTCGCCGACCTTGTCGGAGTCGTCGCCGTCGTAGACGAGCTCCGCCCCGTTCGGCGAGGCGATCATGTCGAAGTTCAGGTACAGCTTGATGTTCTTCTTCTGCTTCGCCGACAGCGACTTGACGTAGTGGTCCGAGCCGAGCAGGCCCAGCTCCTCGGCCGACCACCAGGCGAAGCGGACCTTGTTGGTCAGCTTCTTGCCGCCCTTGGTCTCCTTGGCGAGCTTCTCGGCGACCTCGATGAGACCGGCCGAGCCGGAGCCGTTGTCGTTGATGCCGGGGCCCTCGTGCACGGAGTCCAGGTGCGCGCCGAGGCCGACGACGCGGTCGGCGCGGCCGCCGCGGGTCTCGGCGATGACGTTGCGGGTCTTGTGCGGTACGGCCTGGGTGGCGACGTCCACGGAGACCTTGACCTCGCCCTTGGCGAGGTCGGCGGCCAGCTTCTCGCCCTCGGCCTTGGTGATGCCGACGGCCGGGATGTGCGCGTTCGCCGGGACCTCCAGGTTGCCCTTCACGGGCTGGTCGCCGGAGTGGTTGTACAGGACGAGGCCGATGGCGCCCGCCTTGGCCGCGGCGGCCTCCTTCTCGGCGAAGGTGCAGGTGCCGCGCTTCACCAGAGCGATCTTGCCGGTGAAGGTGTCGGACGTGTAGTCGTCGGCCTCGCAGCCGGGGGTGTCGTCGACGCGGGCGGCGGCGAGGGGGGCCTGGATGCCGCCCTCGGGCGTGGACTTGCTGAAGTCGAACGCCAGGGCGTCGAGCTTGCGCGCGTCGGGCGTGAGCACCGCGGCGCTCTCGCGCAGCGTCTTCGACTCGTAGAACGTGAAGTCCTGGTACGAGACCTTGTACCCGGCCTTCTTCAGGCGGTCGTGGACGTACTTCGTGGACGCCTTGTGGCCCTTGGTGCCCGCGGCGCGGTTGCCGCCGTTGGCGTCGGCTATCTCCTGGAACTTCTCCAGGTGGCGGTAGGCGCCCTTGCCGGTGGACTTCTTCACCAGCTTCTTGGCGAGCTTCTTCGCCTGCGCGGACTGCGTCGAGTGGTGCCCGGCGGCGCGGGGCGCGTCCTGGGCTCCCGCCGGGGCGGCGGCGAGCAGGAGGGGGGCGGCGACGGCCGCGGAGACGAGAGCGGCCGTGGTCCGGCTGCGGGGTGCGCGCACGGAGGTCCTTCCTTGCGTGGTCGATTCGGCGCCGGTGACCTCCGTGGTCGGGCACGCGAGCGGTACTGGTCGGGTACGCGGCCCGCGTGCCGCGGTGATCAACGGCGAGCGGTGGAAGGACGTTAGCCCGGCGAAACCGCAGTTCAGGGGATTCGCCGGGTTCGCAACCGCGCCTTCACGCAGTTGTCACCGGAACTCAGTACTCCAGATACGGCCACCCGGAATACGGCTTTCCGCCCTCCCTCCTCCCCCCGGCCTCCGCCCCGGCAGCCCGCTCCGTCACCGGAACGTGTCGCTCAGCACTTCGTGCCGCGCGCTCCGGGCAGCGCCTTCTCGATCCACGCCCGGTCCTCGGCGATGCGCTCGCCCGTCGTCCAGAGGTCGGGCATGGCCTCGCCCTTGGGGATCCCGATCAGCACGCGGTCACCCGCCCGCAGCCGCGGCTCCACGTCCACGTCCATCACGAAGGTGATCCTCGGCTCGCCCTCGGCGGGCTTGTGGTAGCGGGACACGTCGAGCGTGATCCGGTCCTGGGTGCCGCCGGGCAGCGCGTCGACGCGGCGCACGGTGCCCTCGACGATGAGCCGCGCGCAGGCGACGTAGCCCTCGCGCGACCGGCTGTCCCCGCTGCCGTGCGAGTCGTCCTGAGCCTCGTCCGGGGCCTTCGAGGCGTCCGGGGCCGACTCCGGCCCCTCGGAGAGGTGCGGCGCCGCGTGCTTCGCGCCGTCGCCGCCGGCCATGTCGCCGTCCCCCGTCCCGGCGTTCGCCCCGAGCCAGACGAGGCCGCCGAGCATTCCGGCGGCGAGCGCGGCGGCCAGGGCGAGCACGGCGCGGCGGCGGGCGGCGCCGGGCTCGCGGAAGGGGGCGGCCGGGGGCGGGCCGGACGACGGGAGGGCGGCCGGACGGGCTCGCGTCTCCCCCGGCCCCCGCGCCAGCGTCTCCCCCGGCGTCCCCGGCGTCCCCGGCGTCCCCGGCCCCCGGGCCAGGGTCTCCCCCACGATCCGCAACTGTTCGCGCAGCACCGCGACATCGGCGACCGCCGCCGCGTGCTCGGCCATGAACCGCTCGTCGGCGCGCACGCCCTCGGGCACCGGTGTGTCCGTGACCGCCAGCGTCAGCGCGTCGACGGCGTCGTAACTCTCCTCGTGCGCCACGGTCACACCACCTCTCCTTCGTGCAGCCGCGTCCGCAGCATCCGTACGGCCGCGTGCAGCCTGCTCTTGACCGTGCCCTCCGGGATGCCCAGCTCGGCGGCGATGTCCCGGACCGGCAGGTCGGCGTAGAAGCGCAGCACGACGACCTGGCGCTGGCTGTCCGGCAGCGCGTCGAGCCCCTGCGCCACGGCCAGCGCGAGGACCCGCGACTCGGCGCCGTCCGCACCGGCCTCCGCGGGACGCAGCGCGGCGAGCCGTTCGCCGAGCCGCTCCTGGCGGCGGCGGGCGCGGTGGAAGTCCATCGCCCAGTTCGACGCGACCACCGCGGCCCACGCGGACACGTCCCGCGGCGCCCCCTCCCCCTTCGCGGCCCGCTCCAGGAGCCGCAGCCTGACCTGCTGCACGCCGTCCTGCAGCTCCCCGTGCGGCACCCCGCCCAGGGACAGGACGGCCCGCACCCGGTCCTCCTGGGCCGGGTCGAGCGGGTCGGCGGCCTCAGGTCCTTCCTGACCCCCCGGTCCCCCCTGACCGCGTGGTCCGCGTGGTCCGCGGCGCGTGATTCTGCGCAGCAATGGCCCTCCCCGTCCTCCCGCGCGTTCCCGCGTTTCCCCTAGGACGCCGCGGCGGGCCGAAACGTTCGCATGAATGTGGCGTCCCGCACCTCGGACAATGGATTGGACAAAGCGGCCGTGGACAGACGCATCATGGAGCGGCGGCGGCAGCGCCCCTGGCCGGACGTCCGCACGCCCGGGCAGGAGACTGCCGCACGCCAGGCACGTAACTACGGAGGGACCCCTGTGAAGGTCGGAATCGTCGGAGCCACCGGTCAGGTCGGCACGGTCATGCGCAAGATCCTCGCCGAGCGCAAGTTCCCGCTCGACGAGCTGCGCCTGTTCGCCTCGGCCCGCTCGGCGGGCTCGGTCCTGGACGGGGTGACGGTCGAGGACGCCTCGACGGCCGACTACACGGGCCTGGACATCGTCCTGTTCTCCGCGGGCGGCGCCACGTCCAAGGCGCTCGCCGAGAAGGTCGCCTCGCAGGGCGCCGTCGTGATCGACAACTCCTCGGCCTGGCGCCGCGACCCCGAGGTGCCGCTGGTCGTCTCCGAGGTGAACCCGCACGCCATCGCGGACCGCCCCAAGGGCATCATCGCAAACCCGAACTGCACGACGATGGCCGCGATGCCGGTCCTGAAGCCGCTGCACCGGGAGGCGGAGCTGACCTCGCTGGTCGTCGCCACCTACCAGGCCGTGTCCGGCTCCGGGCTCGCGGGCGTCGACGAGCTGTTCCAGCAGGTCAAGAAGGTCGGCGACGACGCGCCGAAGCTGACCCACGGCGGCGACCGGGCCGAGTTCCCCGAGCCCGACAAGTACGTCGCGCCGATCGCGTACAACGTCCTCCCGATGGCGGGCTCGATCGTCGACGACGGTCTGAACGAGACCGACGAGGAGCAGAAGCTCCGCCACGAGTCCCGCAAGATCCTGGAGATCCCGGAGCTCAAGGTCTCCGGCACGTGTGTCCGCGTGCCCGTCTTCACCGGCCACTCCCTCCAGGTCAACGCCCGCTTCGCGCGGCCGCTGTCCCCCGAGCGCGCCACCGAGATCCTGGCCGCCGCGGAGGGCGTCGTCCTCACCGACGTGCCGACCCCGCTGGTCGCGGCGGGCCGCGACGAGTCCTTCGTGGGCCGCATCCGCGGCGACGAGACCGTGGAGAACGGCCTCGCGTTCTTCATCTCCGACGACAACCTCCGCAAGGGCGCCGCGCTGAACGCGGTGCAGATCGCGGAGCTGGTGGCGGCGGAGCTGTCGGGCTCCTGAGGCCCGGCCCTCCGTCGCGGCCACGGCCGCGGTTACGGCCACTGCGGGGAAACCCGCTGGTCACGGGGGATCGTTTCATCGCCCACGGATGAGTGAAACGGCGCATGCCGCCCGGGCGGGTCCGGGCAGTACCCCGGTGCACCAAACCGCACCACACAAGGGAAGTTCATGCGCCGTATCACCGCCGTGGCCGCCATGGCCGTCGGAACCCTCGCCCTCGCCGGAGCGCTCGCCGCCCCGGCGAGCGCCGTACCGGACCCCGTAGCCACCGTCGACTGCGCCGTCCAGGAGGTCACCGGCCTCGTCGACGTCGCCAGCCCCGGCGTGCCCGCCGAGGTCCCCGCCACGGGTTGCCTGGCCCCGTGACCTGACGATCTCAGGCCCGGGACACCACCGCGCCCGTACGGACCCCGACCAGGTCCGTACGGGCGCGGTGTCGTCGCGCCACGCCCGCTGCGACGTGACTCCTCGCTATCGCGTCACTCCTCGCCGCTCCGGGCCACCGCCACCACCCCCAGCGCCACCACCGCGAGCCCGCCGCCGACCAGCAGGACCTCGGTCACGCCGATCCCGTCGGCGACCCGGCCCCCGGCCAGCGCGCCCACCGCGATGGCCACGTTGAACACCCCCGCGAACAGCGCGGACGCCGCCTCCTTCGCGCCCGGCGCGGCCGCCATCACCCAGTTCTGCGAGGACACGGACACGCCGCCGTAGGACAGGCCCCACGCGATCAGGAGCAGCACCGAGACGGCGAGCGAACCCCCGGCCGGGACCAGCAGGAGCATCACGCCGCCGAGCGCCGCCGAGATCAGCAGGAGCGCGCGGCGCGGGTCACGGGCGGCGAGGGAGCCGCCGAGGAAGTTGCCGGCGATCCCGGCGACGCCGTAGACGAGGAGCAGCCCGCTGACGAGGCCCGCGCCGAGGTCGGGCACCCGCTCCAGGACGGGGCGCACATAGGTGTACGCGGTGAAGTGGCCGACGACGAGCAGCGCCACGGCGATCAGGCCGACCCGCAGCCGGGGCACGCGCAGCAGCTCGGGGAAGACGCCGAGCCGCACCGGCTCGGTGGGCGGGAGCGGGGGCAGGACGGCGGCGAGCAGCACGGCGACGCCGACGCCGAGCACGGCGACGGCCGCGAACGCCCAGCGCCAGCCGGCGAGTTCGCCGAGGAACGTGCCCGCGGGCACGCCGAGCACCGACGCCACGGCTATGCCGCTGAAGATCACGGCGGTGGCCCGCCCGACGGACTCGGTCCGCACCAGGCGGACCGCGAGGGAGGCGGCGACGGCCCAGACGCCGCCGATGCACAGGCCGACGACGATGCGGGCGCCGAGGAGCACCGCGAAGGACGGCGCGAGCGCGGACAGCAGGTTCACGGCGCCGAGCAGCAGCATCAGGCCGCACAGCACGGCGCGGCGGTCCGCGCGCCGGACGGCGACAGGGAGCAGGAGCGCGGCGAGGGCCGCGACGAGGCCGGGCAGGGTGACGGTGAGCCCGGCGGTGCCGTCGCTGACGTGCAGCCCGCCGGACAGGGAGGTGAGCAGTCCCACGGGCAGCATTTCCGTGGTGACGACGGAGAAGGTGGCGGCCGCGACGGCGACGACGGACAGCGGCAGGGACCGCCGTCGGGTGGGGGCCGGCGCGGTTTCGGTCACGGTTTTCATGGGCTCAAGCCAACGCCCGAGCGGACACCGGGAACAACGTCGAACCTCTCATCCTTGAATGAGCGAGGCTCATCGATCGAGGGACGGGGCGAACGCGTATGAGTGGGCTCGAGGTCCGGGAGCTGGAGTGTTTCCTCGCACTGGCCGAGGAACTGCATTTCGGTCGCGCGGGTGAGCGGCTCTACATCTCGCAGAGCCGGGTCAGCCAGCTGCTCGCCGCGCTGGAACAGCGCATCGGCGCGCGCCTCGTGGAGCGTACTAGCCGACGGGTGCGGCTGACCCCGCTCGGCGAGCGGTTCCACGCGGAACTGCGGCCCGCGTACGCGGAGTTGGCGGATGTGGTGGGGCGGGCGCGGGAGTCGGCGCGGGGCGTGGCGGGCCGGATCAGGCTCGGGTTCCAGGGGACGGCGGACGCGCGTCTGATGGAGGCGATCACGACGTTCCAGAAGCGGCATCCGGGGTGTGTGACGGAGATCGTGGAGGTGCCGTTCGCGGACCCGTTCGGGGCGGTGCGGCAGGGGGACGTGGACGCGGCGATCGTGCTGCTTCCGGTGGCGGAGCCCGAGCTGGTGCTCGGTCCGCTGTTCTCGCGCCAGCAGCAGACGGTGGCGGTGTCGGTACGGCATCCGTTCGCGTCCCGTACGTCCCTCGCCGCGGCCGAGCTCGCGGACGTCCCGCTGATCTCGGCGGCGGCGCCCGCGCCCGCGTACTGGCGCGAGGCGCAGGCCCCCTCCGCCGTGCCCGCGCCCGCCGTGCGCACGCTCCAGGAGGGGCTGACGCTGGTGGCGGCCGACCGGGGCGCGATGCTGCTCTGCCGTCCGACGGCGGAGTACCACGGGCGGCGGGACGTGGTGTTCGTGCCGGTGGAGGGGGTGCCGGACTCGGTGCTCGGCCTGGTGTGGCACCGGGACGGGGAGACGGCGCGGGTGCGGGCGTTCGCGCGGGCGGTGGCCGAGGCGGGGGCGGTCGACGAGGCGCCGGCCGCCTGACCGTCCGGCTGCCTGTGGCTCAGGCCGTCGGGCGGCGGACCTCGAAGTGGAAGCAGCCGTACTCCACGGCGCGGACGTGCACGAGGGCGACCCGCGGGTCGGCGAACGCCTCGGTGAGGGCCTCGTCGAAGCCCGCCGTGGTGTCCTCGGGGACCTCCAGGAGTCGGCCGCCGACGATGGTGCCGCCCGCGTCGTAACGGCGGAACGCGCGCAGGGCGCCCGCTCTGGCGTACGGGTACTCCGTGCGCGTTGCCGCCAGTTCCGGGCCTTCGCACGGGTCCGCGTGGATGAAGACGGGGCCCTGCTCGTCGTACGCCCCCGGCTCGGCGCCGGTCTCGGCCGCCCAGCGGCGCAGGGGGGCGTACGAGACCAGGGCGATGCGTTCGCCCGCGCGGGCGGGGCGCAGACAGCAGCGCAGCGGGTCGCCGCCCTCCGGGTCGGTGAACGGTACGCAGGGGCGGCCCGCGTCGTCGGTGTCGCGGAGCTGTTTGAGGGCGTCGGGGGTGATGGCTCGTGGAGTGAATGCGGTGCTCATGGGGCCAGGTTCACGCGGGCGCGGGGGTTCCGGCTGGCGGTTTCCGGACGTGGACTTCCCTGCTGCGTCCAGGGGCGAACGCCACTGCGCTGAGGGGCGGGGCGCCCCGCCCCGGCCCTCACCAGACGCAATCGTCGAGAACACCGCGACGGAGACATCCCGCGCCACCTCCTTCTCGTCCGCGCTTCGCCGGTGCGCTCTCCGGGCCGAGGACGAAGGACCGCGCCATGAGCGAGAATCGGCTCGGAAGTCCGAGCGTGCTGCGCCGCGCCGCCCAGTCGGCGGTGGGCTTGCTCTGCGTCGTGGAGGTCACGTTGCGGTCCTCTGGGCTTGATCTTCCGTGTCTCGCAGGCTCAACGCCAAGTCGTTGGTGACGGTGAAGAAAGGCTTGGCGCGTGTCTCGCCGCGTGCCTCATGTCTCAGGTCCACGGCCGGGACGGCGTCGGTCTTCTTGCGGTCGACGATGTCGCCGCCGATGCGGCCGAGAGGGATGGGAGCGCTGGTGTGCTCCAGGCGGAGGCGCAGGTCCCATATGTCGTGCGCACTGCATCGCAGGGACAGCGCACGGGAGTAGGGCAGCGTGAAGGTGAAGTGCCCTGGCGCGGTGGCTGGTTGGGTGAGGGGGAGCGTGAAGTCGTACGGCTCTCCCTGGCGTGAGACGGCGACGATCGTGGCGGTGTGTGGAATGCGGGGGGCATCGGTCGCGTAGAGCTGGGCGGTGACGGTGGCGTGGTGGTCGCCGATGGCGATGGCTGTGACTTCGGCGTGTGCGGGGCGCTGCCAGGTGCGCAGTGCGAGGTATCCGTCGGTGGTGGTGTAGGGGAGCCACGCGGATACGTTGCCGTCGGCGAGGTTCGGTGCCCGGCCGACGCTGTGGACCTGTTCCGCCAAGGCGCAGAGGAGGCGTGCCTTGTCGTCGGCGGTGTGCTGAGGGACGACATAGCAGTCCCAGCGGCCCTCGGCCAGTGTGTGCTCGGTCGGGTCGAGGGTGATGCGGGGGTCGTCCGGGTCCGGTGTGGTGGCCACGGGGGGTAGAGGGACACGGATGTGCCGCTTCTTGGGGTCGCGGCGCAGGCGGGCCAGGAAGTCGAGAGGGCCGGGTGGCAGGGACGCCGCGTCGAGGCGGATGCTGATGCCGCCGTCGGCGGTGGCCTGGGCGAAGGCGACCGGGCGGGCGATGGGCTCCGGGGTGGCGGGGCGCGGTGCCGGCGCGGGGGACGGGTCGGCCCGCGGGGTGAGTCTTGTCGGCAGTGCGGATCGCAGTCGGGTCCACAGCGCGCCTCGGGCGCCTGCGGGGCGGCGGCGGTTGCGCGGGGCGGACAGTTCCTCGAAGAGGGCCTCGTAGCGGCGGGCGATGACCGACGGCGTGTAGGCGCGGGCGCGCTCGCGGGCGGTGGCGCCCAGCCGGGCGCGGAGTTGCGCGTCGGCCATGAGGCGGTCAAGGGCCGCGGCGTATCCGTCCACCCCGGCTTCCAGGGGCACCAGCATGCCGTTGGTCTCGTCGATGATCTCCGCGGGGCCGTGGGGGCAGTCGGTGGAAACGACGGGGACACCGCAGTGCATGGCCTCGACGATGGTCATGCCGAAGGACTCCATGTCGGAGGAGACGGCGGCGATGGCGCCCTTGGCCCATTCGGTCTCGATGGGAGAGACCGGCCCCATGAGGGATATGCGGTCGTACAGGCCGAGTTCGTCGATCTGGCGGCGCAGGTTCGGCCGCTCGGGGCCGCGCCCGTAGAGGCGCAATGTCCAGGCGGGATGGGCGTCGGCCAGCTTCGCGAAGGCGTCGATCAGCCGGTCGTACCGCTTGACGGTGGCGAGGCGGCCCGCGGCGATGATGATCTGGGAGTGGTGGTCGGAGGGCTCGACGGCGGGCGCGGGCACACTGTTGGGGATGCACAGGATCCGGGCCGCCACGTTCGGCAGGGCTCGGCGGTACTGCACGGCGTCAGCCTCGGACACGGTCACGAACGCGTCCAGTCCGGCGACCGCCTTGTTCTGGTGCCCGCGCAAGGTGGGATTGTGAGCGTCCAGGCTCAAGTGTTCCTGGCCGATGCGCAGATGGCGCGCCTGACCGTCACGGGCGAGGTAGCCGTTGAGGTCGGGGCGCGTGGCGATCACCACGTCGGCGTTCGTCTCGCTCAGCCACCGGCCGATACGTTCGTCCTGAAGTGCCGAGTAGGGCAGCCGTGCGGAGTTCGCCGCGGCGCCTGTGTCGGGGAACATCGTGCACGGCTGGCGGGTCAGCGGGTGGTCGCCTTCGTAGGTGGAGCTGTCCTCGCGCATATCGATGAGCGAGGACAGTCCCACCCGCTCGTCGAAGGGCAACTCGGGTGCGTCCTTCACCTGGTGGACGCTGACCACCTCGACGTCGTGCCGGGCCGCGAACGCCCGCGAGAGGTTCGCCGTCGAGCGGATCGTGCCGCCGATGCCGTAGGCGTTGTTGATCAGAAACGCGATCTTCATTACTCATTTCCCCCGCGCGGCCACCCTGGTCAGAGGGGCGCGCTGTCCGTCTTGCGTGAGAGTGTCAAGACCAGAGAGAGAAGGTCTAGACCAAGCACACTCTACCTACGTGCCACATGCACGGATTACGTGCGGTCGGCGCCTCGCGGCCTTGCCGCACGAGAGCGTCGAGGTCCTGCGCCCGGTACGGCGCCTCGCCCTCTCGTCTCGGAGCGTCGCGGAAGACGCTCCGGGACCAGATCCGTCACGCGCCGGTGAACCACTGACGCGACTGCGCCTCTGCGCTAGCGGATGACAGCACCGAAGGTGGCGCCGGCTGCGGGCAGCCCGCCCTTGCCGGGTTCGTACGTGGCCACGGAACCGTTGGCGGCATCGGCGATGTTGCCCCACGGCACGGTGTGCACGGAGCCGTACGGTGCGGGGCCGCCGGGTCGGCCCAGGTACAGGTGCGCACCCGCTGCGTACATGCTGGCACCCGGCTTCTGCTTCGCGCCGGAGGTCCCGGGGAGACCGACCTTGCCCGGTTCGACCACGACGGCGCCGTCACCGGGGGCGCCGAGCAGGGAGAAGACCTCCACGGAGCCGGCGTCAGCGGCGGTACCAATACCCTCGCCGGGGATACCGATGACCACCAGGGTGTTGTTGGCGGAGGACACCGCGCCGGGGGCGGCGTTGGCAGCCGGAACCTGCGCGCCGAAGTTGTCACCGGCTTCGAGGACGCCGGTCACGTTCGGGGCCCTTGGTGGATATCGGCGAGTTGGGTCATGGCGCCGCTGGCGGTGGTGCGCACGGTGACGGCCCGTCCTGCGTCGGCGGCGTCGGAGACGTTCTTCTCCTCGTCGCCCACGGTCATCGTCACGTCGGTGCCGTAGTCGTTGCCCTTGATGCCGGAGACCGCGGGAATCTCCAGGCTCAGGTAGCCGCTGTTGCCGGTGACACGCAAGCAGACCTTGCCTTTGCCGCGGACCCAGACCTCCAGCAGTCCGTCCCGGCTACCGCACCCGGCCAGCACGATGCGCCCGGCGCCGTGCTTGAGGAGAATGCCCTTCTCCATCTGGATCTTGTCGGCCTGCGGGTGACCGAAGTCCTCCACCGCGCACCCGGGTAACCCCTCAGCGGCGGAGGTGCCCGCGTTCCGTGACGCGGAGCCGCGCGAGGGTGTCGGGGCCGAGGGCACGCGGGGCGAAGGCTGTACTCATGGCCCCACCTTGACCTGCCCACCCCACCCCGGGCTGGCGGATTCCGGACGTGGACCCCACCAACCCCACCCGTCCCGAGACCGAGGGCTCAGCCCTTGTCGCCCTGGAACAGACTCTCCGCGTCGGACACGTGCATCGCACGCTCGGCCCACACGTTCAGCTGCTCAAGGTCTGTACAGGCCAGTACGCGTTCCCGCACCGACTCCGGCACCTCGATGTCGCGCCAGCGCAGCATGCGCAACACCATGGCTCGGGCACTCTCCGCCCGGCCTTCCTCGCGGCCTTCCTCGCGGCCTTCCTCGCGGCCTTCCTCACGCACCTTCTCGGCCACGGAGTGGCGGAAGAAGTAGTTCACCGGTGCCATCAAGTCCCTCCAGATCTCCTTCGCCTGGGGATCGACCAGGCCTGCCTCGACGAGCTGCGCGAACATCGCCGCGCTCTCGGGTTCGACTGTCTCCAGGACGGACGCCAGCGGTTTCAGTATCGCAGCGGCACCCCGCCCCCTACCATGCGTAATCGCCGAGAAGACGGCGAGGGAGACATCCCTCGCGGCCTCCTTCTCGTCCGAGACCACCGGTACGTTCTCCGGACCGAGGACGAAGGGCTGGACAATGAGCGAGGGGCGGCCCGGAACGCCGAGCGTGATGCGCCGCGCCGCCCAGTCGGCGGTGGACTTGCTCTGCGTCATGACGATCAGCACCGGCTCGCAGCGGTACTTCGCGTGCAAGTACGAGAGGTAGTACGGCCAACTGCTGCGCTTGGCCTCGTCCTTCTTACCCTGCGCTTCCAGGACCAGCAGGTAGCTCCCATCATCGGTGTCGACCCGTAACAGGGTGTCCACCCGGCGCTCGATGGGTTCGATCTCCGTGAGGTCCGCGTTCAGGACCGCGATGTCCCGCGCCTCGGGGAACGGGACGTGGAAGAGGCGCTGGAAGTTGCGGAGCATGAGCTCCGTGTCCTTCTGGAAGATCCGGTGTTGCGCCTCATGTGACGAGCCGACCATCGGTTCTCCTTTCTGTCGGGGTGCACAACGAGCTAGGCGGCACCGAGTTCGCACCAGACGTATTTCCCGGCGTCGCCGCACCCGGGCAGCGGGTGCCAGCCCCAGGTGTCCGCGCACGCCCGGACGAGGTCGAGCCCGCGCCCCTGCTCCTCCAGGTCCAGGGCCGGACGCAGCGGGGGTGCGGGCGGGGTGGGGTCCGCGTCCCATGTCCCGATCCGCAGCACCCCGTCGGCCCAGAGGAGGCGGAAGGCGACGGGGCCCTTCGTGTGGCGTACGGCGTTGGCGACCAGCTCCGTCGCCAGGAGTTCGGCGATGTCCGTGACACGGGCCAGGCCATGCAGGGTGAGCACCACTCGGAGCGTGTGGCGACACACGGTGACCGCGCGCGGGTCGTGCGGGATGTGGACGACGTACTCCCAGGGCTGGGCAGCGTCGTTGGGCATGGGTGAACCCCCATGGGGATGTGAGGAGTCGGGGATGCGCGGCGGAGGGATGCGCCCATCAACAAGGGGCCCATCGACGCGGAGGCTCAACTGCAACGGCTTCGCACCCTGCTCCATAAGGTGAAGGAAGCGTCACTCTCCCCCGCGCAGTCACGGGACTTGATTCACCGGATGACGAAGGAACTGTGAGGCACCCCGCATGGCTCAGGTAACGCACTGGCAGAAGTCCACCTTCTCCGACGGCAGCGACGGCGATCACTGCGTCGAGGTGGCCACATCCCCCGGCACCATCCACCTCCGCGAAAGCGACGACCCCTCCATACAACTCACCACCACCCCGGCCTCCCTCGCCCGCCTCCTCCACCACCTCCGCACCACCGAGGGCTGAGCGCGCTCAGCGCAAAGGAACACGCTCGCTCACCCGAGGGCTTCCAGCTGCTCCACGAAGTCCAGCGCACCCACCACGCGTGGCCCGGCTACGGCCGCAAAGGGGAGCCCGGCGGAGCCCCCTGGGGCGCCCTACCCCACCCCCCAGCTCCCCCTTCCGTTCAGCTCCGCCACATCCGTGCCCGTCGTCCACCGATACGCCGCGTCCAGCTCGGCCAGCTCCTCCGAGGTGAGCACGTCCTCGACCCGGTCGAACCCGTCGGGCGCGCGCTCGGCGACGACCTGGAGGAGCCGGTCGGCGGGCATGCGCCGGTTGGCGAGGACGAGCGCGGCCGTGGCCTCCCGCCGCACCTCCTCGTACGCCCGCAGCCCGGCGACCCGGTCGGGGTCGTTGACGGCGAGGCTGCGCGCGAGGACCCGGGCGTCGAGGACGGCCTGGGAGCCGCCGTTGGAGCCGACGGGGTACATCGGGTGGGCGGCGTCGCCGAGGAGGGTGACGGGCCCGCGCCCCCAGCGGGGCAGCGGCTCCCGGTCGACCATCGGGTACTCCAGGATGCGCCGGGTCGCGGCGAACAGCGCGGGCACGTCCAGATCCCCGATCCGCCACCCGGCGAAGTACGGCAGGACGTCGGAGAGCCGCCCGCTGCGGTTCCAGTCGGCGGCCCCGGAGATGGCCCCGTGCTCGACGGGGAAGCGCACCTCCGCGACCCAGTTGAGCAGCGCCCGCCCCCGCCGCTCGGCCTCGCCGGAGATGGGGTAGACGACGAGCTTGGCGTGCGCGTTGCTGCCCGCGATGGCGACGGTGCGCCCGCCGAGCACGGGCTCCCACTCGGTGACGCCGCGCCACATCCGGATGCCGTTCCACAGCGGCGGCCCCTCCCCGGGGTGCAGCCGCGCGCGCACGGTCGAGTAGAGCCCGTCGGCCCCGACCAGCGCCCGCACCCGCACGGCGTGCTCACGCCCGCGCGCCATGTCCCGCAGGATGACCCGAAGGAGCTGCCCCTCCGTCTCGGCGCACCGCACGAACGAGGTTCCGGTGACGACGGCCCGCTCGCCGAGGCGTTCGCGCACGGCGTCGAGCAGGATCATCTGGAGGGCGCCGCGGTGGATGGAGTACTGCGGCCAGTGGTAGCCGAGGGCGTGCCCGCGCGGCTCGCCCCAGATGCGGTTGCCGTGCCGGTCGTAGTGGACCATCTCGGCGGTCGCCACGCCGGTCGCGGCGAGCTGCTCGCCGAGGCCGAGCTCGGTGAGTTCGCGGACGGCGTGCGGCAGCAGGTTGATGCCGACGCCGACGGGCCGCAGCACCGGCACGGGGTCGACGACCCGCACGCCGATGCCCGCCGCGTGCAGGCTCAGGGCCGCCGTGAGCCCACCGATGCCCGCGCCCGCGACGAGCACATCGGCGTTCGCGGCGTTCATGGCGCTCACGGCCGCCGCACCGCCCGCCCGACCTCGGCGCGCAGCTTCACGAACTCCGGCAGGCCGCGGGTGCCGATCTGGTCGCGGGGCGCGGGCAGTTCGACGCGCAGTTCGCTGTGGACGCGGCCGGGGGCGCCGGTGAGGACGACGACGCGGTCACCGACGTACACGCTCTCGTCGATGTCGTGGGTGACCAGCAGAATCGTCATGCCGTCGCCGTCGTGATCGCCGCCCGTCCCCCCGCCCGATCCTCCGCCCCCGCCCCCGCGCACCGCGAGCAGCAGGTCCTCCAGGTCCTCCCTGGTCTGCGCGTCCACGGAGCCGAACGGCTCGTCCATCAGGAGCAGCGCGGGCCGGTAGGCGAGCGCGCGGGCGATGGCGACGCGCTGCTGCATGCCGCCGGAGAGCTGCCACGGGTATCTGCCCGCGGTGCCGTGGAGGCCGACCTGTGCGAGGGCTTCCTCCGCGCGGGCGCGGCGCTCGGCGCGGGCGAGGCCGCGGCGGCGCAGCGGCAGGGCGACGTTGTCGCGGACGGTCAGCCACGGGAAGAGCGAGCGGGTGTAGTCCTGGAAGACGACGGCGATGTCGTCGGGTACGCCGTCGACGTCCCGGCCGTCGACGGCGACGCGGCCCTCGCTCGGCCGCTGCAGTCCCGCCACGCACCGGAGGAGCGTGGACTTGCCGCAGCCGGACGGCCCGACGATGCTCACCAACTCGCCGCGCGCGACGTGCAGTTCGACCTCTTCGACGGCTCGGTGCCCGTCGGCGTAGCGATGACTGAGCCCAGCGATCTCCAGCATCCCCTGTTCCCCCTGTACCCCTGCTGCCAACTGCCTTGCGGTCTAAGTGAGGTGAGGGTCCGTAGGGCCCTCGCGTTCCCCGTGCGCCCCGTGGATCGCGGCCGGTCCGCCGCCCCGTGGGGCCGGGTGGTCTAGGTGTCCGCCCGCCGCGCTCCCCGGTGCCAGGCCAGGACTTTTCGCTCGACGAGCAGGAACAGTCCGTTCAGTACGCAGCCGACGGCACCCAGCAGCACGATCCCCGCCCACAGCCGGTCCGGCCTGAACTCCCGCTCGGCGGCGTTGAGCCGGGACCCGATGCCCTCGCCCGACCCCATCAGCTCGGCGACGACCATGAGGATCAGCGCGAACCCGAGCGCCACCCGCAGCCCCGCGAAGATCTTCGGCGCGGCCCCCGGCAGGACGACGTACCGGAGCCGTGCGAGGCGGCCGAGCCCGAGCACGCGGGCGGTGTCGAGCTGGAGCGGCTCCACGGAGCGCACGCCGTCGGCGGTGTTGAGCAGCACCGGCCAGACGACGCCGAAGACGATGGCCGCCAGTTGCATGGACGTGCCGAGCCCGAAGGCGACCATGAAGAACGGGATGAGCGTGGGCGGCGGCACGGCACGCCCGAACTGCAGCACCGGATCGAGCACGTGGAAGGCCACCCGGGAGAGCCCGATCCCGACCCCCACGGCGACCCCGACGGCACCCGCGACGGCCCAGCCGAGCAGCAGATGACTCAGGCTCGGCACGAAGTCGTCGACCGCGAGGTCACTCAGCCACAGCCGGGACGGCGGCCCCGACCACCACAGCTCCCGCATGGTCCCGACGATCCGCGTGGGCGGCGGAAAATACAGATCCTCGGCCCGCCGGGCGGCCGACTCCCAGAGGACGACGAGGAGGACGAGCAGCCAGCCGCGGGCGAGCACTCCGACGACGGCCCGCCGGACCCGCCCGCCGACAGCGTCCACCGGGTCCACCGGGTCCACCGGGTCCACCGGGTCCACCGGGTCCACCGCGCCCTCCGCCCGCGGCCGCTCCCCGCCCCCGCTCATCGCCCCGCTCCGGACCTGTTGAGCCCGTCCGGCGTGTGAGGACGAGCGCGCGGCGCACCCCTGGGGGGACGGGTGGCGGAGCCGCCCGTCCCCGGGAAGGGACGCCCGCGCCCGGAGCGCGCGGATCGAACACTGTGGGGAAACAACAGCCTGCCCACCCCCACAAGCCCCGCGTTGGCCGCGACCCCCAGCACCCCCGCCCAACACGCCCCCGCCACCATCAGATCGGGCCGCCCGCCCCCGGACTGCGAGTCGAGCAGGTAGACGCCGAGCCCGCCGTCCCCGCCCGCCCGCAACTCCGCGCTGACGGCCACGATCAGGCCCACGGACGCCGCGATCCGCACCCCCGTGACGACGAAGGGCCCCGCGCTCGGCAGCGACACCCGCCACATCACGGCGAGCGGCCCGAACCCGAAGGACCGCAGGGTCTCCTTGGCCACGGGGTCGACGTCGCGGAGCCCGTACAGGGTGTTGAGGAGGACGGGCCACAGCGCGGCGTAGCAGACGAGGGACCGCTCCACCCGGTCGGGCTCGACGAAGACGAGGATCGCGAGGGGGATGAGGGCGACGGAGGGGATGGGGCGGGCCAGCTCGACGACGGCGAGGGCGGCGGCGCGCAGCCGGGGCAGCGAGCCGAGCAGGAGCCCGGCGGGCACGGCGAGGGCGACGGCGAGGGCGAGGCCGCCGAGCCAGGCGGAGACGGTGGTGCGGAGGTCGTCGAGGAAGCCGTCGTCGACGGCCATCTCGGCGGCGCGGGCGAGGACGGCGGAGGCGGGCGGCAGGGCCTGGTCGTCGAACACCCCGCTGCGGGCGACGAGTTCGACGACCAGGAAGGCGCCGCAGAGGCCGAGCGCCCCCAGCAGGACCCGCACCGACCTGCGCTCGACAAGGCCCCCGGAGCGCGCACCGGCTCGTATGCGAGCGCGCGCCCCGAATCCCGGGCCGAGGCCCGGTCCGGAGCGCGCGTCCCCCTTCATCGCATCGCCCGCCTCACCCCGTCGCCACCCTCATGGCCCCGCGCGCACGAGCAGCGGTGCCACGTCGAGGTCCCGCTTCAGGTAGCCGAATTCCCTCATCAGGGTGACCACCCGGCCGAGGCGGGCCGGGTCGAGTGCCGCGGGGTAGCCGCCGAGGTTCAGCTGGGCGGCCTGGTCGGCGGTGATCTTCGTGTACTCCGGGAGCGTGTCGACGACGGCCGAACGGTTGGCGGCCTGGCGCTGGGCGCGGGCCATGGCCCGCTGGAAGGCGGCGACCGTCTTCGGGTTGTCCTCGGCGAAGGACGCCGTGGTCGCGTACCCGGCGATGGGGAAGCCCCCGGTCGGCGGCTTGCCGAGGTCGGCGACGACCCGGCCGGAGCCGGACCGCTCGATCGCGGAGACGAACGGCTCGACGGCCTGCACGGCGTCGACGCTGCCGGACTTCAGGGCGGTCTCCATGTTCGGCATGTCGACCTCGGCGAAGTTCTTGTCGTCGTCGAAGGCGGCGCCCTCCGCCTTGCCGGCCTTCTTGACGAGCAGGGCGCTGATGTTCCGCTTGGTGTTGACGCCGATCTTCTTGTCCTGGAGGTCCTTCAGGGACTTGACCGGCGAGTCCTTGGGGACCAGGACCGCGTGCGTGCGGGGCGCGGACTGGAAGGCGTCGGAGACGATGCGGACGTCGATGGCCCTGTTGGCGTGCGCGAGGAAGTACGAGACGTAGTTGCCGAAGGAGATGTCGAGGGCGCCCGCGCGCAGCCGGCTGACGGACTCGGCGCCGCCGCTGAGCGTGGAGGTGCGCACGGTCAGCCCCTCCGCCTTGAAGAAGCCCTTGCGCTGGGCCATCTCCAGGGGCGCGGTGTCGGCGACCGGCATGGTGCCGACGGTGATCCGCCCCTTCTCCGGGCCCTTGCCGTCGGCGCCGCCGGAGTCGCCCGAGCCGCCGGACGAGCCGCAGCCCGCGGTGGCGGCCAGCAGGAGCAGGGTGAGAGCGGGCGCGCCGCGTAACCGTGCCCTGCTCCGTGACCGCCGCGGCCCGCGCGGCCCTTGCGCACCGCGTGCACCCCTTGCCATACGCATCTGCTCCCGACTGTCCGAGCCCGCTTCGGCCCGCTTCAGCCCGCTTCGGGCCGCTCCTTGACCTGAGCCGACGCGCGGATGCTAACGGCCGCGCGACCTGAGAACAATGGCCCGGAGCGGGCGGCGACCGCACATGGAAGGATGGCGGGAAACATCGCAGAAAGTTCGCAAGTCGTACCGAGGAGATGACCGCGTGCCCGGCACCAATCTGACCCGCGAAGAGGCGCAGCAGCGCGCGAAGCTGCTCACCGTTGACTCGTACGAGATCGATCTCGACCTCTCCGGAGCGCAGGAGGGCGGGACGTACCGGTCGGTGACCACGGTGCGTTTCGACTGCTCCGAGGCGAACGCCGAGACCTTCATCGATCTGATCGCCCCGGCCGTCCACGAGGTCGTCCTGAACGGGCACGCGCTCGAGATCGGCGCGGTCTTCCGGGACTCCCGCATCGCGCTGCGGCACCTGCCGCAGGGCGCGAACGAGCTGAAGGTCGTCGCGGACTGCGAATACACCAACACCGGCGAGGGCCTGCACCGCTTCGTCGACCCGGTCGACCAGCAGGCCTACCTGTACACCCAGTTCGAGGTCCCGGACGCGCGCCGCGTGTTCGCCTCCTTCGAGCAGCCCGACCTGAAGGCCACCTTCCAGTTCACCGTGAAGGCACCCTCCGGCTGGAGTGTCATCTCGAACTCGCCGACGCCGGAGCCCAAGGACGACGTCTGGACGTTCGCGCCGACGCCCCGCCTGTCCACGTACGTCACGGCGCTCATCGCCGGTCCGTACCACTCGGTGCACAGCGTGTACGAGAAGGACGGGCAGTCGGTCCCGCTCGGCATCTACTGCCGCCCCTCGCTCGCCGAGTTCCTGGACGCGGACGCGATCTTCGACGTCACCCGGCAGGGCTTCGACTGGTTCCAGGAGAAGTTCGACTACGCCTACCCCTTCGCCAAGTACGACCAGTTGTTCGTGCCGGAGTTCAACGCGGGCGCGATGGAGAACGCGGGCGCGGTGACGATCCGCGACCAGTACGTGTTCCGCTCCAAGGTGACGGACGCGGCGTACGAGGTGCGGGCCGCGACGATCCTGCACGAGCTGGCGCACATGTGGTTCGGCGACCTCGTGACCATGGAGTGGTGGAACGACCTGTGGCTGAACGAGTCGTTCGCGACGTTCGCCGAGGCGGCCTGCCAGGCGTACGCGCCCGGGTCGAAATGGCCGCACTCCTGGACCACGTTCGCGAACTCCATGAAGACCTGGGCGTACCGGCAGGACCAGCTGCCGTCCACGCACCCGATCATGGCGGACATCCGTGACCTGGACGACGTGCTCGTCAACTTCGACGGCATCACGTACGCCAAGGGCGCGAGCGTGCTCAAGCAGCTCGTCGCCTACGTCGGCATGGACGAGTTCTTCAGCGGCGTGCAGGCGTACTTCAAGCAGCACGCGTTCGGCAACACGCGCCTGAGCGACCTGCTCGGCGCCCTGGAGGAGACCAGCGGGCGCGACCTGAAGACCTGGTCGAAGAAGTGGCTGGAGACGGCCGGCATCAACGTGCTGCGCCCCGTCGTGGACGTCGACTCCGCCGGGAACATCACCTCCTTCGCCATCAAGCAGGAGGCCCCGGCGCTGCCCGAGGGCGCCAAGGGCGAGCCGACGCTGCGCCCGCACCGCATCGCGATCGGCCTGTACGACCTGGACGACTCGGCGGGCGGCTCCGGCAAGCTGGTGCGCACCGACCGCGTCGAGCTGGACGTGGACGGCGAGCTGACGGCGGTGGAGGCCCTGGTGGGCCGGGCCCGGCCGGACGTGATCCTGCTCAACGACGACGACCTGTCGTACGCCAAGGTCCGGCTCGACGCCGACTCCCTGGCCTTCGTCACCGAGCACCTGGGCGACTTCGAGGCCTCGCTGCCGCGGGCGCTGTGCTGGGCCTCGGCGTGGGACATGACGCGCGACGCGGAGCTGCCGACGCGCGACTACCTCTCCCTCGTCCTGTCCGGCATCGGCAAGGAGTCCGACATCGGCGTCGTGCAGTCGCTGCACCGGCAGGTGAAGCTGGCGCTCGACCTGTACGCCGCCCCGGCGGGCCGCGAGGCCGCGCTCACGCGGTGGACCGAGGCGACCCTGGAGCACCTGCGGGCGGCCGAGCCCGGCGGGGACCACCAGCTGGCGTGGGCGCGCGCGTTCGCGGCGACCGCCCGCACGGAGTCCGACCTGGCGCTCCTGGAGGGCCTGCTCGACGGCTCGGAGTCCATCGAGGGCCTGGCCGTCGACACCGAGCTGCGGTGGGCGTTCGTGGCGCGGCTCGCCGCGACCGGGCGGCTCGACGAGGCGGGGATCGCCGCGGAGTTCGAGCGCGACAAGACCGCCGCGGGTGAGCGGCACGCCGCCGCTGCGCGGGCCGCGCGGCCGACCGCCGCCGCCAAGGCCGAGGCGTGGGCGTCCGTCGTCGAGTCCGACAAGCTGCCCAACGCCGTGCAGGAGGCGGTGATCTCCGGCTTCGTCCAGACCGAGCAGCGGGAGTTGCTCGCGCCCTACACCCAGAAGTACTTCGACGCCGTGAAGACCGTCTGGGAGTCCCGCTCCCACGAGATGGCCCAGCAGGTCGTGGTCGGCCTGTACCCGGCCGTCCAGGTGTCCCAGGAGACGCTGGACGCGACGGACGCGTGGATCGCCTCCGCGGAGCCCACGGCGGCGCTGCACCGGCTGATCACGGAGTCCCGTGCGGGCGTCGAACGGGCGCTGCGCGCGCAGGCCGCCGACGCGTAGCCCTGGCCGGGCGGTTCACGGACGCCGGGGGCGGGCTGGTCGCGCCCGCCCCCGGCACCGGGCCCCGTCTTTTTCACCCACCTTTTTCACCCACTTTTTCACCCACCCGCCCGCCTGTTGCGCCCCACGGATGCGACCGCACCGGGCGGCGGCCCACCCACCCCGTGGCCGCCGCTGCGGCCGAGCCCGTCCGGCGTCAGGGCGAGGCAGCCTCACGCAGCGCCGCCAGGACATGGCCCACCGTCAGGGACGCCTCCGCCCCGCGGCGTACCGCGGCGACCACATGACGGTGCGGGCGGTCCGCCGGCTCCCGCATCGCCACCCCGCCCCGGCCGGAGGCCCCCGCCCCGGCCATCCGCGGCACCAGAGCCACCCCCATCCCCGCCTCCACCATCGCGAGGATCGCCTCCCAGCCCGCCGCGCTGTGCGCCTGCTCGGGCACGAACCCGGCGGCCTCGCACGCGGCCCGCGTGATCTCCGACCAGGGCCCGGAGCCGCCGAAGATCCACGGCTCGTCGGCGAGGTCGGCGAGGCGCAGGGCGTCCGCGCGGGCGTACGGGTGGTCGAGGGCGAGGGCGACGTCGAGGGGGTCGGCGAGGAGGGTGACGCGGGTGAAGCGTCCGTCCCGCCCCCGCGGGGCCTGCGCGGCGAGGGACAGGGCGAGGTCGACGTCCCCGGCGGCGAGGAGTTCGTAGGCCGCGCCCGCCTCGGCCTCCCGCACCCGCACCGAGATCCCCGGGTGGGCGACCCGCAGGGCCCGTACGGCGGGCACCACGAGCGCGGGCACGGCGGTGGAGAAGGCCCCGACCCGCACCTCCCCGGCCTCCCCCTCGGCGTACGCGGCCAACTCCGCGTCGGCCCGCTCCAGTTGGGCGAGGACGGCGTCGGCGTGGACGAGCAGGAGCCGGGCGGCGCCGGTGAGCCGCACCCGGCGGCCGTGGGCCTCCAGGAGCGGCACGCCGACCTGCTTGGCGAGGTTGGAGAGCTGCTGCGACACGGCGGACGGGGTCATCAGGAGGGCCCGCGCGGTCGCGGTGACGGTCCCGCGCTCGGCCAGCGTGCGCAGGATCTGCAGCTTCTTGACGTCCCACTCGGTCATGGCGTCAACGTACCCGCGCACCGGCCGCTACCTCCCGCCCGCCGACCCGAGCACCACGCCGCCGAGGATCAGACCCATGCACAGCACCTGGAGCCATCCCATGCCCTCGCCGAGCACGGCGAAGGACAGCAGGGCCACGCAGACCGGCTGGAGGTAGTAGACGACGCCCGCGCGGGCCGCGCCGATGGCGGAGATCGCCTTGTTCCAGGCGAGGAAGGCGACCGCGGAGGAGACGACGCCCACGTACAGGAGCGGGGAGACCGTCGCGGCCGTCGGTTCGAAGCCGCCCTGCACGGCGAGGCTGACGAGGAACACGGGCAGCAGCATCAGCGCGCCCAGGACGAAGGTGCTGAAGAGGAAGGGCAGTTGGGAGATCTCGGCGGGCCTGCGGCGAAGCAGCGCGCTGTACGAGCCGAAGGCGACGGCGCCGCCGATCACCCACAGGTCGCCCGCCGCCAGGTCCATGGCGAGGGAGCCGCCGCTGACCAGGAGCAGCACGCCGACGCAGGCGACGAGCATGCCCGTGACGCGCCGGGCGCCGAGCCGGGCCCCGCCGAGGCGTTCGTACACCGCCATCAGGACCGGCGAGGCGGCCATGATCATGCCCATGTTGCCCGCGGTGGT
The DNA here is from genome assembly GCF_030388665.1 of Streptomyces flavofungini. Taxonomy (NCBI): domain Bacteria; kingdom Bacillati; phylum Actinomycetota; class Actinomycetes; order Kitasatosporales; family Streptomycetaceae; genus Streptomyces; species Streptomyces flavofungini. The sequence goes on along the minus strand of NZ_CP128846.1, from coordinate 6,117,486 downwards.
GGTCACTCCGGCCTGGTTGACGAGGGTGTTGTAGACGGTGACGCCCAGCAGGGACGCGGCGAGCAGGAAGCGGAAGTGGCGGCGGAGCAGGGCCCGTTGGCGCCAGGTCTGGCGGACCGCGAACGGCGCGACGGCCGCGATGGCGATGACCCAGCGCCAGAACGCGTGCTGGATCGGCGGGACGCTGTCGGCGAGGGCGCGGGAGGTGACGAAGCTTCCCGACCAGACGACGGTGGCGAGCGCCGCGAGGGCGAGTCCGACGCCGAGTCCCGCGGCGGCGCCACGCCCGCCGCCCGCGCCCCGCGCCCGCACGCTCGTGTCGCCGCCGCCGTCGCTCCGGTCCAGGTCCAGGACGCTCGCCACTGGTATCTCCCTGCCTCTCTCCCCGGTACGGGGCGCTCGCGCGGCCCCGCTCCCGGGGTCGGCCGAGCTACCGTCGCAGTCCGGGACCGCTCAGGTCCATCGAATCTTTTCGACCGATCTTTGAAGCTGAGCTGAACGATTCGGTGGTGAGCACCTGCGGTCGCGGCTTCGGGCGCAGCTGGCCGAACACCGTCGCCCCGAACGCGATCGCCATCCCCGCCACCTGCACCGCCGTCAGCGACTGGCCGAGCGCCGCCCAGCCGATGACCGCCGCGGTCAGCGGCGAGAGCGGGCCGAGAAGGCCGGCCTGGGTGGCGCTGAGGCGGCCGATGCCGCGGAACCACAGCCAGTACGCGACGGCCGTACCGGCGAGCGAGAGGTAGAGGTAGCCCGCGATGTTCCGCCCGTCGAGCGCGGGCGGCGCGCCCTCGACCAGGAACGCGACGGGGGCGATGAGCAGACCGCCGACCGTCAGCTGCCAGGCCGTGAGCGCGAGCGGACCGACGCCGTCCGGGCGCCCCCAGCGCTTGGTGAGCACCGTGCCCGTCGACATCGAGGCCGTCGACCCCACGGCGGCGAGCAGCCCGACCGCGTCCAGGGCCCCGGTGGCCTTCAGGACCACCAGGCTGACGCCGAGGGCCGCGGCGGCCCCGGTGAGCAGGGTGCGCGGGGTCGGCCGGTCGGCGAGGAGCAGGGCCGCGAGTCCGGCGACGAAGAGCGGGCCGACGGAGCCGACGACCGCGGCCATGCCGCCGGGCAGGCGGTAGGCGGACAGGAAGAGCAGCGGGAAGAAGGCGCCGATGTTGAGCGCGCCGAGGACCGCCGACTTCCACCACCACTCCCCCTTGGGCAGGCGTCTGGCGAGCAGGAGCAGCAGCAGCCCGGCGGGCAGGGCACGCGTCAAGGCCGTGAACAGGGGACGGTCCGCGGGCAGGAACTCGGTGGTGACGGCGTAGGTGGAGCCCCAGACGAAGGGGGCGTAGGCGGTGAGGAGGATGGCGGCGGCGCGCTTCATGGCGGACGTCTCCCACGTACTCGGGGCTCAAGGGGGCGCAACGACTCACGGAGGAAGCTGAGCCATAAGTAGCTTAGCCGTAAGCCACTTACCGTCAACCTACTTACTTGCAAGCTTCCATGTCTCGTGGATACTTCCCCCATGAACGCGAGCAACGTGAGGTCCTCCCAGAACGCGGCGCCCTCCGACGACGCGGCGGCCGCCGTCGCGCCCGACGGCGTCGACGCGATCATCGAGCAGTGGGCCGTCGTCCGGCCGGATCTGGAGACCACGCCCATGGAGGTCTTCGGCCGCGTCTACCGCACCACGCAGGCCATGGGCGACCGCATCGAGAAGGCGTACCGCCGCCTCGGCACCACGCGCGGCGAGTTCGACGTGCTCGCGACGCTGCGCCGGCACGGCGAGCCGTACACGCTCTCGCCGCGCCAGCTCTCCTCGGCGCTGATGCTGACGACGGGCGGCATGACGGGGCGTCTGGACAAGCTGGAGCGGGCCGGGCTGCTGCGCCGCTCCCCCGACCCGCACGACCGGCGGGGGCTCCGGGTGACGCTGACCGAGGAGGGCAGGGAACTGGTCGACCGGGCCGTGGTGGCGGGCGTCGAGGTGCAGCGCGCGGCGCTCAGGGCCGCCGGGCTCGACGAGGCGGAGACGGCGCAGCTCTCGGCCCTGCTGCGCAAGCTGCTCGCGGGCTCGCAGCCCGGCGACGGCTCATGACGGCGGGCGCCTCCGGGAGTGCGTGACACCACCGGAGGTCCGCGGGCTCCGGGAGCGCGTGAAACACCAAGGGCGCCCTCGGGCCTCGTACGAAGACGTCAACAGGCGTCCGTGTACGGGGCCGAGGGCGCCCTCGGCGCAGAAAGGGGAAGCCGGACGGCTGCCGGAACAGCCGTGGGGCCCACCCGCGTCGTCAGCTCTGCTTCTGCTGCTTGCGGGACTTGTCGCCGACCATCACCAGACCGGCGATCACCAGGAACAGCACGATCGGCGCGGCGACATAGAGGCCGAGCGTCTCCATCACGCTCAGGCCCGGGCCCGGGTCGTCGCCGTCGTCGCGGTTGAGCGCGAGCGCGGGGGACGACATGAGCAGCATCATCAGCGTCGTACCGGCCGTCAGTGCACCGGCGCGCAGGGCGTTCTTCTTGTCCACGGTGCCAACGTAGCGAACCGCCGCGCGGCCCGCGCGCCCGGGGTGCCGTACGGGCGCCCCGCCCGGTGCGCGCGCGGGCGCGGTCACGGCGCCCGGAGCGCGCGGAACACCTCGACGAGAGCGTGCAGGCGGGGTGCGGCGGCCAGGTCCTCCAGGGTGACGGGGCGGCCCGCGGCGTCGGCGATCGGCAGGCGCCAGTTCGGGTACTGGTCCCAGGTGCCGGGCAGGTTCTGCGGGCGGCGGTCGCCGACGGTGTCGGGCAGCCAGACGCCGACCATGCGGGCGGGGGTCGCGAGCAGGAACCGGTGCACGGCGCGGACCTCGTCCTCCTCGTTCCCGGCGCCGCCCGGCAGCAGGCCGAGCCGGGCCAGCAGGCCGAGCCAGTCGCGGACGTCGGCGGCGGCCTCGGCGCGCTCGGCGGCCAGCGGCCGGGTGAGCAGGCCCAGGTCGTGCCGCAGGCGCACGTGCGCGCCGGTGACGCGGGCGGCCGTGGACGGCAGGTCGTGGGTGGTGGCGGTGGCCAGGCAGTCGGCGCGCCAGTCTGCGGGCGGGAGCGGCTGGCCGGTGCCGTCCCAGTCCCGCTCGAACCACAGCACGGACGTGCCGAGTACCCCGTGCGCGCGCAGCGCCTCACGCACGCCCGGCTCCACCGTGCCGAGGTCCTCGCCGATGACGAGGGCGCCCGCGCGGTGCGCCTCCAGGACGAGGACGGCGAGCATGGCCTCGGCGTCGTACCGCACGTACGTCCCGTCGGCGGGGGTCCCTCCGTCCGGTACCCACCAGAGCCGGAAGAGGCCCATGACGTGGTCGACGCGGACGGCGCCCGCGTGCCGCAGCGTCGCGCGCAGCAGGGCGCGGAACGGGGCGTAGCCGGACTCGGCGAGCCGGTCCGGGCGCCACGGCGGCAGGCCCCAGTCCTGGCCGCGCGCGTTGAAGGCGTCCGGGGGCGCGCCCACCGACATGCCCGCGGCGAAGTACCGCTGCCGGGCCCAGGCGTCGGCGCCGTCCGGATGCACGCCGACGGCCAGGTCGTGGACGAGGCCGACGGCCATCCCGGCGTCGCGTGCGGCCCGCTGCGCGGCGGCGAGCTGCTCGTGCGTGAGCCAGGCGAGGCGTTCGTGGAAGTCGACGCGGTCCATCAACTCGGTGCGGGCGCGGGCGGTCTCGGGCGAGGACGGGTCCCGCAGCGGCTCCGGCCAGGCGCGCCAGTTCGGCCCGTGCCGCTCGGCGAGCGCGCACCAGGTCGCGTGGTCCTCCAGGTCCTCGCCCTGCTCGGCGAGGAAGTCGCTGTAGGCGGCGCACCGGCCAGGCCCCAGCGGCACGTCCCGGATCAACTCGAGCGCGGCCGCCTTGAGTTCCCACACGGCGTCCCGGTCGATCAGGGCGCCCTCGCTCACCACCGCCCTGCGCAGCTCCTCCCCCCGCTCCGCGAAGACGCCCGCCCTCTCGCGCGCCTCGCCCCGCAGATGGACGAACTCCGGTACGTGCTCGACCCGCAGGTGCACGGGGTCCGGGAAGCGACGGGAGGAGGGGCGGTACGGCGAGGGGTCCCCGGCACCGCCCGGCGCCCTCGGCACGGCCGCGTGCAACGGATTCACCTGTACGAACCCCGCCCCCAGCGCCCGCCCCGCCCACGCCGCGAGCTCCGCGAGGTCCCCCAGGTCCCCCATGCCCCACGAGTGCCGGCTCAGCAGCGAGTACAGCTGCACGAGGAAGCCATAGGTGCGGGCCGACGGCGCGGGGGCGTGACGCGGGGCGACGATGAGGTGGGCCTCGGCGGTTCGGCCGTCGGGGGTGGTGGCGGTGAGGCGGTGGATGCCTGGGGGGAGGCGGGGGGTGGGGGTGGCTGAGGTGGCTGAGGCGGCTGAGGCGGCTGAGGCGGCTGAGGCGGCTGTGCGAGTTTCGGGTGCTGCGGGGGGTGTGGGGGCCGTGAGGGGTGTGGGGGCCGTGGGGGTGGTGAGGGCGACAGGTTCGGCGGGGGCCGCGGGTGGGCCGTCGAGCTCGATGAGGTCGCCGTCCGGCTCCGTCTCCACGACGAGGCGGGTGCCTGGGGGGAGGGAGGAGAGGGCTTCTGGGAGGTGCGGAGGGCGCGGGGGGCGCGGGGGCTCTCCAGGGGTGGCGTTGGCGTCGCCCGCACGCGGGTGGGCCGCGTCCTCGACTGCCGGATCACGCCGACGGGCCGCGTCCTCGGCTTCGGGCCGTTCGTCCGTCCACAGCACCACCGTGGGCGGTAACAGCCTCTCCCGTAACTCCCGTTCGCGCGCTGCCACCGCGTCCCGTACCGCCTCCGGCGTGCTCGCGTCGACGTCGAGCGCGGCGAGGGCCGCGACGACCGCGGCCTCCGAGGCCTGGACCGTGCGGTCCGGGGACGGTGTGTAGGAGGTGGCCACGCCGTGCAGGGCGGCCAGCCGGGCAAGGGTCATCTATACGCCCATGGGGTCCAGGCCCGCGGCCGTGCCCGTCGAGGTGGGCTCGCTCGTCAGCGGGGCGGCGTCCGTCAGGGGCGGCTCGCTGGTCAGGGGGGCGGCGTCGGCCAGCGGGGGCTCGCTGGTCAGGGGCGGCTCCAGGCAGCCGCAGGAGCAGGAGCCGTCGAGGCCGGAGTCGGGGTGCGAGACCTGTTTGGACAGGGCGGAGAGGAGGAGGTTCGCGGAGGCGGGCATGGAATGGTGCTCCCTTGGTCGCGGATGCCGGTTCCGAAGCCCTACCCACTGCCGTGAGGGGCATCCGTATACGGTCCGGGAACGTGGCGCTGGTCACACCCGGCACCTTCGGGCGGGACGGGCCTCCACCGAATCGGGGCTCCGCGCCTCCGGCGAAGTTCCCAGCCTGCCCGGCGTTCGAGGGCGAGGCCGCAAGGCCGATCGGGGCCGGACCGTCCCACCCGCAGGGGCATCGGCGAGGGCTGGGGTCCAGGGGGCGCGGCGCCTCTGGTTCCGGGAAGGGGCGGGATCGGGGAACGCCCCCGCAGGGCCCCGGCGTTGACGCCCCGCATTGACACCCTCCCCACCCCGGTGATGGGCTTCCCGCACCCTGTGTGATCACGCGAGTGGCCACAGTGACGAAAGCGGCGAGGCGACCCCCGCCGGACCACTGCCGAGCGGCAAGGGAGAGGCACGTGCACCGGCGACGCGGAAGAGGCGCAGCCACCCTCGCCCTGGCGGCCCTGGCAGGCGCCTTCGCCCCCGCACCCCACGCCGCGGCGACCCCCGCGCCCCCGACGACGGCTCCGGACGACCACCGGTCACCCCCTGTGCCCGAGGTCTGGCCGAGGCCGCAGACCCAGGAGGCCACAGGCCGGGGGAACACGGCCACGGTCGGCGACGACGTGGTCCTCGTCACGGGAGCACCGGGCGAGACCACCGACCCGCACGCCACGGAGGCGCTGCGCGCCCTCCTCCGGACGACCGGCACCCGCCGCATCACCGAGGTCCCCGAGGGCAGTCCCCTCCCCCCCGACCCCCCACCTCGTGGTGCACGCAGGAGGCGCAGGCGCCGGAAAGGCGCTGCGCGCGCTCGGCGCGCGGCCCCGCGCCGACCTCCCCCCGGGCGGCTACCGCCTCGCCGTCGGCCGCGTCGAAGGACGGGACGCGGTGGCGCTGGACGGCGTGGGCGAGGACGGCCTGTTCCACGCCGTCCAGACCCTGCGCGGGCTCACCGACCCGCGCACCCGCACGATCCCGGGTGTCCGCATCCGCGACTGGCCGACGACGGCGGTACGCGGCGTGACCGAGGGCTTCTACGGCACCCCGTGGACGCACCGCCAACGCCTGGCGCACCTCGACTTCATGGGCCGCACGAAACAGAACCGCTATCTGTACGCGCCGGGCGACGACCCGTTCCGCCAGGCCCGCTGGCGCGAGCCGTACCCGGCGGCGCGGCGGGCCGAGTTCCGCGCGCTCGCCGCGCGGGCGGCCCGCAACCACGTGACGCTCGCCTGGGCCGTGGCCCCCGGCCAGGCGATGTGTCTGGCGTCGGACGCCGACGTGCGGGCCCTGACGCGGAAGGTCGAGGCGATGTGGGCGCTGGGCGTGCGGGCGTTCCAACTGCAGTTCCAGGACGTGAGTTACAGCGAGTGGCACTGCGAGCGGGACGCGGACGCGTTCGGCTCGGGGCCGCGCGCGGCGGCCCGGGCGCAGGCGCGGGTCGCCACCGCCGTGGCGCGGCGCCTCGCGGCACGCCACCCGGGCGCGCCGCCGTTGTCCCTCATGCCCACCGAGTACTTCCAGGACGGCGCCACGGACTACCGCGCGGCCCTGTCCGAGGCGCTCCACGACTCCGTCGAGGTGACGTGGACGGGAGTCGGCGTCGTACCGCGCACCATCACGGGCCGCGAACTGGCGGGCGCGCGGCGGGCGTTCGGGGAGCATCCGCTGGTCACGGCGGACAACTACCCCGTGAACGACTTCGCGCAGGACCGTGTCTTCCTCGGCCCCTACCGGGGCCGTGAGCCCGCCGTGGCGCAGGGGTCGGCCGCACTGCTCGGCAATGCGATGGCGCAGCCGACGGCGTCCCGGATCCCGCTGTTCACGGTCGCCGACTTCGCCTGGAATCCCCGGGGTTACCGTCCCCGGAAGTCCTGGAACGCCGCGATCGACGATCTGGCGGGCGGTGATCCGAAGGCGCGTGCCGCGCTGGCGGCGCTCGCCGGGAACGAGGCGTCGTCCGTCCTCGGCGCGCGGGAGTCGGCGTATCTCCGGCCGCTGCTGCGGGAGTTCGCGCACGCGCGCACGACGGCCGACCGGGGCCGCCTCGACGCCGCCGCGCGCGCTCTGGGCGACGCCTTCCGGGTGATGCGGGAGACGCCCGGGCGGCTGGCCGCGAGCGAGGTGGCGGACGTCGGCGACCTCGCGGCGGAAGTGCGGCCGTGGACGGAGCGGTTGGCACGCTACGGGGAGGCGGGCGGGACGGCCGTGCGCATGCTGACCGCGGCGGCGCACGGGGACGGCGAGGGCGCGTGGCGTGCCGCGCGCGCCCTGCACGCGCAACGTGCTGATCGGCGAGCGGAGGAGAGCGGAGAGGAAGGCGGCCGGGTCACGGTCGGGGAGGGCGTTCTCGGTCCGTTCGTGGAGCGTGCCCGGGAGGCGTACGAGGCGTGGGCGGGTCTCGCCGGGGAGCACGTCGGGTCGGGCCCTGGCGCCCGCTGGCGGGGAGCCCGGCCGCTCGCCGGGGTGACGGTCCTGGCCGACCCCGGCACCCGCGGCACCCTGGAGGCCCACGTCCCCGGCGCGGGCTGGCGCCGCCTCACGTCCCTGTTCGCGTCGGGCTGCACGGAGCTGACGCGCCCCGGGGCCCCGCGCGCGGGCGGCCCGGTGCTGCCGGAAGGGCTGCGCGCCGACGCCCTCCGCGTCGTCCTCGACCACGGCGCGGTGCGGCATCTCGTGCCGTGGTTCGCGGACACGGCCGTCGCGCGCTTCGGGCGGGCCCCGGCGGGGGCGGACCTGGAGATCGGCGGCGGGCCGCGCCGGGTCACGGCGGAGCTGCTGTCCGGGCGGCCCGGTGACGTGCGCGGCGCGGTGACGGTGCGGGCGCCGGGGGGTGTGGAGGTGCGGGCCCCGCGGGCGGTGACGCTGCCGCGCGGCACGCGGGTCGGGGTGCCGCTCGACGTGACCGTGCCCAGGGGCACGCCGGCCGGGACGTACGAGGTGTCCGTCACGTTCGCGGGCGAGACGCGGACCGTGTCGGTGCGGGCGTTCCCGCGCTCCGGCGGGCCCGATCTCGCGCGCGGCGCGCGGGCCACGTCCTCGGGCGACGAGACGGCGGACTTCCCCGCGTCGGCCGCGACCGACGGCGACGCCACGACCCGCTGGTCATCGCCCGCCGAGGACGACGCGTGGTGGCAGGCCGAGCTGGCCGAGCCGGTGCGCCTGGGACAGGTGGTGCTGCGCTGGCAGGACGCGTACGCCGCCGCGTACCGGATCCAGACGTCGGCCGACGGCAGGACCTGGCGGACCGCCGCCGTCGTGCGCGACGGCGCGGGCGGCCGCGAGTCCGTGCGCATGGACGCCCCGGACACCCGCTTCGTGCGGGTGTCCGGCGAGCGCCGGGCGACCCGCTTCGGCTACTCGCTGTGGTCGGTCGCGGCCTACGCGGTGGCGGAGGACTGAGGCCCCCCGCACCGCGCACGGAGGTCCACCGCACCGCGTACGAAAGGCCCTCTGCACCACGTACGTACGACAAGGCCCGGATCGATTCCTAGGCGGAAATGCCGTCGATCCGGGCCATCGCGTCGTCCGCGCCGAACGGCTGCAAGTACGGCAGCCAGCGCGGATCCCTATGTCCGGTGCCGATGATGCGCCAGGCGAGGCCCGTGGGCGGTGCGGGCTTGTGCCGCAGGCGCCAGCCGAGCTCCAACAGGTGCCGGTCGGCTTTGACGTGATTGCAGCGGCGGCACGAGGCCACCACGTTGTCCCAGGCGTGCTGGCCGCCCCGGCTGCGCGGAATGACGTGGTCGACGCTGGTTGCGACGCCACCGCAGTACATGCACCGGCCGCCGTCGCGGGCGAACAGGGCACGGCGGGTCAGTGGAACGGGCCCCCTGTAGGGGACCCGCACGAAGCGCTTGAGCCGGACCACGCTGGGTGCGGGGATGGTGCGGGTCGCGCTGTGCATGAAGGCGCCGGACTCCTCGAGACAGAGTGCCTTGTTCTCGAGGACGAGGACGAGCGCGCGGCGGAGCGGTACGACGCCGAGCGGCTCGTACGACGCGTTGAGGACCAGGACATGCGGCACGGATGCCTCCTTGTACGCCGGCGGCGCGTGGCTCGCGCCGGGACGATCTGTAGCCAGTCTCCCCTCATGCCTGGTCGTAGCGCCAGCATGTGCCGGTAACGGCCCTGAAGTGTTTTCGACCACAGTTCCGGTGGCGGCACGTTTCGGCGCTGGTGAGCACCGCCTCTCCTTCGAACATGACAACGATCCCCACACAATGCCCCGTTAGTGTGGTGAGTCTGCCCGGCGCATCTCCTGGGCAGGCCGCTATGCCTGGAGGTACCAGCCGTGTTCCTGTCCGTCCTTTCGGCCGCCGGAACGGACCCGGACCCGACACCGACGCCGACGCGCAAGCCGGTGACGCTCGACGACGCCCAGGAGAGCGCGACGAACGCCGCCAGCTGGGTGGAGGAGAACTGGTCGACCTGGCTCGCCATCGGTCTGCGCATCCTGCTGATCGTCGTGATCGCGATGGTGCTGCGCGTGATCGTGCGGCGCTCCATCACCAAGCTGATAGAGCGGATGAACCGCACGGCGCAGGCCGTGGACGGCACCGCGCTCGGCGGGCTGCTCGTCAATGTGGAGCGGCGGCGGCAGCGTTCGCAGGCCATCGGGTCCGTGCTGCGGTCGGTGGCGTCGTTCCTGATCCTCGGCACGGCCGCGCTGATGATCCTCGGCACGTTCCAGATCAATCTGGCGCCGCTGCTCGCGTCCGCGGGTGTCGCCGGTGTCGCGATCGGCTTCGGCGCCCGCAACCTGGTCACGGACTTCCTGTCCGGCGTCTTCATGATCCTGGAGGACCAGTACGGGGTCGGTGACTCCATCGACGCCGGGGTGGCCTCCGGCGAGGTCATCGAGGTGGGCCTGCGCGTGACCAAGCTGCGCGGCGACGACGGCGAGATCTGGTACGTCCGCAACGGCGAGGTCAAGCGCATCGGCAACCTCTCCCAGGGCTGGTCGACGGCCGGTGTCGATGTGACGGTGCGCCCGGACGAGGACCTGGACAAGATCAAGCGGGTGCTCGGCGAGGTCGGCGAACGGCTCGGCAAGGAAGAGCCGTGGAACGAGCAGCTGTGGGGCCCGGTCGAGGTGCTCGGCCTGGACAGCGTGCTGCTCGACCAGATGGTGGTGCGGGTCTCCGCCAAGACCATGCCGGGCAAGTCGCTCGGCGTGGAGCGGGAGCTGCGCTGGCGCATCAAGCGGGCCTTCGACGCGGAGGACATCCGCCTGGTGGGCGGCCTGCCGATGCTCCCGGACGGCGGCGTGGCCCAGGCCCCGGACCCGACGGCGGGCATGGCGGCCCCGTCCGCGTACGCGTCGTCGACGTCCCCGCAGTCCCTGGCGGCGTCGCCCATCGCCCCGCCGCCGAATCTGTCGAAGTAACCACCCCTCACCACCCCTCACCACCCCTCACCACCCCTCACCACCCCGCGCACGACCGCGCCCCCGTAGGTAACGAGTTGGTTGCCTCGGGGGCGCTCGGTCTTGACGACCCCTTCACGGGCCTTTACGTTCCTCGCATCAAATAGGAAGCCTTCCTAACAGTGAACTCGGGGAGGCGGGTCGCCGAAGGGCAGGTGTCGTCAGCGATGGCTGGAACCACCCCATCCAATGGTTCTCCCGGCGTGCCGGGCACGCCCCGCGTGCTCCGCGCCATGAACGACCGCGCCGCGCTCGACCTGCTCGCCGCCCACGGCCCCCTCACCCGCACCCGCATCGGCGAGCTGACGGGCCTGTCCAAGCCCACCACCTCCCAGCTCCTGAGCCGTCTGGAGAGCGCGGGCCTGGTGCGCACCACCGGCCGCCAGAGCGGCCGCCCGGGCCCCAACGCCGTCCTGTACGAGATCGACCCGGCCGTCGGCCACGTCGCCGCCCTGTCCGCCGACCCCACCGGCATCACCGCCCTGGTCGCCGACGTCACCGGGCGCGAGGTGGGCAGGCAGCGCATCGAGGCCGCAGCCGTAGCCGAGGACATCCGCCACCGCACCGCCCAGCTGGTCGTGGAGGCCGTGGACGGCGCCCTCGCCAAGGCCGGGCTCGGCCACCACGACCTGCGCGCCACCGTCATCGGCACCCCCGGCGCCATCGACCCGCACGACGGCCGGCTGCGCTACGCCCCGCACCTGCCCGGCTGGCACTCGCGCACCCTGCGCGCCGAGCTCGCCGAGGTCCTCGGCACCCCGGTGACCATCGAGAACGACGTGAACCTCGCCGCCATCGCCGAGCAGTACGAGGGCGCGGCGCAGGACAACGACAACTTCGTGCTCGCCTGGCTGGACGAGGGCGTGGGCGCGGCGATCGTGCTCGGCGGCGTGCTGCTGCGCGGCGCGACCGGCGGCGCGGGCGAGATCGGCTACATGCCGGTGCCGGGCGCCCCGCTGCTGCGCGGCGGCCCGGAGGCGACGCCCGACGCGTACCGGGGCGGCTTCGAGAGCCTCGTCTCCGGCGCCGTGGTCCGCGAGCGCGCGGGCGGCAGGCCGCTCGACGAGGCGCTCGCCGACCCCGTAATGCGCGACGAGCTCGCCGGGCACATCGCCACCGGTCTCGCCGCGGTCGTCGCGGTGGTCGACCCCGAACTCGTCGTCCTGTCCGGCCAGGTGGCCAAGTCGGGCGGCGAGGAGCTGCTCCTGCGCGTCGAGGAGGAGATGACCGGCCTCGCCCTGCCGCGCCCGCTCCTGCGGATCAGCGAGCTGGACGGCGACCCGATCCTCACCGGCGCCCTGCGCACCGCCCTCACCCAGGCCCGCGACACGCTCTTCGACACCGCCTGAGCCCCGGCACACCGCCTGAGCCACGGCACGCCCCCTCCGTCACCTCCTTCGTCACCCTCTGGCTCGCTCCCCTTCGCCCCTCCCCTTCGCCTCCCCTCCCCTTCGCCTCCCGTCCCGTCCCGTCCCTTCCCTTCCCCGACACCGCCTCTCACAAAGGACGTCCGCCATGCCGCGATGGCGCATACGCACCCGCGTGCCCGCCGCCCTGACCGCGGCCGGACTGCTCTTGGCCGGATGTGCCAACCCGAGCACCGGCAGCGCCGACGACGATCCGACCAAGCCCGTGACGCTGAAGTTCTGGCACGGCTGGTCGGCGCCCGGCGAGGTCGAGGCGATCAACAAGAGCATCGAGCGATTCGAGAAGCTGCACCCGAACATCGACGTCAAGGCGACCGGCAACGTCCCCGACTCCACCATCAACCAGGCCCTCAGGGCGGGCGGCGGCGAATCCCCCGACGTGGTGGTCTCCTTCACCACCAACAACGTCGGCCAGTACTGCGACTCCGGCATGTGGGTCGACCTCGACCCCTTCATGAAGAAGACCGGACTCGACAAGAAGAAGACGTTCCCCAAGACCCTCCTCGACTACACGAGTTACGAGGGCACCCAGTGCGCGCTCCCGCTCCTCGCGGACGCGTACGGCATGTACTACAACAAGGACGCCTTCAAGGAGGCGGGCATCGCCCGCCCGCCGCGCACCATGTCGGAGCTGAAGGCGGCGGCGAAGAAGCTGACCGTGCGCAGCGGCAAGGACTCGTACGAGCGGGTCGGCTACATGCCCAACTTCCGGCTCTACCAGGGCACCGCCGACCGCCTCTTCGCGCAGTGGGGCCCGCGGTACTTCGACGCCGACGGCAAGTCCCGGCTCGCGAAGGAACCCGCCTCCTACGACTACTTCAAGACGACGAACGAACTGCTCGACGCCCAGGGCGGGTTCAAGGACCTGGAGAAGTTCCGCTCGACCTTCGGCGACGAGATGTCCAGCCAGAACGCCTTCCTCACCCAGAAGGTCGCCATGCTCCTGGACGGCGAGTGGCGCGGGCTGATGCTGAAGGACGCGAAGGCGAAGTTCGACTGGGGCGTGGCGCCGCTGCCGGTGCCGGACGACCAGGCGGAGGCGTACGGCCGGGGCTTCATCACCGGCACCGTCGCAGGCATCGCGCACAGCAGCAGGCACCAGAACGCGGCGTGGGAGCTGGTGCGGTTCCTGACCGCCGACACCGACCAGGTCGTGAACTTCGCCAACGCCATCCACAACGTCCCTTCGACCTTCGCGGCCCTCAAGTCCCCGAAGCTGGACGCCGATCCGAAGTTCCGCACCTTCTTCCGGATCCTGCAGAGCAAGTACAGCCAGGCCATGCCCCCGTCCACCAACGGCGGCGCCTACATCGTCTCGTTCGGGGACTTCGGGTACTCCGTCGAGGCCGGGCACGAGAAGAACCTGCGCGAGGGCCTGAAGAAACTCGACGACCAGATCGACGCCGACAACCTCCAGTCAGAGAACTGAGGAGGGCCCCGCCATGGCCACACTCTCACCCCCGGCGCGCCACAGACTGCGCGTGCTCGGCTTCCTCTCCCCCTGGCTGATCGGCTTCAGCGTCTTCTTCCTGTATCCGCTGATCGCCACCGTCTACTTCTCGTTCATGCACTACAACCAGATCAAGGAGCCCACGTTCGTGGGCCTGAAGAACTGGCGGTACGTGTTCGAACAGATGCCGCTGTTCGGCCCCGCGCTGTGGAACACGCTGTGGCTGGTCGTGGTGATGGTGGCGCTGCGGGTGGTCTTCGGGCTCTCGCTGGGGCTGCTCGTGACGAAGCTGAAGAGCGGCGTCGGCTTCTTCCGTACCGCCTTCTACATCCCCTACCTGGCCCCGCCGGTGGCGGCCACGGTCGCCTTCGTCTTCCTCCTCAACCCCGGCTCGGGCCCGGTCAACGAGATCCTCTCCAAGGTCGGCATCTCCGCGCCGACCTGGTTCAACGACCCGAACTGGGCCAAACCGTCGCTCGTGATGCTCTCCCTGTGGGGCATCGGCGACCTGATGGTGATCTTCATGGCGGCACTGCTCGACGTCCCCAAGGAGCAGTACGAGGCGGCCGAGCTGGACGGCGCGGGCCCCTGGGCGAAGTTCCGGTACGTGACCTGGCCGAGCATCACACCGATCGTGATGTTCGCGGTGGTCACCGGGGTCGTCCAGACCATGCAGTACTACACCCAGGCCCTGGTCGCCGGAAAGGTCGCCTCCGGCGTCAACATCGGACCCGGCTCGGTGGTCCAGCCCGGCTATCCCGACCACTCGACCCTCACGGTCCCCCAGCTCGTGTACCAGATGGGCTTCCAGAACTTCAACACCGGTGCGGCGTGCGTGCTCTCGCTCGTGCTCTTCGCCATCGCCATGGCCGTGACGATGCTGCTGATGCGCAAGCGCTCCGGCCTGCTCTCGGCGGAGGACTGATCACCGATGACTTCCACGACACTCAGCGCGCCCGCTCCGAAGGCCACCGACACCCCCGTGCGCTCGCGCGGCCCCGAGGCCGCCCGCGCCCGCCGCAAGCGCGTCCTGCACTGGATCGCCGTGCACAGCGTCGCCATCGCCGTGGCCCTGCTCTTCATCCTGCCCTTCGTGTTCGTCTTCCTGACGTCCGTGATGAGCGACTCGCAGGCGATGAGCGGCGACCTGTGGCCGTCCTCCTGGCACTGGGAGAACTACAAGGCCGTCTTCGAGACGGACGGCTTCCTCACCTGGTGGCGCAACTCCCTGATGTACGCGGGGCTCGGCACCCTCTTCACGGTCTGCTCGGCGATCCCCGTGGCGTACGCCCTCGCCAAGTTCCGCTTCCGCGGCCGCCGCACCGCGATGCTCCTGGTCATCTCGACGATGATGCTGCCGCCGCAGGTCATCGTGATCCCGATGTACCTGGTGTGGGCCCAGCAGTTCCACCTGTCGGGCACGCTGTGGCCGCTGATCATCCCGATGGCGTTCGGTGACGCGTACTCGATCTTCCTGCTCCGCCAGTTCCTCCTGACGATTCCCAAGGAGTACATCGAGTCGGCGCGCGTCGACGGCTGCGGCGAGGTCAGGACCCTGCTGAGGATCATCGTGCCGATGGCCAAGCCCGGCATCGCGGCCATCGCCCTGTTCCAGTTCTTCTACTGCTGGAACGACTACTTCGGCCCGCAGATCTACGCCGCGCAGGACCCGGGCTCCTGGACCCTCAGCTACGGCCTCGAATCCTTCAAGAGCGCCCACATGGTGAACTGGAACATGACCATGGCGGCAACCCTCCTGGTCATGGCTCCGGTCATCGTCATCTTCTTCTTCGCACAGAAAGCCTTCGTCGAAGGCGTCACCCTCACCGGAGTAAAGGGCTGATTCAGCACATGAAGCTCGCAGTGGTCGGCGGAGGCTCGACCTACACACCCGAACTCATCGACGGATTCGCGCGGCTGAGGGACACCCTGCCGATCGAGGAGCTCGTCCTCGTCGACCCGGCGGCCGACCGCCTGGAGCTGGTCGGCGGCCTCGCCCGCCGCATCTTCGCCAAGCAGGACCACCCGGGCCGCATCGTCACCACGTCCGACGTGGACGCGGGCGTCGCCGACGCCGACGCGGTCCTGCTCCAGCTGCGCGTCGGCGGCCAGGCGGCCCGGCAGCAGGACGAGACGTGGCCCCTCGACTGCGGCTGCGTCGGCCAGGAGACCACCGGCGCGGGCGGCCTCGCCAAGGCGCTGCGCACGGTCCCCGTCGTCCTCGACATCGCCGAACGCGTCCGCCGCACCAACCCGAACGCGTGGATCATCGACTTCACCAACCCCGTCGGCATCGTCACCCGCGCCCTGCTCCAGGCCGGGCACAAGGCCGTCGGCCTGTGCAACGTCGCCATCGGCTTCCAGCGGAAGTTCGCCGCGCACCTGGGCGTCGACCCCGGCCAGGTGCACCTGGACCACGTCGGCCTCAACCACCTCACCTGGGAGCTGGGCGTGCGCCTCGGCGGCCCCGGCGGCGAGAACGTGCTGCCGAAGCTGCTCGCCGAGCACGGCGAGGCCGTCGCCGAGGACCTGCACATGCCGCAGTCCCTCGTCGACCGCCTCGGCGTCGTCCCGTCGTACTACCTGCGCTACTACTACCAGCACGACGCGGTCGTACGGGAGCTGCGCACCAAGCCCTCGCGCGCCGCCGAAGTGGCCGCGATGGAGGAGCAGTTGCTGAAGATGTACGGCGACCCGGCGCTCGACGAGAAGCCGGAGCTGCTGGCCAAGCGCGGCGGCGCCTTCTACTCGGAGGCGGCGGTCGACCTCGCCGCCTCTCTCCTCAGCGGTAGCGGCAGCCCGTACCAGGTGGTCAACACCCACAACAACGGCACCCTGCCCTTCCTCCCCGACGACGCGGTCATCGAGGTCCAGGCGTCCGTGGACGGATCCGGCGCGAAGCCCCTGCCCGTCCCGACCCTCGACCCGCTCTTCTCCGGCCTGATCGCGAACGTCACCGCCTACGAGGACCTGGCGCTGCACGCCGCCCTGCACGGCGGCCGCGACCGCGTCTTCAAGGCGCTGCTCGCCCACCCGCTGGTGGGTCAGTACGAGTACGCGGAGAAGCTCACGGACGACCTCCTCGCACACAACCGGGAGCACCTGGCGTGGGCCTGAGCAGACCGCACGGCGCGGACCCTTCGGCGTCCGCGTCCCTGCTCGCCATCGACGCGGGCAACAGCAAGACCGACGTCGCGGTGGTCACGGCGGCCGGCGAGGTCGTCGGCGCGGCCCGCGGGGGCGGCTTCCAGCCCCCGCTGGTCGGCGTGGAGACCGCCGTGGACACCCTCGCCGAGGCGGTCACCGCCGCCCTCGGCGCGGCCGGTCCCACCTCGGTCGGGCACGTCTCCGCGTGTCTGGCCAACGCCGATCTCCCGGTGGAGGAACGGGAGTTGGCGGCCGCGCTGCGGCGGCGCGGCTGGAGCACCAGCGTGGACGTCCGCAACGACACCTTCGCGATCCTCAGGGCGGGCCTGGTCGAGGACGCCGAGCCGCGCGGGGTCGCGGTGGTGTGCGGGGCGGGCATCAACTGCGTGGGCATGCTGCCGGACGGCCGCACGGCCCGCTTCCCCGCGATCGGCAAGATCTCCGGCGACTGGGGCGGCGGCGGCCACCTCGCCCAGGAGGCGCTGTGGCACGCGGCCCGCGCGGAGGACGGCAGGGGCGGCCCCACGGCCCTCATGACCGCCCTGCCCGCGCACTTCGGCCTGCCGTCCATGTACGCCCTCATCGAGGCCCTGCACCTCGGCCACATCAAGCCCGCCCGCCAGCACGAGCTGACCCCCGTCCTGTTCGCCACGGCGGCCACCGGCGACCGGATCGCCTGCTCCCTGGTCGACCGCATGGCCGAGGAGGTCGTGGCGATGTCCACCGTGGCCCTCACCCGCCTCGACCTCCTCGACGAGGCGGCCCCCGTCCTCCTCGGCGGCAGCGTCCTGGCGGCCCGCCACCCCCGCCTCGACGACACCATCCGCACCCTCCTCGCCGAACGCGCCCCCAAGGCGACCCCCCGCGTGGTGACGGAGAGCCCGGTCCTGGGCGCGATCCTCCTGGGCCTGGACGAACTGGGCGCACCAGCGGGGGCGCACGCACGGGCACGGGCGCACTACAGCTCCGACGGGTAGCCCGCGCTCCGCTCCCCGGCCGGGCTGAGACGTCCTCCGGCCGGGGGGCGGAGCGAGCTACCTGCCGGAGGACATCTCAGCCCGACCGGAGGGGGCATTCCGGGCTGGCCGGAGGGGGCATTCCGGCCTGGCCCAGGCAGTATCAGCCCGTCCGGCGCTTGAGGACGAGGCGCGAAGCGCCGATCGGCGGAGGCTGTCCCACCCGAAGGGGACACCGGCGAGAACAGCTCCCAAGCCCTCCAAGCCCCCCCAAGGCCCCCGGCCAGCGCCCGTACGGGAACCGAACACGCCCCCGACGCGTGTTCAAAGGCACCCGGTGGCCCACCAATCCGCACAAGATCGAGTCAAGCCCTGTGCGGATGTCGCCCCCTGCGGCGATACTTGCGGCCGTGCACTGCTTCCGCAGCCACCAAGGCCCGGAAGGAAGGGCAGTCCGACGACCAAGGGGGAGGTCGAGGTCAGGTGACACACCCACCACAGGCACCACCGCACGCGCCCGCACCCACGAGTCCACCACTGCCGAAGCAGCAGACAGCGAGCCCACCGCACCAGGCGCCCGCGCCAGGAAGAAGCACGGCGTGGGCGGAAGGAGTGGACCGCCTGCGCGCGGCGGCGACGACGGAGCCGGGCAGGCTGCGCGCCATCGGCGCGGTCCTCGCGGCCCTGGTCCTGGCGTTCGGCGCGGTCACGGCCTGGCAGACGACCTCCCGGGCGGACGCGGCGGACCGCGTCCTGAACCGCAGCCAGCCGCTGAGCAACGACGCCGCCGCGATCTACCGCTCCCTCGCGGACGCCAACACGGCCGCGTCCAGCGGCTTCCTGGCGGGCGGCCAGGAGCCCGCGAAGGTCCGCGAGCGGTATCAGCGGGACATCGACCGGGCCGGCGAGAAGCTCGCGACGGCCGCGTCGAACGCGGGCTCCGACTCCTCGTCGGCGGCGTCGGTGAGCCGGTTGAACAAGCTCCTCCCCCAGTACACGGCCCTGATCGAGCGGGCCCGCGCCAACAACCGCCAGGGCCTGCCGCTCGGCGGCGCCTATCTGCGGTACGCGAACGACACGATGCAGACCCGGATGCTCCCGGCCGCCGAGAAGCTCTACAAGGCGGAGAACGAGCGCCTGACCGACGACTACGCCGACGCGAAGCCGTACCCCTGGCCCGCGATCGCCCTCGGGGTGGTGACCCTGGCCGCCCTCGGCTGGGCCCAGCACCGCAACTACCGGCGGACGAACAGGGTGTTCAACACGGGCCTGCTGGCGGCCACGGTCGCCGCGTCCGTGGCGCTGCTGTGGCTGCTCGGCGGGCACACCTTCGCCCGCTCCGGCCTGAACGAGTCCTACGACCGCGGCGTGAAGTCCCTGAACGTCCTCAACGACGCCCGCATCAGCTCCCTGAAGGCCCGGGGCAACGAGAACCTGACCCTGGTCAGCCGGGGCGCCGAGACCGTCACCGTGGACGACGCCACGAAGGACAAGTTCGACGTGGCCTACCAGCGGCAGATGGCGCGCCTCGCGGGCGCGAAGGCGGGCGAGAAGGGACTGCTCGGCAAGGCTGCCGAGCTGGCCGACGACGAGTCGGGCAAGCGTCCCGTGGCGGCCGCCGCGGCGAACGTGGCCGAGTGGAAGGAACGCCACAAGTCGGCCCGCGCGAGCGACGACTCGGGTGACTACGAGGGCGCGCTCGACAAGGTCATCGGCACCAGGAGCGACGAGCCGACCGGCGAGTCCTTCGACAATGTGGACGCGGCCCTCGACGCGGCACTCGCGCACGAGCAGCGGGAGTTCAAGCAGGCCGCCGAGGACGGCAAGGGCGCCATGACGGGCCTGCCGATCGGCGCGGCCGTGCTCGCGGTCGTCGGCGCGGCGGCCGCCGTGCTCGGCATCGGCCGCAGGCTTTCGGAGTACCGGTGATGGGGGGCGCGCGGACGATGCGTACGCGACCTGGCGAGAAGGAACAGCACGTGGCCGCGGCGACCCGGTACGCACGGCGCCCGCGCCGCGGCCTCGCGGTCCTGCGCGGCTGGGGCGGGGTCGCCTCGATGGCCCTCGCCTGTCTGCTCGCGATCGCCCTGGTCCTCGCACTGCCGCAGCTGCGCGGCGGCAACGGCGCGGGCAGCGGCGGCGGTTCGGCCGACGCGGACCGGCTGACGCAGGCCGCGCCCGCGCGCGCCGACGAGTGCGAAGCGCCCGAGCGCAGCCTGCGGCCCGACACCAAGGACGGGCCGACGCTGGAGAAGATCAAGCAGCGCAAGGTCAAGAAGCTCGTCGTCGGCGTCGACCAGAACAGCTACCGCTGGGGCTATCGCGACCCCAACAAGGGCGTCGGCAAACTGGAGGGCTTCGACATCGACCTGGCGCACGAGATCGCGGAGCGGCTGCTCGGCGACCGCGACGCCGTGGTGTTCCGCGCGATCCCCACCAACCAGCGCGTCCCCGCGATCCAGAGCGGCCAGGTCGACATGATCGTGCGCACGATGACCATCAACTGCGACCGCATCAAGGACGTCGCCTTCTCCACGGCGTACTTCGAGACCGGCCAGCAGGTCCTCGCCCCGAAGACCTCCGACATCACGGGCTACAACGACACGCTGAAGGGCAAGAAGGTCTGCTCCGCCGCGGGCTCCACGGCGGAGACGGCGCTCAAGGAGAACAGCTTCGGTGCCGACATCAGGACCACGGTGCCGAACCAACTCGACTGCCTGGTAAGGCTCCAGCTCGGCGAGGTGGACGCGGTGGTCACCGACAGCGCGCTCGCCGCGGGCCAGGCCGCGCAGGACCCGACGGTGGAGCTGAAGGGGGCCGAGCCGTTCACCACCGAGTACTACGGCGTGGCGATGAAGAAGGACGCGGACGACCTGGTGCGGCGCGTGAACGACGTACTGGACGACTTCCGCAAGGACAAGGACGGCTGGCGCGCCTCGTACGACAAGTGGCTCGCCGACGACCTCGGCGACTCGGCGGGGCCGCCGAAGCCGAAGTACAAGGACTGAACGCGCAGGATCCGAAGCACACGCGACACGCAGAGCGGAGAGTGATCGATGAGCGTCGCGGGACCCCCCGGACCCGTCATGGACCGGGACGAGGTGGACCGTGCGCTGGTGCGGCTCGACGCCGAGCACGAGGCGATCGAGACGTCGCTCCTCGCCCTCCAGGACCACGCGGGCCGCCGCCTCCTCGAAGGCGCGCGGCTCACCGGCACCACGCACGAACGCTGGCTCGGCACGGAAGCCCGGATCACGCTGCTCTGGACGTACTTCGACGCGTACGCGGGCGCCCTGAACACCGCCCGCGAGGTGCGCGAGCGCAGGCGCTGGCCCAACCGCGACGACCTGCTCGAACTGACCCGGCTGCTGCGCGGCCGGAGCGTCACCGTCGCGGGCGGCTCCGCCTCCGGCGCCGCGCCGTCGATCACGGGGCCCGCGAAGCTCACCGAGCAGTTCACCCTCGAAGAGCTGGTCGCGCGCATGAACGACCTGTACGCGCACTCCTTGGACGTGGTCGTCGCCGCCGACGCCGTCTGGTCCGCGCTGCCCGCCCGCATCGACCTGCTCGCCGCCGAACTCCAGCGCACCCGTCAGCTCGCGCACTCCGTGGGCGTCCGCCCCGGCGAGCACCCCTCGGGCGACGACCTGGAGCGCATCACCCAGGAGCTCACGGCGCTGCGCGAGCAGGTGGTGTCCGACCCGCTCGCCTTCTGGCAGCCCACGCGCGGCAGTTCGGCCCCCGGCGGTGGCCGCCCGCACACCGACCGCTACGACCACGCGGCCCGCGCCCTGGAGGACGTGCGCCGCGAGATCGACGCCGTGCTCACGGTCCGCCAGGACGCCGAGGCCCGCCTCGGCAAGCTGCGCGACGTGCTCTCCCGCGCGGACCGCACCCTGGCCGAGGCCCGCTCCGCGCGCGGGGAGGTGCTGGCGAAGATCGCCGCGTCCGAGGTGCCCGCGGTGTCCGGGCCGCCCACGGCGCTCCAGGAGCAGCTGGCGATGGCCGCGGACTACCGCAGGAACGCCCAGTGGCACCGCCTCTCGCCGCTCCTGGAGTCCCTGGAGGAGAAGGCCGAGGACGAACTGCTGCGCGCCCGCGAGTCGTTGACGGCCGTCACCGCGCCGCTCGCGGTCCGCGCGGAGCTGCGCGGCCGCCTCGACGCGTACAAGGCGAAGGTCGCCCGGCACGGCCTCGCGGAGGACCCGGTCCTCATCGAGCGGTACGACGCGGCGCGCCGCATGCTCTGGAGCGCGCCCTGCGACCTGCGCGTGGCCGAGCAGGCGGTGCTGCGCTATCAGCAGGCGGCGGCCGACGCGCTGGCGCCGAGGGTCCCGCACCAGAGCGGGCCCACCGATCGGAGGGGGGAAGCATGAGCGAGGAGAACGGCGGGCAGCAGCCGTGCCAGCGGCCCAAGTGCACGGGTTCGTACGAGGACGTGGGCGGCGGCGAGCTGTACTGCGACACATGCGGCCTCGCCCCGGTCGTGTCGGCGAGCGGCATGGTGGGCTCCCCGGCCACAGGCATCACGGTCGGCGGGCGCAGCGGGCGGGGCTCGCGGGCCTCCTCCAGCGTCGGCTCGCGCGGCACCCGCGGCAGCACGCGCTCCTCCCGGTCGTCCTCCTCGCGCCGCTCGGTCTCGGGCCGGCTCTCGCGCGCCACGTCGAGCGGTACGTCGGCGCGGTCGGTGTCGGTGCGCAGCTCCGGCTCGTCGACGGCGTCCTCCGCCCGCAGCAGGCTCGGCGTCGGCCTGGTCTCGGTGCCGCAGGTGCCGCGCCCCGACCCGCGCGGCGCGGTGCAGCAGAACCCCGAGGTGCCCGAGAGGAAGCGGTTCTGCTCGCGTTCCGACTGCGGCGCGCCGGTGGGCCGCGCCCGCGGGGAGCGCCCCGGGCGCACGGAGGGCTTCTGCACCAAGTGCGGCCACCCGTACTCGTTCGTGCCGAAGCTGAACGAGGGCGACATCGTGCACGGCCAGTACGAGGTCGTGGGGTGTCTCGCGCACGGCGGCCTCGGCTGGGTGTATCTCGCCGTGGACCGCGCGGTGTCCGACCGCTGGGTGGTCCTCAAGGGCCTGCTCGACACCGGTGACCAGGACGCGATGGCCGCGGCGATCTCCGAGCGCCGCTTCCTCGCCGAGATCGAGCACGCCAACATCGTGCGGATCTACAACTTCGTCGAGCACCTGGACCAGCGCACCGGCTCCATGGACGGCTACATCGTCATGGAGTACGTCGGCGGCAAGTCCCTCAAGGAGATCGCCAACAGCCGCCGCACGCCCACCGGCAAGCGCGATCCGCTGCCGGTGGAGCAGGCCTGCGCGTACGGCATCGAGGCCCTGGAGGCGCTCGGCCACCTGCACAGCCGCAACCTGCTGTACTGCGACTTCAAGGTCGACAACGCCATCCAGACCGAGGACCAGCTCAAGCTCATCGACATGGGCGCGGTCCGCCGCATGGACGACGACGAGTCGGCGATCTACGGCACCGTGGGCTACCAGGCCCCGGAGGTCGCGGAGGTCGGCCCCTCGGTGGCGTCCGACCTGTACACGGTCGCGCGCACGCTGGCCGTGCTCACCTTCGACTTCCAGGGCTACACGAACGTCTTCGTGGACTCGCTGCCCGACCCGGACAACATCGAGGTCTTCCGGACGTACGAGTCGTTCTACCGGCTGCTCGTGCGGGCCACCGACCCCGACCCGGCGCGCCGCTTCGGCTCCGCCCAGGAGATGGCCGAGCAGCTGACCGGCGTGCTGCGGGAGGTCGTGGCGGTGCAGAGCGGGCGGCCCCGGCCCGCGCTCTCCACGCTGTTCGGGCCCGAAGTGAAGGTCACGGACACGGAGTTGTTCGCGGAGCCGGCCGGGGAGGTGTCGGTGCTCGGGGCCCGGGGGCCTGCGGGGCGGGCCTCCGGTGGCGCCGGGGACGACGGGAGCCTCGGGGGTGGGGTCGCCGGCGCGCTGGGGCTGGAGGCGTTCGGGGAGGCCGGCGATGGTGGCGCCGGGGCGAACGCGAGCGCAGGTGCGGGCACCGGGGAAGGCACCGCGTCCGCCTCGCTGGTGCGTGCCCTTGACGCCCCCGCGACGTCGCTCGCCCTGCCCGTGCCCCGGGTCGACCCCGGCGACGCCAACGCCGGTTTCCTCGCCGGGCTCGTGGACTCGTCGGGCGCCGAGCTGATCGCCGCGCTCGGGGCCGCCCCGGCGACCTCCACCGAGCTGCGGCTGCGCGAGCTGCGGGCGCTGCTCACCCTGGGCGACTCCGTCGCCGCCGGCAAGGCCCTGGAGTCCCTGGAGATCGACCACCCGGACGACTGGCGGGTGATCTGGTACCGCGGGGTCGCCTCGCTCACCAACGGCGACCACGAGATCGCCGCGCTCTCCTTCGACGCGGTGTACGACGCGTTCCCGGGCGAGCCCGCGCCCAAGCTCGCCCTCGGCGTCTGCGCGGAGGTGCTCGGCCAGCTCGACAACGCCGCCGAGTACTACCGCCTGGTGTGGGCGACCGACCCGAGCTACGTCAGCGCCGCCTTCGGGCTCGCCCGGGTGCAGCTCGCCACGGGCGACCGGAGCGGCGCGGTGCGTACGCTGGAGTCCGTGCCGGAGTCGTCCATCCACTACACGGCGGCCCGCGTCGCCGCGGTGCGGGCGCGGCTGCGGCGGCGTATGACGTTCGACACGGCGGCCGGGCCCGGAGCCCGGTTCCTGGACGACCTGACGGCCGCCGCCGGGCAGGTCGAGGCACTCGCGGGCTTCGGCCTCGACGCGGTGCGCAGAGAGCGCCTCTCGACGGAAGTCCTCGGCACGGCGCTCGACTGGGTACTCTCCGGTAGCCACCACTCCGGTACCGCCCCGGCGCCCTCAGGGCCCTCGGCGACCGCGAGCGACGGGCGTGCGGGAACCGTACTGCTCGGCAGCGAGTTGGACGAGCGGGGCCTCCGGTTCGGTCTGGAACGTTCGTACCGAACCCTGGCCCGGCTCGCACAGGGTGGCGAGGAAAGGATCGAACTGGTGGAGCGGGCCAACCGTTTCCGCCCCCGGACGTGGGTGTGAAGATGGCGCAAATGCACCAACCGGCGGCCTTGTCCACGTGTCCGAGCTGCGAGGAGCCCCTGGATACGGGCGACTTGTTCTGCGGCGCGTGCGGCTACGACCTCTCGGCGGTCCCGGCGCCGCCGGAGGACCGGCCCACGCTCGCGATCAACGGCCTGCCGCCGCTGCCGGGCTCCGCGCCTCAGGGCGCGCCGGGCTCCGGTTCCGGCCCGGCTCCCGGCGCCTCCGACACGGCGGCCGCGGGACGTGCTCCCGGCTCCGGCCAATGGCCCGTGGCCCCTGAGGTCGACAGCTCCGACACCCCGGTCCCGACGCACCGCTCCTCCGACCTGCCCGGCACGGACTCCTCCGGCGCCGAGCTCGGGGACTCCGGCGGTGCGGGCGTTCCTGGCGCCTCCTCGGCCACCGGGCCCGGGGCCCCCGGCCGACCGGCCGCCACGGCCGCCGAGCCCGACGGCTACCCCCTCGCGGCCCCCACGCCCGGCGCCGCCCCGGCCGCCGACCCGCGCACCGGCACGCCCACGCCCGACCAGTCGGCTTCTCCGGCGCCCCAGGCCCCTTCCGCCCCTCCGGCGCCCCAGGCCCCGGCACCCGTCGCCCCCACCCCGTCCGCAGGAACCAAACTGTGTGTCGCCTGCCGCTCCGGGCACGTCGCCCCCGACGGCTACTGCGAGAACTGCGGGCACGCCCAGCCGCGCGAGCGCGACCACATGGAGCAGGAGCTCGACGCGGTCGCCGCCGTCAGCGACCGGGGCCTGCGCCACCACCGCAACGAGGACGCGTTCGCGATCTCCGCGGCGGCGCTGCCCGACGGCTCGCCCGCCGTCATCGCCGTCGTCTGCGACGGCGTCTCCTCGGCGACCCGCCCCGACGAGGCCTCCATGGCCGCCTCCCGCGCCGCCGACGCCACCCTCCGGGCCGCCCTGCCGCGCGGCGCCCACCCGCAGCAGGCCATGCACGAGGCGATCCTCGCCGCCGCCGAGGCCGTGAACGCCCTCGCCGACGAACCCACCGGCGCCCGCGAGCACAGCCCGCACCAGAACGCGCCCGCCTGCACCCTCGTCGGCGCCGTCGTCGCGGGCGGCCTGCTCGTCATCGGCTGGGTCGGCGACAGCCGGGTCTACTGGGTGCCGGTCGACCGCTCGGGCCCCGCCGCCCGCCTCACCGAGGACGACTCCTGGGCCGCCCAGATGGTCGCCGCGGGCCTGATGAACGAGGCCGAGGCGTACGCGGACGAGCGCGCGCACGCCATCACGGGCTGGCTCGGCGCCGACGCGTACGAACTGGAGCCGCACACCGCTTCCTTCAAGCCGGACCGCCCGGGTGTAGTGGTGGTGTGCACGGACGGCCTGTGGAACTACGCGGAGGCAGCCGAGGAGATGGCCCGCGCCGTCCCCCTCGACGCCGCCCGAAGGCCGTTGCACAGCGCCCAGGTCCTCGTCGGCCACGCGCTCGACGGCGGGGGCCACGACAACGTAACAGTGGCGGTCCTGCCGTTCCCCGCCCCTCCGCAGGGGGCAGGATCGGCCTAGCGCGGGCGGGAGCCGCGCCACGCGGCCGATCGGCTGTCCCGGTGGCCTTCGCCCCACGCGCGCACCGGCACCACCCGCACGCGCGGGCACCGCGGCGGGCAGCAGATCCGAGCTCTGTGGAATGAAGTCCTAGGGGGGAGCACCAACCATGGCCAATTTCTCCAAGTCGAACGTCCCGCAGTTCACCGTCGACGTCTACCAGAACGAGTACCTGCCCGAGGGCGGCCGCGAAGTCAGCGCGATCGCCACGGTCACCTCGACGGGCGGCGGAACCATCGGCTCCGCGGTCGGCGCGCCCCATCTGTACGCGGTGGGGGACGGCCCCGACGCGGCGGTCGCGATCATGGTCGACTGTTCGGGCTCCATGGACTACCCACCGACGAAGATGCGCGGCGCCCGCGACGCCACCGCCGCCGCGATCGACGCCCTGCGCGACGGCGTGCACTTCGCGGTCATCGGCGGCACCCACGTCGCCACGGAGGTCTACCCCGGCGGCGGCCGCCTCGCCGTCGCGGGCCCGCAGACCCGCACCCAGGCCAAGGAGGCCCTGCGCAAGCTCAGCGCGGGCGGCGGCACCGCCATCGGCACCTGGCTGCGCCTCGCCGACCGCCTCCTCGCCTCCGCCGACGTCTCCATCAGACACGGCATCCTGCTCACCGACGGCCGCAACGAACACGAGTCGGCGGAGGACCTGCGCGCCTCCCTCGACGCCTGCGCGGGCCGGTACACCTGCGACGCGCGCGGCGTCGGCACCGACTGGGAAGTGAAAGAGGTCACAGGAATCGCCTCGGCGCTGCTCGGCACCGCCGACATCGTGGCCGACCCCGCGGGCCTCGCCGCCGACTTCACGCAGATGATGGAGTCGGCGATGGGCAAGGAGGTCGCCGACGTCAGCCTGCGCCTGTGGACGCCCATGGGCGTGGAGATCATGTTCGTGAAGCAAGTGGCACCCACGGTCGAGGAGTTGACCGACCGCCGCACCGAGGCGGGACCCCGTGCGGGTGACTACCCCACCGGCTCCTGGGGCGACGAGTCCCGCGACTACCACATCTGTGTACGGGTTCCCGGCGCCGAGCTGGGCCAGGAGATGCTCGCGGCCCGCGTCTCGCTCGTCGTCCCGGCGGCCGACGGCACCGTGCAGACCCTGTCCCAGGGCCTCGTGCGGGCCGTCTGGACGGACGACATGGCGGCGTCCACGTCCATCAATCCGCAGGTCGCGCACTACACGGGCCAGGCGGAACTGGCTCAGGTCATCCAGCAGGGCCTCGACGCCCGCAAATCGGGCGATTACGACGGAGCAACGGCCAAACTGGGCCGGGCCGTTCAGCTCGCGAGCGCGTCCGGCAACGCGGACACCGCCAAGCTCCTTTCCAAGGTGGTGGACGTGGTCGACGCCGCGACAGGTACTGTTCGATTGAAGGCGCGGGTCGCCGAGGCGGACGAGATGACACTCGAGACGCGCTCGACGAAGACGGTCCGCGTGAAGAAGTAGCGGGGCGTCCCACGGCGTCCCGTACGCCGGGTACGCCCCGCGTACGCCCTGTCAGTACCGGAAGAACGCCAGTGCACGCGGCCCACGGGCCGGAGAAGGAGAGGGGGAAGCGCCGACATGCCGACCTGCCCGAACGGACACCAGTCGGGTTCCGACGACTGGTGCGAGGTCTGCGGTCACCGCATGGCCGGTGCCGTACCACCGCCGCCTCCGCCACCGCCCCCGGCCGCGGGCTACGGCCAGCAGCCGCAGGGTCCCGGCCAGCCCGGCGGCCCCGGTCAGCCCGGCGGCCCGGGCGGCCCCGGCCAGCCCGGCCGTGCGCACCTTTCCGCGGTGCCGGACCTCGGCCCCGAGCCCGAGCTCTGCCCGCAGTGCCGCACGCCCCGCGAGGCCAACGCGCCCTTCTGCGAGGAGTGCCGGTGGAACTTCCTGACGGGTACGGCGACGTCGTACACGCCTGCCGCGCCCAATCCGCCGCTGCCCCATAGCGGGACGGGGCGGCCCGGTGGTCCGGGCGGGCCCGGTGGGCCTGGTAGGCCCGGTGGTCCGGACGGGCCCGGTGGGCCCGGTGCTCCGGGGATGCCTGGGCCGGGTGGTCCTGGTCAGCCTGGTGGGCCCGGTGCCGGTGGACCTGGTGGTCCTGGCTTTGGTGGGCGTGGGCCCGGTGCCGGTGGCCCTGGTTCCGGTCCTGGTGGGTACGGGTACCCGCCTCAGGGGCCCGGTCAGTCTGGTGGGCCCGGCGGCCCTGGTGGTCCCGGTCAGCCCGGCGGGCCCGGTGCCGGTGGTCCCGGTTCCGGTCCTGGTGGGTACGGGTACCCGCCTCAGGGGCCTGGCCAGTCTGGTGGGCCCAGTGGTCCCGGCGGTCCCGGTCAGCCCGGTGGCCCTGGTCAGCCCGGCGGTCCGGGTGCCGGTGGCCCCAACGGGCCCGGTGGGTACGGCTACCCGCATCAGGGTCCCAGCCGGCCCGGTGGTCCCAACGGCCCGAGCGGTCCCGGTGGCCCTGGTGGCCCTGGTGGCCCTGGTGGGTACGACGGCCCCGGTGGGCCTGGCCCGAGCGGTCCCGGCGGTCCCGGTGGCCCGGGTGCTCCTGGCGCCCCCAACGCTTCCCAGCAGTTCCAGCAGGGTCCTCCCCCGCCCCCGCCGGGCCCCGGTGGCCCGGGCGGCGGTCCCGGTGCTCCCAGTGCTCCCGGCGGCCCGGGCGGCCCCGGTGGTCCCAACGGCCCCGGCACCACCTCCCCGACCGGCCAGCAGTCCCCCGGCCCCGGCCAGGACCCGTTCGGCTACCAGGGCTCGCGGCCCTCGCAGGTGAACCGTCCCGCCGAGCCGATCCCGCCGTTCGGCAACGGCGGCGGCAACGGCGGCGCTCCCGGCGGCCCGGGCACCGGGCCTGGACCAGACGGACCGGGCGGACCGGACGGACCGGACGGACCGGGCGCCCCGCAGGCGTTCCAGCGGCAGGGTCCCCCCGCCCCGCCCGCGTTCCCCCAGGAGACGGGCACCCCGCAGGGCCCGCCGCCCCCGCCCGGCCAGGGCGGTCCTGGTGGACCCGGCGGACCGGGCGGCCCCGGCGCGCCCTCCTTCGGCGGCGGCGGAGACGACTGGGTCCTCTCCCCGCCCTCGACCTCGGCGCCCGGCCAGGGGCACCCCGGCGGCCCGGGCGGTCCCGGAGCTCCGGGCGGCCCCGGCGCCCCGGCCCAGCAGCCCCCGCAGGGCTACCCGGGCCAGGCCGGTCCGCCCCAGCCGACCGGCCCCGGGTCCTGGACCGCGACCATCGGCCCCGACCGTGACTACTTCATGGCGATGATGCAGCGCAGCGGCCCCGAGGCCGCGGGCCTGAACCTGCCCGCGTACTCCCCGGAGCAGCAGCGTCCGCTGGTCGGCAACCAGATCACGATCGGCCGCCGCCGCCACTCCACCGGCGACACCCCCGACATCGACCTGTCGGTGCCGCCGGAGGACCCGGGCGTATCGCACCAGCACGCGGTCCTGGTCCAGCAGCCGGACGGCGGCTGGGCGGTCGTCGACCAGAACTCGACCAACGGCACCACGGTCAACAACGGCGAGGAGCCCATCCAGCCCTTCGTCCCGATCCCGCTCCAGGACGGCGACCAGGTGCATGTCGGCGCCTGGACGACGATCACCGTCCGCCGGGACTGACCCCGGCCGCCGGGATCACCCGCACCACCCGCACCACCGAAGGGCCGTACGCCCGCCGCCGTCACAGCGGCCAGGCGTACGGCCCTTCCGGGTCGTCGAGCCACGCCCACGCGTACGGCCCGCTGACCGTCACCCCGAACCGCTCCCGCACGGGCCGCCGCTCCCGCTGCCACAGCGCGAGCGCCTCGTGCGGGTCGAGGCTGCCCGCGGTGAGTTCGAGCAGGAACCGGAACAGCTCGCTCTGCAGGGCCCGGCGCGGCAGCCCGCCGATGTGCTGCTCGGGCCGCTGCGGCGCGCTCCCGCCGCGCAGCGGCACGAAGTACGCCGGGGTGTGCAGGAACCGCCCCTCGGCGTGCTCGGCGTCCGCGACCCGCAGCGCGATCAGGCCGGTCGCGAGCGGTGCGAGGATCCGCGCGCCGGGTCGGCACTGCGCGAGCCAGGCCCGCGGCACCGAGCTGAGCGTGCACGTGGCGATGATCCGGTCGAAGGGCGCCCGGCGCGGACAGCCCGCGGCGCCGTCGCCGGTCACGACGACCGGCCGGTACCCGGCGGCCGCCAGATGCCGCCGCGCCGACTCGGTGATCTCCGGGTCGAGGTCGACGGTCGTGACGTGCTCGTCCCCGAGTCGGTGCGCGAGCAGCGCCGCGTTGTAGCCCGTACCGGCCCCGATCTCCAGGACGTCGTGCCGCGCCCCGTCCCCGACCTGCAGCTCGACGAGCATCTTGGCCATCAGCGAGGGCTGGCTGCTGGACGAGACCAGTTCCCCGTCCCGTACCCGGGTGGCGAGCGGCGCGTCCGCGTACGCCCCGCGCAGCCATCGCCCCCGCCGCACCGGGTCGGGGTCCTCGCCCCACATCCGTTCGTAGCCGCCGCCCGTGCTCACGTAGTAGTACGGCACGAACAGGTGCCGCGGCACCGCCTGGAACGCCTCCCGCCAGGCGGGGTCGTCGTCCCAGGCCCCGCCGACCTCGATCTCCCGCACCAGCCCGGCCCGCGCCTCGGCCGCCCGCACGGGGTCGGGCCCGGGTTCGTCAGGAAGTGGAGCGTGCGCACCCATACCCCCACTGTGCTGCCCCGGGCCGCTCGATGCGAGTGGTCCTAAGCCTTCCGTCCTCGTCCCTCGCGTCTGAGACCATGGAAGGGTGAATGAGATCCCGCGCGGCACGCTTCAGGAGCAGACCTTCTACGAACAGGTCGGCGGCGAGGAGACCTTCAGGCGCCTGGTGCACCACTTCTACCAAGGAGTCGCACAGGACCCGCTGCTCCGGCCGATGTACCCGGAGGAGGACCTGGGCCCGGCCGAGGAGCGCCTCGCCCTGTTCCTGATGCAGTACTGGGGCGGCCCCCGCACCTACAGCGACAACCGCGGCCACCCCCGCCTGCGCATGCGCCACGCCCCGTTCACGGTCAACAGGGAAGCCCACGACGCCTGGCTCAAGCACATGCGCGCAGCCGTCGACGCCCTCGGCCTCTCCGAGGAGCACGACCGCACCCTCTGGAACTACCTGACGTACGCGGCGGCCTCCATGGTCAACACCCCCGGCTGACGAAAACGCCCACAGCGGCCTGAGCCGCTGTGGGCAACCACTCCACCACCGCTGTGGGCCATCGTTCCGCAGGGCGACAGGGGTCTGCGCCGCTCCAGCGGAGTCGAGAGCTCGGGGAAGGGCGGGCACAGCCCCGTCCAACGGCGCCTGTCAGGTCGGCGTAACGCTGAGCGCCCCAACGCCGGCCCGGCGCACGGCAACAGACCCATAGGGCGTCCGCAACCGCAGCCACGGCCCCGCCGACAGCAAGTCGACCGCGTCGCCCCGCAAGAACCCGAGCGACTGCGCCGCGTGCGCGGCCCGCACGGGCAACTCGGTCCCCGGCACCGCCCGGGACCAGATCTCCCGCCCCACGAGGTCCAGCTCGGCCCGGACCCGCCGCTCGGGCGCCAACTCCTCCACCCGTCCCCGGAATTCGGCGACGGCGTCGCGCACGAGCGCCCGCACGTCCTCCGCCGAAGGCAACCCGGGCTCCTGCCGCCACCCCCCGCGAGGCGGCAGCACCCCGGCCCACGGCGGCCCGGTGACCGCGTCCGGCACCACAGCCGTACCGGCGGTCTCCACGACCTCGCCCGCCTCCGCCACGGACTCCAGGAACTCCCCCGCGGAGACGGTCACGTCGAGCGCGGTGTCGAGCCCGTGCTCGTACGGCTTCGCGAGGCGCGCCGTACGAATGGCGAGCACCTCGAACGACGGCGGCCGTCCGAACACCGCCAGGGTGTCCCCGGCGGCCTGCAGCCGCACCGCGGCGGCCTTGTCGTAGTGGACGAGCCGCGCCAGGAAGGCGGTGAGATCCACCGCCTCCCCGGCGTCGGCGAAGTCCAGTCGCACGGTCATGCGACAAGCGCCCCCGCACCGCCCGCGCGCCGGCCGCCCGCCGCGCTCGCCGTGTCCTCGGGGCGGTACTCCTCGAGGACGGCCCGCTCCTCGGCGGTGATCCGCCGCGGCCGCTGGGCCCGCAGGTCGAACGGGACGACGATCGTCGACGCCCGCACGTACACCTGCCCGCCCTCCTCGGGCTCCTTTATCTCGTACGAGATCGTCAGCGACGCGGCCCCGATCTTCGTGACCCACGACTCGATGGTGACCGGCTCGTGCCGGTGCACCAACGGCCGCAGATAGTCGATCTCGTGGCGCGCCACCACGGAGCCGCCCGAGAACGAAGGACCGCCGTCGTCGGACGAGAGCCGGAACATGAAGTCGATCCGCGCCTCTTCCAAGTACCGCAGGAAGACGGCGTTGTTGACGTGCCCGAAGGCATCCATGTCCGACCACCGCAGCGGGCAGCTGTAGATGTGGCGCGCCATGTCAGCCCCGCGTGAGCTTCTTGTACGTGGCGCGGTGCGGACGGGCCGCGTCCGGACCGAGCCGCTCGATCTTGTTCTTCTCGTACGACTCGAAGTTGCCCTCGAACCAGAACCACTTGGACTCGCCCTCGTAGGCGAGGATGTGCGTGGCGACCCGGTCCAGGAACCACCGGTCGTGGGAGACGACCACGGCGCAGCCCGGGAACTCAAGGAGCGCGTTCTCCAGGGACGACAGCGTCTCGACGTCGAGGTCGTTGGTGGGCTCGTCGAGGAGCAGCAGGTTGCCGCCCTGCTTGAGGGTCAGCGCCAGGTTCAGCCGGTTGCGCTCACCGCCGGAGAGCACGCCCGCGGGCTTCTGCTGGTCCGGGCCCTTGAAACCGAACGCGGACACGTACGCCCGCGAGGGCATCTCGACCTGGCCCACGTTGATGTAGTCCAGCTCGTCCGAGACGACCGCCCACAGCGTCTTCTTCGGGTCGATGTTGGCGCGGCCCTGGTCGACGTAGGAGATCTTGACGGTGTCGCCGACCTTGATGTTGCCCGAGTCCGGCGTCTCCAGGCCCTGGATCATCTTGAACAGCGTGGTCTTGCCGGCGCCGTTCGGGCCGATGATGCCGACGATGCCGTTGCGCGGCAGCGTGAAGCTCAGGTCGTCGATCAGGACCTTGTCGCCGAAGGCCTTCGAGAGGTTCTCCACCTCGACGACGATGTTGCCCAGGCGCGGGCCCGGCGGGATCTGGATCTCCTCGAAGTCCAGCTTCCGCATCTTGTCGGCCTCGGCGGCCATCTCCTCGTAACGCGAAAGGCGCGCCTTGGACTTGGCCTGGCGCCCCTTGGCGTTCGACCGCACCCACTCGAGCTCTTCCTTCAGACGCTTCGCACGCTTGGCGTCCTTCTGGCCCTCGACCTTGAGGCGGGTGGCCTTCTTGTCGAGGTACGTCGAGTAGTTGCCCTCGTAGGGGTGCGCGCGGCCGCGGTCCAGCTCGAGGATCCACTCGGCGACGTTGTCGAGGAAGTACCGGTCGTGGGTGACGGCGACGACGGTGCCGGGGTACTTCGCGAGGTGCTGCTCCAGCCACTGCACGGACTCGGCGTCCAGGTGGTTGGTGGGCTCGTCGAGCAGCAGCAGGTCGGGCGCCTCGAGCAGCAGCTTGCACAGCGCGACGCGGCGGCGCTCACCACCGGAGAGGTTGGTGACCGGCCAGTCGCCGGGCGGGCAGCCGAGGGCGTCCATGGCCTGCTCCAGCTGGGTGTCCAGGTCCCACGCGCCTGCGTGGTCCAGGTCCTCCTGGAGCTTGCCCATCTCCTCCATCAGCGCGTCCGAGTAGTCGGTCGCCATCAGCTCGGCGACCTCGTTGAACCGCTTGAGCTTGCCCATGACCTCGGCGGCGCCGTCCTGGACGTTCTCCAGGACCGTCTTGGACTCGTCGAGCGGCGGCTCCTGCAGGAGCATCCCGACCGTGTAGCCGGGCGACAGGAACGCGTCACCGTTCGACGGCTGCTCGAGCCCCGCCATGATCTTGAGCACCGTGGACTTACCGGCACCGTTCGGACCCACGACACCGATCTTCGCGCCGGGCAGGAAGTTCAAGGTGACGTCATCGAGGATCACCTTGTCGCCGTGCGCCTTGCGCGTCTTGCGCATGGTGTAGATGTACTCAGCCAAGAGAAACCGTCCGGCAATCAGTGTGTGGGCAGATACACCCCATCTTGCCGTACAGCCACCCCCCGGAAGAAACCAGTATCACGAGGCCCCCGTGACCTGGCCCTTCCGCGCCCCACCTGCGTAGTCGATCCGTCACCGACCGTGTCTACGGCTGCCTCACTCCTCGGACGGCGCCGCCTTCGCGGGCTCCGCCGGGTCCTTCTTCCTGCGCAGGAGGAAGACCGCGCCGCCGCCGACGACGACCAGGACGACCGCGATGGCGGCTATCAGCGGTGTCGCGTTCGACCCGCCGGTCTCGGCGAGGTCGCCGCCGCCGCTCGTGCCGCCCGCCGACGCCGGGCTCGGGTTCGACGCGGGCTGCGCCTTGCCGTCGACGGTGACCGCGCTGCCCTCGGTCCGGCAGTCGAGCACTCCCTTGAACCGCTTCTCGAACCCGCCAGGCCCCATGATCGTGAAGTCGTAGGGCTGGTCCTCCTGGAGCGGTATCGTCACCGTCCGGCGCTCACCGGCCTTGATGGTGTGCTTGAACCGCATCAGGCTGAAGGTGAACGCCGCGTCCCCCTTGTTGCTCGCCGTGATGTCGACGCCGTTCTTGGCGCAGTTCTTCTCCGCGGACAGCGCGGGTATCGCGCCCTTCTCCGCCCAGTGCGCCGTCGCCGCGGCGGAGACCGTGGACTCGCTGGAGCCCGCGAGTATCTGCGTCTGGCTGCGGGTGTCGGAGGTGAAGGCCCTTCCGACCGGCACCGTCGTCGCCGCCTGCACCTCCAGCGCGGCCGTGCCGTCCGGCGCGCCCTTCGGCACGTCGAAGAACAGCCGGCTGCCGTCGCGGGCCGTCTTGACCTGCTTGCCGTCCTTGCCGACGACCTTCACCCCGCTCGCCGAGTCCGCGGGCGGCGTGACGGTCACGCTCTCCGCGTCGGTCCGCACGGTCACCGGGCCGAGGCGCTTTCCGGCGTTCCCGGAGACGGCCGCGGGCTCCAGGGTCAGTGACGCCTTCGGCTCGGGGCTGGTGCGCGCGCTGCGCTCCAGATAGTCCGCGAGCTTCTCCGCCCGGGGGTCGACGGCCTCGACCTTGATGGTGCGGGGCTTCGCCGCTTCGCCCGCCGCGCCGGGCCCACTCGACTTGCTCGCCGCCCCCGAACCGTCTGCCCTGCTCGACCCGCCGGACCCGCCCGACCCGCTCGGCTCACCGGGCGCGCTCGACGCACGCGGGGACTTCCCCTTGCCCAGGCTCTCCGAGTACCGCCAGATCGCCACCTGCGTGCCCGCCGCGGCCGACTTCTCGGTGAGCGTGCCCGCGCCCGACTGCCGGGCGAGCTGGGCGAGGTTGTTCACGCGGGGGTAGGAGTGCTGGAGGATCCAGCGGATCTTGCCCGCGTGCGGGTTGCCGTTCAGGGACGTGCCGCTCCAGGGGGTCTCCTGGTACTTCGCGTCCTTCTGCGTGGGGTTGTACAGGTCGATGCAGTACGTCTGCAGCGTGCCGCCGTTGTCCACGGACATCTCGAAGAGGCCCGCGGGGATTCTCTGGCTCTCGCCGCCCTCACGGACGACCGCCTGGCCGTACGTCTTGAGGCCGCCGAGGGTCGCGCTCGCCCCGCCCCGGTGCTGCGGGGCCTCGACCGCGGCGGCCGCGGTCGCGGTGGCCGTCGCACCGGCCACGACGAGGCCGGACGCCACCGTCGCGGCGGCGATGCGGGCCGCGCCGCGGCGACGCCGGGGCGATATCGCGAACGCCTTGAGTGCCCGCCGGCCTGACAACGCAGAAAACACAGAAATCCCCTCCGAGCGGGACCCAATTCACATGGGGGGACTGGCCCCGCCAGCAGATTCAACCGAGCAGACTCACCTGCCGACCGCCCCGCTCAGGCCTCAACCGCCTCACGGAGCCACGCCCGGCATCCTAAGGAAGCGACGCATCGCCGTTCCCAGTAGCGCCGTCAGGCAACCGATCCGAATCGGAATTGTTATCGACAACGCCCTTCTGAGCTGGGCATATCGACAAATCCATGGTTCCGGTTAGCGGGTCGGCTGCTGTCCGGCCGCGCGACGCGGGTCAGCCGACGGGGGCCGGGTCCCGCTCCAACTCGACGCCCTGGGCGCCTTCCGCCGCGACCTCCGGCCCACCGCCCGGCCCACCTTGCGGATCCGTCTGCGACTTGGCCCGTGGCTCCGCGCCCGGCCCCATCCGCGCCCGTGCCTCCTGCTGGGCCTTGGCGTGCGCCCGGTCCCGGTCCCCGGGCTCGGTGGGGAACTCGAACTCCGGCTCATCCCCCGTCCCGCGCACGGTACTTCGCTCCCCCGCGGCGGAGTCCATCGTCCTGCGCGTGCGCCGGAACGCGGACGTTCCCCGGGCGAGGTCGTGCCCGATGGACTGGGCGTCGATGTCCACCGACCGGAAGTGCTGCCCGCCCCGCTCCTCGTCCCGCACCCTCAACCTGCCCTGCACGATGACCGGTTCGCCGATCGCGAGCGAGCCCTGCACATTGACGCCGAGCGCCCGCCAGGCCCACACCGTGAAGAAGTTGGTGTGCCCGTCCGCCCACGCGTTGCGCGAGCGGTCGAAGTGCCGTGCCGTGACCGCGATCCGAAAGCGTGTCACCGGTCCGGACGGCAGCTCCCTGAACACCGGCGTCGTCGCCACGTTCCCCACCACCGTCACCACCGTGTCGTTCATGCCGACCCCTCCCTTGCGTCCACACACGTGCGGGCCCGTCCCGCACGCCCACGTCTGAGTCCGCGGCCGCTCGCCTCCTTCTCCCCTTCGCACTCCGGCGTCGGTGATCGGCGGGCTGCCGCGATCTCAGATTGCACCGGCCGGGCCGAGCCCGCTGAGCCCTGTGTTCTACCGGCCGGTTGTGGACAACTCCGTCACCCGACGGAGCCCTTCCGCTTGCCCACCCCGGCCCGGGCCCGGCCTCGGCCCAGGTCCCGCCCCGGGTCGGGGCCGAACACACCCGAGCCGAACACACCCGGGCCCGACCCGCCCCCGGCCTCGCCCCGCACCTCGCCCCGCCCGCCCCGTCCGCCCCTCCGCCTCCCCCTCCCCCTCACCCCCGCTGAGCCACCCGCACGTACTGCTCCCGCACCTCCCGGTACCGCAGCAGCTCGGCCGCCACCGGATCGAGCACCCGCGCCCGCCCGCACCCCGCGGCCGCCTCCCGCAGCCGCCGCTCGGCCTCGAAGCCGTACCGCCTGGCAGGGCCGCGCGCCGCCATCCCGCTGGCCCACTCCACGCAGGGTCCGCCGACGATCCCCAGGGCCATCAGGAGCACCGGCACGCCCAGGTTGGGCTCCGCGACCCCGACGATCTGCCCCACCAGCCACAGCCCGCCGACGACTTGAAGCAGCGTCATGGCCGCCTGCGCGAGGACCGCCACGGGCCACCAGCCGGGCCGCGGCGGCCGTCCGTCCGGCAGCGCCGCCCGCAGCGCTAGCTCGTCGAGCGCCTCGGGCAGACCCTGGGCGCCGCGTGCGGCCGCCTCCCGCACGGCCTGCCCCCAGGGCGTGGGCAGCCCGGTGGCCGCCTCGTCGGCGACGGTGCGCACGGCGTGCTCCACGCGCGCGCGTGCCGTCGCCTCCTCGTCCGCGGGCGGCGCCACGACGTGCCTGCCCGTGCTGTGCGGGAAGCGCTGCGCCTCGTACCAGCGCCACAGCCGCAGCCAGGGCGAGGAGCAGGCCCGGCCCGCGTGTCTGCGCCAGGCCCGCTCGGCGGCCTGGCCGGCCGCGGCCGCGCCGACGGCCTCCCCGAGCCGTTCGGAGAACTCCTCACGCGCTTCCTCGCTGAGCCCGATCGCGCCCCGCGCCGACGCCGACCCCACCCCGGCCGCGTACACCGGCCGCAGGTGCGCGGCCGCCGCGTCCAGGTCCGCCTCGATGCGCCGCGCCGCGGCCCCCCGTTCACGGGTGAACTGGCCGAGCGCTTCCCGCAGGTCGCCGACGCCCTCCCCGGTGAGGGCGGAGAGCGCGAGCACCGTGGCGCCCGGTTCGCCGTGCTCGCCGAGTGCGATGCCGTCCTCGTCGAGGAGCCGCCGCAGATCGTCGAGCACCTGGTCGGCGGCGTCTCCGGGGAGCCGGTCCACCTGGTTGAGCACGACGAACATGACCTCCGCGTGTCCGGCGAGCGGCCGGAGATAGCGCTCGTGCAGCATCGCGTCCGCGTACTTCTCGGGGTCGACGACCCAGATGACCGCGTCGACGAGTCCGAGGATCCGGTCGACGTGTTCGCGGTGGTCCCCTGCGGCCGAGTCGTGGTCGGGCAGGTCGACGAGGACGAGCCCCTGGAGTGCCTGTGCGTCGGCCCCCTGGAGCGGCCGGCGGCGCAGCCTCCCCGGGATGCCCAGGCGGTCGAGCAGCCCGGCGGCGCCGTCCGTCCAGCTGCATCCGATGGGCGCGGCGGTGGTCGGTCTGCGTACGCCCGTCTCCGAGATCATCACGCCCGCCAGGGCGTTGAAGAGGGTCGACTTGCCGCTGCCCGTGGCGCCCGCGAGGGCGACGACGGTGTGCCGGTCCGACAGCCGCCGCCGCGCCGCGGCCTCGTCGAGCACGCGCCCGGCCTCGGCGAGCGTCTCGCTGTCGAGTCGCGTACGGGAAAGCCCGATCAGCTCGCGCAGCGCGTCGAGACGCCCTCGCAGGGGTCCTTCGTAGACGACGGTCGTGTCCTGCGCGGGGGCGCTCTTCTCGTACGGGGCGCAGGGGTCGTACGCGGTGGAGTCCGTGTACGAGGACGGCCTCCCCGTAGACGCCGCCGAGGGGGAACCGGAGGGCACCGGTCCGGCGAGCGCCTCGGCCACGGTCCTGGCGTCCCCCTTCCCCGGGGACACGCCGGGCACCACGCGCCGCGCGATGAGCCCGTCGTCCCAGACGCCGACGGCCTCGCGCGCGTGGTGGCCGTTCTCGTCGCCCGACGCGGCGCGATCGGAAGGCTCCGCGCCCGGGGCGCTCTCGACGCGGCTTGCCGCGGCATCCGCACCGTCTGCGCTGTCGGTGCTGTCGGTGCTGTCGGTGCTGTCGGTGCTGTCGGTGCTGCCTGCACTGCCTGCGCTCTCCGCGCGTTCCAGATCGCCGGGGTGCTCGGTGTGTTCGGTGTGGCCCGTGACGGCGGTCACCGCGGTCACCTCTCCTTCTGCAGTACGGACAGCGCGGCGATGAGTTCGGCCTGGGGCTCCGGGTTGACGTCGAGGGCGTCGAGGGGGGCGAGGCGTCGCTCGCGCTCCGCGCCGAGGACCTTGTCCAGGTAGTCGGTGAGCAGCCGGCCGCCGCGGTCGCGCAGCCGCAGCGCCCCGTGTGCGCCGATGCGTTCGGCCAGGGTCTCTCCGGCGGTGCGTGCCCGGCGGCCGCCGAGCAGGGCGGTGGCGAGCAGCGCGGCGACGACGTCGGCGTCGGGCAGGGCGCTCTTGTCGGCGCGGTCGAGGGCGCGGACCTCTTCCTCGGCGTACTCCTCGAGTTCGCGCCGCCAGCGCCGTACGGCCATGCCGATGCGGTGTTCGGGGCTGTCGCCGTCTTCGTAGGGGGCCCTTTCGTACCGGCCGCCGCTGCGGGCGAGTGCGGGGGCCTGGGCGGCGGGCTCGCGCCGCCACGCGTCGTCGATGTGTTCGTCGGCTGCGGTGACCGCGCACAGCAGGAGCGCTTCGAGGCTTTCCGCGATGGCGTCCAGGAGCTCTCCGGGGCCGCAGTCGAGCGGGTAGGCGCGCCAGCGCTTCAGGGCGTCACCGGCGAGTGCGGCACCGGCCTGGAGGCGGGCGCGTACGCGCGCGTGCTCGCTCTCGTAGGCCTCGTCGACGGCGGACGTGAGGCGCAGGGCGGCGGCGTACTGGGCGGCGACGGCACCGGCGAGCTCCGGCATGCGGGAGTTCAGCGAACCGAGGACTCCGTAGGCGGTGCGTTCGATGGCTTGTCTACGGGAGGCGGGTTCCTGCGCGCGGTGGGCGAGCCAGGTGCGCAGGGGCTCCACGGCGGTGGCGGGGAGGAGTCCGCCGCCGCCCGCGGACTCGGGCAGTTCGGGGACGGTGAAGCGGGGCACGTCGCCGAGGCCGGCCTTGGCGAGGAGGGCGCCGTACTGGCGTGACACCTCGCCGACGACCTGGTGGGGGACGCGGTCGAGGACGGTGACGAGGGTGGCGTCCTGTTCCTTGGCGGTACGCAGCAGGTGCCAGGGCACGGCGTCGGCGTACCGGGAGGCGGTGGTGACCATGACCCACACGTCGGCCGCGCAGATCAGCTCGGCGGCGAGGACGCGGTTGTCGGCGACGAGGGAGTCGATGTCGGGGGCGTCGAGGAGGGCGAGGCCGCAGGGCAGGGTGTCGGCGGTCTCGACGCGCAGGACACGCTCGCTCTCGCCGCCCGCCGCGAGGCTCCCCCGGCTCTCCCGCCGCGCCCCGGCGGCGGCCTTGGCCGTCCCACCAGCTCCACTCACCTCACCCACCCCTCTCGCCCTGTCCTCACCCGTGCCGCCCCGCCGGGGTGCCCACGCGCGCGTGAGGTGCGGCAGGACGCGCATTCCGGCGAACCAGTGCTGGTCCTCGGGGTGGCACACCAGGACGGGCGTGCGGGTCGTGGGCCGCAGGACGCCTGCCTCGCTGACCTGACGGCCCACCAGAGAGTTCACGAGGGTGGACTTGCCCGCGCCGGTGGAGCCGCCCACAACGGCCAGCAAGGGCGCTTCGGGGGCGCGTAGCCGGGGCACCAGATAGTCGTCGAGCTGTGCGAGGAGCTCGTCCCGGTTGGCCCGCGCGCGTGGCGCCCCCGCGAGGGGGAGCGGAAAGCGTGCGGCGGCGACACGCTCACGCAGGGCGGAGAGTGCGTCAAGCAGTTGAGGCCGTACGTCCAAGGTCACCACATGCGAAGAATGCCCAATTTTGGCGCCTTTCTGAAGCATATGGGCACCCCTGCGCGCCGATCGGACACCCGCGACGGAAGGGACGGCTGGGGCGCAGGCATAACGAGTGCACAACACCCGGGGCGCCAGACGCCAAAAGCGATGCGAGATTCGCACCTGCCTGCGATTATCAGGACCGCTTCACCGAACCTCCACATCGCGTGGCGGAGGTGAAGCACCAGGGACAAGCCACCAGGAGCCCTATCCTTGTCCCCGGTCCATGGTCCACGGCCCCCGGCAAGGCCACGGACCACCCCACACCGGGCTCCAGGCCACCGGCCACCACCCGGCCCCCGTAGCTCAGTGGATAGAGCAGGTGCCTTCTAAGCACTTGGCCGCAGGTTCGAGTCCTGCCGGGGGCGCCACACAGCATGTGGGCGGCGGATTCGTCCACCGCTCCCGCGCGTTTCCGGCCTCGCTCCCGGCTCCTCCCCTCCCCCACCCTCCCGTGAAGTGCGCCACACGGCCTGGCCGGACATGGCGGGGTGGGCGGCGGTCCAGGCGTCGGTGCGTCTCATGCCCTTGAGCCAGCCCGTGCAGGCGACTTGTTCGCGGGCGGTGAGGCCGGTCATGGCAGTGATGGCCTGCGGCATCCAGGCGACCCGCTGCCGGTATCCCGCGTGTGGGATCCTCGGCCGCCCAAGCGCACCCGGCCCGCCGAGGGGCGGGTCACCCCGGCGGCCAGCTTGAGCAGAGTCGGCTGCCCGGCGCCGGTGGGGCCGAGAAGGACCGTGAAGCCGTCAGGGACGGTGTGGGTCAGCCGGCCGAGGACCGGTGGCTTCCTGCGGCCGTAGGCGAACGTGCAGGCTTCGAGCTGGATCGGCATGACGGAACGTCTTTGCTGGCGAGGACTTCCTGCAGAGGACTTCCTGACGAGGGCTTCCTCGGAGGGCTTCCTCGGAGGGATTCCTTGGAGGGCTTCTTCGAGCAGCGGGGCGAGCAGCACGACCAGGAAGTCGTTGGACCCGCCGGTCAGGGGTGAGGGGAACTCCACCACGACACCGTGCAATCCGGCGACGAGAACGGCAGGGGCCGCCAGGCACGGCACCAGCACGGGCCAGACCCGCCGGGCCTCGAACCACCAGTTCATGACGGGGTGTGCTGGTCGGTGTCCGCGCACGCCCTGACCAACTCGCTCGCGTACCGAGCCGCTTGCCGCTCCTTGGGAAGTTCGCGGGCCGCGGCGACCCTGCGCTTCATCGCGGCCATCACCTCTCCGGGGTTGTCGAGCTGCTGCTCCTCCTGCCGCTGCCACGCCAGATACCGTCTGTCGGCAGCGGCGACCGTGGCCGCCCACAAACCCGCTGACCGGGAACTGACTTCATCGGTACGCGAGCACGGGAAGCGAACGGACTTCAGCGCGACGCCGAGACGGACCGCCTCGGGGCGCGTGGACTTCGCAAGCGGCAGCCACCACTCCGTGTCGTTCGACCGTGTGCCCGAACGCCCGGAGGCCAGCGTGTCGTGGACCGTCCACGGGGTGCGCACCGCCACACCCGTGTCCCGCAGCACGCCGAGAGTGCGGATGACTTCCCCGCGCAGAGCCGCCACGTCGGCGCGGACGGCCTGCGGCACACAGACCCGGCGTGCCTCCCAGTGCAGTCCGGGGCGGCCTGTTCGCCGAACATCAGGGTGTAGCGAGTACAGGCAGTGAGGCAGTGGCCGCGGTGGCTTCCGTGCACCAGCGCCGCGATCGACTTGCCGCAGTTTCCGCTGGTAAAGCCGGTGTTTGAGTACGGGCTCAGTCCGTACTCAGCCCGCGCTCCCCGAGCCGGTGTGCCGCAGCCTCCCCAGAGCCACCCACTGCACCCCCGCGAATCCCGCCACCACCAGCCCCTGCAGGACGACCCACACCGTCCCCGCCGTCGTGGCCGACAGGGCGTCCGTGGCGGCGAGGGTGAGGCTGAGGACGGTCCAGAGGAGGTTCGCGGTGATGATGGCCGCGAGGGCGGGGCGGGCCACTCGGGGGCGGGTTGCCGTGAACTGGACGGCTGCCGCGTAGAGCAGGAGGAAGGCACCCACGGGGTAGAGGAGTGCCGCGTCGAGGCCGAGGAAGGAGTCGAGGAACTGGGCCAGGGCCAGGTAGGCGAGGCCGTTGGGGCCCGTGACGGCCGCGTCCAGTTTCAGGGTCAGACGGGCCAGGGAGTCGTCGCGGCCCCCCTGCGCCGCGCCGTGGCTCGACCGCGCCGCGCCGTGGCTCGACCGCGCCGCGCCGTCGCCCGACCGCGCCGCGCCGGTCGTCGTGAGGGGTCCGGAGTAGTTCGCCGATGTCATCTTTCGGTTCCTCCCGCTCGGTTTTCCGCCCTGTTCAGGGCGGTTCCAGACTCGTTCGGCGGGTGGAGTGCGGCAATTACCCGTGAGGTAAGGCCGGGGCGCGTCAGGGGCTGCTCTGTGCCGTTGTCGCTCTTTCCCTCAGGCGCCGCGGCGAGGGCCCCCGGTGCGGTGCGGATCTGTTTCCAGGCCTACCGGACCTGATTCCAGGCCTACCTCCTCGAACCGGCCCTGCTGGCGCTCCGCCACCTCGCCCAGGAGTCGGAGGCGGCGGCGCGCTACCACGGCCGGCCGTCGGGCCAGGCGGCGGGCGAGACAGCGGACCAGGCGGCGGACCAGGCAGCGGGCCAGGCGGCGGACCAGGCCGCCGGCTAGTCGTACAGCCTCTCGATCTCCTTCGCGTACGCCGCGGCCACCGCCGATCGTTTGAGCTTCAGGGACGGTGTGAGCAGGCCGTTCGCCTCGGTGAACTCGCCCTCGGCGACCACGAAGCGGCGGATGGACTCCGCGCGTGAGACCGCCTCGTTGGTGTAGTCCACCGCCTTCTGCAGGTCCGCGAGAAGGTGTGGGTCGTGGCACAGTTCGGACAGGGGCGTG
Organism: Streptomyces flavofungini; assembly: GCF_030388665.1. Classification (NCBI taxonomy): domain Bacteria; kingdom Bacillati; phylum Actinomycetota; class Actinomycetes; order Kitasatosporales; family Streptomycetaceae; genus Streptomyces; species Streptomyces flavofungini. Next base: position 6,073,366 of record NZ_CP128846.1, on the reverse strand, counting down.
TCCTTGGGGCGCTTGCGCACGGAGAGCCAGTGGGCGACGGCTTCCGGGTCGAGGGTGATGAGCGCGGCCACGTAGGGGCGGTTGTCGCCGACGACGAGGCACTGGCCGACCAGGGGGCGGCCGCGCAGGCGGTCCTCCAGGACGGCGGGTGAGACGTTCTTGCCTCCGGAGGTGACGATGAGGTCCTTCTTGCGGCCGGTGATGGTGAGATAGCCGTCGTCGTCGAGGGACCCGAGGTCGCCGGTCGCCAGCCAGTCGTCAGCGAGGACGGCGTCGGTGGCTTCCTTGTTGTTCCAGTACGCGTCGAAGACGATGCCGCCCTTGATGAGGACCTCGCCGTCGTCCGCGATGCGGATCGCCGTGCCGGGCACGGGCGTGCCGACGGTGCCCGGGCGGGGGCCGAGCGGCGGCACGATGGTCGCGGCCGCGGTGGTCTCCGTCAGGCCGTACCCCTCGTAGATGAGGATTCCGGCGGCGTAGAAGAAGAGGTTGAGGCGCTTGTCGAGCGGGGAGCCGCCGCTGATCGCGTAGCGGAGGCGGCCGCCGACCTCTTTGCGGACGCGGCGGTAGACGAGGAGTTCGTACAGCGCCCAGCCGAGGTAGAGGCCCGGGGACGGGCCGCGGCCCCGGCCCTGGAACTTCGCCAGGTAGGCCTCGGCGAAGCGCACCGCGACGCGGTCCGCGCGCTCGAACGAGGCGCCGCGGCCCATCCGTTCGGCGATCGCGCGCCCGGTGTCGTGGATCCGCTCGAAGAGGTACGGGACGCCGACGACGAACGTCGGCCTGAAGGCGCGCAGTTCGGGGCGGAGCTCGTCCGGTTTGACGCTCGGGAAGTGGCCCAGTTCGATGCGCGCGAGCATGCAGGCGATCTGGAGGGAGCGGCCCAGGATGTGGGCGAGCGGCAGGAAGAGGAGAGTCGACGCGGTCTGGCCCGTGACCTCCTTGAAGACCGGGTGCATGAGTTCGACGGTGTTGGCGGCCTCGGCGTGCAGATTGCCGTGCGTGAGGACGCAGCCCTTGGGTCTGCCGGTGGTACCGGAGGTGTAGCAGAGGGTCGCTACGGAGTCGGGTGTCAGGGCCGAGCGGCGGGCGGTGACCTCCTCGTCGGCCACCGCGTGGCCGCGCTCGGCCAGTTCGAGCACCGCGCCGTCGTCGAGGACCGACACGGCCGGGGGCACGGGGTGTCCCGCGACCGCGCGGCGCGCCGTCTCCGCGTTCTCAGCGGTCTCGGCGATGAGGAGAGTGGCACCGGAGTCGCGCACGATCCACTCGATCTGATCGGCGGACGACGTCGGGTAGACAGGCACGGTCTGGCCGCCGGCCGCCCAGATCGCGAAGTCGAGTACCGCCCACTCGTAGCGCGTACGGGACATCAGGGCGACCCGGCCGCCCGGTTCGAGGCCTGACGCGATCAGGCCCTTCGCGGCCGCGGTGACCTCGCGGGCGAAGGCCGCGGCCGTGACGGGGCGCCACCGGCCCGCCTCCTTGCGGCGCAGGACGACGGCGTCGGGGGCCTCGGCGGCGTTGGTGAAGGGGATGTCGGCGGCGCTGCCCCGGGTGGCCGCCGCCGCGAGGGCGGGGGTGCGGGCCTCCCGTACGACACCGTGTTCGTCCCTGACGGTCTCGACCTTGGCGCGATCCGCCAGGTCCGTGCGGCGGCGCGCCTGTTTCAGGTCCTTGCGTACGCCCATGACGGCTCCCGTTCGTTCGCTCGGCGCGGGTGCGGCGGTGCGGTGCGGCGGTGCGGCGGTGCGGGGGGTGAGGGCTGTGCGAGGTGCGAGGTGCCCCGAAGGGACGGGGGTGCGGGGTGCGGGGTGCGGTGGGGGGCGGGGTGCGGTGGGGGGGCGCGACGTGACGCCTGTGTGGCGGATCCCCGCGCTTACTCAAGAGTCAACTTACCGACGCGTAAGGGAAATTCAATGGTTCGCGCAGAAGAACTCCGGACGCCGCCCCCAAGGACGCACCCACCCCGACGAGCGGCCGCCGCACCGGCCCCCGCGCCTCAAGACCCGGCTGACCTGCGCCGAAGTACGCTGCATGACCTCTACACGCACCCCAGTCCGCAGCCGCGGCACGCTGGGCGCCCTCATCGCCCTGACCGGGACGGCCACCGCGCGGCCGGGCGGCCAACTCGCCGCCGCCCGGCCGTATCTGCGGGCCGCGCTCTGTCTGGCGCCCGCCCTGGTGATCCTCGTCGCCGGCTACCAGCGGCGCTGGATGTCCGACGACGGGCACATCTACGTCCGCACGGTCCGGCAGATCCTCGCCGGGCACGGGCCCGTGTTCAACCCGGGCGAGCGCGCCGAGTCGTCCACGGGGACGCTGTGGCAGTGGCTGCTCGTGCTCGCGGGGCTGCCGGGCGCGGACATCGCCACCGCCGCCGTGTACGGCGGGCTGCTGCTCACGGCGGCCGGGTTCGCGCTCGCCGCGTGGGGGGCGGTCCGGCTGCACGACGGGGACGGGCGGGGCGGCCCGGGTGACGGTGCGGGCGGCCCGGGTGACGGTGCGCGGGGCGGCCGGGCGCTGCTCCCCCTCGGCGTCCTGGTGCCGCTCGCCCTGCCGCCCGTCTGGGACTTCGCCACCTCCGGCCTGGAGACGGGGCTCGCCACCTGCTGGCTCGGCGGTGCCTGGCTGCTGCTCGTCGCGCGGCCCCGTTCCCTCGCCACCGCCTTCGTCCTCGGGCTCGGCCCGCTCGTACGCCCCGATCTGGCGCTGGTCTCCGCCGTGTTCCTGGGCGCGCAGTGGCTGAGCGCGCGCCCCTCCCGGCGCGCCGCTCTCGCCGGTGCGGGTGTCGCGGGGGCGCTGCCCGTCGCGTACGAGATCTTCCGGATCGGGTACTACGGGCATCTGGTGCCGCTGCCCGGCGTCACCAAGGAGGCCTCGCAGAGCCTGTGGGGGCGCGGTCTGGGCTACCTCGGTGACTTCGCCGGGCCCTATCTGCTGTGGGTGCCCGCCCTGTTCGTGGTCGCGGCCGTGCTGCCGTCGGGGCGCACCCGGCTGCCTGGGGGCGCCGGAGCGCGCGTGCCCCTCGCCCCGGCGCTCACTCCCGCCCTCGCGCCCGTCATCGCCGGGGCGCTCTGCTGGGCGTACGTCATCAAGGTCGGCGGCGACTTCATGCACGCGCGGATGTTCCTGCCGGGGCTGTTCCTGCTGGTCCTGCCGGTGTTCCTGGTGCCCGCCACGCGCGCGTGGGCACTGGCCGCCGCGGGGGTCTGCGTGTGGGCCGTGGTGTGCGCGGCGGCGCTGCGGATCGGATACGAGGGGCGGATCGGCCCCGGTGGCATCGCGGACGAACGCGGCGTGTACGTCCGGCAGAACGCCGCCGCCCACCCCGTGCACCACACGTTCGGCGGCTACCGCGAGAACGCCGCGTACGCGCGCGAGGTGCGCGCGGCCGGGCGGGGCGACGCGGGCGCCCTGTTCATCTCCCGCACCCGCGTGGCCGCCGCCACCCCCGCCGTGACCGGCTTCTACGCCACCCTCGGCCTCAACGGCACCGTCGTCCCCCTCGACGGCGCCGCCCTCGACCCCATCGGCCTCGCCTATCCCCTGGCCGCCCACTCCCAGCGCATCGCCCACGCGCGCGTGGGTCACGACAAGTGGCTGCCCGACGAGTGGGTCGTCGCCGACCGCGGCACCGCCGACCTGCCGTCCGGGCTCGACCCGGCGCGGGTGGCCGCCGCCCGGCGCGCGCTCGCCTGCGGGCCGCTCGCCGAACTGCGCGCCGCCACGCGCGCCCCCCTCACACCGGGTCGTTTCCTGCGCAACGCCGCCGGCGCCCTGGAGCGGACGTCCTTCCGCTTCCCGAACGACCCGGTGCGGGCGGAGCGGGAGTTGTGCGGTACCCGCGCCCCCTAGGGGGCGCGGGGGTTGTTTCGGCGTGCGGCTCCGCCGCGTGGGGGCTGCCGGGGCGGGGGAGGGGAAAGCCGCGGACGCGTCTGCTCGGTGATCCGGCAGACCCGTCTGCGGCTTTGTCGTGGCTGGTCGCGCAGTTCCCCGCGCCCCTACGGGGCGCTGCCCCGCACAGTTCCCCGCGCCCCCTACCGGGCGCTGCCCCGCAGGTCGTTCGCCTCGCTGATGCTCTCCGCCAGCTCGCTCACGTCCTTGTCGCCCGTCGTGTGTGCGAGGCCGCGCGCCCACTCCTCCAGGCGGTCCGGCGCCGGGGCGCCCGGCAGCGGGGCCGTGCTGTGGTCCTCGCCCTGACCGCCCTGACCGACCTGACCGCCCTGGCCGCCCTGACCGCCCTGTCCGCCGTAGCCGTCCGGGCCGCCCTCCCCGGGCGGTTCGGCGTCGGCGGCGCGGTCGTACGCCCGCAGCCCGTCGGCGAAGTACGCGGCGGTGGCGGCCACTTGGAGGCCCGGCTCCGCCTTGTCCAGCGTGCCGTCCAGGTCGCCGGTGCGCAGGTCCGCCGACGCCTCGCGCGGGGCGCGGCTCTCGGGGTCGAGCCAGCGGACGCGGGCGGTCGCCACGGGGCCGCTCGCGCCGGGCCGGGTGCGCACCGCGTACAGGGCCGTCACCGTGTGCCCGGGCCCGACCTCACCACCGTCCACGCGGTCGTCGCGGAAGTCGTCGTCGGCGACACGCCGGTTGTCGTACCCGATGAGCCGGAACCGCTCGACCGTCTCCGGGTCGAAGGACACCTGGGACTTGGCGTCGCGGGCGCGCAGGTCGATGTTCGCGGGCAGCCGCTCGCAGAACACCTCGCGGGCGTCGTCCTCGTCCGCCACGTACGTGGTGTGGCCGTCGCCTCGGTCGGCGAGCCGTTCCATCAGGGCGTCCCCGTAGTCGCTGCCGACGCCGACGCCGAACAGCGTGATGCCGTGGGCGCGGCGGGCGTCCTCGACGCGCCGCAGGATGCCGTCGGCGCTGGTGTCACCGGTGTTGGCGAGGGCGTCGGAGAGCAGCACGACGCGGTTGGTGGCGCCCTCGCGCAGGCCGCGTGAGGCGGTGTCGTAGCCGGTGGTGATGCCCGCCTCGACGTTCGTGGAGGCGGTGGGGCGCAGTGCGTCGACGGCGGCGTGCACCTCGTCGCGGCTGTCGCCGAGACGGGTCAGGGGCAGCACGGTCTCGGCGCGGTCGCTGAAGGTCACGAGGGCGACCGAGTCGTCGTCGCGCAGCCGGTCGGTCATCACGCCGAGGGACTTCCTGACCAGGTCGAGGCGGCCCGGCTCGGCCATGGAGCCGGAGATGTCGATCACGAAGGTGAGCGCGGCGGGCGGGCGTCGGCGCTCCTCGTCGTCCGGGCGCGTCGCGAGGCCGACGCGCATCAGGGACCAGCCGTCGGCGCCGGTGCGGGCGCCGTCCACGCTCACGGAGAAGCCGTCGCCCGCGGGCTTCGGGTAGTCCTGCCGGAAGCTGTTCACGAACTCCTCGGGGCGCACCGTCGCCGGGTCGGGGAGGCGGCCCCGGTCCAGGGTGCGGCGGGCGAAGCCGTACGAGGCGGTGTCCACGTCCAGGGCGAAGGTGGAGCGCATGTCAGAGGGGCCGTGGCCGGGGCTCGGGGCGATGTCGCGGTGCGAGCTGTTCTCCCGCTGCCGCGAGTCCTGCGCCCCGTCGGGCGGCGGGGCGGGCGCGGGGAGGGCGTTCGACCCGCGTTCCTTGCCCGACGCGCGCTTGTCGCCGTTGTCGTCCCCGCCGCCGCTGCAGCCCGCGAGGAGCAGGCCGCCCGCGAGGAGGGCGGCGGCGAGGGCGGTGCGGCGGTCACGCGGGCGGGCGCGGGCGCGGTCGCGGGCCCGGGTGCGGGCTCGGATGTGGTCGCGGGCGCGGGTGCTGGATCGGGTGCGGTCGGCGTTGCGGGTGGACAGGGTGTGTCGCACGGGTCGGCCCCCCGGTTCGTCTCGTCGGCGTTCATGCCTGTGACGGCCGGGGGGCCGAGGACGATCGGTCCCGTACGTTGCGGAAGGGTCTCAAGTCGGCCACGGTGAGCGGAAGTCGGGGCTCCGCCACCGTGGCCCGGCTGCCCCCCCCTACGACACCACGTCCTTCCGCGAGAACCCCCGGAACGCGAGCGCGAACAGCACCAGGGCGTACGTCACCGAGATCGCCGAGCCCTGGATCATGCCGCCCCACTCCGGTGTCGGCTGGAACACGTCCGCCCAGGCGAACTGCCAGTGCGCGGGCAGGAAGTCGCGCCAGCTGCCGAGGGCCGTCACGGCGTCCAGGACGTTCCCGGCGATGGTGAGGCCGACGGCGCCGCCGACCGCGCCGAGCGGGGCGTCGGTCTTGGTCGAGAGCCAGAAGGCGAGGCCCGCCGTGACCAGTTGGGACACGAAGACGTACGCCACGACGATCGCGAGGCGCTGGACGGCCGTGCCCGCGTCGAGCGTGCCGCCGGTCGGGATCTCCAGCGGCCCCCAGCCGTACGCCGCCGCGCCGACCGCGAGCGCGACCACCGGGAGCAGCAGCATCGCGGCGGCGCTCAGGCCGAGCGCCACGGCGAGCTTGGACCACAGCAGCCGGGCGCGCGGCACGGGCGCCGCGAGCAGATAGCGCAGGCTCGACCAGCCCGCCTCGGAGGCGACGGTGTCCCCGCAGAACAGCGCCACGGGGATCACGAGCAGGAACCCGGCGGACACGAACAGGCAGGTCGCGGCGAAGTTCACGCCGGACGCCGTGGCCGTGTCCATGAGGGTGACCTGGTCGTTCCGGCCGCCCGGTGATCCGGCGACGGTGAAGGCGATCCACAGCACGAACGGCAGCAGGGCGAGGATGCCGCCCATCACCAGGGTGCGCCGCCGCTTGAGCTGGCGGATCGCCTCGACGCGCAGGGGCAGGGTGCGCCCGGCGCGGTACCCGGGCGCGGTGGCGCGCTCGGCGGGGCCGTCCCCGGGGGCGGCGGCCGCCGGGTCGAGCGCGGTCACCACGCCCGCGTCCGGCGCGTCCGGGGTGCTCTCGGTCGCCGTCATGCGGTGCCTCCGATCAGGGTCAGGAACGCGTCCTCCAGGCGACGGTGCGGTCCGACGGACTCGACGGGGACTTCGAGGCGGACGAGTTCGACGAGCAGCCGGGACGCCGGGGAGCCGTCCCCGGTGCCCGGTCCTTCGAGGCGGACCAGGAGCCCGCCCTCGGCACGCGTCGCCGACGCCACGCCCGGCAGCGACGCCACCTTCTCCACCAGCGGGTCCGCGATGTCGGCGGCGAGGCCGACCAGGAGGGTGTCCCCGGAGCCGACGATCTCGTCGACGGGGCCCGCCTGGACGAGGCGGCCGCGGTCCATGACGACCAGGTGCGTGCAGGACTGCTCGACCTCGGCGAGGAGGTGGCTGGAGACGATGACGGTGCGCCCGCCCTCGGCGTACCGGATCATCACCTCGCGCATCTCGCGGATCTGGGGCGGGTCGAGGCCGTTGGTCGGCTCGTCGAGGATGAGCAGGTCCGGCAGGCCGAGCATGGCCTGGGCGATGGCGAGGCGCTGGCGCATGCCCTGGGAGTACGTACGCACGGCGCGGGCCAGGGCGTCGCCGAGCCCGGCGATCTCCAGGGCCTCGTCGAGGTGGGCGTCGGCGGCGGGGCGGCCGGTGGCCGCCCAGTACAGCTCCAGGTTCTCCCGGCCCGAGAGGTGCGGCAGGAAGCCGGCGCCCTCGACGAACGCGCCGACCCGGGACAGGACGGGCGCGCCGGGCCGGATCGCGCGGCCGAAGACGCGGATCTCGCCCGCGTCGGGGCGGATGAGGCCCATGAGCATGCGCAGGGTCGTCGTCTTGCCCGCGCCGTTCGGCCCGAGGAGGCCGAGGACCTGGCCCTTCTCGACGCGGAAGGAGAGGTCCTTGACCGCGTACCGGTCGGTGGACTTCGCGTACCGCTTGCTCAGGTCCGTGATCTGCAGGGGGACTTCGGCGAGCGCCGGGTCGGGCGCGGGCGCCGTGGTGCGCCTGCGGCCGAGGACGAGCAGGGCCACCGCGAGCGCGGCGCCGGTGATCGGCAGCCACCACACCCAGGCGGGCAGCGGCGCGGCGGCGGTCTCCACGCCGGGGGCGGTCGGGACCTTCAGGCCGCTCTTCAACGACACCGTGTACGCGGCCGGGCGGGCCGGTGAGGCGTAGCCGAGGTCGGTCGAGGCGAGCACGAGGCGCAGCCGGTGGCCCTTCTTCAGCTCGTGGTCGACGGCGGGCAGCGTCAGGTCGACGTCCACGCCGTCCACGGCGCCCTCCACGCGCACGGGGGCGACGAGTTGGGCGGGCAGGACGCGCTGGTCGCCGCCGGGCCCGACGTCGTACACCTTCCCGAACAGGACCGTGTCCTCGCTGTCGGACTTCACGTGCGCCCGCACGGTGGGGGTGCCGGTGACGCGCAGGTCGCCGGAGACCGGCTTCGACTCGAAGGCCGCGTACTGGCCGGGGAAGTCGAGGGAGACGCCGATGCCGAGCGAGGAGAGCTGGGCGAGACCGCCGCCCCTGCCGCCGCCACCGGCCGCCGAGCCGATGCCGGGCAGGGAGGACACGGCGGGCGGCGAGGCGCCCGCGGGGTTGTCGAAGGTCTGCGGGCGTCCGGCGAGGGGCACTTCGCGCACGCCGCTCGCCAGGCCCGGGTAGCGGTCGCCGCTCGCGCCGCGCAGGGTGGCCGCGCCGTCGGTGGAGTCGATGCCTCCGGTGCGCGTGACGCGGAAGGCGGGCCCGGTGTCGACGCTCTTGTCGTCCTTGAGATAGCGGTCGAACCAGGTCCCGACGCGGGACGCGACCCGGTCGGTCTCCATGTCGCCGCCGTCGTGCCCGCCCGCGATCCAGTCGACCGACACGGGGGCGTGGTTGCCGCGGATCGCCCGGGCCATGGCGTCGGACTGGTCGAGGGTGAACAGCGAGTCGGTCTGGCCCTGCACGATCAGGGCGGGCACCTTGATGCGATCGCCGACGGCGGAGGGGCTGCGCTCGGACAGCAGCTCACGGGCCTTCGCGTCCGGCTTCCCGGCCACCGCCACGCGGTCGTACATCTCGCACAGCCGCTTCTCGAACCGGTCGCAGCCGCCGCCCGCGCTGAGGAACATCCCGGCCCAGAGCTTCTTGAAGACGCCGCGGGGGAACAGCGCGTCCGCCAGGTTCCAGTACGTGATGACCGGGGCGATGGCGTCGACCCGCTGGTCGTGTCCGGCGGCGAGCAGGGCGGCCGCGCCGCCGTACGACGCGCCGGTGACACCGACGCGCGGGTCGCCCGCCTTGTCGAGGCGCACCTCGGGGCGCTTGGCCAGCCAGTCGATGAGGCGGGAGACGTCGGCGACCTCGCCCTCGGGGTCGTTCAGGCCGATCCGTCCGGTGGACCTGCCGAAGCCGCGCGCGGACCACGTCAGGACCGCGTAGCCCTCGCGGGCCAGCTTCTCGGCCTGGTCGCGCACGTCGCTCTTGCTGCCGCCGAAGCCGTGCCCGATCAGGACGGCGGGCCGCTTGGTGCCGGGGTCGCCCGCCGTGAAGTACGACGTGTCGATCCGCACCTCCTGGCCGTCGGCCGCCCTGCCCATGGCGAGCATCCGGTCCGAGCGCCGCACGCCCGGTTCCTCGTCCGACGCCAGCGCAGTCCACGTTCCCGCTCCGGCGAGCAGCACCACGGCGGCCGCGGCGGCGAACAGCCGCCGCGGCCCGCGCAGCGCGGCCTTCCAGGCTCCGGCCTTGGGCCGTCGTAGATCCATGGCGTCAACCGTACGGGGGCCCGCCGACAACCAATGCCCCCGCTGGTCGGAACCCGGGCGCCTCCCCGGGAAGTACGGCGGGGCACCGGCGTACCGCCGACGCGGTAGGGCGCGGCCCCTGCCGTCCAACTGTCAGGGGCGCCTACCCTGTTGACCCATGACACCTCCGCCCGTGCCCTCCGGGACGCCCGCCGCCCCCGCGGATTCCCTCGCCCTCGGCCAGCGCTCGCTCGGCGACCCCGACGTCCGGTACCCGCTGTGGCCGCCGCTCACCGAGGGCTGCCCGGTCACGAGCACGGAGTCCGTCGCGTACCCCGTAGAGGTCGACTACGCCTACGACAAGGTGCCCGCCGACTACCTGGCCACGGCGGCGGACCGGCCGCGCGGCCACGAGCGCTGGGCGGAGCTGCTGCCCCCGCTGCACGCGCCGGGCCTCGCCGAGGGCGGCACGCCCCTCGTCCCGCTCGGGGACGGCGTGTGGGTCAAGGACGAGTCCCGCAATCCGACCTGGAGCCACAAGGACCGGCTGAACCGGGTCACGGTGAGCGCGGCCGTCGGCGCGGGCGCGCCGGGCGTCGTCGTCGCCTCGTCCGGCAACCACGGCGCGTCGGCGGCGGCGTACGCGGCGCGGGCCGGGCTGCGGTGCGCCGTCGTGACCTCGGCGGAGGTGCCGCCCGCCGTCGACGCCTTCCTGCGCGGGTACGGGGCCGCCGTCCTGCCGGTGCCCACGGAGGCGCGGTGGCCGCTGCTGCGCCGGATCGTCGAGCGGACCGGCTACCACCCCGTCAGCAACCTCACGCCCGCCGCGCACACCGGGCACGGCTTCGGGCCCGAGGGCTACAAGACCCTCGCCTACGAGATCTTCACCGACCTCGGCGTCGTCCCGCGCGCGGTGTTCGTGCCCACCGGCTACGGAGAGATGCTGTTCGGCATCTGGAAGGGGTTCGCCGAGCTGGTGCGGCTCGGGCACGCGGAGCGGGTGCCCCGGCTCTACGGGTGCGAGCCCGCCGCCGGAGGGCCGCTCGCCGCGGCCGTGCGGGACGGGGTGCCCGCGGCGCACGTCCCGCTCGGGCCCACCGCCGCGTACGCCATCGCCTGCCCCGTCGGCGGGTATCGCGGCGTCGTCGCCCTGCGCGAGAGCGACGGGGCCGCCCTGCTCGTCACGGACGAGGAGATGGCCGCGGCCCGCGCGGAGCTGGCACGGAACGGGATCTGGGCGGAGCTGTCGGCCGCCGCGGGCCTCGCCGGGCTCCGGCGGCTCGGCGCCCGGGAGGACGGCCCCGTGGTGTGCGTGTCCACGTCCAGCGGCTTCAAGGACCAGGGCCTCCTGACCGCCGGTCCTTCCGCGGTGGTCGACCCCGATGACTGGGACGCGGTGGAGCGGCGGCTGCGCCGGGGGTGAGGGCGCGCGGCCGGGCGGGGGCGGGGAGCTCTCAGTGCTTGACCGCCCGGCCGAAGACCGCGCGGGCCCAGAGGAAGCCGACCAGGGTCAGGCCCGCGATCCAGGCCAGGGCCTGGGCGCCGCTGGCGCCGATCTCCGTGCCGAGCAGCAGCCCGCGCAGCGTCTCGTTGATCGGCGTGAAGGGCTGGTACTCGGCGAACCAGCGCAGGCCCGTCGGCATCGACTCGGGGGTGACCACGGCGGAGCCGAGGAAGGGCAGGAAGGTCAGCGGCGCGGGTGCGTTGCTCGCCGCCTCGACGGTCCTGGCGCCCAGGCCCATGGCGGCCGACACCCAGCTCAGCGCGAAGGCGAGCAGCACCAGGATGCCGAGGGCGGCGGCCCACTCCACCGGTCCTGCGTTCGGCCGGAACCCCACGGCGAGCGCCACACCGATCACCAGCGTCAGGCTGACCAGGGTCTGGACGACGTTGCCGACGACGTGCCCGGTCAGGACGGAACTGCGGGAGATCGCCATCGTGCGGAAGCGGTTGACGATGCCTTCGGTCATGTCGCCGCACACCGACACGGCCGTCGAGATCGCCCCCGCGGTCACCGCCATGAGGACGATCCCCGGGGTGACGTAGTTGGTGTACTCACCACGGCCGCCCGCGCCGCCGCCCGGCAGCCCCATGCCGTCGCCGATCGCGCCGCCGAAGACGTACACGAACAGGAGCAGCATCAGGATCGGCATGGCGACGACCGAGAGCGTCATGGACGGATAGCGTCGGGCGCGCTTGAGGTTGCGGCGCAGCATCGTCAGGGAGTCGCGCAGCGCGTGCGAGCCGGGGGTGGCCGGGGTGTACGAGGTGGCGCTCATCGGGCGCTCTCCTTCGGGGAGTCGGTGGACGTGTCGCCCGTCAGCATCAGGAACACGTCGTCGAGGGCGGGCGTGTGCACGGTCAGGTGCTCGGCGGGGACGCCCGTGGCATCGAGGACGTCGAGCACGGCGCGCACGGCGGGGATGCCGCCGTCACTGGGGATCTGGAGGGTCAGCGCCTCCGCGTCGCGGACGACGGTGTCCAGGGCGAGGCGGTCGGCGGTGGCGTCCATGCTCGCCGCGTCGGCGAACGCCAGGCGGATGTGGCCGCCGGGGATGCGCCTCTTCAGCTCGTCCGGCGTGCCCTGGGCGACGATCCGGCCGCCGTCGAGGACGGCGACGCGGTCGGCGAGCTGATCGGCCTCCTCCAGGTACTGCGTGGTGAGGAAGATGGTGGTGCCGTCCGCCACGAGTTCGCGGACGCTGTCCCACATGGTGCGGCGGCTGCGCGGGTCGAGGCCCGTCGTCGGCTCGTCGAGGAAGATGACGCTCGGGTCGCCGACCAGTGTCATCGCGAGGTCGAGCTTGCGCCGCATGCCTCCGGAGAAAGTGCCGGGCAGTTGCTTCGCGGCGTCCGCGAGGCCGAAGCGGCCGAGCAGTTCGGCCGCGCGCCGCCTGCCCTCGCTCCGGGGCAGGTGCAGCAGGTCGGCCATCATCAGCATGTTCTCCTCGGCGGTGAGGAGCGCGTCCACCGCCGCGTACTGACCGGTGACGCCGATCGCGCGGCGTACGGCGTCGGGGTCGGCGGCGACGTCGTGGCCCGCCACGCGTGCCCGGCCCGCGTCCGCGGTGATCAGCGTCGACAGGATCTGCACGGTGGTGGTCTTGCCCGCGCCGTTCGGTCCGAGCAGCGAGAAGACCGTGCCCCGGGGGACGTCTAGGTCGACCCCGTCGAGCACCACCTTGTCGCCGTAGGACTTGGCGAGCCCTGAGGCTTCGATCGCCGACGCGCTCATGGCGTCCCGCGGGATGTTCCTGCTCCTGGTCATGCCCGATCACTCCAGACTCGTACGGCGTTCAAGTCGAACTTGCACGGCGTTCAAGCCCCGCGCTCGAACACTGTAAAAGACGACTTGCACGCCGTGCAAGAACTTCTCCGAGCTTCCTGAACACTGTGCAAGTGGTCGGCTATCCTGGCCGCATGCCACGCGAGACGTTGACCCGTGACCAGATCGTCAAGGCCGCGATCGAGCTGCTCGACGCGGAGGGCGTCGACGGTCTGAGCATGCGGCGCCTGGGCCGCCACCTGGGCTCGGCCGCCACGGCGATGTACTGGCACGTCGGCAGCAAGGACAAGCTCATCGCGCTGGCGGGCGACCACGTGTGGGGCGAGGTGGGCCTGCCCGACCCGGACGCGATCGGCTGGCGGGCGGCGGCCACCGCCTTCGCGCACGAGTGGTACGCGATGCTCACCCGGCACCAGTGGCTGATGCCGGCCAGCGGCTCCCACGTGATCTACGGCCCGGAGACGGCACGCCGCCAGGACCACTGCTACCGGATCTTCGAAGCCGCCGGACTGACCGGCGAGGAGCTCGACGGGGCCGTGACCACGCTCCTGACGTTCGTGACCGGCACGGCCCTGGAGGACGCGGCAGCGGCCACCATGCGGGCGCGGATCCGCCGCGAGGGCGGCGACGTGGAGCAGGGGGTCAAGGAGGTCGTCGAGTGGGCGAACGGCGTCGCGATGGAGTTCCCCCGGCTGCGCGCCCGCATCGAGGCGGGGGCGCGGGCGCGCGTCACGGAGACCCCGGACGCGCCGGAGCCGGACACCGCCCCCGAGGACGCCGCCCCCAGGGCCGCACCGAGCACCGCGAAGATCGCCTTCGGCGTCGAGACGATCCTCGACGGCCTCCAGGCCCGCCTCGACGCCCGGACCGGCAGCACGCCCCAGCCGTAGCGCGCCCGGCGTCAGCGGACCCGGCCCGACCTACTCCCGCGCGTCCTGCGGAATCGTCACCAGCCACCGGCTGTCCCTGCGCGGCCGCAGGTAGAACAGCCAGTACAGCGTCGCCGCGCCCACGATCCCGCCGGTCCACAGCAGGTACGTCGCCTCCTGCCGGCTCAGCACGTACGCGAGCACCGCGACGAGCACCACCGGCACGGCGGGCCACAGCGGCATCCGCCAGGCGGGCGCGTGCCGGCGCGTACCGCGCCGGGCGAGCAGCGCCGCCACGGCGACCAACAGGTACATGCCCGTCACGGACACGCCGGTCACGCCGTAGAGGGTGTCGAGGTTCACGAAGCACAGCGCGGCGCCCGGCACGCCCACCAGGAGCGTGGCGACCCAGGGCGAGCCGAAGCGCCCGCCGAGCCGCGAGAGGACCTTGTTCACCGGCGCGGGCCACGCCTGGTCCCGGGCGGAGGCGAACAGGACCCGCGAGTTCTGGATGACCATCACGATGCCCGCGTTGATGATGGCGAGGGCCACGCACAGGCTGATGAAGGTGCCGACGCCGGAGCTGGACCAGGCGGTGACCATGCCGCCGATGTCGCCGCTGGTGAGCGCGGCGAGGTCGGGCGCGCCCATGGTGATCGCGGCGACCGGCACGAGGAGCACGACCGCCGAGATGGCGAGGGTGAGCAGCACGGTGCGGGCGACGTTCTTGCGCGGGTTCTCCATCTCCTCGGAGAGGTACACGGCCGTGGAGAAGCCCTGGGTGACGAAGAGGGCGATGGCGAGCCCGGAGACGATCAGCATGGCGGTGACGGTCTTCGTGCCGTCGCCGGAGCCGGACCCCGCGGCCACGCTGAGGTCGACGAGGCTGCCCGCGCCCCGCTCGGAGTGCGCGAACCCGAGTACGGCCACCACGCCCGCGGCGATCACTTCGAGGACGAGGAAGATCCCGGTGATCCACGCGTTGGCGCGCAGGTCGAGCAGGCCGGCGAGGGTGGCGAGGAGCATCACGGCGGCGCCCGCATACGACGGGTCGAGGTGGACGACGGGCGCGAGGTAGTCGGCGGTGCCCATGGCGATGACGGGCGGCACGATCATCACGACGAGCAGGGAGAGGACGAAGACGAGCCAGCCCGCGAGCCGGCCGGCCATGGTCGACACCATCGCGTACTCGCCGCCCGCGCTGGGGATGAGGGTGCCCAGCTCCGAGTAGCAGAACGCGACGCCCACGCACAGCAGCGCGCCGATGGCGATGGTGAGGGCGGTGGCGGTGCCGAGCGTGGAGAACAGGTCGGGCACGACCACGAAGAGCGTGGAGGCGGGCGTGACGCAGGACAGCGTGAGCAGGGTGCCGCCGACGACGCCGATGGAACGCTTCAGCTCGCGCGGCGCCTGGTCCGGTTCCCGCGCGGGCGCGGTGACCGGCCCGAGGACGTCGGACCCGGGCGGCGGCGTGTGAAGCGTTTCGGTCATACGGCGTTTCCGATCGGCTCGTACCAAAGAGGGGAGGCGGAGCCGTCATGGAAACCCCGGCGTAAGGAGAACGTCAATGGCCGATTACCTACGGAATCCGCAGTTCGGGAGCTCATCAACTCGCCATCGAATCGCAGACGTTGGCGACAAGTAGGTGACACTAGCCAGCCACTCCACCACCAAACCTTAGATAGCAAGGTCAAATATGAACTTCACCTTCCTCGCCCGATTTAAGCGATCAGTACGGGAACCGCAGCCGCACACCGAAAAATAAACGAGACCGTCCGCAGTGCGGACGGTCTCGCTCGGTGCGCTCAGGCGCTCAGTGGTTGCGCGGGAAGCCCAGGTCGACCCCCGCCGGGGCGTCCGACGGGTCCGGCCAGCGGGTCGTGACGACCTTGCCGCGGGTGTAGAAGTGCGTGCCGTCGTTGCCGTAGATGTGGTGGTCGCCGAAGAGCGAGTCCTTCCAGCCGCCGAAGGAGTGGTAGCCCACCGGCACCGGGATCGGCACGTTCACACCGACCATGCCCGCCTCGACCTCCAGCTGGAAGCGGCGCGCCGCGCCGCCGTCCCGGGTGAAGATCGCGGTGCCGTTGCCGAACGGCGAGGCGTTGATGAGGGCGAGCCCCTCCTCGTACGTCTCCACGCGCAGCACGCACAGCACCGGGCCGAAGATCTCGTCCTTGTAGGCGTCCGCCGTCACCGGCACCCGGTCGAGCAGCGAGAGGCCGATCCAGTGGCCGTCAGCGCATTCGGGGTGGCCCTCGACGGTGTAACCGGTGCCGTCCAGGACGACCTCGCTGCCCTGGGCCGCCGCGCCCGTCACGTACGACGCCACCTTGTCGCGGTGCGCGGCCGTGATGAGCGGGCCCATCTCCGAGGACGGGTCGTTGCCGGGGCCGATCTTGATCTTCTCGGCGCGCTCCTTGATCTTCGCGACCAGCTCGTCGCCGACCGAACCGACGGCCACGACCGCGGAGATCGCCATGCAGCGCTCGCCCGCCGAGCCGTACGCGGCCGACACGGCGGCGTCGGCGGCCGCGTCCAGGTCGGCGTCCGGCAGGACCAGCATGTGGTTCTTGGCGCCGCCGAGTGCCTGCACGCGCTTGCCGTTGGCGGAGGCGGTGGTGTGGATGTAGCGGGCGATCGGGGTCGAGCCCACGAAGGACACGGCCGCGACGTCCGGGTGCTCCAGGAGGCGGTCCACGGCCACCTTGTCGCCGTGCACGACGTTGAACACGCCGTCCGGCAGGCCCGCCTCGGCGAGCAGCTCCGCGACGCGCATCGACGCCGACGGGTCCTTCTCGCTGGGCTTGAGCACGAAGGTGTTGCCGCACGCGATGGCGATCGGGAACATCCACATCGGCACCATGGCCGGGAAGTTGAAGGGCGTGATGCCCGCGACGACACCGAGCGGCTGGCGGATCGAGGAGACGTCCACGCGGCTCGCGACCTGCGTGGACAGCTCGCCCTTGAGCTGCACGTTGATGCCGCACGCCAGGTCGACGACCTCCAGGCCGCGGGCGACCTCGCCGAGGGCGTCGGAGTGCACCTTGCCGTGCTCGGCGGTGATCAGCTCGGCGATCTCGTCGCGGTGCGCGTCGAGCAGCGCGCGGAACTTGAACAGGACCGAGGTGCGCTGGGCGAGCGAGGACTGGCCCCAGGTCGCGTACGCGGCCTTCGCGGCGGCCACGGCCGCGTCCACCTCGTCCACGGACGCGAAGGCCACGCGGGTCGTCACGGCACCGGTCGCCGGGTCGGTGACGGGGCCGTACGTACCGGACGCACCCTCGACGATCTTGCCACCGATCCAGTGGTCGACGGTCTTCGTCATGCTGCTCATGCCAAGAAATCCCTTCACAGCTGGCGGCGACGGGCTGAGACGTGCCGGTCGTACTCCTCGCGTGCCTTGACCGCCGACGGGCGGGCCGCGGTCTCGGCCACGGGCACATCCCACCACGCCTGTGCGGGGGGCGGGCCCGACACTGTGTCTGCCGTTTCCGTCTCCACGTAGACACATGTGGGGCCGTCCGCTTCGCGTGCTTCGCGCAGGGCCTCACGCAGGTCGCGCACGGTCTTCGCGCGCCGCACCGGCAGCCCGAGCGAGGCCGCGTTGGCGGCCAGGTCCACCGGCAGCGGTGCGCCCGTGAAGGTGCCGTCGGACGCCCGGTGGCGGTAGGCGGTGCCGAAGCGCTCGCCGCCCACGGACTCCGAGAGGCCCCCGATGGAGGCGTACCCGTGGTTCTGCAGGATCACGACCTTGATCGGGACGTTCTCCTGGACGGCGGTGACGATCTCGGTGGGCATCATCAGATACGTCCCGTCGCCGACGAGCGCCCACACGGGCCGCTCGGGCGAGGCCAGGGACACCCCGATCGCGGCCGGGATCTCGTAGCCCATGCAGGAGTAGCCGTACTCCACGTGGTACTGCCGCGGCGAGCGCGCCCGCCACAGCTTGTGCAGGTCGCCGGGGAGCGAACCGGCCGCGTTGATGAGCACGTCGGCGTCGGTGACCAACTCGTCGAGCAGGCCGAGCACCTGCGCCTGGGTGGGCCGCACATCGGGCTCGTCCGCCTCGAAGGCGGCATCGACGCGGTG
This sequence comes from Streptomyces flavofungini, assembly GCF_030388665.1. Taxonomy (NCBI): domain Bacteria; kingdom Bacillati; phylum Actinomycetota; class Actinomycetes; order Kitasatosporales; family Streptomycetaceae; genus Streptomyces; species Streptomyces flavofungini. Next base: position 6,055,527 of record NZ_CP128846.1, on the reverse strand, counting down.
CTCCCAGCGCTCCTTGTCGTCCGAGTACTCCCTCCTGTACGCGGCGTCGACGTGGTGGCCCGACAGCATGTCCCGCAGCCCTTCGAGGGCGGCGCGCGCGTCGGCGACGACGGTGGCGCCCGCCATCTTGTGCGCGTCGAACGCGGCCACATTGATGTTGAGGAAGCGCACGCCGGGCGCGGCGAAGAGGGTGCCGGACGCGGTGGTGAAGTCGGTGTAGCGGGTGCCGACGCCGATCACGAGGTCGGCGGTGCGGGCCAGTTCGTCGGCGGTCGCGGTGCCCGTGTGGCCGATGCCGCCCACGTCGGCGGGGTGGTCGTGGCGCAGGGAGCCCTTGCCGGCCTGGGTCGAGGCGACGGGGATGCCGGTGGCGTCGGCGAGGTCGGCGAGGGCCCGCTCGGCGGCGCTGTGGTGGACGCCGCCGCCCGCGACGATCAGCGGCCGGTCGCTGCCCCGCACCAGGCCGGCGGCGGCGGCGAGTTCGACGGGGTCGGGGGCCTGGCGGCGCACGGACCACACCCGCTCGACGAAGAACTCCTCCGGCCAGTCGAAGGCCTCCGCCTGCACGTCCTGCGGCAGCGCGAGGGTCACCGCGCCGGTGTCGACGGGGTCGGTGAGCACGCGCATCGCCTGGAGCGCGGCCGGGATCAGGGCATCGGGGCGGGTGATCCGGTCGAAGTACTTCGAGACGGGCCGCAGGCAGTCGTTCACGGACACGTCGCCCGCGTAGGGCACTTCGAGCTGCTGGAGGACCGGGTCGGCGGGGCGGGTCGCGAAGGTGTCGCCGGGCAGCAGCAGGACCGGCAGGTGGTTGATGGTGGCGAGGGCGGCGCCGGTGACGAGGTTGGTGGCGCCGGGCCCGATGGACGTCGTCACGGCGTGGGTGGAGAGCCGCCCGCACTGGCGGGCGTACCCCACGGCGGCGTGCACCATGGACTGTTCGTTGCGGCCCTGGTGGAACGGCATCTGCTCGCCGTACTCCACGAGCGCCTGGCCGAGTCCCGCCACGTTTCCGTGTCCGAAGATGCCCCAGGTCGCGCCGATGAGGCGGCGCCGCTCGCCGTCCCGCTCGGTGAACTGCCGGGCCAGGAAGCGCACCAGGGCCTGGGCCGTCGTGAGCCGGATCGTGCCGGGCGCGCCGCGCGTGCCCCCCTGCGTACCGCTCATCGGTAACCCTCCGTGTGGTCGGGGTGGAAGCAGATCTTCCACTCCCGTTCGTCGCCCGGTCCCGCCATGACGTTCAGGTAGTACATGGTGTGCCCCGGCTGGGCGATGGACGGCCCGTGCCAGCCGTCGGGCACGAGCACCGCGTCGCCGGAGCGCACCTCGGCGAGCGTGTCCGTGCCGCCCTCCCGCGAGGGAGAGACCCGCTGGTAGCCGAAGCCGTGCTCACCCTCGATCTCGAAGTAGTAGATCTCCTCGAGGACCGACTCGACGCCGGGCCGGTGCTCGTCGTGCTTGTGCGGCGGGTACGAGGACCAGTTGCCGCCCGGCGTGATCACCTCCACGGCGATGAGCCGGTCGCAGTCGAAGGCGTCCGCGGACGCGAAGTTGCGGACCTGGCGCGCGCAGCTTCCGCTGCCGCGCGCTTCGACGGGGACCTCCGGCGCGGGGCCGTAGCGGGCGGGGAGTCGGCGCTCGCACTTCGCTCCTGCCAGGGCGAAGCGGCCTCCCACGCCGGAGGCGATCTGGATGTGGGCGTCACGGGGAACGTAAGCGAAGTCGGTGACTCCGCTGAACACGCTCTCGCGGCCCAGGAGTTCGATGATCTCGCCCTCCGCGTGCACCGTACAGCCGCCGGTCAGCGGGAGCACGATCCATTCACTCTCACCGGTGGCGAAGGAGTGCGATCCACCGGCCGGGATCTCGACGACACGCAGCCCGGCATACGTCCACGCTGCGGTTTTCGGGTCGATGGCGACGGCGTACGTCCCGTCGGCCGCACTTCCTTTTGGTACGTACGTCATGCGGGGCTCCTCCTGATTGCGTACCTCACGGCTACAGCAGGCCGACCGCGGTGTCGACGGCGCCCGCGACATCGCCGTCCGCCGGGTAGAGCAGCGTCCGGCCCGCGACCAGGCCCTGCACCGTGGGCAGGCGCAGGGCGCCGCGCCACTTCTCGTACGCGGCGTCCGCGTCGCCCGCGATGTCGCCGCCGAGCAGCACGGCGGGCAGCGTCGAGGTCTCCATGACGCGGGCCATGTCGTCGGGGTTCTCGGTGACGGGGACCTTCAGCCAGGTGTACGCCGAGGTGCCGCCGAGTCCGGCGGCGATGGCGATGGACCGGGTGACGGCCGCCGCGCTCAGGTCGTTGCGCAGCACGCCGTCGTCGGACCTGCGGCACAGGAACGGCTCGACGAACACGGGCAGGCGGCGCGCGGCCATGGCGTCCACGGCGCGGGCGGTGGCCTCCAGGGTGGTGAGGGAGCCGGGGTCGGCGTAGTCGACGCGCAGGAGCAGCTTGCCCGCGTCGAAGCCGAGGCGCCGCAGGTCCTGGGGGCGGTAGCCGGTGAACCGGTCGTCCAGCTCGAACGCGGCGCCCGCGAGGCCGCCCCGGTTCATGGAGCCCATGACGACCTTGCCCTCCAGGGCCCCGAGCAGCAGCAGGTCGTCGAGGATGTCGGCGGTGGCGAGCACGCCGTCCACGCCGGGGCGCGACAGCGCGAGGCACAGCCGTTCCAGGAGGTCGGCGCGGTCGGCCATCGCCATCGGGTCCTTCCCGACGCCGAGGGCGCCCCGGGCGGGGTGGTCGGCCGCGATGATCATGAGCCGCCCGGAGTCCCCGACCAACTCCCGGCGCTTGCGCCGGGCAGCGGCCTCGGCGATGGCCTCGGGCTCCCGCACCCGGGTCCGCACGAGCCGAGCGACGTCGACAGCGGTCACGTGACGGCCCCCGCCTCTAGCGCGGCTTCGACCTCGTCGGCGTACGGCATGGCGGACGAGCACTCCAGCCGGGAGGCGACGATCGCCCCCGCCGCGTTGGCGTACCGGATCACCCGCTCCAACTCCCACCCGGCGAGCAGCCCATGACACAGCGCCCCGCCGAACGCGTCGCCCGCCCCGAGCCCGTTGAGAACGGTCACGGGCAGCGGCGGCACCTCGGCGACGGCCCCCTCGCGGTTCATGGCGAGCACCCCCTCGGGTCCCTGCTTGACGACGGCGAGCTCGACCCCGGCCGCGAGCAGGGCCCCCGCGGCGGCCCGTGGCTCCCGCACCCCGGTGGCGATCTCGACCTCGTCCAGGTTGCCGACGGCGACACTGGCGTGGCGCAGCGCGGCGGCGTAGTGCGGCCGCGCCTCGTCCGGATCGGTCCAGAACATCGGCCGCCAGTCGAGGTCGAAGACGGTGATGCCGCCGGAGCGGGCACCGAGCGCGGCGATGGTCGCCGTCCGGCTGGGCTCGGCGCACAGCCCGGTCCCGGTCATCCAGAAGATGCGGGCCTCGGCGATCGCGTCGAGGTCGAGGTCGGCCGCCGCGAGCTCCAGGTCGGGCGCCTTCGGCTGCCGGTAGAAGTACAGCGGGAAGTCGTCGGGCGGGAAGATCTCGCAGAACGTCACGGGCGTGGGCAGGCCGGGGACCTCGCCGACCCACCGGTCGTCGACCCCGAACTCCCGCAACTGCTGCCGCAGATACGTGCCGAAGGGGTCCTGTCCCGTCCGCGTGACAACGCCCACACGCCGCCCGAGCCGCGCCGCCGCGACCGCCACGTTCGTGGCCGAGCCGCCGAGGAACTTCCCGAAGGTCGAGACCTCCGAGAGCGGCACCCCGGTCTGCAGGGGGTAGAGGTCCACCCCGATCCGGCCCATGGTGATGACGTCGTACGGGTCGTACGGATCGGTGTTCGGATCGCTCACCCTGCACATCCCTTCCTGGAGGCAGCCTGTCGCCTCCCCCAGGTCTAATCCCGTCCCAGGAACCCTGTCAACATTTTGTCCTTACATTCGGACTACTCCTTGACACTCTTCTCGGCCGCCGTGGAGGCTGACGCCCATGGCGACCACGACCTCCTTGACCCCATCGTCGGCTTTGTCCCGCATCCGCGTCGGCTCGGCCCCCGACTCGTGGGGCGTGTGGTTCCCCGAGGATCCCCAGCAGGTGCCCTGGACGCGCTTCCTGGACGAGGTCGCCGACTCCGGTTACGAGTGGATCGAGCTGGGCCCGTACGGCTATCTGCCGACCGACCCGGCGCGGCTGACCGCCGAGACGGAGCGCCGCGGTCTCAAGGTGTCCGCGGGGACGGTCTTCACGGGCCTGCACCACGGCCCGGACGTCTGGGACCGGACCTGGGACCACGTCTCCGCCATCGCGGAGCTGACCCGGGCCATGGGCGCGCGCCATCTCGTCGTCATCCCGTCCTTCTGGCGGGACGACAAGACCGGCGAGGTCCTGGAGGACGCCACGCTCACCCCGGAGCAGTGGCGGCAGCTGACCACCCAGACCGAGCGCCTGGGCCGCGAGGTGCGCGAGCGCTACGGCCTCACGATCGTCGTCCACCCGCACGCCGACACCCACATCGACACCGAGGAGAACGTCGTCCGCTTCCTGGACGGCACGGACTCCGACCTGGTGTCGCTGTGCCTCGACACCGGGCACTACGCCTACTGCGGCGGCGACAGCGTCAAGCTCATCGAGACGTACGGCGAGCGCATCGGCTATCTGCACCTGAAGCAGGTCGACCCGGCCGTGCTCGCCGAAGTGCGCGCGCAGGACATGCCGTTCGGGCCCGCCGTGGCGCGCGGCGTGATGTGCGAGCCCCCGGCCGGGGTGCCCGCGCTCGGCCCCGTCCTGGATGCCGCCCGGAAGCTGGACGTCGACCTGTTCGCCATCGTCGAGCAGGACATGTATCCGTGCGAGCCGGACAAGCCGCTGCCGATCGCCCGCCGGACGCGGTCCTTCCTGCGCTCCTGCGGCGCCTGACGCCGAGGTTCCGCCTCCCCAGGGGGCATCCGGTGCCGCGCCGGGGCTCCTGCGCGGCACCCTCGTACGGCACCCTTGTCGCACGAGGGGCGAGGCCGGGCCGAGGACGAGCGGGAGGCCGGATGGACGCGGGCCGCCGGTACGACGCACGCACGCGCACCGCGGTGCGTTCCCTGCACGGCCCCGACGGCCTCTGGGAGGTCGCCCTGGCCCGGCCGCACCCCCGCCTGCGGCCGGGCGTCATCAGCTACCGCGGCTTCCGGCTCGCCCTCGGCGCGCCCCGGCGGCGGCTCGAAGTCCCCATCGGCGCCGTCACGTTGCTGCTCGGCTTCGGCGACCAGCTGCGCATCCGGGGCCTCGCGGGCTCCCCGCGCCCGCCGGTGTCCCTGGTCTCGGTGGTCTCCGGGCTCAGTACGCGGCCGGTGCTCGGCGAGCACGACGGGCGGCTCGCGGGCGTCGAGGTGCTGCTCACGCCGTGGGCCGCGTTCACGCTCCTGGCCACGGAGCAGCACGAGCTGGCCGAGCGCACCCTGGACCCGGACGTGCTGGGCGTGCGTCCCGGCCGGGGCGGCGGGGGCGGGGTCGGGGAGCTGGCGGCGGCGCTCGGCGCGCTGCCCCGCTGGAGCGACCGCTTCGGCCTCCTCGACGACGTCCTCACGCACTGGTCGAAGGACGGGCCGCCGTGCTCCGCGCGGATCGTGCGGGCCTGGGACGAGCTGGTGCGCAGCGGCGGCCGGGCGTCCGTGGCCCGGATCGCGGAGGAGGTCGGCTGGAGCGTACGGCAGTTGGAGAACCGGTTCCGCGAGCAGATCGGCGTGGGCCCGAAGGCGGCGGCCCGGATCCTGCGCCTCCAGCACGCCCGCCGGCTGCTTGCCGCGGGCCGCAGCCAGGCGGAGACGGCGGCGCTCTGCGGCTTCTACGACCAGGCGCACCTCAGCGGCGAGTTCAAGGCGATGACGGGCTGCACCCCGCGCCGGTTCGCGCTCGCCGGGGCCGCTCCGCTCCCGGCGCGCAGCGGGCCGCCGTCGGCCGAGCGGCTCGCGGGCGAGCAGACGAGCCTGGTGCTCGCGCCGGGCGCGCCGGGGCAGCGGGCGGTGTTCGCGAAGGCGGGCCGCCGCCGCTGAGGGCCGGCGGCACTCAGCCCGCCGGGGCCGGACCACCGGGCCACGGCCACGGGCCCACACCCCTCGACCCACGGACACCGGCTCACGCACCCAGCCCACGCACGCCCCCACGCGCGCCGCCCACACGCCCCGCCCACGCACCCAGCACACCCGCCCAGCCCACGCACGCCGATACCACGACGCGTAATCACGCGCCCCGTACACGCCCCGCGCCCACGCCCTTCGCCTGCGACGCTTCCGTCATAAACACCCCTTTCCTGTCACACATGTCGCATGTACGCGGGTCTTGCGTCACAGCCAGTCGACAGACGCCCCCACGCGGTCACTCTGCGTCGTTCACGGGGCACAGGCTGAGTGATCGCCAGTGCCGCGCCCAGCTCCCCCGTCGGCCGTACCGGCCGCCCTGGGCGCGCGCAGGGAGGAGCCACCCATGACCGACCGAAGGCTCTGGTCGTACAAGGACATCGCAGCGCACATCCGGGTCCAGCCCGACACCGTGCGCTCCTACCGCAAGCACGGCCTACTGCCCGAGCCGGACCACGTCGAGGGCGGCAAGCCCTACTGGTACGCCGACACCATCCGCGCCTGGGTCGCGTCCCGGCCCGGCAACCGCACCCGCAAGGACAGCTGAGACAGGACCGGCACCCCTCTTGGATGAGTACCCCCTAGGGGTATAGTGTGAAGCACGTCAGGGGTTCCCTGGAACCAGCGGGACCCCACACGTGCGCAGACGTCCGACACGTCCACACCCCTTCATCGAGGAGAACGACATGACCGCCAACGCCCCGACCTCGCAGACCGGCTCCGTCACCACGGTGTTCGACGTGAAGGGCATGACGTGCGGCCACTGCGAGGGCGCCGTGGCCGAGGAGATCGGCGAGCTGGCGGGCGTGCAGTCGGTCAAGGCCGACGCCGCCAGCGGAAAGGTGACCGTGGTCTCCGCCGCCGCGCTGGAGGACGAGGCGGTCCGCGCCGCCGTCGACGAGGCCGGCTACGAGCTCGTCGGCAAGGCCTGACCGCCGCACCACCCCTCCTCCGGGCCCCGCGGCACGCCACCCACGGCCGCGGGGCCCGGCGCCTTTCCCCCGAAAGAGCCGCCATGAACACCACCGAGGTCGAACTCGCCATCGGCGGAATGACCTGCGCCTCCTGCTCGGCCCGCATCGAGAAGAAGCTGAACCGGATCGAGGGCGTGACCGCGTCGGTCAACCTCGCCACCGAGAAGGCGAAGGTCGCCTACGCGGACGGGGTGGAGGTCGGCCAACTCGTCGCCACCGTCGAGAAGCTCGGCTATTCGGCGCGCGAGATCGTCCCGCCCCCGCCGGACGCCGGGCCGGGCGACGACGCCGCCGACCGGCCCGTCAGCACCGACCTCACCGAGGCCGACCGGCTCCTGCAGCGCCTGCTCGTGTCCGCCGCCCTCGCGCTGCCCGTCGTGGTGCTCGCGATGGTGCCCTCGCTCCAGTTCGAGTACTGGCAGTGGCTGTCCCTGACGCTTGCCGCGCCCGTCGTCGTGTGGGGCGGGCTGCCCTTCCACAAGGCGGCGCTCACCAACGCCCGGCACGGCGCGGCGACCATGGACACGCTGGTGTCGCTCGGCACGCTCGCCGCGTTCGGCTGGTCGGTGTGGGCGCTGTTCCTCGGCACGGCGGGCGAGCCGGGCATGCGGCACGGCTTCGAGTTCACCATCGCGCGCGGCGACAGCTCGTCGGCGCTCTACCTCGAAGTGGCCGCGGGCGTCGTCACGTTCATCCTGCTCGGCCGCTATCTGGAGGCCCGCTCCAAGCGGAAGGCGGGCGCGGCGCTGCGGGCCCTGCTCGAACTCGGCGCCAAGGACGTGTCCGTGCTCGGCCCCGACGGCGCCGAGACACGGGTCCCGGTGGGGCGGCTCGCCGTCGGGGACCGCTTCGTCGTCCGGCCCGGGGAGACCGTCGCCACCGACGGCACCGTCGTCGAGGGCGCGTCCGCCGTCGACGTGTCGATGCTGACCGGCGAGTCCGTGCCCGCCGATGTCACGGTCGGGGACGCGGTGACCGGCGCGACCGTGAACGCGGGCGGGCGCCTGGTCGTCACGGCGACACGCGTCGGCGCCGACACCCAACTGGCCCGCATGGCGCGGCTCGTCGAGGACGCGCAGAGCGGCAAGGCGGAGGTGCAGCGGCTCGCCGACCGGGTCGCCGCGGTCTTCGTGCCCGTCGTCATCGCACTGGCTGTGGCCACGCTCGGCTTCTGGCTGGGCAACGGCGTGGGCGCGGCCGCCGCGTTCACGGCCGCCGTCGCCGTGCTGATCATCGCCTGCCCCTGCGCGCTCGGCCTCGCCACGCCCACCGCCCTGCTGGTGGGCACCGGCCGCGGCGCCCAGCTCGGCATCCTCATCAAGGGCCCCGAGGTCCTGGAGTCCACCCGTCGCGTCGACACGGTCGTCCTCGACAAGACCGGCACGGTGACGACGGGCCGCATGGCCCTTCAGGACGTGTACGCGGCCGAGTCGACCGACGAGAAGGAGCTGCTGCGGCTCGCGGGCGCCCTGGAGCACGCCTCCGAGCACCCCGTGGCTCGGGCTGTGGCCGCGGGCGCCGCCCAGCGGCTCGGCCTCGACGCGGGCGCCCTGCCGGTGCCGACGCGCTTCGAGAACGTCCCCGGGGCCGGGGTGCGCGGCACGGTGGACGGGCGCGAGGTGCTCGCCGGGCGCGAACGGCTGCTCGCCGACGCGGGCGTCACCGGCCTGGCGGGGCTCGCCGCCGCCCGGGAGCGGGCCGAGGCCGAGGGCCGCACCGCCGTCCTCGTCGCCCTGGACGGGGTGGCCTGCGGGCTGCTCGCGGTCGCCGACACGGTCAAGGACTCCAGCGCGGAGGCCGTACGCCGACTGCGGGAGCTGGGACTGGAACCGGTGCTCCTGACCGGCGACAACCGGAGCGTGGCCGAGTCGGTCGCGGCGGCCGTCGGCATCGCCCCGGACGCCGTGCACGCCGAGGTGCTGCCCGAGGACAAGGCCGACGTGGTGCGCCGCCTCCAGGACGAGGGGCGGGTCGTGGCCATGGTCGGCGACGGCGTGAACGACGCGGCGGCCCTGGCGACGGCCGACCTGGGGCTCGCCATGGGCACGGGCACCGACGCGGCCATCGAGGCGGGCGATCTCACCCTCGTCCGGGGCGACCTGCGGGTGGCCGCCGACGCGATCCGGCTCGCCCGCAGGACCCTCGCCACCATCAAGGGCAACCTCTGCTGGGCCTTCGGCTACAACGTCGCCGCGCTGCCCCTCGCGGCGGCCGGACTGCTCAATCCGATGATCGCCGGAGCGGCCATGGCGTTCTCCTCCGTGTTCGTCGTCACCAACAGCCTCCGCTTGCGGTCTTTCACATAGCCTCGCGATCCTTCACACTGTCTTCGCGGGACTCTCACCTCAGGCGAGATATCCGCATATGGGCCCTCTTGCGTGCACTCGATGGCATATGCAAGAGACGTAGATCACAGCGATCGCAACGTAACCATCAGGAGGGCTCGCGAGTCTAAGAGGGCGACACCAGAGGGATCTTGGGGGATCCATCGGGCGTCGCGGGACATCTTGGGGGATGTCCCAAGGGGGTACCCCCAGCTCCTGGCGAGTTCGGGGGAGCGTTGGCCGGGGCACGTGCACCGGGGAGCTTTGAGCGGCCCTCCCGATCCCGTACGCGTCCCGGCAGACCGCACCACAGACTCCCGGCCGGATCCCGTGGGGGGAATCCGCACCGGGGCACAGGAAAGCACCCCGACCGTCGACCCGTGGGGGGATCGACGGCGGGGTGCTTTTCATAGGCCGGGGCGCCTTGACCAGTGGGCGCCCGCCAGGCCGACGTTCGCCCCGTAAGGGGCGCGGGGAACTGCGCGAGCAGCCACAACAAAGCCGCAGTCGCGTCTGCCGAGATCCCGGCAGACGCGACTGCGGCTTTTCGCGCGCTGAGCGCGCAGTTCCCCGCGCCCCTTACGGGGCGCACCACCCCGCCGCGCAGGCGGGGCTCAGGTCAGTCGCGGCCGCAGGCTAGCGGGACTCCACCGGGACGAAGTCGCGGATGACCTCGCCGGTGTAGATCTGGCGGGGACGCCCGATGCGCGAGCCGGGCTCCTTGATCATTTCGTGCCACTGGGCGATCCAGCCCGGCAGGCGGCCGAGGGCGAAGAGGACCGTGAACATCTCGGTCGGGAAGCCCATGGCGCGGTAGATCAGGCCGGTGTAGAAGTCCACGTTGGGGTAGAGCTTGCGCTCGACGAAGTAGTCGTCGGCCAGCGCGTGCTCCTCCAGCTTGAGGGCGATGTCCAGGAGCTCGTCGGACTTGCCGAGCGCCGAGAGGACGTCGTGCGCCGCCGCCTTGATGATCTTCGCCCGGGGGTCGAAGTTCTTGTAGACGCGGTGCCCGAAGCCCATGAGCTTCACGCCGTCTTCCTTGTTCTTCACCTTGCGGATGAAGGTGTCGACGTCGCCGCCGGTCGCCTGGATGCCTTCCAGCATCTCCAGGACGGACTGGTTGGCACCGCCGTGCAGCGGCCCCCACAGGGCCGAGATGCCGGCGGAGATCGAGGCGAACATGTTCGCCTGCGAGGAGCCCACCAGACGGACCGTGGACGTCGAGCAGTTCTGCTCGTGGTCCGCGTGCAGGATCAGGAGCTTGTCGAGCGCGGAGACGACGACCGGGTCCAGGTCGTACTCGGCGGCGGGCACCGAGAACGTCATGCGCAGGAAGTTCTCGACGTAGCCGAGGTCGTTGCGCGGGTAGACGACCGGGTGGCCGACCGACTTCTTGTACGCGTACGCCGCGATCGTCGGAAGCTTGGCGAGCAGGCGGATCGTCGAGAGGTGCCGCTGCTTCTCGTCGAACGGGTTGTGGCTGTCCTGGTAGAACGTGGACAGGGCGCTGACCACGGAGGACAGCATCGCCATCGGGTGCGCGTCGCGCGGGAAGCCGTCGTAGAACCGCTTGACGTCCTCGTGCAGCAGGGTGTGCTGGGTGATCTCGTTCTTGAAGGTGGCGAGCTCGTCGACCTTCGGCAGCTCACCGTTGATCAGCAGGTACGCCACCTCGGTGAAGGTGGAGCGCTCCGCGAGCTGCTCGATCGGGTAGCCGCGGTAGCGCAGGATGCCCTGCTCGCCGTCGAGGTAGGTGATGGCGGATTTATAGGCGGCCGTGTTGCCATAACCGCTGTCCAGGGTCACCAGACCGGTCTGGGCGCGGAGCTTGCCGATATCGAAGCCCTTGTCACCGACAGTGGACTCGATCACCGGGTAGGTGTACTCGCCATCGCCGTACCGCAGTACTACAGCCTTGTTAGCGTTCTCGCTCACGTCATCCCTCACCGACGTTGTGCCTCTTCTTCGAGGTGCCCTGACTGTCTCTACCATCCCCCATTTGGCCCTGGAGAGTGCACTCGGGGTCGACCATTGGGCCTATTGGCGGCACTCAGTGCCGCCAACCTGCTCATCCTGCCCCCTTCGCCCCAGTTCCGAAAGTGCTGTGTGACGTTTCCGACTCGTTTGATCGATCAAAGGTCGGCGACGCGTTGACGCCTACCCTCAGCCGCCGCGTCGAACCGCCAGCCGATGGTCCAGCGCCGTCCATCTGCGGCCCGCGGAGACCGTGCGGACCGCCTGCCCCAGAGCCTTGCGCGAACCGACCAGGACGACCAGCTTCCTGGCACGGGTCACGGCCGTGTAGAGCAGATTCCGCTGGAGCATCATCCAGGCGCCGGTGGTGACCGGGATCACCACCGCTGGGTACTCACTTCCCTGGGAGCGGTGGATCGTCACCGCGTAGGCGTGGGCGAGTTCGTCGAGTTCGTCGAAGTCGTACCCGACCTCCTCGTCCTCGTCCGTGCGGACCGTCAGGCGCTGCTCGTCGGCGTCCAGGGCGGTGACCACGCCCACCGTGCCGTTGAAGACGCCGTTGGCGCCCTTCTCGTAGTTGTTGCGGATCTGGGTGACCTTGTCGCCGACGCGGAAGACGCGGCCGCCGAAGCGCTTCTCCGGCAGATCCGGGCGGGCGGGGGTGATGGCCTGCTGGAGCAGGCCGTTCAGGTGGCCCGCGCCCGCCGGGCCGCGGTGCATGGGGGCGAGGACCTGCACGTCCCGGCGCGGGTCGAGGCCGAACTTCGCGGGCAGCCTGCGGGCGGCCACGTCGACGGTGAGCCGCCCGGCCTCTTCGGTGTCGTCCTCGACGAAGAGGAAGAAGTCGTCCAGGCCCTGGGTGAGGGGCGACTGCCCGGCGTTGATGCGGTGGGCGTTGGTGACGACGCCGGACTGCTGCGCCTGGCGGAAGACCCGGGTGAGGCGGACCGCGGGCACGGGCCCGTCCTCGCTGAGCAGGTCCCGCAGGACCTCGCCCGCGCCGACGCTGGGCAACTGGTCCACATCGCCCACGAAGAGCAGGTGGGCGCCCGGCGGGACGGCCTTCACCAGCTTGTTGGCCAGGAGCAGGTCGAGCATGGAGGCCTCGTCGACGACCACCAGGTCGGCGTCCAGGGGCCGGTCCTTGTCGTACGCGGCGTCACCGCCCGGCTTCAGCTCCAGGAGGCGGTGGACGGTGGAGGCCTCGGCGCCGGTCAGTTCGGCGAGGCGCTTGGCGGCGCGGCCCGTGGGCGCGGCGAGCAGGACCTTCGCCCTCTTGGCGCGGGCCAGCTCCACGATCGAGCGGACCGTGAAGGACTTGCCGCAGCCGGGCCCGCCGGTGAGGACGGCGACCTTGCTGGTCAGGGCGAGCTTGACGGCCTCCTCCTGCTCGGGGGCCAGGTCGGCTCCCGTGCGCCCCCTGAGCCAGCCGAGCGCCTTGTCCCAGGCGACGTCCGCGAAGCCCGGCATCCGGTCCTCCGGCGCGCGCAGGAGCCGCAGGACCTGGCCCGCGAGGGACAGCTCGGCGCGGTGGAAGGGGATCAGATAGACGGCCGTGACGTCGTCGCCGCCGTCCGGTCCCGGAACGGTCTCGCGGACCACTCCCTCCGGGTCCGCCGCCAGCTCGGCCAGGCAGTCGATGACGAGGCCCGTGTCGACCTGGAGGAGCTTGACCGCGTCGGCGATCAGGCGCTCCTCGGGCAGGAAGCAGTTGCCCTGGTCGGTGGATTGCGAAAGGGCGTACTGGAGACCGGCCTTGACGCGCTCCGGGCTGTCGTGCGGGATGCCGACGGACTGCGCGATGCGGTCGGCGGTGAGGAAGCCGATGCCCCACACGTCGGCGGCCAGGCGGTACGGCTGGTTCCGGACCACCGAGATGGAGGCGTCCTCGTACTTCTTGTAGATCCGCACGGCGATGGACGTGGAGACGCCGACGCCCTGGAGGAAGACCATCACTTCCTTGATGGCCTTCTGCTCCTCCCACGCGGCGGCGATCTTCTTCGTGCGCTTGGGGCCGAGGCCCGGGACCTCGATGAGGCGCTTCGGCTCGGTCTCGATGACGTCGAGGGTGTCCACGCCGAAGTGCGTGGTGATGCGGTCGGCCATCACCGGGCCGATGCCCTTGATGAGGCCGGAGCCGAGATAGCGCCGGATGCCCTGGATCGTGGCCGGCAGGACCGTCGTGTAGTTCTCGACGGTGAACTGCTTGCCGTACTGCGGGTGGGAGCCCCAACGCCCCTCCATCCGCAGCGACTCGCCGACCTGCGCGCCGAGCAGCGCGCCGACGACGGTCAGCAGATCGCCGCCGCCGCGCCCGGTGTCCACGCGCGCGACCGTGTAGCCGTTCTCCTCGTTGGCGTACGTCACCCGCTCCAGAACACCCTCGACGACGGCCATGCGTGGCGCGGGGACCCCGGCGGGGCCTCGCTGTGCAGCACTGGACATGCCCCGAAGCTACCCCCACCCACTGACAGCCCCCCAGGGGCACGTACACCTGGCCCCCGCCGCCCCGGCGGGATGCCTGCGCCCCGTCAGGGGCGCGGGGAACTGCGCGCCCAGCCACAACAAAAGCCGCGGACGCGTCTGCCGAGATCCCGGCAGACGCGTCTGCGGCTTTTCGCGCGCTGAACGCGCAGTTCCCCGCGCCCCCTGACGGGGCGGACGTCGGCCCCACGGGCGCCCCCTGGTCAAGGCGCCCCCGCCAGCGAAAATCACGATCGAGTTTCAGCCAGCCCACCCCCCTTGCCAGCCGCCCTGTAATCGATTCCAATCCCTCGTGTAATCGATTCCACGAGGAGGTGGCATCGGCAGTGGCAAGCGTCGGCATCAAGGACGTCGCGGCCCGCGCGGGCGTCTCCGTGGCCACGGTCTCGCGCGTCCTGAACGCGCACGCGTCCGTGAGTCCGGCCGCCCGGGAGCGCGTGCTCGCCGCGGTGGACGCGCTCGGCTACCGGCCCAACGCGCTGGCCCGGTCCCTGAGGACGGACCAGACGCGCACGCTCGGCCTGGTCATCAGCGACGTCCTGAACCCCTACTTCACCGCGCTGGCACGCTCCGTCGAGGAGGAGGCCAGGGCGCTCGGCTACAGCATCATCTTCGGCAACGCCGACGAGCGGCCCGAGCTCCAGGACCACCACGTCCGCACGCTCCTGGACCGCCGCATCGACGGCCTCCTCGTCTCCCCCGCCGACGGCGGCTCCCCGCTCGTCCTGGACGCCGCGCGGGCGGGCACGCCGATGGTCTTCGTGGACCGCTGGATCCCCGGCCTCGACGTGCCCGTGGTGCGGGCCGACGGCGGCTCCGCCGTGCGGGACCTGGTCGCGCATCTGCACCGGCTCGGCCACCGCAGGCTCGCCATCATCGCCGGTCCCGCGGCCACGACCACCGGCAGCGAGCGCGTGACGGCCTTCCGGGACGCGCTCGCCGAGTACGGCCTCGAACTGCCGGACGCCTACATCGGCCAGGGCGACTTCCAGGCCGCGAGCGGGCGGCGCGCCACCGAGCGTTTCCTCGCGCTGCCCGAGCCGCCCGAAGTCGTCTTCGCCGCCGACAACTTGATGGCGCTCGGCGCGCTCGACGCGATCCGCGCGCGGGGCCTGCGGGTGCCGCACGACATCGCGCTCGCCGCGTTCGACGACATCCCCTGGTTCGTGCACACCGATCCGCCGATCACGGCGATCGCCCAGCCCACGGACGAGTTGGGCCGGGCCGCCGTGCGGGCGCTCACCGACCTGATCGAGGGCCGGACGCCGGAGTCCGTGACGCTGCCGGCCCGCCTGGTCGTCCGCCGTTCGTGCGGCGAGGACCCCGGGGCCGGCCCGGCCCCGGAGACCGGCACGACCTCAAGGACCGGCACCACTTCAAGGACAGGAACCGGCACGACTCGAAGGAGTGACGCATGACTGGCCCCGCACCGGTGCGCGACGCCGTGCAGGACGCACCGGAACTGCTGCGCGTCGAGGGCATCCGCAAGGCCTTCCCCGGCGTCGTCGCCCTCGACGGCGTGGACTTCGACCTGCGCGGCGGGGAGGTGCACGTACTCCTCGGTGAGAACGGGGCGGGCAAGAGCACGCTCATCAAGATGTTCTCGGGCGCCAACCAGCCCGACGCGGGCCGGATCCTCGTCGGCGGCGAGGAGGTCCGCATCCACGGCGCGCAGGACGCCGAGCGGCTCGGGATCGCCACCATCTACCAGGAGTTCAACCTCGTCCCGGACCTGACGGTCGCCGAGAACATCTTCCTGGGCCGCCAGCCGCGCCGCTTCGGCCTGATCGACCGCAAGAAGATGGAGGCGGACGCGGCCGAGCTCCTGGCGCGCGTGGGCGTGGACGTCTCGCCGCGCGCCCGCTGCCGTGAACTGGGCATCGCCCGGCTCCAGATGGTGGAGATCGCCAAGGCGCTCAGCCTGCACGCGCGCGTGCTCGTCATGGACGAGCCGACGGCCGTGCTCACCTCCGAGGAGGTGGAGAAGCTCTTCGCCATCGTGCGCGGGCTGCGCGCCGACGGCGTCGGCGTCGTCTTCATCACCCACCACCTGGAGGAGATCGCCGCGCTCGGCGACCGCGTGAGCGTGCTGCGGGACGGCCGCAGCGTGGGCCAGGTGCCCGCGTCGACGCCGGAGGACGAACTCGTACGCCTCATGGTGGGCCGGTCCATCGAGCAGCAGTATCCGCGCGAGCGGAGCGATGCGCCCCAACAGGCGGACGGGGAAGCGCCGTTGCTGCGTGTCCGCGGGCTCACGCGCGGCGGGGTCTTCCACGACGTCGGTTTCGAGGTGCGCGCCGGTGAGGTCGTCGGCGTGGCGGGTCTGGTCGGCGCGGGGCGCACGGAGGTCGCGCGGGCCGTGTTCGGCGCGGATCCCTACGACGCGGGCACGGTGGAGGTCGGTGGCCGTGCGCTGCCCCGGCACGACGTGTACGCGGCGATGACCGCCGGGGTCGGGCTCGTACCGGAGGACCGCAAGGGCCAGGGGCTGGTCCTCGACGCGTCCGTGGAGGAGAACCTGGGCCTGGTGACGCTGCGGGCGGCGACCCGTGCGGGCCTCGTCGACCGGGGCGCGCAGCGCGCCGCAGCCGAGCGGATCGCGGGACAGCTGGGCGTACGGATGGCGGGGCTCCACCAGCACGTGCGCACCCTCTCCGGCGGCAACCAGCAGAAGGTCGTCATCGGCAAGTGGCTGCTCGCCGAGGCCAGGGTCCTCATCCTCGACGAGCCGACGCGCGGCATCGACGTCGGCGCGAAGGTCGAGATCTACCAGCTCATCAACGAACTCACGGCCGCCGGGCACGCCGTCCTGATGATCTCCAGCGACCTGCCGGAGGTCCTCGGGATGAGCGACCGGGTCCTGGTCATGGCGCAGGGCCGGATCGCGGGCGAACTCGACGCGGACGAGGCGACGCAGGACGCGGTGATGGCGCTGGCCGTCGGCGCGTCCCACGGACGGCACGAGCAGGACGAGCAGCACACGCAGCACGACAACACCCCTGCGGGGGACGCGAAGGAGGACTCCCGTGGCAACCACTGACACCCGCCCCGACAAGACGGGCACCGGCGGCGCGGGCGGCGGCCTCGACCTGCGCCGCGTCCTGCTCGACAACGGCGCGCTCAGCGCCCTCGTGGTCCTGGTGGTCGCGATGTCGCTGCTCTCCGGCGACTTCCTGACCACGCAGAACCTCCTCAACGTCGGCGTGCAGGCGGCCGTGACGGCGATCCTCGCGTTCGGTGTCACCTTCGTCATCGTCGCGGCGGGCATCGACCTGTCGGTCGGCTCGGTGGCGGCGCTCTCGGCGACGGTCCTCGCCTGGTCGGCGACGAAGGAGGGGGTGCCCGTCTGGATCGCGGTGCTCCTCGCGGTCGCCACGGGCATCGCGTGCGGTCTGGTCAACGGCGTGCTCGTCTCGTACGGGAAGCTGCCGCCCTTCATCGCGACGCTCGCGATGCTGTCGATCGGCCGCGGCCTGTCCCTGGTGATCTCGCAGGGCTCCCCCATCGCGTTCCCGGAGTCGGTCTCCAAGGTCGGTGACACCCTCGGCGGCTGGCTGCCGGTGCCGGTGCTCGTGATGGTGGCGATGGGGCTGATCACGGCCCTGATCCTGACGCGTACGTACATCGGCCGCTCGATGTACGCGATCGGCGGCAACGAGGAGGCGGCGCGCCTCTCGGGTCTCCGCGTCAAGCGCCAGAAGATCATCATCTACGCCCTGTCCGGCCTGTTCGCGGCCGTCGCGGGCATCGTGCTCGCCTCCCGCCTGGTGTCCGCGCAGCCGCAGGCCGCGCAGGGCTACGAGCTGGACGCGATCGCCGCGGTCGTCATCGGCGGCGCGAGCCTCGCGGGCGGTGTCGGCAAGGCGTCGGGGACGCTCATCGGCGCGCTGATCCTCGCGGTGCTGCGCAACGGCCTCAACCTCCTTTCCGTGTCGGCGTTCTGGCAGCAGGTCGTCATCGGTGTCGTGATCGCGCTGGCGGTGCTCCTGGACACGCTGCGCAGGAAGGCCGGGGCGGGCGCGGGCGGCGGCGGCGCCGTCGGCAGCACCTCGTCCGGATCCGGCCGCAAGGGCCCCCAGGCCCTGAAGTACACGCTCGCGGCCGTGGTCGCGGCCGCCGTGATCGCCGCGGTGTCCCTCTTCAACTCCGGCTCGTCCGGTACGTCGACGAAGATCGGCCTGTCCCTGTCCACCCTCAACAACCCCTTCTTCGTCCAGATGAAGGAGGGCGCGCAGGCGGAGGCCGAGAAGGCGGGCGTCGACCTGACCGTCACGGACGCCCAGAACGACGCGTCCCAACAGGCCAACCAGCTCCAGAACTTCACCAGCGAGAGCATGAAGGCCGTCATCGTCAACCCGGTCGACTCCGACGCCGTGGGCCCGGCCGTCCGGGCCGCGAACAAGGCGGACATCCCCGTCGTCGCCGCCGACCGCGGCGTGAACAAGGCGGACGTCGCCACCCTCGTGGCCTCCGACAACGTCGCGGGCGGCAGGCAGGCCGCGAAGGCCCTCGCCGACAAGCTCGGCGGCAAGGGCGAGGTCGTCGTCCTCCAGGGCACCGCGGGCACCTCCGCGAGCCGGGAGCGCGGGCAGGGCTTCGCCGAGGGCATCAAGGAGTTCCCCGGCATCAAGGTCGTGGCCAAGCAGCCCGCGGACTTCGACCGCACCAAGGGCCTGGACGTGATGACGAACCTGCTGCAGGGCAATCCGGGTGTCGACGGCGTCTTCGCGGAGAACGACGAGATGGCGCTCGGCGCGGTGAAGGCGCTCGGCGACAAGGCGGGCAGGTCGGTGTCGGTGGTCGGCTTCGACGGCACGCCCGACGGCCTGAAGGCGGTGGAGGCGGGGACGTTGTACGCGTCGGTGGCGCAGCAGCCCGCGGAGCTGGGCCGGATCGCGGTGCGCAACGCGATCCGCGCGGCGGACGACAAGGACGACAACGAGCCCGCCGCCGTGGTGAAGGTGCCGGTGAAGGTGGTCACGGAGAAGAACGTGGCACGGTTCAAGTGAGGCCTCGTACGCGTACGGATGCCGTGCGCGTACGGGTGTGTCGACACAGCACGGGGAACTCGGGAAAGGCAGAACCACGATGCATGACTACGACCTGCTGGTCGTGGGCTCGGCGAACGCCGACCTGGTGACGGCAGTCGAGCGGCGGCCGGGCGCCGGTGAGACGGTCCTCGGCTCGGACCTGGCCGTCCATCCGGGCGGCAAGGGCGCGAACCAGGCGGTGGCGGCGGCCCGTCTCAGGGCGCGGACGGCGCTGCTCGCCCGGGTCGGCGACGACGCGTACGGCCGGCTGCTCCTCGACTCGCAGCGGTCGGCGGGCGTGGACACGGTGGGGGTCCTGGTGGGCGGCGCGCCGACCGGGGTCGCGCTGATCACGGTGGATCCGTCGGGCGACAACAGCATCGTGGTGGCGCCGGGCGCCAACTCGCGTCTGACACCGGAGGACGTGCGCGCGGCCGGGAGCCTCTTGCAGGCGGCCCGGGTGGTGTCGGTGCAGTTGGAGATCCCTCTGGACACGGTCGCGGAGGTGGTGCGCGTGCTGCCCGGGGGCACGCGCCTGGTCCTGAATCCGTCGCCGCCCGCGCCGCTGCCGGACGAGGTCCTCGCGGCCTGCGATCCCCTGGTCGTGAACGAGCACGAGGCGCGGGTGATCCTCGGGGGCGCCGGGGCGGACGTGCCGGATTCGCCCGAGGAGTGGGCGAAGGGGCTCCTCGCGCTCGGCCCGAGGTCGGTGGTGGTGACCCTCGGCGGTGCGGGCGCGCTGGTGGCGGGCCCTGACGGGGTGGCGCGGGTGCCTTCGGTGAAGGTGGAGGCCGTGGACACGACGGGGGCCGGGGACGCGTTCACGGCGGCGCTCGCGTGGCGGCTCGGCGCGGGTGAGGGCCTGGAGGCGGCGGCGCGGTACGCGGCGAGGGTGGGGGCGCTCGCGGTGACGCGGGCGGGTGCTCAGGTGTCGTATCCGTCGGGTGCCGAGGTGGCCGCGCTGTGAGGAAGGCCGGGGTACTCAACCGCCATCTGTCGGGCGCGCTGGCCGAGCTGGGGCACGGCGATCTGGTCCTGGTGTGCGACGCGGGGATGCCGGTTCCGGCGGGGCCGCGGGTGGTGGATCTGGCGTTCGTCGCCGGGGTGCCGTCGTTCGCGCAGGTCCTGGACGGGCTGCTCGCGGAGCTCGTGGTGGAGGGCGCGGTGGCGGCGCGGGAGGTGCGGGAGGCGAATCCGGGGACGGCGGCGTTGTTGGAGCGGCGGTTTCCGGGGGCGGCGCTCGGGCTGGTCCCGCATCAGGAGCTGAAGGAGCGGTCGGCGGGGGCGCGGCTCGTGGTGCGGACCGGGGAGGCGAGTCCGTACGCGAACGCGCTGCTGACGTGCGGGGTCTTCTTCTGATCCGGGGCTGACCGCCGGGGGGGCGGCTGGCCGCCTGAGCCGGGGCTGACCACCTGGGAGGCGACTGGCCGCCTGAGCCGGAGCTGACCGCCTGGGAGGCGGAGACCGCCCCGGGAACGTTTCGAGGGGGCCCTGTCCGTCGACTGGGCCCCCTCGGTTTCCCTCCCCTTGTCAGATGCTCCCCGGATCCCCCCAGATCCCCCCTCCAGAGCTTCTGACACCCAGTACGACACGCATGGTGGCGGAAGGGTTGCACGGCTTCGGCAAGTTCCCCCGGAAGATTTCGGCGTGCCGACAAACCCCCACGGACGTAGCGTTTCACCCATGGGCGACGACACCTCATTCGAGCAGGACGTGCTGGCCGAGCTGGGCGACGACAGGCTCCAGGAGATCGCCGACGTGCTCGGCACGGACCCGGCCGGCGCGCAGGCAGTCGTGGGCCAGACGGTCTCGACGCTCTCGGGCACCCTCCAGGACAAGGCCCGGGCGGCCGACCCGGCGGAGGCGGCCGAGGTGCGCCAGGCCTTCACGGAGGAGGCCCCGCTCCAGGGCGTGGCCACCCTGGGCGGCGGCCTCGGCGGCCTGCTCGGCGGCGGCGTCATGGCGGGCATGCTCGGCAAGCTGAGCCGCCCCGTCGCGAACGCGGTGGCGAAGAAGACCGGCCTCCCCGTGGCGACGGTGACGCGCGCGGTGGAACTCCTGATCCCGGTGGTCCTCGCGGTGCTCACGAAGCGTGCGCAGAAGACCAGGTCGCCCGGGGCGTCGGCACCGACTCCCCCCGGCGCGGCGCCGGGCGCGGGCCCGGCCGGGGGCCGGGGCGACGGGTTCGATCTGGGGGACCTGCTGGGGAACATCCTGGGCGGCGGGAGGAAGTAGCACCCCGCCGGGACCCGCCCGCCCCGGCCGTCAGCAGGCGTGCTCCAGATACCTCCGCACCGTCTCCCCCAGCACCTCCCTGCCGTCCGCCGCCCACAGGGCGTCGTTGAAGAGTTCGACCTCGATCGGGCCGGTGTAGCCGGAGGTCTCGGCGAGGTGGCGCCAGTGGGGGAAGTCGATGGTGCCGTCGCCGAGTTGGCCGCGGCCGGTGAGGACGCCGTGGGGCAGGGGCGTGGTCCAGTCGGCGAGTTGGAGGGCGTGCAGGCGGCCGGTGGCGGCGGCGCGGGTGAGGGCGGTGGGGGCCTGGTCGTCCCACCAGATGTGGTACGTGTCGGCGCAGACGCCGACCTGGTCGGCGGGGAAGCGTTCGGCCAGGTCGAGGGCCTGGGTGAGGGTGGAGACGACGCAGCGGTCGGCGGCGTACATGGGGTGGAGGGGTTCGACGGCGAGGCGGACGCCGCGGGTGGCGGCGTGCGGGGCGAGCTCGGCGAGGGCGTCGGCGACGCGTTCGCGGGCGGCGGGCAGGTCGCGGTCCCGGTCGCCGGCGGGGAGGCCGCCGGAGACGAGGACCAGGGTGTCGGTGCCGAGGGTCGCGGCCTCGTCGATGGCGGCGCGGTTGTCGGCGAGGGCGCGGGCCCGTTCGGCGGGGTCGTGGGCGGTGAAGAAGCCGCCCCGGCAGAGGGTGGTGACGGTCAGTCCGGCGCCCCGCACCAGCTTCGCGGCCGCCTCCACCCCGTACTCCTGGACCGGCTCGCGCCACAGACCGACGCTCCGTACGCCCAAGTCGGCGCAGGCGGTGACGAGTTCGGGCAGGGAGAGCTGCTTGACCGTCATCTGGTTGATGCTGAAGTCGGCCGGGGCGCGGGGCGGGGGTGGTGTCATGGGGTGACTCCGTGGATCTCCTGGAGCGTGCGCATGCGGTGCGCGGCCAGGTCCGGGTCGGGGAAGAGGGAGAGGGTCGCGGCGAGTTCGTGGGCGCGGGTGAGGTGCGGCAGGGAGCGGGCCGACTGCCAGCCACCGACCATCGTGAAGTGGTTCTGGTGTCCGGCGAGCCAGGCGAGGAGGACCACGCCCGTCTTGTAGAAGCGGGTGGGCGGCGCGAAGAGGTGGCGGGCCAGCTCGACGGTGGGGTCGAGGAGTTCGTGGAAGGCCTTGGGGTCGTCGGCGTCGAGGGCGCGTACCGCTCGGGCCGCGAGGGGGGCCAGCGGGTCGAAGACGCCGAGGAGGGCGTCGCTGTGGCCCTGGTCGTCGCCCGCGATCAGGTCGGGGTAGTGGAAGTCGTCGCCCGTGTAGCAGCGCACCCCGGCCGGGAGGCGGCGGCGCAGGGCGACCTCGCGGTCCGCGTCCAGGAGCGAGATCTTCACGCCGTCCACCTTGCCGGGGTGCGCGGCGATCACCTCCAGGAACGTGTCCGTGGCCGCGTCCAGGTCGGCCGAGCCCCAGTAGCCCGCGAGTGCCGGGTCGAACATCGGGCCGAGCCAGTGCAGGATCACCGGGGCGGTGGCCTGGCGGAGCAGTCCGTCGTACGTCGCCAGGTAGTCGTCCGGTCCTTCGGCCGTCGCCGCCAGGGCCCGCGACGCCATCAGGATCGCCCGCGCGCCCACCCCCTCCACCAGCGCCAGCTGCTCCTCGTACGCGTGCCGTACGTCGGTGAGGGTCGCCGTGGGCGAGGTCAGCTGGTCCGTGCCGACGCCGCACGCGATCCGGCCGCCGACCGCCGCGGCCTCCGCCGCCGACCGCCGGATCAGCTCGGCCGCGCCCGCCCAGTCCAGGCCCATGCCGCGCTGCGCGGTGTCCATGGCCTCGGCGACACCGAGGCCGTGCGCCCACAGGTGGCGGCGGAAGGCGAGGGTGGCGTCCCAGTCGACGGCTGCGGGGTGGTCGGGGGACACGTCGGCGCGCGGGTCGGCGACGACGTGGGCGGCGGCGTAGACGACGCGGGAGCGCAGGGGGGCCGGGGAGGGCGCGGGGGCCGGGGACGGCTCGGCGGGCGAGGGGGGCTCGGGGGGTACGCTCGCCGGGTTCACAGGACCACCTCCGGTACGTCGATCCGGCGCCCCTCCGCCGACGACCGCAGCCCCAGCTCCGCCAGCTGCACGCCCCGCGCGCCCGCGAACAGGTCCCAGCGGTAGGGCGCGTCGGCGTACACGTGCCGCAGGAACAGCTCCCACTGGGCCTTGAAGCCGTTGTCGAACTCCTCGTTGTCGGGGACCTCCTGCCACTGGTCGCGGAAGGAGTGCGCGGCGGGCAGGTCGGGGTTCCACACCGGCTTGGGCGTGGCCGCGCGGTGCTGGAAGCGGCAGCCGCGCAGGCCCGCGACGGCCGAGCCCTCGGTGCCGTCGACCTGGAACTCCACCAGCTCGTCGCGGTGCACCCGCACCGTCCAGGACGAGTTGATCTGCGCGACGGCGCCCCCGTCCAGCTCGAAGACGCCGTACGCGGCGTCGTCCGCCGTCGCGTCGTACGGCTTGCCGCGCTCGTCCCAGCGCTGCGGCACATGGGTGACGGCGAGCGCCTGCACGGAGCGCACCCGGCCGAACAGCTCGTGCAGGACGTACTCCCAGTGCGGGAACATGTCGACGACGATGCCGCCGCCGTCCTCGCTGCGGTAGTTCCACGACGGGCGCTGCGCCTCCTGCCAGTCGCCCTCGAAGACCCAGTAGCCGAACTCGCCGCGCACGGACAGGATCTGCCCGAAGAAGCCGCCGTCCACCAGACGCTTCAGCTTGCGCAGGCCCGGCAGGAAGAGCTTGTCCTGAACGACGCCGTGCTTGACGCCCGCGTCCCGGGCGCGCCGGGCGAGGTCGAGGGCGGCGGCGAAGGACGTGGCGGAGGGCTTCTCGGTGTAGACGTGCTTGCCCGCGGCGAGCGCCTTCAGGATCGCCTCCTCGCGGGCCGAGGTGACCTGCGCGTCGAAGTAGATGTCGACCGCGGGGTCGGCGAGGACGGCGTCCAGGTCGGTCGACCAGTGGGTGAGGCCGTGCCGCTCGGCGAGCTCGCGCAGCGCGTGCTCCCTGCGGCCCACGAGGACCGGCTCCGGCCACAGCCGGGTGCCGTCGCCCAGGTCGAGGCCGCCCTGCTCGCGCAGGGCGAGGATCGAGCGGACCAGGTGCTGGCGGTGACCCATGCGTCCCGTCACGCCGTTCATGGCGATGCGGACCGTCTCGCGTGTCACGTGGATTCCTCCGTAGGCGCGGGGCGCTGGGCGCGCGGCCGGTGGGCGGGGGCGGTGAGCCGAGGGGCGGGGCTGGAGGCAGTGGTGGCGTTGATGGGAGTGATGACAGTGAGGGCAGTGAGGACGGCGGGGTTCTTGCGTCCCGTACGGCACTCCCTGCGTAGCAAGCGCTTTCTATTGGGGAGAAGCTAGCCTGCCGGACAAGGTTCGTACAAGACCGGAGGCCAACAGATGACCGTGACCCTGGCGGACGTGGCGGCTCGCGCCCAGGTGTCCCCCGCCACCGTGTCCCGCGTACTGAACGGCAACTACCCCGTCGCCGCGGCGACGCGGGAGCGCGTGCTGCGCGCGGTGGACGACCTGGACTACGTGCTCAACGGCCCCGCGAGCTCACTGGCCGCCGCGACGTCGGACCTGGTGGGCATCCTGGTCAACGACATCGCCGACCCGTTCTTCGGGATCATGGCGAGCGCGGTGCAGTCGGAGATCACAGGACCGGGCGGGCGGGCCGGAGGCGAGCGCATGGCGGTGGTCTGCAACACCGGCGGCTCCCCCGAGCGCGAGCTGACGTACCTGACCCTGCTCCAGCGCCAGCGGGCCGCGGCCGTCGTGGTGACGGGCGGCGCCATCGAGAGCGCCCCGCACGCGGCGGCGATCGGCGGCAAGCTGCGGCGGCTCGGCGAGGCGGGCTCACAGGTGGTGCTGTGCGGGCGGCCGCCCGCCGAGGAGGCCCCGGACGCGGTGGCCCTGACCTTCGACAACCGGGGCGGCGGGCGGCGCCTCACCGACCACCTCATCGGCCTCGGCCACCGCCGCATCGGCTACATCGCGGGCCCCACGGAGCGCACCACGACCCGGCACCGCCTGGAGGGCCACCAGGAGGCCCTCGCCGCGGCGGGCGTCCCCGACGACCCCCGCCTGACCCTGCACGGCCCCTACGACCGCCGCTCCGGCTACGACGCCACCCTCGAACTCCTGCGCCGCGCACCCGAGTTGACGGCCGTCGTCGCCGCCAACGACACGGTGGCCCTGGGCGCCTGCGCCGCCCTGCGCGACCGCGGCCTCTCCATCCCGGGGGACGTCTCGGTGGCGGGCTTCGACGACCTCCCCTTCAGCATCGACGCGGTGCCCGCTCTGACGACGGTCCGCCTTCCGCTGTACGAGGCGGGGGCGCGGGCCGGCCGCATCGCCATGGGCCGCGAGGAGGAGCCGCCCGGCGGCATCGCGACGGTGCACGGCGAACTGATGGTGCGCGGCTCCACGGGCGCGCCCCGCCGGACCTGACACCCCCACCCCGGGGCACGGGCAGGGCGGGACGGCCCCTCAACTCCCCACGATCGTCCACCGCCCGACCTCCCGGTGCCCCGAGTCGAGCACGGCCTCACCGACCCCGGGCTCCAGGGCGTAGTACTTCAGGCTCCCCGCCCAGTAGCGGAGGATGCGCCCCAGCTCCCGGGTGGCGTCCTCCGCCGACGCGGCGTCGTCGACATCGACTTCAACTTCGAGCAGAAACTTCACGAGGGCCTCCCAGGAGCACGGTCGGGGCGAGGCCGCTGCCGTCGCCCACTCGTGGGTTCCAGCATTTCATTGAAGTTGCTCTGGGGACTTTTCCCGGATCATGCCTGGCCAGCAAGGCCCAAAGGGGAAAAAGTCTCAAACAGCGAAAGCGCAGGGCGCCTCACCCGAGATGAGGTGCCCGGCGCTCCTCCAGCGCGTGCAGCAGCCTGAGCCGCTGCGTGTGGTGCATGTCCAGGGACCCGAGGTCCGCAGCGGCGACCCAGCGCACCTCCAGCGACTCGTCGGAGACACGCAGCGTCCCGCCGACGAGCCTGGCCCGGAAGCAGACGTTGAACTGGCGGCGCACCTCGCCGTCGCTGTACGCGAGACGTGCTTCGGGTCGGTGTACGTGCCGACCAGACCAGTGATCTCCACGTCGAGACCGGTCTCCTCCTTGACCTCGCGGACGGCCGCGCCGGGCAGGCTGTCGGTCATCTCCATGCCGCCTCCCGGCAGGGCCCACAGCCCACTGTCCGAGCGCCGCTGCAGCAGCACCCGCCCCTGGCCGTCGACCACGACGGCGGAGGCAGCCACGACGAGGCTGTTGGGTTCGGGGGCGTCGGGGTCGTCGTCGTACTCGGTCCGTGCCATCAGGCGCCCTCCACGGGTTCGGCCGTCTCCCAGACGGCGTCGAAGCTCCAAGACGAGGGTGATCTCGGTCAAGTCGAAGCCCCAGACGGCACGAGCGGTGTCGCCGGGCGCGCGGGTGTCATGGGGTCTGGCGGGCCATTCCGTGACGGTCGGAGAGGCGTGCGGCGATCAGGCAGTACAGCGGGGCGAAGACGAGTTCGAGTGCTAGGGCTTGCCAGGGGGCGTCGGCTGCGGTGCTGCTGTCAGCGAGTTCACCGAAGGCGGCTGCCAGCACGAGGCTCAGCACGTTGTTGGCGGTGTGGAGCGCGATGACCGCTTCCAGGCCGCCGGTGCGGATCACCAGCCATCCCCACCACAGCGCGGAGTAGAACAGCAGGGCGAAGCCGGAGCGTTCGCCCAGGCCGTGGGCCAGCGCGAACAGCAGTGAGGCGAGCACGATGCCGGGCCATCGGGAACGCATGAGCTGGCCGATCAGTTGGACCACCCAGCCCCGAAACACGTACTCCTCGGCGGCGGCCTGGAAGGGAACGACCGCGCACAGGACGGCCAGGCTCAGCAAGAGGGCGGGCCAGCCGGGGAAGTCCCGTTCCAGAGTGGCCCCGGTGTCGGTGTCCCACGTCCAGGCAAGGAGCAGCCCCAGTTGCACGGCCATCAGGGCGAAGGCCACGGCGGAGCAGCGGCTCAGCCAGCCCCAGCGCAGTCCGCCGGTGACAGAGGAGAGGGTGCCGGGCAGACGGTGGCTGGCCCAGCGCACGCCGAACCAGACGGCGGGGATGCAGGCAGCGAGTCCGATCAGCAGTGCCGTCACGTTGGCCAGCGGGTTGGTGAAGATGTCATCGCTGTCCGCTGCTGGAGGATTGGCCTCCGCCACGGACGCGATGGCGATTTCGATTCCCGTTGTGGCCAGCAGGGCTGCCACGATCAGGCCCGGGACCAGCAGGAATTCCGTCCACCAGGTGCGCTTGCCGACGCGGGGAGTCCTGCCCTGTTCGTGGTAGAGGGAGCCGGAGGGGGCACGCACCAGCCCTGGCCTGTGCGCAGGAACTGGTGGCACCGGTGTCCGGTCCTGTCGCGTCGGCCGAGGAAAGGGATGCGGCTCGCTGCGGGGCGCCTCGGGCATGGGGAACTGTCGCCTTCTCATACTCGTACTGCGGCAGGTCCGGCTTGGTCTGCCAGCGGCTGGGCCGACAGCGTCGGCCCTGGGGCTACAGGTCGCCGTTGACCCACGTGAGGACTGTGAGGGCAATCCACACGGCGGCGAATATCCAGTCGAAGCCGGACCTCCAGGAGCGCAGCGCGGTGCGTGTGAGGGCGATGGTGGCGAGGATGCCGACTCCGGATGCCCAGTGGAGGACCCGGCCGATGTCGGCAAGAGCGTCGTTGTGCCGAGCGTCGGCGACGAAGAGACACAGGAAACCGGCGAAGGCGACGAAGAGGAAGGCGCTGAAGACGGTCTCAGTGCGGTTCCCGGGCGACGGTCCGGCCGTCTCGCCAGGGGGAGGGGGCGAGGAGGAAGTCATGGTGGGGTCCTTGCAGGAGGTGGCCGTGGGGGCCGGACACGAGTGTGCGCGTCCGGCCCCGCTATTCGCGCGTGTCAGCCGACCTGGTCGTGGATGTACTTCCACATCCGGTACTGAAGCTCAGCACCCGCAGCCTTCCAGGCGAGCTTGATCGGGTTCCACCACTTGAGGTCGTTCACCCAGTCCCGGAACTTGTTGTACTTCTTGGCGGCCTTCTTCGCCGCCTTGACGGTCCCCGGGCCGGCCCTCTTGATCAGTTTTCACAGCGCCCCGGCTGCGCTTGCCTGGGCCGCCCGCTGCTGCTTTTCGGCGGCGGTGCCCTCGGCTACGGCCGTGAGGCTGGCCAGGGCGGCCGGGGTGAGTTCGGCACGGAACTCGGGCGCGGCCAGCAGGGTGCGGGCCTCTGCGGCGGTCAGGACGGGCCCTGCCGGCGCCGTGGCGGCGACGCGGGACTCGGCGCGCTGGTGCTCGACGGCCGAAGCCGCCGGGGCGGCGATACCGAAGGCGACCGCAGCCATAGCAGTGGCAGCGCTCGCGCGCAGGATGTTGCGTCTCACGTATTCTCCCGATGTGTGTTTCACACGGGTGGAGCGGCCGTGATCTTTGGACGGATGCGGCCGCTTCCACACCCGCCTTGGTCAGTAGCGGGTGCGAATGATCAAACCGGAGCGCTTTCGTACCGGTCAACCCAGGTTTAGCCCCACCTCTCCCCTCAATGGCCAGTTTGGTTCGCTCCACGGACGCTTCGCCTCACCGCGAGCCGATCGTAAAGCGCCATCGTGCGACCCTTGCGCTGCCGTGACGACCGCATACGGGCGGCCGGAAGCCGCGCTGCCGACGGACCTCGCATACACCTTCGATTGGCTGAAACCCGGCGAGGCAGACAAGGACGCCGTTCTCGCCGCCAGCAAACGGTCCATCAAGGCCGTCGACATGGCCATCGCCGAGCAGGGTCCGAAGAATGAGGCGTACCGCCGCCACTGCGAGGGCGACGCCGACGACACGCAGCAGTTCATCCGGAACCACGTTTATCACAAGTCCCCCACCACCGGCACCTACTGCTTCTGCGCCCCCGTCGTGACCGTCAACACGGAGATCCGGGATCAAGCGGGCGGCGCGCACGACTGAGGCAGCGATGCGCTTGAGTCGTTCGGCATAGGGGTCGAGCCCTTTCGGGGTTCCAGGCCAGAACGTCGTCCGCACCGCCCGAGAATTGCGTAACTGGCGGGATGAACCGGCGGTCCAGGAAGCACAGGACCACTTACCGGCCCTGATGGAAACGGCGTGAAGGGAAGCAGCGCCATGCCCACGACTGTGGATCGGGACAAGCAACTGATACGCGAGCGGGTCTGGGACCTGCTCGACTCCGCGGGGGCGGTGCACGACGGCTCCGCCCACGGCCGGATCCCGAACTTCAAGGGGTCTTCCCAAGCGGCGGGCCGGCTGGCGACGCTATCCGCCTGACGCGGGGCCGAGGACGAAAGCCGCACCGGACAAGGCTCAACTCCCCGTACGGGTACGGGGAGTTGAGCGACAGCAAGACGGTATTCATGGCTGTTCCCAGGCTGGCCGAACTCGACCCGTTCTCTGTGTTGGCCCCGGCCGCCCTGACAGTCCCGCCCGCAGAAGCGGCGTCGAGCAAGGTCGCCGCCGCCATCGCACCGCGAGTGGGCGTGGCAGATATGCGCCCGGTGGACATAGCGGTCGGGCCTTCCCCCCGGCCCCTACCGGCCGGAATGGCGCGAGGCCCTGGCGGAATGGATGCGGGCCTGGAAGTGCCCGCCAGTGGTCGACCTGCGTGACGACGACCGCACCTTGCGCCTGGACCTGCGCGCGGCGCTGCTCGCGCGACTACTGCACCGCCACCGCCAGCGGCACCCGAACGCCGAACTGGCGGAAGCAGCGACCGATGCCGCACTGAACTGGATCGGCCACGCCCACGAGTTCACCGTGCCCCTCACCTCCACGCGGCCACCCCAACCCCACCCCGATCTCACCTCCGCCCCCGTCGTGACCAACCAGATGCTGCCCAACCCCGGCGACACACAGCAGCTTTGGATCCAGGCCAAGCTGTTCATCCACCCGCACGCCATGGACCAGATCCTCACCCGGCGCTTGCCCGCTCTGCTGCGTGAACTCGACGAGCCGGGCTGCTGGTTCGTGCGCTACCGCACCGAACGTGATGACCAGGACGCCGAGCGGCCGTCCCGCCTCGGCGCGGCCAGCTACGGCCCCAACGGCCCCGAACTCGCCCACCGGCTCACTGCCCAGGTCACCGCCTGGGGAGCCGACCGCACCACAATTCCGCACCTGAGCCTGCACCCCATCACGGCACCAGACACCAGCCTTCCCACAGGTCACGTCATCAACAAGCAGCACAGCCAGGTGGTTCTCACTTACTGATCGTTTACGCGTTGGCGTCGTCCGGGGCGCCATCGCCCGAGCGGCGAGGCACGCCACGGAGATCCGAGACGATGCGTGTTGCGCGCACGACTGAGGAAAACGATGGGCTGAGCCAGCCTGCTGAGTTGTCGGGACTCCCGGCCCACCAGGCTTCAACCAGGCCGGGGAACGCGGCGGTGGGGGCGAGTTCGCCGACGAATGCTGGTACTACTGATGCATGCAGGAAGAGGCCGCGCAGTCCGCGATCGACATGTTCATCTCCGCCTTCAACGCTCCGGACGACAGTCGGGTGACGACTCTGCTCTCGCAGGCCCTGACTTCGGACGTGGTCTTCTGGGGGCCGCTCGGGCGGCGGGAGGGGATCGAGGAGGTCGAGCGGTTCGTGCTGGATCTTCGGCGGCATCCGGCGGGGGCCGGGACCATGGTGCGGTGTTCCGCGGTGGACATGCCGGACGAGTGGGCCCGGTATCAGTGGGTGTTCACCACGCCGGACGGGGGGCCGCGGCTCGCGGGTACGGATGTGGTGCATCTGCGGCGGAGCCTCATCGACCAGGTCATCGTGTTCGCGGGGGAGATCAAGCCGTCCGGCGCCTGATTCCGTTCGCCCGGTGAACCCGCGATACCGGCGGGAACTCCGGGTACCCAAGTGGGCTCTGCTCACCGAAGCTGAAGGGGAGTTCGTCTCCTTCCTTGCAGTTGATACGGAGAGTTGAGCCATGAGCCCACAGATCCCACAGACCCCTTCGACCCGTGGGGCCGAGCAGTCCGGTCCGCGCCGTCGCGCCGTGCTCGTCGGCGCGGTCGCCTCCGCGGCCGCCCTCGCCGCGGGTACGGGCACCGCCTCCGCGCGCGCCGCGTCCGGGGGCGGCGGCTGGCCCGCCACCTTCCCGCTGCCCAACGGGTTCCGCCCCGAGGGCATCGCCATCGGGAGAGCGCCGTACGCCTATCTGGGCTCGCTCGGCACCGGGGCCGTGTACCGGGCCGATCTGCGCACCGGGCGAGGGGAGTTGCTGCACCCGGGCGTGCCCGGGGTGCCCGCCGTCGGGATGAAGGTCGGGCGGGACGGGCTGCTGTACGTCGCCGGGGGCGCCAGCGGTAGCGCGCGCGTGCTCGATCTGCGCACCGGCGCGATCGT